>JBEBOQ010000020.1:0-70345 GCA_040396375.1 Achromobacter xylosoxidans
ACACGATGGGCCTGGCCAAGGCCTCGCTGGAAGCCAGCGTGCGCTACCTGGCCACCGCGCTGGGCCCGCGCGGCATCCGTGCCAACGGCATTTCGGCCGGCCCTATCAAGACCCTGGCCGCCAGCGGCATCAAGGACTTCTCGGCCATCCTGAAGTTCGTCGAAGCCCAGGCACCGCTGCGCCGCAATGTCACCATCGACGACGTGGGCAACGTGGCCGCATTCATGCTGTCGGACCTGGCCGCCGGCGTCACCGGCGAGATCACCCACGTGGACGCCGGCTTCTCGACCGTCGTTCCGGGCATGGAATAAAACCGGGCGGGGCCATGGCCCCGCCGGTCATGCAGCCAGCAGATCCGGTGCGTTGCCGGAGCTGGGCAGAAAAAACGGGCCTCACGGCCCGTTTTTTTTGTTCAGGCCGGCCGCACGATCAGCGTGGACACCTGCACGTCCACCGCCGTCATCAGCTTGTGGATCGGGCATTTCTCGGCCACGGCCAGCAATTCGTCGATCTGGGCGTCCGACAGTTCGCCATGCAGCGTCAGCTTGGCCGTCAGGCGGTAGATGCCCTTGCGCTCTTCGCCGGCGTCGCGCACCACGTCCACCCCCACCGATTCCAGCGGCAGGCCCTTGCGCTGCGCGTAGACCATCAGCGTCATCGCCTTGCAGCCGCCCAGCGCGGTGTCGAAATAATCATGCGGATCCGGGCCCGCGCCCTGGGGTTGCGGCATGTCCAGCGGCAGGTCGTGACCTTCGGCCGTGGCGGTGAATTGCAGGGTGTTGGGCGCGTTCTGGCGCACGTGGATGGTCATAAGCGGCGTTCCTCGCGTTGCGGGCGGCGCGCGCGGCCGCCCCTGCCCACCTTGTAGCATCCGCCACGGGTCCTCGCGCCGCACGGCTACATCCATTTCTGACTGTAAGCTGAACTTCTTGGCGCGACGCTGGTCGGATATTCCTGTCCGCAAGATCGATTGCATTTACCAGGGGGCCACATGAGCGCCAGACAACTTCTAGACCAATTACTGCAGTCCGGCCAGGGCTTGCTGTCCGACGCCGGGTCCAAGGTGCAAAGCGCCACCGGCGGCAAGGGATCCTTCCTGACCGGGCTGGGCGGCGGCGCCTTGGGAGCCGGTGCACTGGGCTTGCTGCTGGGCAGCAAGAAAGCCCGCAACATCGGCGGCAAGGTCGCCATGTATGGCGGCATGGCCGCGCTGGGCGCCCTGGCCTATAGGGCCTACGGCGACTGGCAGCGCAACCAGGCCGGCGCGCCATCCGCCCCGCCGCAAACGCTGGACCGCCTGCCCGCGCCCGAAGCCGAACAGCACAGCACCGCGGTACTGACCGCGATGATCGGCGCGGCCAAGGCCGACGGCCACATCGGCCCCGACGAGCGCGCCCTGCTGGAAACCGAATTGGGCAAACTGTCCGCCGACGCGCAGGACCGCCGCTGGCTGGAAGCCGAGCTGGCGCGCCCGCTGGATCCAGCCCTGATCGCGCAATCGGCCAAGACGCCGGAAATGGCGGCCGAGATGTACCTGGCCAGCCTGCTGGTGGTGGACGAAGAAAGCTATATGGAACGCGCCTACCTGGACGAACTGGCGCGCCGGCTGCAATTGCAGCCGGGCTTGAAGGAACAGCTGGAACAACACGCCCGCGCAGCGGTGGCCTGACGCCCGCCTGCGCGTGGGCTTGTCCATGTGAACGGCCGCCCAAAAAGGGCGGCCGTTTACATTTCATGGCCGGACACTTGCGCCGTCAGTCCGCCCGCAAGCCGATGGCCTCGGTCAGCGCGGTGTAGCGGTCGATGTCCGCATTGATCATGTCCTGGAAGGCGCCCGGCGAGCTGATCGTCGGCGTGAAGCCCTGTTCGCGCAGCGAGGCCTGCACGTCCGGCCGCTGCACGATCCGCGCCACCGCCGCGTTCAGCTTTGCCACCACCGCCGGCGGCGTCGCGGCCGGCGCCAACAGGCCGTGCCACTGATCCAGCGCGTAGTTCGGCACGCCCTGCTCGGCCACCGTAGGCACAGCGGGCAAGAGCGGCGAGCGCTGCGGCGACGTCACGGCCAGCGCCCGCAGCTTGCCTGCCGCGATCAGCGGCGCGGCGCTCGAAGCCGTCACCACCCCCATGCCGACCTGGCCGGCGGTCACATCGGTCAGGGCCGGGCCGCAACCTTTGTATGGCACCTGCTGCAACGAGGCGCCGGTAGCGCGGGCCAGCATTTCGCCGGCCAGGTGCTGCGGTGTACCGTTGCCGCACGAGGCGAACGGCAGCGGCTTGTCCGGCCGCGCGGCAGCGAGCGCGTCGTCCAGGTTATGCAGCGGCGAGGCCGCGGGCACCACGAACACCGAGGGCACGAACGCGACGTTGATCACCGCCGTGAAATCGCGCTTGGGTGCGAAGCCCAGATTGCGATAAACGCCCGGGTTGATGGCGAACGAACTGTTGACCATCAGCAGCGTGTAGCCGTCGGGCGGCGACTCCGCCACGATGCGCGCGCCGATATTGCCGCTGGCGCCGGGGCGGTTCTCGACCACCACGGGCTGGCCGAACTGCTCCTGCAGGCTGGCGCCCAACCGGCGGGCCAGCAGGTCGGTACCACCCCCCGGCGGAAACGTCACCACGATGGTGATCGGATGGGTCGGGTAGGCCGCGTCGGACGGCGTGTCGCCGGAAGGCGGATTACCGCAGGCGCCCAGCGCCAGGGTCAGCAGCAGCGAGGAAGATAAAAGCGCGCGTTTCATGGTGTTTGCCTGTCGTGGCGGGGCCGGGCTCAGGCGTCCAGGCCGATGTCCAGCACCTTGGCGCTGTGGGTCAACCACCCCACGGCGATCTGGTCGACACCGGTGGCGGCAACCGCCGCGGCGGTGTCAGGGGTAATGCGGCCGGAGGCCTCGGTGATGGCGCGGCCGCGCGCCATGGCGACGGCCTGGCGCAGTTCGTCCAGACTCATGTTGTCCAGCAACACCACGTCCACGCCCAGCGCCAGGGCCGTTTCCAGCTGAGCCAGCGTGTCCACTTCCAGCTCGATCTTGACCATGTGGCCCACGCCGGCGCGGGCGCGCTGCACCGCGGCTTCGACGCCACCGGCCAGGGCGATGTGGTTGTCCTTGATCAGCACCGCGTCGTCCAAGCCGTAGCGGTGGTTGCTGCCGCCGCCCACGCGCACCGCGTACTTCTGCACGGCGCGCAGGCCCGGCAGGGTCTTGCGTGTGCAGGTGACCCGGGCGCCATGGCCAGCGATGGCGCGGGCGATGGAGGCCGTGGCGGTGGCCACGCCGCTCAGGTGGCACAGGAAGTTCAATGCCACCCGCTCGGCGGTGAGCATGGCGCGGGCGTTGCCGCGAATGCGCGCGATTTCCATGCCGGGTTCGAGCGCGGCGCCATCGCGCTGCGTCACGATGAATTCGATGGCGGGGTCCATGGCGCGAAATGCCAGGCGGGCCAGGTCCAGCCCGGCCAGCACGCCTTCCTGCCGCGAGACCAGCCGCGTCTCCGCCACGGCGTCGGCGGGCACGATGGCGTCGGTGGTCAGGTCGCCGGCGCGCCCCAGGTCCTCGAGCAAGGCTGCCCGCACCAGCGGCTCCAGCATCACATCCGGCAGGGAAGGAATGGCCAATCGGGCGACAGCGGGGACTTCACCTTTTATGCTCATTTTGAGTATTTAGTAGTTAAAAAAAGGCGCGCAAGGAATGCGCACTACTTATGCTAGAGATGAGCATATTGCTTGTCAAGCTGCAGCGCACAACGCCACAGGCCTGCCCGGCCCGATGGGTCTTAGAGACCGCGCGACAGCGGCAGCTTGCTACCCGCGATAGCGCGTTCCAGCAGCACGTCGCGGCGGAACCGGAACAACTTGGCGGGCCGCCCCGTCGTGCCGGTGGCCATGTCGCCGGTTTCTTCCACCAGCGCCTGCTGTTCGATCAAGCGGCGGAAATTCTGCTTGTGCAGGCCACGCCCGGCCAGGGCTTCAACCGCCAACTGCAATTGCAGCAGCGTGAACTGCGCCGGCATCAGCTCGAACACAACGGGTCGGTACTTGATCTTGGCGCGCAGCCGCGCGATGCCGGTGGCCAGGATGCGGCGATGGTCGTGCCGCATGGGTTCGCCCGGCAGCGCAGCGAGCGCCGCTTCCGGCTGGCGACGGGCGGCTTCAGGCACCAGGCCGGCCTCGAACAGCAGCTCGTAGCGCTGCAGCACCATGTCTTCGTTCCAGGCGGCGCCGTCCAGCCCGAAGGTGATGGCGGCGCGCTGGCGCCGGCGGCTGCGGGCTGCGGCATCCGTGGTGTCGTCGCACCAGGCCTGCAAGCGCGGCACGATCTGCTCGTCCACCAGCGCGGGCGTGCCCGCGCGGCGGTCTTCCCAGGGGAAATAGCGGTACCAGTCTTGCCAGCCGACCTGCGCCACGCCGGTTTCGCCGGCCTCGCGCGTCAGGCCCAGGTAGCTGACCGACATGACGCGGCTGCCGGATTCGTCGGAACGGTCGCCGTCGGCAAAGGTGTAGAGCTGCTCGACGTAACCCAGCGGATGGTGCGTCTGCGTTTCAACCCAGGCGCGCAGCCCCGCCTGCAACGAGCGGTGCGACAGCTCGAACGGGCCCGCCGGCAAGGCCCGCGCGTCGTCCGTCGTCAGCACCCGCGGCTCGCCGTTGGTGACGGCGACCAGGACGGCGACGAGTTCGGCATGCACGGAGCGTTCGACGGATTCGGTCAAGGTAGGCGTAGGCAAAAGGGGAGGAGCCGGGTGCAGTGATCGCGAAGCCGGGGCAACGACGCAAGGCGCTCGGCATTATAAGGTTCGGGCCCTGCAACAGCCCCTTGCAAACGTGACAGCGCAAAGCGCCTTGCGGGCGCCGCGCGGTCCTAAGATGGAACATGAATCCCGGCGCGCCGCCATCCTGGGACGCCCGCAACCGGAGCCGCCATCATGCTGAAAACCGCCAACGATTCGCCCGCCGCCAAGCCCGCGCCGGACGGCACCATCGACCACCCGAACCCGGTCGACCCCCGCAAGGGCACCGGCATTCTGCCGATGCCCGCGCAGACCGAAACGGTGGCCGGCATGCCGCGCCGCGGCCGCGCCATCGAAGAGCCCGGCGACCCCGGCATCATCACGCCCGAAGACGACGTGCTGGATACGTCCTACGAAAATCGCAAAGGCTGAACCGGCGGCGTAGAACCTGGCCGTTCAGGCGACCTTGGCCACCGCTTCCTGGCGCGTGTCGACCACGGTCAGGATGGCCAGGAAGCCGCTGATGTCGAACACTTCGCGCACATGCGGCTGCATGGCGCACAGCGCCAGCGCGCCCGAGCCCTGCTTCAAACGCTTGGCCAGCACCAGCACGACACGCAGGCCGGCGCTGGAGATGTAGTTCAGGTTGGACATGTCGAGCACGAAGCGGCGTTCGCCCTTTTCCACCTGCGACAGCAGGTCGGCTTCGATGCCTGCAGCGTTGCCGCTGTTGATCTGGCCTTCGGGCGAGACAACCAGCACTTCTCCGACTTTCTCGATTGCGAGATTCATAGTGGTTCCCGATAAATGACCGGCGCCCCGGATCCCGGCCCATGCGGGTGGCGGCGCGATGCCGAGATGATACGCGAGCCGCCGGCGCAACCAAGCGCAAACTTCAACACGCGTCCGCCATAGCCTCCCCGTTACGCCACGCGCCTGCAATCGGGCATACTTGCACCTGCACGTGTACCACTGAACCCAAGGCGACCATGCCCTCTCAGCCCGATACGCTTGACCTCGCTCCCGACGCCCGCGCCGTCGCCTCCGCCATGCAATGGATCGAGGCCATCGCCGAGCGCGACGCCTGGTCGCCCAAGCTGAGTTTCGGTCTGTCCTTGAGCCTGGACGAAGCGCTGACGAACATCGTTTCATACGCCTTCGACGATCCCCTTCTTGCACCCGACCCCGCCCGCGTCAGCCTCGCCTGCCGCCAGGACGGCGAATGGATATCGCTGGAGATAATCGACAATGGCCGGCCGTACGATCCAACCCAAACCCCGCCTCCCCCACTGGCCGCGACGCTCGATGACGCCGAAATCGGCGGCCACGGCGTGCGGCTGATGCAGCACTACCTGCACGATCTGCGCTACGCGCGCCACGGCGACGAAAACCGCCTGACGCTCGTCATGCGCGCCGCGTGACCTCATCGGCGCGGCTGATCTAGACGCGCTATCGACAACTCGCAATGCATAGACAGAAAGTACCGAACAAAATCGGTCGATCTGTCACTCATGCATAGACTGCGCGCAAGGTTGCGCGCGGCCCCCGCTCAGATGCCGCCCGTGAACGCTCCCTATCGTCCAGAAGGATTACTTGCCCGCCCGCTGTACGCCCGCGTCGATGCGGACGCCGTGGCCCACAACCTGGCCCGCTTGCGTGCAGCCCTGCCCGCTACCGGCGCGCCGCGCCTGTGGGCCACCGTGAAGGCGGACGCCTATGGCCACGGCTTGGCGCGCGTGCTGCCCGCGCTGCGCGACGCCGACGGGCTGGCCGTGCTGCATCTGGACGAGGCCCGCGCATGCCGCCGGCTGGGCTGGCGCGGCCCCGTGCTGGTGTACGGCGGACTGTATTCGGCGGCCGACACGCTGCTGCTGGACACGCCGCAGCTGCACCTGGTCATCACCCATGCGGCGCAACTGCAATGGTTGGCGCAATCGCCGGCCGCGCATCGGCCCGCCGTGTGGCTGCGCTTTGCGGGCGACATCCACCACACCGGTTTCAGCGCCGACGATTACCGTTCGGCTTTCGAGCTGGCCACCACGCTCGCCGCGCGCGGCCTGGTGGGCGAAGTCGGCCATCTGAACCACTACGCCCGCGCCGACGAGGTCGATGGCGTGGCCCATGCCGACGCGCTGTTCCGCGAAGTGATCCACGGCCTGCCGGGCCCGGTGTCCACCAGCAATTCCGCGGCCGTGCTGCGCCATGGCGTGCTGGCCGCCGACACCCAATGGGTGCGGCCGGGCCTGGCGCTGTATGGCGCCAGTCCTTTCGCCGACCGCCGCGCGGTCGACCTGGACCTGCTGCCGGCCATGTCGCTGCACTCGCAGGTGGTGGGCATCCAACGCGTCAAGGCGGGCGCCGGAGTGGGCTACAGCGGCGCCTTCCAGGCCACCGAACCCACGGACGTGGGCATCGTGACTTGCGGCTATGCCGACGGCTATCCACGCCATGCGCCCACCGGCACGCCGGTGGTGGTGGCCGGCGTGCGCACGCGCCTCTTGGGCCGCGTGTCGATGGACATGATGGCGGTGGACCTGGGCCCCGTGCCGCAGGCGGCCATCGGCGCTCCCGTGACGCTGTGGGGCGCGGACGGATTGTCGGTGGAAGACGTGGCCTCGGCCGCTGGGACCATTGCCGCGCAATTGCTGACGGGCCTGTCGGCTCGCGTACCGGTGGCGCAGGCCGGCGCAGGCGCCGCGCGCTGAATGACGGCGCCCACGCACGGCGGCGCCACGTTCAAGTCCGCCGCGGCCCGTAGCGCCGCGGCCAGTTCCCCGATTCCTTCTCCGGCGCTGGCTTGGGCCGGCGCGCCGACAGCCCTACGCCGCCTCTTCGCGCGGCCTTGCCGGTGCGAACAACAGGAACAGCAAGGTGGCGCACAGATAGATCACGCCGGTCGCCGCCAAGCCCGCGCCCATGCCGGCGGCGCCGAACATCGCGCCGACGACCAGGGGGCCGGCCATCTGGCCCAGCTTGTCGGCGGCGCGCATGACGCTGGTGGCCCCGGCCGCGCCATAGCGCTGCACATCCGGCAGCGCCAGCATGTAGGGCGATTGCGAGGCGCCGGCAAAGCAGCTGGCCAGTGCCAGCAACAGCACGGCGGCGGCCGCGGCCAACAAGCCGCTATTGAAGTACAGGCCCAGCATGCCGATGCTGCCCACCAGGCCGCCCAGCACGATCCAGCTTTTCTTGATGTGGCTGCGGTCCACCACGCGCCCCATCAGCGGGCCGACATAAATCACGCACAGGCCGTAGATCATCAGCACGCGGCCGATGCTGGACGCAGCCACGCCTTCCGCTTCCAGGTAGAGCGGCAACGCGAAGGACAGCAGGCCGACCTGCGCGATGGAAAACGGAATCACGCTGCCCAGCAGCAGCAAGCCGAAATCGCGCGAGAACAGCAATTTCAAGGTGTCCGAGAAGTGCGCGCGAGCGCGCCCGGCCGTCTGCGCCGCGAGCTTGCGGCCGCGGTCCATGTATGGCCGCATCAGCACCAGCACGCCGGCCAATGGCATCGCCAGCATCACCGCGCCCACCGCGAACACGGCGCGAAAACCCACTTGCTCCATCAGCATCGCACCCACGGCGGCGCCGGACAGGTGGCCGGCGAACAGGCCCGCGATGACGCCCGTCATGTTGCGGCCGCGGTACTGCGGCGGGCTGCGGGTCACGATGAAGCCCTGCAGGCCCATCCAGGTCAGGCCATAGCCCAGCCCCACCAGGCCGCGCGCGGCGCTGAACATCAGCAGGTCGGCGGCGGCGGCGCAGGCCAGCATGCCGGCGGCGGACACGCCCAGCCCGGCCAGCACCGGCACCTGCCAGCCCTTGCGGTCGGTCAGCCGGCCTGCCAGCAGCGAGGTCAACAGGCCGCAGCCCATTTCCACCGAGATCGGCAGCGCCAGGAGCAGGTTGGCCGGCAAGTCCAGGCCGCCGGCGGACAGGCTGCGTGCATACAGCGGCAAAAAGCCCAGCGGCAGCGCCCAGGCGAACAGGAAACCGAACATCACGGGACGGGCAATGCGGCCCACTTCGGACTCGTCGTCCGGACCGATGCGCGAGCCGTCCGGCAACGTGGCGCGCGCGGCGAACGCGCGGTTCATCAGCAGCGACAGCAGCAGCAGCATTTCAATCGCGGCCACCAGCGCCACGGCCACCACCGTCACCGCATCCAACGCCCGGCTGCGCACGCCTGCGGCGATCACGTCGCCCGACAGCCGCAGCACCAGGTCGCCTTGCGCCTTCGGGTCGGCCAGCGCCGCGCCCAGCGGCAACACCAATGTCAGGTCGTCGGGCTGCGGACGGGCTTCGGGCAAGCGCGACACATCCAGCGGGCCGCGCGCATCGGCGCCGTACAGCACGCGGCCGTTGCGGTCGGCCAGCTCGATCTGCGCCACGGCCGGGAACGTGCCGGCCAAGCGCGAAAACGGCGCGTCCACGCCGCGCAGGCGATCGACTTCCAGTCCGTAGCCCAGCACGCGGTTCAAGTCGCGTTGCAGGCCTTCGGCCAACAGCCCCACGTTATTGCGCGTGACCTCCAGCCAACCGCTGCGGAAGGTGGAGATGGTGTAGGCCGCATACACGCCTTGCGCCAGCACCAGCGCCAGCAGCGGCACCACGAAACGGGCCCGGCCGCCGGCTGCCAACGAGGTCAGCGGCACCACGTATTTGAAGACCGCGGCCAGCCCCAACCCGACCAGGACCGTGACGATCAGCAGCACCTGCAGGTTGTCCACGATGAGTCGGCGGCTGGCTTCACCGTCCTTGGCAGCGGACAGCACCACGGCGCCCACCGCTTTTCCGCCCGCGGCGGTCAGCGGCACGGCCACCGTCACGCGGTCGTCGGCGACCGCCACCAGGGCGCCCGAGCCGCGCCGCGTCAGGCCGTCGCCAGGTGCGCCGCGCGTGTCCAGCGTGCGCGCCAGGTGAACCGCATCTTCGGGCAATTCGCCCTGCGCGGCCAGGGTCTGGCCGTCGGCCAGCAGTACCGCCGCGCCTTGCAGATCGCGCGAGCCCGCGACACCGTCGCGCAGCGTATCGGGAAGGCCGAAATATTGCTCAAGCGGCTTGCCCAGCCGCAAGCCATTTTCAATGTTGCCGGCAACGCGGCGCGCCACCACTTCGACGCGATCGGCGGTGGTGTCCACCACCAGCCGGTTCAGGGCCGACAGACTCAGCGCACCGATCAGCGCCTGGGCCAGCAGCAGCACGGCCAGACAGGCCAACGTGACTTCAAGCACCGGGCGGCGACGCAACCCATCGAGCACTATTTGTATTGGTTCGCTACGCATGGGGCCACGCCACCGCAAAGTATTTACACACGGACACTAATGGTATTTACAATTAATGCAAATTGCATCTTATTTCACGTCTTCACCTCACCCGCCCCCTATCGCCCCCATGTCGTTGCGCTCGCTCCGTAGCAAGATTTTTCTACTGGTCGTAGCGCTGCTCCTGGCGGTAGCGGCATTCGTGATGCTGACCTCACAGCGCAATGTGACGCGCACGGTGATGAACAGCGAACGCCACGCCGTCAGCAACGTCATGGAATTGGTGCTGCGCGATGCCGAAGCCCGCTGGGGCGCGCTGCTGGCGGACAAGATATCCACCGTGCGCAGCGGCCGGCGCCAACTGATGCAAAGCGGCACGGTGGTCGCGGCGGCCCTTGGCGCCTACGCCGATCTGGCCGAACGCGGCATCATGACGCCCGGTGCGGCCAAGGGCATGGCGCGCGCGTGGATCAACCGCCTGAAGCTGGACGATCGCCGCTACGCGTTCGTCTACGACGCCGACTTCCAGGTGCTGGCCAGCGGCAATGCCGACATGATCGACCGCGACCTGTCGGCGCTATCCGATTTCAAGAACCGCCCGCTGGCGCAAGCGCTGCTGGAAGAAAGCCGCACGTCTGGCTACGGCTTCGCCATCTACCGCTGGCCGCCGTCCGCGCAACGCGGCGACGGCGAAACGCGCTACGCCTATTTCGGCTATTTCCGCCCGTGGAACTGGGTGTTCGCCATTTCCGACAGCGCGCACGACGTGATCGAGC
Source organism: Achromobacter xylosoxidans (assembly GCA_040396375.1). Taxonomy (GTDB): domain Bacteria; phylum Pseudomonadota; class Gammaproteobacteria; order Burkholderiales; family Burkholderiaceae_B; genus Achromobacter; species Achromobacter xylosoxidans_D. The sequence goes on from JBEBOQ010000020.1 coordinate 10,772, forward strand.
AAATCGAGACGCGCCGTACGCAGCTGGAGAATTCCGTACGCGACACGTTGTCGAAACTGACCCTGGCGCAATCGGGCTTCATCTTCATCGCCACCGACGACGGCCGCATGGTCGTGCCCCCGCCCCAGGCCCGCGCCGGCTTGCTGGACGCCACGGACAGCGGCGGCGAAACGCTACGCGCCCTGCTGGCCCGGCAGGACAGCGGCGGCAAGCTGCAAAGCCTGCGCTTTGATGGTGGCGACGGCCCCTGGCAAATCGAGAGCGCGCGCTTCGCGCCGCTGGGCTGGACCGTGGTGGCCGTGGTGCCCGAGAGCGACCTGACCGCGCCCGCGCGCGAGCTGCTGAACCGGCAGGCGCTGATCTTCGTGGTCATGATGCTGGTGGCGTTGGTGTGCGCCTGGCTAGTGGCCGCGCGCATCGTGCGGCCGCTGGAAACGCTGACCCACTATGCCCGCCTGCTACCCGAGCAGGACCTGACCGCCGAATCCAGCGTGCCCGCGCACATCGCGGCGCTGCCGGCCAAGCACAAGGACGAAGTGGGCCGGCTGGCGGCGTCGTTCCTGTTCATGGACCGCAAGCTGCGCGAGAACATCGCCCGCCTGATGCGCGAAACCACCGCGCGCGAACGCTTCGAGAGCGAACTGAACATCGCCCGCGCGATCCAGCTGGGCCTGTTGCCGGTACCGTTGTCCGCCATCACCCGCGAGCAGATCGACCTGAACGCCGTGATGCTGCCGGCCAAGGAAGTGGGCGGCGACCTGTACGACTACTTCACGCTGCCCGACGGCAGGCTGTGCCTGGCCATCGGCGACGTGTCGGACAAGGGCGTGCCGGCCGCGCTGTTCATGGCGGTCACGCGGACCCTGATCCGCGCCACCGCCGAGGACGAGACCGACCCGGCGCTGATGATGCAGAAGATCAACAACCGCCTGTCCGAGAACAACCCGAACATGATGTTCGTCACGCTGCTGATCGGCGTGCTGGACATGACCTCGGGCGAACTGCTGTGGGCCAACGCCGGCCACCTGCCGCCCGCGGTGGTGGGCGCCGATGGCGTGGTGCGGCTGCTGCAAGGCCGCAGCGGCCCGGCCTGCGGCGTGCAGGAAGACCTGCAATACCGCTGCCTGTCGACGGTGCTGGCCCCCGGCGAAATGCTGGTGGGCTATACCGACGGCGTCACCGAAGCCGTCAATCCGCAGAATGCGCAGTATGGCGATCCCCGCCTGCTGGCCGTGCTGTCCAATCCCCCCGTGCCGGCCGCCAGCCTGGCCAAGCGTCTGCTGGAAGACGTGCAGGCCTTTGCCGACGGCGCGGAACAATTCGATGACATCACATTGATCGTGATCCGCCGCCCATGAAGAAACCGCTGCCCACCCTATTGCTGAGCGTGGCCCTGCTGGCACCCGCCGCATGCCTGGCCCAGACCGCGGCGGCGAATGCTCCCGCGGCGGCCGCCACAACGCCGGCGGCCCGCATGCCCGCCGCGCCCCCGCAGGTGTTTCCGACCAAGCCCATCGCCCGCCCCGATGGCAAGAAATGGCGCATCGGCTATTTCGAAAGCGGCGACTACAGCGAGTATCCGCGCACGCTGCGGGTCACCGTGGACGGCCTGCAGAAGTTGGGCTGGATCAGCGTGCCCGCCATCCCTGAAGGCCTGAACGGCAAGCAGATGTGGGAATACCTGGCCGACAACGCCCGCAGCGATACGCTGGAATTCGTGCGCGACGCCTGGTGGCAGCCCGGCAATTTCGACGCCACTCAGCGCCCGGCCGTGCGCGAATCGATCAAGCAGCGGCTGGAAGGCAAGAAGGACATCGACCTGATGATCGCCATGGGTACCTGGGCCGGCCAAGACATGGCCGGCATGGGTGCGCCCGTGCCCACCATCGTGGCATCGACCAGCGACGCCATCGGCGCGCGCATCACCCAGTCGGCGCAAGACAGCGGACTGGACAACCTGCATGCCCGCGTGCAACCCGAACGCTATCAGCGGCAGGTGCGCCTGTTCCACGAGATCGTGCCGTTCAAGCGGCTGGGCCTGGTCTATGAAGACAGCCCCGAAGGCCGCACCTACAGCGCGGTCGACGCGGTGGAACAGGTGGCGCGCGAACAGGGCTTCAAGGTGCTGACCTGCAATGCGCCGTCCAATGGCATTGCCCCCGAAGTTGCCACCCGCAACGCGCTGGAATGCTATGCCAAGCTGGCGCCCCAGATCGACGCGGCCTACGTAACGGTGCACCGGGGCGTGACCCCGGCGTCGGTCGACACAGTGGCCGAGATCCTGCGTCAGGCGCGGGTGCCCAGTTTCTCGATGCTGGGGTCTGAAGAGGTCAAGCATGGACTGCTGCTGAGCCTGGCCCAGGCGGACTACTCGTACGTAGGATTGTTCTATGCCGAGACGATGGCCCGCATCTTCAACGGCGCCAAGGCGCGCGAACTGAGCCAGGTGTGGATCGATCCCGCCAAGATCGCGCTGAACCTGCAGACCGCGCGGGTCATCGGCTTTGACCCGCCCGTGGATATTCTGCTGGCCGCCGACGAGGTCTACGAAGCGCAATAACGCGCTGGCCGCCGCCGGCCGGCGGTAACGCCCTGTTTCGGGCGCCCGCCGCCAACCGTCCAATAGCTTAAAATTCATGGACGTGTCTGGGCGATGGAACTAAAGCGCCATCAGGGTTACTTAACCACAGGGGCTGTTAGACCCCGCCGTTAGACCTCATTTCGGGCCCGATTTCGGACACGCCGGATTTATTGGCTGCATGACAATCTCATCGGTTACCCCTTCGTCGCCATTCGTCTCTCTTGATGCCTTCGCCAAGGCAGCCGAGAGCGGTCAAGACGTATACGTCGACATCGCGGGCGAAAAGCTGCAGGTTCTGGGCATGGGCGCCACGCCCGGTGGCCGCAGCGTGGCGTGGGTCGCGCCCAATGTCGACACGACCGACATGTTCGCCCAGGCGCTGGCCCGCAGCTACGGCCAGGGCATCGCCAGCGCCGTGTCGCGCGAACTGGGCCTGGAGCCCAATCCCGGCAAGCCGCTGTCCGCACGCACCGTCGCACTGGCGCTGGACATGGCGCAGACCTCCAGCGATGCGCTGTCGGGGGTGGATTTCCTGACCCGGCTGGCCCTGTCGGCCGCCAATGGCGCGCCCGCTTTCCAACAAGCGTGTGCCGATGCTGGCGTGGCGCCCGCCAGCCTGGACCCCGCCCGCCGCGGGGCGCTGGACCAAGCCATGCAGGCCCGCTTCGAGTCCGCCGCGCAGTCCGGCCAAAGCCCGGTTGCGCTGGGCACCGCCGCGGGCTGGTTACGCGAACTGCTCAAGTCCTAAGCCACGCCGAGGGAGTTTGTGTCCCTGATTTTGGCGGACAAAAATCCATCTGAAACGGTTTACTTGTTTTTACATATCTGACTAAAAAAAAGCTACTTTTGCCGCAATATTTCGATTTTGGAAATATTGTGACACCGGTATGCTGCGATAATTCGCGTCATGCCGGTAGTAACTTGTAGCTTAATACACGTTTCTTTTCCCCTTCCATGACCAACCCCAGCGATTGCACAACCGCTTCCCCGGAAGCGGATCTGCCGCCCATTCGCGTTGAAGGCGACGGGCAGGGTTGGGACACGGGCGACGAATATCTACTGCGGGATCTGGTGCGGGAACACTCCACCCGCCTGCAACGCTTCATCATCAAGCACATCGGCAATACCACCGAGGCCGAAGATCTGGCCCAGCAGGCATTCGTCGAAGCCGCGCGTTCGTATCGCAACTTTCGCGGCGAATCGCAACTGTCTTCCTGGCTGTACGGCATTGCGCTGAACCTGGTGCGCAACTATCTGTCGCGCGCGCCGGAACGGCGCCACGACTTCGTCAGCGACAGCGTGCTGGCCGAGCATGCGTCTGCCGACCTTTCGCCCGACCGCATCCTGGAACAGAACCAGACCATGGCGCTGCTGCAGGAATCGCTGGAAGAACTGCCGGAGAACATGCGCGACATCCTGCTCATGGTCGGTCTGGACGATATTTCGTACGAAGAAGCGGCCGCGCTGCTGACGGTGCCCATCGGCACCGTGCGCAGCCGCCTGTCGCGCGCGCGGTCCGCCTTGCGCGTCAAACTGGCCGAAAAGGGCCTGCAACTCGACGACTGAGTGTCGGCAGCCGTTGCTGCGGCAGCCGATGCTGCGGCAGCAGGCCCCGCCGGCCCGCCCGCCACGCGGGACTTGCCGACGGCCCAGTTCTCTCACGGCGCCCTGCCCGTCCCGGGCGCCGCCACCGGCTCAATCTGGATCACCGGCCCCTGCCGCGCATCGGACTTGCCTTCCAGTACCGGCGTCGCCACGGGGTCTCCCGTCGGCATGCCTTGCAGCCATTCCGACGGACGCACTGGCCCAGTGGTGCGCCGCATTTCGACGTTCGGCCCGAACAGGACGCGGGTGCGCTGGCTCTGCGCGAGGTCCAGGTACTGGCCCGCGGTCATGCGGCCGTCGCTGCCCCAGGTGGCGTTGAGCATCGGACCGGTGCTGGAGCCGCCCGGCGTGCCGACCGCTTCGCCGTTGATCGCGACCACCTTCGGCCGGATCAGGAACAGACGCTCGCGCCGCTGCACGGTCTTGGACTTGTTGGAGAACAGGATACCCAGGCCCGGGATGTCGCCCAGGATCGGCACCTTGTCGACCTGCTCGGAATTCTGGCTGCTGTTGTAGCCGCCGATCAGCAGCGTCTGGTCGTTGCCGACGATGGCCAGGGTGCTGATGTTGCTTTTCCTGACCGTAGGCAGGTTGTCGATCTGGCGTTCTTCCTGGATGCGGCCGTCTTCGATGTCCACCGTCAGCTCGACCCGCGAGCCGCTCTTGGCTTCGATATGGCGCGGCGTCACGCGCAGAGACGTACCCACGGTAACCGGCGTCACCGTCGCCACGCGCTCTCCGCGGGTCTGGATGTAGAACGTGTCCGACAGGTCGATCATGGCGCCCAGGTTGTCGGCCGTCAGGATAGACGGCTGCGACAGGATGTTGGCCTGGCCCTTGGTCTGCAGCGCGCGCAAGCGCGCCGCCAGGCTGTTGCCCACGCTGATGCCGATGGTGCCGGGCGACAGGGCCGCGCCGCTTTCCAGCGGCAGGCCGCCACTGGGCCCCAGCCCCAGGTTGCCGTAGCCGAACGACGTACTGCCGGCTCGCGCGCCCCAGGTCACGCCCAGCTCGCTGACCAGATCGGAGTTCACGTCCACGATCATGGCCTCGATCTCGACCAGCGTGCTGGGCAGGTCGAGCTGTTCGATCAAGCTGCGGTAGATGGGGATGCGGTCCGGAATGTCTTGCACGATGATCGCATTCAGGCGCGCATCGGCCTGCACGGTGGGTTCGCGCAGGCGCAAGCCCGATTTGCCGGGGGTGGCCGGCGCGGCCGCCTGACCGCCGCCCTGCCCCGCCGCCGCGCCGCTGTCGCCGCCGCCATTGACCTGCGGAAAGGCCGGCGGATTGTCGCGCAGCGGCGCCGCGATGGCCGCCAGGGTTTCGTTGTTGGCCCCACCGCCGCCGCCCGTGATCAGGTTGCGCAGCACGGTCGACAGGCCAGGCGTCACTACCTTCTGGTCGCGATAGCTGATGGTGCGATCGTTGACCGAGGCATGCTTGAGCCGGAACACCGCCACCTGCTGGCCGCCCGCTCCCATCGGCAGCGCAGCCACGGTGCGCTCCACCAGGTCCACGTAGCCCGGCGGGCCGGACACCAGCGCGATGCCCTGGTCGGGCAATTCGCCCCAACCAAAGCGGGGGTCCAGTACGCCCAACTGCTGCAAGGCCTGACGCAGCGCGCTGATCGAACTGCCCATGGCGCTGACCGAGCGCGTCTTCATGTCATTGGTGCGGCTGACGAACAGGGTGCCCGCGTAGACGAACCAATTGAAGCCGTATACACCGCCCAACCGGTCCAGGAATTCGGTGGGCGTGTTGGCATTGAACTTGCCGTTGACGGTGCCCGTGACGTTGGGCCCCATTTGCAGCGACAGGCTGAAACCACCGGCGAATTCGCGCAGCAGCGTCTGCAGGTTTTCGTCGCGGGCATAGTAGCTATAGGGCACGTTCGGCCAGTTCGGCGCGGCTTGCGCGCCGGCCGCCAAGCCCAGCGACAGCGCGGTCGCCAGAATCATCCGCTTCAACACTCTTTCTCCTCGGGCGGGGCACCCGTAACGCATGTTCATGCCAGCCGCCGCACGGCGCCGGCCCAAAAGGAAAGCGCGTTCGCGAACGCGCCCATGGCTTCATCCAGCGCCAGTTCGCTGCTGCCGGGGCGCAGCGATTGCTGCAACCACAGCGCCCGGCCTTGCGGGTCCACCACGCAGGCGGCGGCGTGCCGCACCAGCATGCCGGCGGCAAGCCGGCCGATCTCCTGCACCAGTTCGTCGCGGCCGGCATTCTTGGCCGGCAATGCGCACAGCCGCGCGCTCATGGCCAGCCAGCCGTCGCGGCCAGGTTGCAGGTGCACGCGGTAGGTGTCGTCGACCACCACGGTGACGCGGCCATCGGCCCGATGGGACGGTTCCAGGCCGTGGCGCGCCGCGTAGGCGGAAATCAAGGGATGCGGGGTGGCGTTCATGTCGGATCGTCCGGATTGCCAGCCAATTTTCTGACGAGCCGCAATACTTCAGCGACAGGCTCGATCAGCTCGCTGGGGATGTATTGATCGGGTTGCGCGGACGCCATCAGCGCCCGCGCAAGAGGAATGTTCTGCATCACCGGGACGCCGGCTTCGCGCGCCGCCTGCATCATCTGCTCGGCCAGGGCGCCTTCGCCCTTGGCCAGCACCATCGGCAGCGGCGTCTCGCCCGGCTCGTAGTAGATCGCCACGGCCAGGTGGGTCGGATTGGTCACCAGCACGGACGCCTTGCGGGTATTGGCCACCGCGCCGTGCATCACCATTTCCTGGTGCAGATGCTTGCGCTTGTGCTTGATGTGAGGGTCGCCCTCCATCTCCTTGAATTCCTGCTTGATGTCTTCCTTGCTCATCATCAGCCCCTTGCGGTACTGCATGCGCTGCCAGACGAAGTCGGCCAGCGAGATCACCACGTAGGCAAAGGCGATGTTGACGATCAGCGTGCGCATCATGCCGCCCACGCCTGCCTCCAGCCCAGCCAGGCCGCTGTGCGGCACCGCCATCAATTCCGGCAGCGCGTCGCGCACCACCAGCGTCACCAGCACCGAAAGGAAGGCGATCTTGATGATGGACTTGAGCATTTCGACCAGGTTCTTTTTCGAGAACATGTTCTTCAGGTTGCTCATCACGTCCAGCTTCTTGGCCGACGGCTTGAGCTTTTCGAAGGCCAGCACCACCCCCACCTGCAGGAATTCCGAGAACATGCCCACCACCAGCACGATCAGCACGAACGGCAGCACCAGGTAGACGGCCTCGCGCAGCGCCGCGTCCAACGCGATGGGCAGCGCCTGCTCGAACGGCTGCCCCACCAGCGTGGACGGAATCAGGATCAGCCGCCCCAACGCTTCGATGATGCCGTGGGCGTTGCCCAGCATGTAGCCGAACAGTGCCAGCACCAGCAGTGTCTGCGTGAAGTCCTTGCTGTGCGCGACATCGCCCTTCTGGCGGGCGTCGCGCAGCTTCTTGGTAGTGGGCTGTTCGGTCTTTTCGCCGCTCATGGCGCCCGCCATTGGTTGTCCAGGAACGGCAGGGCCGAACCGATCTGGCCCGTGGCCTCGGCGGCATACTCGAACAGCGTGCTCATGTAGAGCACCATCACCAGCAACGCCAGCGCGCTCTTGATCGGCATCGCCAGGAAGAACACCTGCAACTGCGGCGCGAAGCGGCTGACCAGCGCCAGCCCCACTTCGGCCAGGAACATGGAGATGATGGCCGGCGCGGCGAACAGCAGCGTCAGCCGCAGGAAGCGGCCCAGCTGGTCCAGCATCAGCGGCACGCTTTCGCGGCGCAGCGTGGGCGCCCAGTCCCACAGGTCCCACAGGCGGAAGCTGTCGTACAGCATCGTCAGCATCAGCATGAAGCCGCCGCCCACCAGGAAGAACACCATGAAGGCCTGGTTGAACAGGATCCCGAGCGGCGACGAGTCGTTGCCCGTGGCCGGGTTGATGGTGGCGCCCAGGCTGGCGCCGCGCTGGTTGTCGACCACGAAGCCCACCGCCTCGAAGATCCAGAACGGGATCGCCACGAGAAAGCCCATCACCAGGCCGATGAAGACTTCCTTGGCCACCAGCAGCACCAGCTCGACCGCGTCCAGGTCGATCACGGCGTAGCGCGGCGCCAGGGCTGGCACCAGCACCAGGCCGATGGCCGCGCACAGGGCATAGCGCAGCATGCCGGGCAGCAGCTGGCGGTTGAACAGGGGCAACATCGCGCACAACGCCAGGATCCGCGGCTGCGTCAGCGCCAGCGTGCCCAGGAAGACTTTCGCTTCGACGAAGTTGATGCCCGAGGTCATGGTTGCGCGCCGCTCCTAGTGGATCTTGTAGAAGAGGTCGAACACGGAGATCGTGAAGTTGTACAGCTCGGCGCTGAGCCAGCGCGCCGTCAGCATGATGGTGGCGAACACCGCGATCAGCTTGACGGCGAACGACAGCGTCTGTTCCTGGATCTGCGTCAGCGCCTGGAACAGCGAGAACAGCGTGCCCACGATCGCCGCCACGGCGATCGGCGGCAGGGACAGCCACAGCACCAGGTAGAGTGCCTGCGTCATGTACGAAACGAGGTCGACGGTTCCCATGGCGGCCTCAGGTATAGGACAGCACCAGGCCCTGGATCAGCCGCGTCCAGCCGTCGACCATGACGAACAGGAACAGCTTCAAGGGCATGGATATGGTGACCGGCGACACCATCATCATGCCCATCGCCAACAGGATGTTGGACACGATCAGGTCGATGATGACGAACGGCAGATACAACAGGAACCCGATCTGGAACGCCGCGGTCAGCTCCGACAGCAGGAAAGACGGGATCAGCACCAGCAGGTCGTCCTGCTTCAGGTTGCGGGCTTGCTGCTCGCCCCACAGACCGCGCGCCGTGCGCATGAAAAAGTCGCGCTGTTCCGGCCGGCTGTTCTTCAGCATGAAGGCGCGCATCGGCTCGGCGCCGCGCGCCACGGCGTCCAGAATGCCTTCCAGCCGGTCCGGCTGCGGCGCGCCCGGCGCCACCACGGCAGGCGGGGCGCGCAGCTCGTCGCCGATCTGCATCACCACCGGCCCCATGACGTAGGCCGACAGGATCAGCGCCAGCCCGTACAGGGCCATGTTCGGCGGCACCTGCTGCACCCCCATGGCGTTGCGCACCAGCGTCAGTACCACCGCGATCTTCAGGAACGAGGTGGTCATGACGGCGGCGAGCGGCACCAGCGCCAGCAGCGCCAGTACGACCGCCAGGCTGATGGGATCCGCGCCGCTCATGCGTCCGCCTTGCCCAGGCGGTGCAGCGTCACGCCGATGCGGCCGTCGATCTCGACCAGCTCGCCGGTACCGACCAGCGCCCCGTTGGCGCGCACCAGCACAGGCCCGTCCGCCAACGGACGCGCCAGGTCAAAGGTCTCGCCCGGCTGCAGCTGCTTGAGTTCGCCCAGGGTGATCTGGCGCTCGCCCAGTTCAAAAGTCAGCTTGACGGGGATGGCGTCCAGGTCGAGCGGCGCCGGGGCACCCGGCGCGGCGTCAGCCGGTGATTGCGGCGTCTCGGTCATAAGGGAGGTCCAGCCTTGAGTAATGAGGTATGAGGAATCTTGCCGGCGCACGCGCAGCCCCTGGCCGCCGGCGCTCAACCACAGTTCGCCGTCGGGCGAGACCAGGCAGTGATCCAGGAAAACGGTGTCGCGCGGCGCCAAGGCGCGCAGGTCGGCCGCGGGCAGATGGGTCCAGCCCAGGCAGGCGGCGATGCGCACCGGCACGGCGTCGGCGTCGATCTCGTTGGCCGCGGGCGCAGCGCGGCCCACCAGGCCAGCCAGCAGCATCAGACCCAGGCCGTCGGCTTCCAGCGTGGCGTAGACCGTGGCGCCGCTGGCGGGATGGCGGGCGGCGACCGTCCAGCCTTGCGCCAAGGACGGCGCGGGGCCGTCACGGCCGACCACGCGCACCGGGCCGCCGGGCGAGGCGTCGCTCAGGCCGGCCATGACTTCGGCCAGCAGGGTTTCGATGGCGGTGGACACCAAGGCGGGCGGTAGCGCGTCCGTCTCCATGCCCGGCAGCCGGGCCGCCAGCCAGGCATCGGCGGCGCTGGCCGGCAGGCCCAGGCGCAATCGCGCGCCGGCCCATTCCAGGTCGGCGGACAGATTGGCGGATTGACGCAAGACGTCCGGCACGCCGGGCGTGAAGCCCAGGCGCCAGTGCGACGGTTCGGCGTCAGCGCCGGCCAATGGCGTCAGCGTGACCTGGAGGTCGGCGCCGTGGCGCGCGATCAGCGAGCGGGCGCGGGCCTCGTTGCCGGACAGGCGCGGCAACGGGGCGAGCAAGGAAAGTTGCGTACTTGCGGTCATGGGTTCCAGGGATCAACGGGCCGGCGCCGAAGCGTCGGTCTCGGCCAGGCAGGGGTCTTCGGGATCATCGGCGCTGACGCGCACGCGCGCGTCCCGGCCCAGGCTGTCGGCCAACTGCTCGGCCAGCGGCCGGGCCATCGCCATCAGGCGTTCGCGCGAGGCCTCGTTGGCGCAGAGGAAATCGGCGACGACGCGGCTCTCTTCTTCGTAAACCGATACGCTGACGCCAGGCAGCACATCGTCTTTCAATTCCACGCGCACTTGGCGCCGGCCCTGGCTGCCGTCGGCCACCAGCAGTTGCTCGGCGCTGCCCAGCAGGGCTTCGGCCAAGGCTTGCGACGGCGGGTCGGCGGGCGGTGCGGCCGCGGCGGCGGCGCCAAACAGCGAAAACGGCGTGGCCGCGGCGGGTGGCGCGGGCGCCCGCCCGTCGTCGTTCTGGCCTTGCGCAAGCGCCTGCTCGAAGGCCCGCCGGTCAGCGTCGCTGGCCTGGCGGCCGGCGGCCTGGCCGTCCGAATGAGCCAAGCCCGACCCCTGGGCGATGGCGGTATCCAGGCCGATGCGTCTGTCGATGCTCATGCCGGCTCGAACTCCTCGTGCTGTTCCCAGTCTTCACGGTCGCGCGACAGCGTGGCCGCCTCTTCCATTTCCATGTCTTCCTTATGCTCCAGCGCCTTCAGGTGCTCGGCGAGATGGATGCTGGCCAGCTCGACGAACTTGCCGGTCAGGCGCACCGCCTGCTGGTGCCGGGCGCGGGTATCTACCAGCGCCTGGCTTTCCTCCTGCAAGCGCTGGGCGGCCTGCTCCAGCGCCGCTTCGCACTGGCGCTCGCCTTCGCGCAGACCCGCCACGCCCTGCAGCACGTTCTCGATCTCGCGCACCCGCACCACGCGGCTGCACAGGTCGCGGTACATCTCGCGCTCGCGGCGCTCGGATGCGTCGCGAAAGTCCACAAGCGCCTGCTCCGACGCCAGCCGGGCGGCGTCCGCCTCGGCCTGGCGCAGGCGCTGGCGCGACACCGCGATTTCGGCCTGGCCCTCGCGGAACCGCTTGATGGCGAGCAGCTCGTCAAAGACGTTCATCGCGTCCCCACAATGGCGCTCATCTGCGCCAGGGCATCGGCCAGGGTCGCGCGCTCGTCCGTGCGCTGACGCAGGAACTGGTTGATCGCGCCGATCTTGTCGATAGCCTCGTCGGTCACCGCGTCACCGCCCCGCTTGTATTCGCCGATCTTCACCAGCAGTTCCACTTCCTGATACTTGGCCATCAGTTCGCGCAGCCGGCCGGCGGCCTGCTTGTGTTCAGGCGTAATGACCGCGTTCATGACGCGGCTGGCGGAGGCCAGCACGTCGATGGCGGGATAGTGGTTGGCGGCGCCCAGCTTGCGCGACAGCACGATGTGTCCGTCCAGGATGGAGCGGGTCTCGTCGGCGATGGGCTCGGTCATGTCGTCGCCTTCGACCAGCACGGTGTAGAGCGCGGTGATGGAGCCGTGCTCGTTCATGCCGGCGCGCTCCATCAGTTTGGGCAGCGTGGCGAACACCGACGGCGGATAACCGCGGCGGGTGGGCGGCTCGCCGGCGGCCAGGCCGATCTCGCGCTGGGCGCGTGCGAAGCGCGTCACCGAATCCATCAGGAACAGCACGCGCTTGCCCTGGTCGCGGAAGTATTCGGCGATGGCGGTGGCCACATAGGCGGCCTTGGCGCGTTCCATCGACGACTTGTCGCTGGTGGCGCAGACGATCACGCTCTTGCGCCGGCCTTCGCGACCCAGCTCGTGTTCCAGGAATTCGCGTACCTCGCGGCCGCGTTCGCCGATCAAGGCCACCACGGTCACGTCCACGTCGGCGCCTTTGACCAGCATGCCCATCAGTGTCGACTTGCCGCCGCCTGCCGCCGCGAAGATGCCCATGCGCTGGCCCTCGCCGCAGGTCAGCACGCTGTCCAGCGCGCGCACACCCAGTTCGAGCGGCTCTGAAATGATGCGGCGCTTGAGCGGGTCCGGCGCTTCCGCGAACACGGGGTAGAACTTGCTGGCCTCCAGCGGCCCCAACTCGGCTTCGTCCAGCGGCCGACCCAGCCCGTCCAGCACCCGGCCCAGCAACCCGGGGCCCACGGGCACCATATGGGCGCGGCCGGTGGGGATCACCTCGGTCGCGGTGGAAATTCCGTACATGTCGCCGATCGGCGTAAGCAGTGCGGCGTCGCGGGCAAAGCCCACCACCTCGCCCTTCATCTCGAAGTTCTCGCCGGGGTTGCGCAAGATGCAGACCTCGCCCACCTTCACCGACGGCACGACCGCCTTGATGATGGTGCCGATCACCTGCGTGACGCGGCCCTTGATGCGCAGCGTCGGCGTGTCCTGCAGCGCCAGCGTCATCATTTCGGAGATGTAGTCGAATTGGCGCATCGTCGTTACACCCGGCTTCCCAGGGTGCGCTGGAAGGCTTGGCGCAGGGCCTGGATCTGCCCTTCCAGGCTCGCTTCCACCATGCCGATCTCGCTTTCCAGGATGCAGGCGCCGCGCGCCAGCCGGCCGTCGGCCAGGATGTCCAGGTAGCCCACGCCAGGGTAGGCCGCCAGCAGGTCGTTGATCTGCTCGCGCACCGTGTCCACTTCCGCCGGATTCAACCGCAGTGTCATCTGCTTCTGGTTGCGCACCACCGCCAGGGCATTGCGCACCACCACCATGACTTTCTCGCGGTCGTCAAAGCCGTCGACCACCTTGCGCACGGCCGCCATGACCAGCTCGACCATCTCGTTCTCGACCCCGGCGAAATACTCCACCGTGCGGCCCACGGTTTCGATCATCTTTTCGGCCTGGTCCAAGAGCGCCGATTCACGGCCCTCTTGATAACCCCGCTCGCGCTCGGCCTCGAACGCCGCCTGGGCGCCGCCGACGATCGCGTCGGCCTGGGCCCGGGCCTGCGCCAGCAACTGATCGGCGTCGGCCCAGGCCGCGTGCTCGGCAGCCCGCAGCACGCGTGCGGCGGGGTCGATGCGGCCGGCGGCGGCACGCGGCGTCAGCGGATCGCGGGGAATGAGGAAAGCCATGTGGGATCCGTTTTCTTCAATAGCGACAGGCCCAGCGACAGCGCCTGCGCGGCAGGCAGCGGCGCGCCGGCGGCAGGCCGGTCGGGCAGTTTCAATTCGGCGCGCAGCGCCAGCTCGGGACCGCCCCCGGAAAAGGCCGCGCGCAATGCGTCCAAGCCCAGCGTGTCTACCGCGGCGGTGGTTTCGTCCAGCGTCCAAGCCGCGCTGGCGGCCACGCCGCCATGCAGCGCCCCGGCGGTGCGACGGGTGAAGTCCAGCAGGTCGGCGCCCAGGTGCGCGATGAGCGTGCGCACTTCGTCACCGGCGATCGCGCGGCGCAGCCGTGGGCCGCACAGCACCGCGCCCAGCCGGCGCGCGCATTGCGCCAACGCGTCTGGCGGCAGCAGCGCCAGGGCCAGTTCGGGCCGCTCGGGATCGATCACCGGGCGCTGCCGCAGACCCAGTGCATCCAGAATGTCGCGCGACCAGTGGCGATGCCAGGCCGGCGCCAACGCGGGCGCCGCGGCAATCGCCGCCAGCGCGGCGGGCGGCGCGTAGACCGCGTGGCGGCTGGGGTGCAGGGTGCGGCTGGGCAGCTGGTTGAATGCAACCAGCCGATGGTCCAGCGCGGCGTACGCCGTCATGGCTAGCGTCCTTCGGACACGGGTTCGCGACGCTCGGGCCGGGTCCGGCTAGGCATGCCGTAGCGCCACAGCAGGAAGCCGATGCCGCCGGCCAGCGCCAACACCAGCACAATCAGCACCACCAGCCATGCGGTCAGCGCGGTCGACGAACCTTCGCCCACTTCGATGCCCATGACCTGGCGCGTCGGGTTGCCCGTGGCCGAGGCCGACGAAGCGGGCTGCGCCGACACCAGCGCGATCGACACGCGGTCTTCGGTCAGGCCGGGAATGGCGTGCGTGACCAGCTTGCGAATCTGCGGCTGCAAGGCGTCCAGGTTGTAGCCCGTCTGATGCTTGATGAACACCGCGGCCGTCGACGGCGTGGTGTTCTCGCCGACGCCGCCGCGCTCGGGCAGCACCACGTGAACCCGGGCGGCCAGCACGCCGTCCATCTGCGACAGGGTGTTGGTCAGTTCTTGCGACAGCGCGTAGATGTAGCGGGCGCGCTCTTCCAACGGCGACGACACCAGCCCTTCCTTGCGGAAAATCTGCCCCATGCCGTCAAAGCGCTCGCGCGGCAGGCCCCGGGCGCGCAGGATGTCCAGCGCGCGGGCGACCTGCTGGCCGTCCACTGACACGGCCACACCGGTCTTGGTCGTGGCCTTCTGCGCCGAGATGCCAGCATCCAGCAGCACCGACAGCACCTCGTTGGCCTCGCTTTCGTTGGCGGCCGAAAACAGCTCCACCCGCGAACCGCAGGCGGCCAACAGCAGCGTCAACGCCAGCAGCAGCCAGCGCAGGCGCCGCAGCGGCGCAACACCGCGGGGGCCGGCAGCAAAGGGAAGGGACAGCGTGGAAACGGCGTGCATTAGGACATCCTGACAAGCGTATCGATGTTTTGCGTGGTGCGTGAAACGGCCTTGCCGACCATTTCGTACTGCACCGAGATCTGCACCAGGTCGGCCTGCAAGCGCAGCATGTCGGCGATGGACGGTTCGGTGGACATGGCATCCAGCCGGCCGGAGATGTTCTGCCACTTCTCCGAATACTCGGTGGTGGTGCTGCGCAGGCTGGACAGGATCTGGTTGCCCAGCGTGGCCGGGGTCGCGTCGACACCGGGCGTGAAGGCCGACTGCAGGGCCGATTGCAGGCCGGTCAGCGTCGGGGCGCCGACGTCGGGCGCGGCCATCAACTGGGTGAAGCGTTCGGTGGCCAGCGCGGATGGGTCGGCCGCCGGGGCGGTCTTGACCGTATCCAGCACCGGCGCCAAGGCGGCGGAAAGCGCAGTTATTTCCATGATTTTCCTAGCGTTGATCGGTTGGCAATCCCAGCAGCGAACGCGCCAGCGCGGCGCCCTCGCCGCCGGCGTCGGCATCGGCGCAGGCTTGCAACAGGCGCACGCTTTCGGCGTTGCGCCCGGCCAGTTGCAGGGCCAGCCCGCGCCAGGCCGACAGCAATCCGCGTTCGACCGCGGCGCTGGCTTCGCCCTGTTCCAGCAACCGCACGGCCTCGTCGGCGCGGCCGGCGTTCAGGCGCGCCACCGCCAACCCCAGCCAGGGGTAGGCGCGCCCCGGTCGCAAGGCGCGCAGGGCGTTGAAAATAGTGTCGGCGCGGGCCACGTCGCCACGGCCCGCGGCCAGGAACCCGACTTCGGCCAGGCAACGCGCGTCGTCCGCTTCAAGTACAAAAGCCGTCTCACCCGAGACGGCCGTTACCGAGCCTGCGTCCACCCTATCGTTCATGGTGTTCCCGGCTCATGGGCGGACCTCCTTTTCGGCTAGCGCCAACAGGGTGGCGGCGCGTGCGCCCACCTGCGCGTAGGCGCTGTCGGACTCGGTGGCCGCCACCACCAGCCGCAGCGATTCGCGCGCAGCTTCGGTCTGCGTCAACGCCAACTGGCATTCGGCCACGCGCAGCGTCGCCTCCGGCGACAGCGGATACAGCACGCCGATCAGCGACTGGATGCGGATCGCCTCCTCGAAACGGGCCTGCATCTGCAGGCACAGCGCAAGACCCGCCAGGTAATGCTTGCGGGTCGGGCCGTACTGCGACAAAAAGGCAAACAACGGCAAGGCCTGCGCGTACTGGGCCTGGGCCACGTGGGCATAGGCCATCGCGTAGATCACTTCAAGCTGCTCGGCGGTCAGCCGTTGGCTGCCGGGCAGCGCCGCCAGGCCGTCATACAGTTGCTGCCCGAAGGCGCTGCGCGAATTCGCGGATGAAGATTGGGACACAGTGTTGGCTCCGATAATGGCGCGGGTCAAACCATCGCGCGTTTGCCGATATTGGCGGTGACCTGGCTCATGCTGTCCGCGGCGGCATTGATCATCTTGCTGACCATCTGCATGGACTCGTCCATCGCCTGCATCACGCTCTTGATCATCTCGCGGTCTTCTTCCATCGAGGCTTGCAGCTTGACCAGCAGGGCCTCCAGCGCCTTCTTGTCGGCCAGCACCTTGTCGGCCGCTTCTTGCGCCTGCGCCGACTTGATGGTCTCGACCCCGGTGACGATCTGCCCCGTGCCCTTGACCACGGCGGCCGCGCTCGAGGCGACCTGCCCAGCGGTCTTGACCGAATCGGACACCGTACGCGCAGTTTGCGAACCGACGTTGGCGGCGGCGTTGGCCCCGGCGGACACGGCGCCTGCGCCGAAGGTGGCCACCGCCATGATGATGCCCACGGTGATCGTGGCAGCCAGGCCCACCGCCATGGCGATATAGCCGGCGGTCTGCGGATCCGCCCCGGCCAACACGGCAATCGCGCCGGCCATCTTGCCCAGCGCGCCCGGTTCGATCAGGATCGCGCCGGTCATCAGCATCGACGCGCCGGCCACGATGTTGCCGATCTTCTCGGCCATTTCAGGCGCCACGCCAAAGGCCTGCAACAGCTTGCTCACCGCCTGCGTGACCAGGTTGCTGATGCTGATTTCCGGGCCGCCACATTCGGCCGATATCTGGTTGGCCAGCATGCTGACCGCCCCCGCCACCGCGATGGCCGCCAACGTGACCATCAACGGGCCGGCCGCGCCGCCGGTCACGGCCGTGGCCGCCACGGCCGCCACCACCATCAAGGCCGCGGCGATCGCGGCCACGATGGCGCCGATCCAGCCGAAGATCTTGCCCAGGATGCCGCCTTTGTCGGCGTCCTTGCTCTTCTGGATCCACTCGTCGACCTTGCGCAACTGCTCTTCGTTGTTCTTGGCCTGCTCGATGCGGTTGTTCTCGATGTTTTCCTTGGCGGTACGCAATTGCGCGTCCTGCGTCTTGCCTTGCAGCGTGCGCAGCAGGTCCACCATTTCCGAGGCGGAGAACTCGCGCGCCGGCGGCGCGATGGCCGGCTTGCCATTGGCGTTGGTGACGCCGTCGCCGCCGCCGTTGCGGGCCTGCGCCACGCTGGACGCCCACTGCGAGGCCAGCGCCGCCAGGTCCAGGCCGCTGGCCGCTTGCAGGGCGGCCTGTGCCACCGCCCCCGCGACGGCGCCGGCGCCGGAGGGGTCCAGCGCGGGCGTCAGGCCGGCGTTGCCGGTTGAAGGCCGGATATCCATAGTGTGGGCTCCTCAGGCGGGCTCAGAGGTTGCGGGCGATGCCGCGGGTGGTCTCGCTGCGGCTCTGCTCGATCGCGCCGAGCTTGTCGCGCACGTCGCGGATGACATCCATCATCTGCTGCATCAGATCGTTGGCGTGCTGCGCGCCGGACTCAAACACCTTGGCATCGGCTTCCAAGCGCGAACGGGCCGCGTCGGCCTCGCCGGCCTTGCGGTCGTAGGCCGCCTGGACGATGCCTCCCACGCCACCCGCCATGCCGCTCAGGCCCTGACCGATGCCCGACGAATTGGTGGCAAAGCCATCCAGCTTGGCCTGCGTGACGAACTGCTGCGACGTCAGCGGGCTGGACGTCGTGGTCATGCGCGCCGAGGCGCCCATGGCACCCATGCCACCCAAGCCCACGCCCGCCTGCATAAAGCCGCCGACGATCTGGCCGATGCCCTGGGCCAGCGCGCCCTTGAAGCGCTCTTCAGCCGCTTCCTTGATCTTGTCCGCCGCCGACATCAGGGCCTGGGTCTGGGCGTCCATCGACGCTGCCCGGTCCGCCCGCGCCGCGTTGCGCTGTTCTTGCGATATCTTCTGCAGCAGCGCCATGACCGCGTACATATCGGTATCGGCGGACCCCATCAACTTGTCCAACGCTTCTGCCGCGCCCGCGGCGTCACCACCCGAAGGTGGCGGTACGCCCAGCGCGGCCAGCTTGTCGGCCGCAGCGCCCTTGCCCACGTACTGGGTCGCATCCAGCGCGGTGTATCCAGCCGCAGGCGCCGGGGCCTGCGCGCCGTCGGCGCCGGCCAGGGGATTGAGCAGCGCCGGGTTGATGCCGGCGTTGTTGATGTTGATCATGTCAATTCTCCTTGGCGCCACGCGCCGCGAGCAAGGTGCGCAGGGCTTGCGCGCGCTCGGCCAATACGGCGTGCCGATCGGGTTTGCACATGGCCAGCGCCAGGTCGCACGACTGCAATGCGGCGTCGGGCTGGCCCAGGTCCAGCAGGCACTGGGCGGCGTAGAACACGGGGGCCGGCTCCAGCGGATCCAGCAGCGTGGCGGCCATGTATTGCTGCAACGCATCGGCATGCTTGCCCATGGCCTGGGCGGTGGCGCCCAGGGCCACCAGGTAACGGTGCTCGGTGTGGTCCAGCGTCACCAGGTAGGCCAGCACCTTCAGCGCATCGGCATAGCGCGCCTTTTCATAGAGACCGTAGCCCAGGCTGTAGAGCGCCTCGCATTCGTCGGCGGTCATGCCCTTGAGCTGACCCAGGCTGCCGCCTCGGGCCAACTGGCCGACGATCTGGTCGTGCAGCGCTGCGTACTCTTCGCCGGTCATCGGCGCCTGGGCGGTAGTCATTCGGGCGGCTCCTGGTATGTCGACGTCAGACCATCGTGCGCGGACGCTTCACGGCGGCGCCCGGGTCGCGCGGTGCGCTGCGCTGGCGGGCATAGGCCGCCTCTTGTTCGACTTCGCGGTCGATCGCTTCCATGTCCTGGCGGAACAGGGCCTGCGCCTCATCGCGCTGGCGGTCATCCATGGGTTGCGCCTGAAGCGTCGTCCGGACCTTTTCCGGGTCCAGCCCCAGCTTGCGCAGCTTGTCGTCGGACTCTTCGATGGACCGCTGGGCGTCGCGCACGGCGGCCTCGGCACGCTCGATGATGTCCTGGATGTTCTGTTCTTGGGTGTCGGCCATTGCCGTTCTCCGGGGGTGGGGCGGGATGATTAGGGACGGATCAGCGCATGTTGCCGATGATCGACGAACGGCTGTCCTGCATCTTCTTGACGAAGTTGGTCATCGTGTCGAAGGCTTCGTTGCGCTTGTTCGACAGGCTCTGCAACCGCAGCATGTCCATCTGCTGGCTGTTGCTGGCGGCGTCCAGCTTGCTCTTGAGATCCGGGATCGCCTTTTCCAGGCCTTCGCGGGTCGGCAGGTTGTTGATTTTTGCGTCGGTGACATTGCCCGCGGCGTCCTTGATCACGGTCGCATCGACCGGCGCGGGACTCAAGCCCAACTTGAACGCCTGAATCGCATATTCGGTGGCCAGTTGTTGATTGGACGGCGTGCCGGAACCGGCGTTGACGCGGTCGCCAGGCTTGGCGTCCTTGGAATCCAGCGAACCCTTCATGCCGTTCAACTTGGCCTGCATATCGTTCAGGGCGCCGGTCAGCTCGTTGCGCTTTTGCACTTCCTCGATCTGGCTCTTGAGCTGGCTGTCCAGCAGCTTGGTGCGCTCGGACTGCACCATCATCAGGGCGGTTTCGATGTCCATGCCGGAGATGTTGCTCATTCCGACGTTGCCGACGTTGGCGGGGTTCATGTTTACAGTCACGGTGGGCTCCTGGCCCGGGCGCCTCGCCCGGCTTCAATGTTGCGGTTGACCGACTATGCAGCGTAAGTAACGGAACCCCGGATCAGGTTCCACGAATCTTCTCGGAAATCGCCATCTTGCTGTCCTGCATCTTCTTGATGTAATTGCTGAGCATGTCCGCCGACTCATTGCGGCGGTTGGTCAGCGCTTGCAGGCGCAGCATCTGGTCCTGCTGCTGGTTGGACGCCTCGTCGATGGCGCCCTGCACCCGCTGCACCGCCTGGCGCAGTTCGCCGTAGTCCGAGTCGTAGCGGATGCCGCCGGGGCAGCGGTTCAGCGTCTGCCCGGGGTAGTCGGGTGTCATGAAGCCCTGGCTGCCCGCCATCCGCTTGACCAGGTCGCCCGCCAGGAAATGGCCCTGCAAGTCGCCGTCGTCGCGCCACTTGGCCAGCAATCGGGCCTGGTCGGGCGGCAGGTAGGCGTTGGCGAATTCCTTCATGTCGCCCATGTGACCGAACAGGCGCCAGGTATTGCTGTCGGACGAGAACCCCAGGTTCAGGCCGGCCTCGGCCGCCGCCCGGTTGATCTCGTCGGCCCGGCGGAAACTCCAGCCGCCGCTGGCGTCGTCCCATTCCTTGTTGTGCTTGGCGCCCGCGTTGAACTGCGCCTGCACCGCCTTCAGCCCGGCTTGTACGGTGTTCAGCAATTCCAGACGGCGGTTGAGCGCGCGCAATTCCTGGATCTGCGTTTCGATCTGCTTGTCCAGCAGCCGGCTGCGCTCGCCCTGCACGCTGAGCATGGCGGTCTCCTGATCGGCGCCCACCAGGTCCGCACCGCGCACTCCGCTGGAACTCTCCAGGCCCACCCCGCCCAGCATGGGCTGGCTGCCACCTACTGGTCCGCTCATAATCCGCCCCCGTTTATTCGCACCCTGGGATCAGCGCATGTTGCCGATGATCGACGACCGGCTCTCTTGCATCTTCTTCAGGAAATTGGTCATCACATCGAAGGCCTCGTTGCGCTTGCCGGTCAGGCTTTGCAAGCGCAGCATTTCCATCTGCTGGGTGTTGCTCAGGTTGTCCAGCGACGACTTGATCTCGTTCACGGCCTGCTTGTTGGCGTCGATGGCCTTGCCGTTGTCGACGATCTTCGCTTCCAATTCCGCGATCTTGCCGCTCAGTTGATGCACGAAGTTCGCCACCACCTTGCCCTTGGCATCCATGGTGCCGTTGCGGTCGACGTCGCGCGGCGCGTCGTCGCCGGTCGGGATGATCAGTCCCGCGGCCTTGATCTGGGCCAGCGTGTCGTGCGACAGCTTCTTGTCGTCGCCCTGCCCCCACGACAGCCCGTACCAGCCCTCGGGGTTGGGACACTTGCTGGCCGACAGGCGGCCCTGCAAATCCTTCAACTGGTCGATCTCGCCCTGCAGGCTGACGTTGGACGACTCCAGCTTCAGGTTGTCGGCCGTCTTCGCGTTCATCGCCTCGTTCATGCCCGCCATCTGCGCATTGCGGCCGTTGACCGAGTCCAACTGCTGGCGCAAGGCGTCTTCCAGCATCTGCGAGCGCTGGGTCTGCACCGTCATCAGTGCGGTCTCCAGGTCCATGCCCGACAGATCCATGCCGGCAACGTTGCCCACTCCCAATCCGGAAACCGTAGACATTCCATTCTCCTTTGACGGTCGCCCGCTGCCTGCGGCGCGCACCTGAACCCTTTCGGGTTAACCCTTAAATTCGGCGTTGCAGCACCCGTTCCGAAGAATCTGTGGCCTGCCTCGTGTACGTAACCGATGCCGCGCCTTGGTTCCCTGCAAGAAGGATGGAACTTTCCCGCCCCAACCGTTACTACCCCTGACCATGCGCGGCCCTCGCCCGCCGCCTACCCGCGTCCTCATGAACCGTATCGACACCGGCCAGCCCGCTTCCGCTTTCTCGTCCACGACCTTGCATGCCGACATCCAAAACGGCCAGCAGCAGGTCGGCACGATGCTGGGCCAGGCCGCCATGACGGTGGACGGCGAGGTCTCCCTGGCCGATTCCGCCGAGGAACTCAGCCTGCACATGGCCGAAAAGGCCGAAGACAAGCACCACGCCGAACGCAAGATCGGCCGCGAGGCGCCGCTGCAACTGCTCAGCGCCGAGGCCATCGCGGCCTTCCTGGCCGAGACCCACGACGCCGACGCACAGGAAAAGCTGATCGAGTTGGCCCGCCACCTGCTGGCTGGCCAAGCCGACCCGCGCCAGGCCGCGGCCCAGGCGTTCGGCGACGCGACCCGGCAATACCTGGGGCTGCAATACGCGCTGCGCCAGGGCGAACGCGAGGGCGCCCCGGAGGACATCCTGGACAGCCTGCGCGAAGCGCTGGCCGACCTGGAACTGGAAAGCGGGCCCCAGATACGCGCCAGCCTGAACACCGTCGGCGCGGCGGCCGTCTATGCCAACGACGCCCGCGGCGTGGCCGACTTCCAGCGCACCTACCAGGACGTCGTGCTGGGCGAAGCGTCGCTGACCAAGACCCTGGCCCTGGCGTTGGAACGCTTCGGCGGCAAGGACGTGGCCCGCGGGTTGCAGCAACTGATCCAGGCGCTGGGCCAGGACCTGGCCGCGGCCCGCCCGTCCACCAGCCCGGACCGGCTGCAGGCGCTGATGCAGGACCTGTACCAACTGGGCGTGGCGGTGACGGTGCTGGACGGCTGCGGCGAACTGGGCCAGAAGCTGGCCAGCGAACACGGCAAGCCGCTGGCGGCCGACCGGTTGATGCAAGACCTGGTCAACATCAGCAATGAAAAATGGGTATCGGAATCGCGCTTCTCGGCGTTGGCGGCCGGTCACGGCGTTGACACGGTCGGTGCGCGCATCGCCTTCCTGGGCGGGGTACGCGCGGTACTGAAGGATCTGCCGGTGCCCATGTTTCCCGATCTGGACGCGCGGCAATCGGTGCTGAACGCGGCGCAACTGGCCCTGGACGCGGCCATCGACGAGGAATACGAATGAACAGCCTGGACCGCGCGTTGGGCGCCTTCGGCGAACACATCGGCATGGACGGGCTGGCCCTGGGTCCGCGCGGCAACCTGGCGTTGCAGCTGGAATCGGGCCGCCGGGTCGCCATCGAGGCCGCCGACGACGAGGTGCTGGTGTATGTGTCGGACCCCGTGCCGTACGACGCCCCACAACGCCTGTTGCAAGCCTGGCGGCGGGCCCATTACTCCCGCCTGGAAGGCTACCCGGTGCAGGCCGCGCTACGCGAGCAGGACGGCCTGCCGCGCCTGTTGGCCGTGACTCGGTTGCCCGCCGACCAAGCCGGCGCTCCAGCGCTAAAGCAGGCCGTGGATACGCTGTCGCGCTGGCTCGACGACGCGCGCGCCGACTGACCCCTGGACGGAGAGACCCCACACCATGTCCGATATGCGCATCAACGGCTATGCCTTCGACCGTGGCCTGGACGGCATTTCCTACGCGGGCCGCGGAACCGCCGGCCAGCAACTGCCCGACCGCCAGGAACTGGCGCCGCCCGCCGACGGCATCAAGGCCCAGCTGGCCCAGTTGCTCGACACCCCCGGCACCGACCGCTACCTGGACAGCCAGTTGCGCCCGCCGCTGGCCAACCGCGACCTGCTGCTGCCCGGCAAGTTCGGCCAGGCGTTGCAGTCGGCGCTGGACGGCCTGGCCGCGGCCGCCGAACAGACCCAGGACCGCAGCCCCGAGGACGCCCGCGCGCTGAACCGCGCCGTGCGCCTGCTGAAAGACGAAGCCGGCCTGCGTGAGCTGGTCGGCATGTACCGCAGCGCGCTATACCAGGGATGAACGCCGCCATGCCCCTGACGCCCGACGCCCGCGAACTGCTCAGCCTGTTGGCCTACGTGTACCTGGAAAACAACCGGCCCGAGAAAACCGCGGTGGTGCTGCGCGCCCTGCACACGTTGGGGCTGGCCGACGCCCGCCATCTGGCCACCCTGGCGCTGGCCCAGTTGCGCGCCGGTAAGCCTGATGCGGCCCTGTCGACACTGGACCTCGTCGCCATGCAAGGCGGTGTCGACGCCCCGTTCCACCTGATCCGCTCCCAGGCCCTGCTGGCCCTGGAGCGCCGCGACGAGGCCGCCGCGGCCATGCGCGCCTATGTCGCCCTGCGGCCCAACCCGGCGTCCGCGCCCACCGAGACGGAAACGATTTGAGCCGCCCCATGCAAGCCCTTAACCGCGCCGTCGCGATCGCCACCAGCCGCAACGACATCGTTCTGGCGGTGCTGATCGTCTCGATCATCTTCATGATGATCCTGCCGTTGCCCACGACCCTGGTCGACGTGCTGATCGGCGCCAACATGACGCTGTCGGCGATCCTGCTGATGGTGGCCATGTACCTGCCGTCGCCGCTGGCCTTCTCGTCGTTCCCGTCGGTGTTGCTGGTCACCACGCTGTTCCGCCTGGGTATTTCCATCGCCACCACCCGCCTGATCCTGCTGCAGGGCGATGCCGGCCACATCATCGAGACCTTCGGCAACTTCGTGGTGGGCGGCAACCTGATCGTGGGCCTGGTGGTGTTCCTGATCCTCACCATCGTCCAGTTCGTGGTCATCACCAAGGGCGCCGAGCGCGTGGCCGAAGTGGCGGCGCGCTTCTCGCTGGACGCCATGCCCGGCAAGCAGATGTCGATCGACGCCGACCTGCGCGCCGGCACCATCGACATGGACGAGGCCCGCAAGCGCCGCTCGGTGGTGGAAAAGGAAAGCCAGTTGTACGGCGCCATGGACGGCGCCATGAAGTTCGTCAAGGGCGACGCCATCGCAGGGCTGATCATCGTGGCGGTCAACTTGCTGGGCGGCATTCTGATCGGCACCATGCAGCGCGGCCTGACCGCCGGCGAAGCGGTGCAGGTGTATTCGATCCTGACCATCGGCGATGGCCTGATCGCGCAGATTCCGGCCCTGTTCATCGCCATCTGCGCCGGCATCATCGTGACCCGGGTGCAGACCGGCGACGGCCCCTCCAACGTCGGCAAGGACATCGGCGCCCAGGTGCTGGCGCAACCGCGCGCGCTGCTGATCGCCGCCGCCATCGCGATCGGCATGGGCCTGATCCCGGGCATGCCGACCCTGACCTTCCTGGCGCTGGCCGCGGTGGTCGGCACCATCGGCTTCGTGCTGCTGCGCGGCACGCGCAAGGTGGTGGACGAGAAGACCGGCGAGATCACCGAGATCCCCGCCCTGGCGGCCGATGGCCAGAAGCCGCAGGCCAGGCCGCGCGCCGACGGCAGCGCCGAGTTCGCGCCCACCCTGCCGCTGATGATCGACGTGGCCGCCGCGCTGCAACGCAGCTTCGACGCCGACGAGCTCAACGAAGAACTGCTGAAGATCCGTCGCGCGCTCTATTTCGACCTGGGCGTGCCGTTCCCCGGCATCCAGCTGCGCTTCAACGACGCGCTGCCGGCGGACAGCTACAACATCCTGCTGTCCGAAGTGCCGGTCTCCCAGGGCAAGCTGCGGCCGGGCGCGGTGCTGGTGCGCGACACGGAACAGAACCTGCAGGCGCTGCAGGTGCCCTACGAAACCGACAAGCGCTTCCTGCCCAACATCCCCACGCTGTGGGTCGACGCCGGCCTGGCGCCGACGCTGTCGGCCGCCGGCATCCCGTTCCTGGACCCGCACCAGGTCTTGACCTGGCATCTGGCCTTCGTGCTGAAGAAATACTCGTCCGACTTCATCGGCATCCAGGAGACGCGCTTCCTGCTGACAGCGATGGAAGACCGCTTCCCCGACCTGGTCAAGGAAGCGCTGCGCGTGATGCCGGTGCAGAAGATCGCCGAGATCCTGCAGCGGCTGGTGTCCGAAGACATCTCGGTGCGCAACCTGCGCGCGGTGCTCGAAGCGCTGATCGAATGGGGCCAAAAAGAAAAGGACTCGGTGCTGCTGACCGAGTACGTGCGGGTCTCGCTCAAGCGCCACATCAGCTACAAGTATTCCAGCGGCCAGAACATCCTGCCCGCTTACCTGCTGGCGCCGAACGTGGAAGAAACCGTGCGCGGCGCCATTCGCCAGACGTCGGCGGGCAGCTACCTGGCGCTGGACCCGGGCGCATCCAAAAAGTTGGTGGACAACATCAAGCGCGCCACCGGCGACCTCACGGCGGCGGCGCAAAAGCCCGTGCTGCTGACGTCGATGGATATTCGCCGCTACCTGCGCAAGATGATCGAACAAGACCTGTACGAGCTGCCGGTGCTGTCCTATCAGGAGCTGACGCAGGAAATCAACGTGCAGCCGCTGGCCAGGGTGGACCTGTGATGCCGCGCGCAACCGGAGCCCCGACATGAGCGAAGCGCTGGAACTGCGGGTTCTGTCCGGCCTGCACCGCGACGCCCGCTGCCTGGTCGAAGATGGCTCGGTGCTGGGCGCCGATCCGGCCTGCGACATCGTGCTGGCGGACGACGGCATGGGACCGCGCGCCGCGCGCGTGCGCATCGGCGCGGCCGGCTGGGACCTGGCAGTGGACGACGGCCAGGGCGGCGCACACGCCGACATCCCGCCTGGCACGCCCTTCAACCGGCCGGTGCCTTTGGGCCCGGTGTGGATCACTGTCGCGCGGCGCGGCGATCCCTGGACCAACGCGCCGGATGCGGCCAACGATGCGTCGGCGCAGGCAGCAGCCGAACCTGTGCTGGGTGCAGTCAACGTCGATACCGCAGGGACCGCAGCGCCATCGACCGCCGCGATGTCGGCCGTCTCCGGCCCTGCCGCCGCCGCCGCTTCCGCCTCGGCGTCAGCCAACGACGAAGACCGCCAGCTGGAACGCCGCCTGCCCTTGCCGCCCGCCCAGGGCCGGCGCCGCAAGCGCGACTCCTGGCCCATGGTGCTGGGCCTGGCCGCCGTGGTGCTCACCATCATCGTCGCCATCGCGCTGGCGCTGATGCCGCAGTCTTCTGCCACGCGCGCGCCGCAGGTCGATCCGCGCCTGGCCGCGGCTGAGAAATCCGTCGGCCAGATTTCGGCCGTGTTCGACCGCATGGGCCTGGCCTCGCGCCTGCATGTCTCGATGTCGCGCGACGGCATGGTGACGGTGTCGGGCTGGGTCCGCAATGCCGCCGAACAAGACGCGGTGGCATCAGCGCTGTCGCAGATCTGGCCGATGCCGGCCATGCGCGTCAGCAACGAAGACGAGGTCGTGCGCACCGCTCGCGGCGCGCTGCGCGCCTTCAATGTGCGCTATGAGCCGCGCTACGAAGGCGACGGCCGCCTGAACATCGCCGGCATCGCCAGCAGCGCTCGCGAGCGCGCCTCGGCACTGGACGCGTTGCGGGCCCAACTGCCCGGCATGACCGTGCTGGGCAACGACATCGCGCTGACGCAGCAACTGAGCGACACGCTGTCCAGCCAGTTGGTGGATGCCGGCCTGTCGGGTGTGATGCTGGCCTGGAAACCCGACCACCTGGAGATCGCGCCCGGCGCGCTGGACGACGACCAGCAGACCCGCCTGCAGGAATTGGTGGACGACTTCAACAAGAGCTACCTGGGCGTGGCCAAGCTGGCGGCAGCCAGCGCCGCACCTACGGCCGACAGCGTGCCGTTCGTGATCCGCAGCGTGGTCGGCGGAGCCCAGCCCTTTGTGGTGCTGGAAGACGGCAGTAAGCTGCTGGTGGGCGGCGTCTACCGCAAGTACCGCCTGGTCGCCGTGGAAACTACCCGCATCATTTTCGAAGGCCCGCGCGCGGCCATCGTGACTCGCTGATTTTCTGAACCCGCTGACGCCCTCGCCCGCATGAACGATCCAACCGCCCTGACCGAACTGGAACAACGCCTTGCCGCCCCCGGCGGCGCCGACCTGCGCGCGGCGCTGACGCAGCAGTTGGCCGCACTGGAGCAATCCGCCCGCACGCGGCTGGACTCGGGCCTGGTGCCCGTCGCGTTCCAGCAGTGCCAGGCCGTGGCGCAAGCCGCCGCGGCCGCGCGCGACGTGCTGACCGAACTATCGCTAGACCCCCAGGCGGGCGCCTTTGCGCCGCCCGCCTTCTCTCCCTTGACCCGCTAGGAGACGCACCATGGCACTGAACGGATTGACCGGCTCGTCCGGCCTGAATTTCAACAGCGTGAACAACACGATCTACGACAGCATCCGCTCGCAGGAAAGCAACCTGCAGACGACCCTGTCGACCATGCGCACCAACGCCGACGGCAGCGTGTCCCAGGCGGACATGCTGAAGATGCAGCAGCAAGTGCAGCAATGGACCATGCTGATCGAAATCCAGAGCACGATCACCAAGCAGATCGCCGATTCGCTCAAGGGCGTGATTCAGAAGGCCAGCTAAGCCCCCCGCGTCAACGCGGGCAGCACGGTCGGTCTAGACCGACCGCATCATGAAGGCGGGATTGCGCCGCAGCGCGTCGACGTCGGGCTCGGCGCGCGCGCTGCGCTTTTCCCAAGACTCGACCTGGTTCAGCAGCGCGTCGATGGCGGCCAGCAGCGCATCGGCGCCGCACTGTTCGCGCGGCACGCCCAACTGCAGGTGCATGCGCCCATCGGGCGCCGCGCACGCCACCACGCCCCCGCCCGCCTGCAGGAAATTACCCTGCGCGGCCAGCAGCGCCAGCGACCCATCCATCTTGCTCCCACCCACCGCGCACGACAGCAGGATCTGCCCACGTGCGCCGTGCGCCATCAGTTGCACCAGATGACGGCCGTCGAACGCCAATTGACACAGGCCGCCTTCAGCCGGCGTCAATGCGGGAATGCCCAACGCGAGTCCAAGGTCGGAGAGTATCCGGGCGAAATGGGGATCTGACACGATGACAATTCTGCAATGCCGGGCGCCGCCAGGATGACACGGTCACCCGAAATGCGGGGCCACCCGAAATGCGGGAGGTGGAAGAGCCGCCATTATGGCATTCGTTGCGCGCCGCGCCCAGGCCCTTGAAGCGCCATCGCACCGCTGCGCCAACCCGTGCCGCGGCGCGGATTCAGAGCGCCACTGCCGCGCGCTGGCGCCCCACCTTGGCCAGCCGCCGCGGATCGCCTTCCAGGCTGTGCCACAGGCGCAGCATGCGATCTGCGCCCGTACTGCGCGCCTCGATCGCATAGCGGGCATACGCCAGCCAATGCCGCTCATCCGGCGCCAGGCCGCCTTCGGCCACCGCCAGCACCTCGCCCGCCAGCGCTCGCACGGCGGCGTCGTCCAGCGCATCGCGCATGGCGTCGGCGCGCATCGCACGCAGCCGCAACCAACCCCACGCACGCAACAGGTCTTCGGCTTGCCCCAGATTACGCATCAGGCCCAATTGCAACGCCGACGGCGCCATCACCAGCGTCGCCGCCAACGGCTGGCCGGCTTCATCGATCAGCTGCGCGTCGGCGAAACCCGCGCCCGGCCCACGGCCTTCGATATAGCCGCTGGCGCCCAACGTCGCATACAGCTCTTCAATGCCGCCCGGCCGTCGCCACGCCACACGCAGCTCGTCCAGCGATGGATGCGCCGCCAGGCGATAGCGCCAGCGCGCATCCAGGAAATGCGCGAATTGCGAATACTCGAAATGGCCGCCCTGCGGCGTGATCGTCACCGGCTCCCCGGTATCCGTGCGGCGTCCCGGCCAGCCGTCGGACGCCAGGAACGCCGACAACGACGGCGCTCCGGCCAGGTGCACGCCGGTGGCCGACTTGTAGCCGTCGTCCACCGCCAAGGGCAGGCAGCGGCTGACCGTGCCCGGCGCGAACATCCAGCGGAAATAGTCCCCCAGGTCCACGAAGGGGCGCTCGGGCAGGCGCTGCAAATAGTGGTCGCCGGCATAACGCGAATGGCGGAACATGCGGTCCCACACCGTCAGCCGGTTTTCCTTCAGGCCTGTGACGCGGCCGTTCTCCAGCGGGCTGTTGGCAAAGATGGCGATGCTGGCCGGCGTCAACGCCAGCACCACATTCAACGCGCGCGCCGCCTGCGTCACATCCACCGACGTGCAGGGGCTGTTCTGCGCCTTGGCATCGATGCCCACGCGATGCAGCCATTCGCGGTGGCCCACCAGTTCGCGGTAGATCGGCCGGGGCACGTATACGGACGCATACCAGGATGGGTCCAGTGTGCACTGCGGATGCTCGGACGCGTTCATCACGACCGCGTCTTCGGCGGCCAACGCCGTGGTGGCGTCCTGCAGTTCCCGCGTGACTCGGCGCGCCAATTCATTCAGGCCGCCCTCTTGCTCGGACACCGGTGCAAACGCGGTCTCCAGCAAATTGAAGCCGTTGTCCAAGCCGCTTTCACCCACCGCGACCGACACGCCCACCACTTGCCCTGCGATGCGCGCCACGTCCGGCGCCTCGCCGCGCGCCGCCTTGATGGCGGCCAGTGCCTCGAAGTAGCCCCCAACGGGATGGCTGGCGCCGGTATCCCGATGCGCGACCGCCATCTCCATTTCAAGCCCCAGCGTCTGCCCCGCCACCATCACAACGGTCTCCTTGTTGTTATATGCATCTCACGCTGCATGAGTAACGGCAGTGCCGCCGCCGTTCCCGGCCAGCCGTCTCAGGCCACCTCGGGCATCGTGCCAAAGCGCCGCGTCAGGATATCGACAAACGCCTCGGTCACGACAGACGGCGCCGTCTGGGCCGGATAGGCCATGCAAACCCGCACCGGCAATTTAGGCGTGAACGGACGAATCGCCAACTGCTGCGAAAACACGTCTGCAATATAGGGATTGACGATGCCCAGGCCGGTGCCGGCGGCCGCCAGCGCGCAGATCGTCGATGAATACGTGGTCTCGATTTCGGACACCGGCTGCACCTGGTGCGCCAGCATCGCGCCGCGCAATTGCAGGTAGACGTCATCGTCCGCGTTCAGCACCAGCAACCGGCGTTCGTTCAGATCGGCGATGCCGATCGACGGCAGCGTGGCCAGCGGATGGTCTGGCCGCATCACGCAAACCGCCGCGCTCTCGTGCAGGCTTTGCAGCGACAGATGCGCGCCATCCAGCGGTACCGTCGTCACCACCACGTCGTAAGTGCCGTGCAGCAGCCCTTCGCGCAGATACTGGCTGCCCACCGTCTGCATATTGATGTGCACATCCGGATAGCGCTCGGCGAATTCCTCGACCGCGCCCGGCAGCATGCCCAGGCCCAGCGCTGGCGTGCACGCCAGCCGCAGCACACCGCTGCCGCTGCGGCGCATGGCCGACACCCGATCCTCGATGCGCTCCAGTCCGACGAAATGCCGTTTGACGGTATCGAACAGGTCCTTGGCCTCGCGCGTGGGGCGCAGGCGGCCGCGTTCCATGTCGAACAGCTTCAGGCCGCTGGCCTGCTGGGCCTGCGACAGCAAGCGGCTGATCGACGGTTGCGTCGTGCGCAGCATTTGCGCCGCGCCGGTGGTGGTACCGGCCAGCATTACCGCGTGGAAGGCTTCGATCTGACGGAAATTCAGCGGTCGGCTCATGGCGTCACAGGGTATTGCAAACCTGCATAGCCTATGCCGAAAAAAGAATTTTTTCAAATACCCTCGCCACTCCTACACTCGTGGCTCCCAGGGTGTGGTCACTCGCGCCCCTCTTGAAATCCAACTGCTGTGGGGAATTACCATGTTTTCATGCCGTCCCTGGCGCCGCCGCGTCCTGCAAGCCCTTTGCCTGACCCTCGCCGGCGCGGCCCTGCCGTTCACCGTGCAGGCCCAAGCCAATTATCCCGACCGACCGTTACGGATCATCGTACCGTTCACGGCCGGCGGCAGTTCGGACATCCAGGGGCGCCTGCTCGCCGAACACCTGGGCAAGCTCTATGGCCAGTCCGTCGTGGTCGAGAACCGGCCCGGCGCCGGCGGCCATATCGGCGGCAAATACGTGGCCGATTCCGGGCCCGATGGCTACACCCTGCTGCTCGGCTCCATCGGCCTGCACGCCACCTACGGCGTCTACAAAACCCTGAACTACCGCCCCGCCGACGACCTCAAGGTCATCACCATCGTCGCCGAAATGCCGCACGTCGTGGTGGCCAACCCGGCGCTGGAAGCCAACACCCTGACCGAACTCACCGCGATGGCCCGCGCCAACCCCGACACCATCCACTTCGGCTCGGCCGGTGTCGGCTCGTCGGTGCATATGGTAGGCGAACTGTACAAGATGGCCGCGCAAGCGCCGATCGTGCATATCCCCTATCGCGGCAGCTCGGCCGCCACCAATGACCTGCTGGGCGGCCAGATCCAGTTGCTATTCGAGAACGTGCCCACCACCATCGGCTATATCCAGACCGGCAAGCTCAAAGCGCTGGCCATCACCGGCGCCACCCGCTCGCCGGCCCTGCCCAACGTCCCCACCGCCGCCGAGGCTGGCCTGCCCGGCCTGACCGTCACCTCGTGGACCACGCTGGCCGCCAGCAAGGACGTGCCCGACGCGCTGATCCAGAAAATCAGCGCCGACCTGCGCCGCGTCTATGCCGACCCGACCTTTCGCGCCGGCCTGGAGCGCCTGGGCATGACGCCCGTGGGCAACAGCCCCGCTGACGCGCGCGAATTCGTCGAACGCGAACGTGCCCGCTGGAACAAGGTCATCGAAACCGAACACATCAGCGCAGGCTGAACCCACCCATTCTTTCTGACGTTGACGAACCGCATGACGACTTCTCTTATCGCCTGCCGCCGCCTGGGGGCCCCTCCGGGGCACCACTTCTTCGGCTACTACAACAAGACCGTCTGGCACCGCGGGGGCCGCTATCTGCTGGCCAACCGCACGCCGGTCAAGGATGCCGTGCTCACGCCCGAGCTGCGCGCCGAGGTCGGCTACTTCGACCTGCACGATGGCGACCGCTACCACGCGGCCGGCGCCACCACCGCCTGGAACTGGCAGATGGGCTGCCAGCTTCAGTGGCTGGACGGCAAGGCCGAACCGCAGATGATCTACAACTGCCGCCGCGATGACGACAGCGGTTTCTACCCGGGTTTCCGTTCAGCCGTGCACGACGTCGTCACCGGCCAAACCCGCTATCTGCCGCTGCCCATCTACGTCGCCGCGCCGAGCAGCCGCTACGCCCTGTGCGTGGACTACCGGCGCCTGTACATCACGCACCAGACCATCGGCTACAGCGAACCCGCGCCCGGCCCCGTCGCCCTGGCACCGGCCGACGACGGCATCCATTCGATGGACCTGGACAGCGGCGAACACCGCCTGCTGGTCAGCTACGCGGACCTGGCCGCCTTCCATCCGCGCTCCTCGATGCAACGCGCCATCCATTGGGTCAGCCACATCGAGGTCAACCCCTCGTCCACCCGCATCCTGTTCCTGCACCGCTGGACCGAACGCGTCAAAGACGAAACGTGCTTCCTGCACCGGCTCATCACCATGAACCCGGACGGCAGCGACATGCGCCTGCTGGAATGCTCCGACCACCCGTTGCCGCAGTTGGCCGCCGACTTCGACCCGAACGCCGTCGGCACCTTCGACTACGAGAAATCCGAATACCAGATCTCGCACCCGCTCTGGCGCGACGACCATTCGATCATCGTCTGGGGCCCGCACGACGGCAGCATCCACTACCACCTGTATGAAGACGCCGCGGACGGCGCGGTGCAGGTCGTGGGCGACGGCGTGCTGACCGAGAACGGCCACATGACTTTCTCACCCGTGGACACCCGTTGGCTGCTCAGCGACACCTATCCCGACCCCGTCACGCACGAACGCATTCTGTTCCTGTACGACATGCACACGGGCCGTCGCCACGACCTGGGCAGCTTCTATGCCGACCCCACGCTGTCCAAGGAAAACCGCTGCGACCTGCACCCGCGCTGGAGCCGTGACGGCACGCAGGTCTGCATCGACTCCGTGCACGAAGGCGAACGCCAGATGTACGTGCTGGATGTCGGGCCGATCGTGAAGGGGTAAAAAAAATGGGCTGCCATGAGCAGCCCATTTTTCTGTGTCGACAACGGAACCCCGCCAGGCGCAGCGATCGATCAATGATTCACGACACGCCCCGCGGCTTGAATGACGATGTCCTAGCCTTCCTGCGCCACTTGCCGCAGCGCCTGCTCGAACACGTCCGCCGGCTGCCCGCCCGACACCAGGTATTTGCCATTCAAGATCACCGATGGCACCGACGTGATCCCGCGGTCGCGCCATTCTGCCTCTTCGGTGCGCACCTCGTCGGCATAGCGGCCCGAGGCCAGCACCTCGCGCGCCTCGGCTTCATCCAAGCCCGCATCCGCCGCCGCGCGCGCCAGCACGTCAGCATCGGCGGTGTCCTGATTGTCGTAATGGTAGGTCTCCAGCAAACGCTTCTTCAGCGCCGTCTGGCTCGCCTGGCCTTGCAGGCCTGCCCAGTGCAGCAGGCGATGCGCGTCAAAGGTATTGAACGAGCGATTGTCCTCGCCCATGCGCATCCGCATGCCGACGGCAGCGGCGCGCTCGCTGATCACCTTGCGGTTGGCCTGCACCTGCTCGCGGTCGTAGCCGTACTTGGCCATCAGGCGTTCGATGGTGTTCTGCCCGCCCTTGGGCATGTCCGGATTCAGCTCGAACGGCCGAAAATGCAGCTCGACGTCGGCTTCGCCTTTGACGCGTTCCATCGCGGTCAGCAAGCCGCCCAGGCCTACCGCACACCAGGGGCAGGCAACGTCGGACACGAAATCGATAGTGACTTTGGACATGAGAATCTCCGGGAACAGGCCTCAAGCGTAGATCAAACCGGAAAACCAGGACGAAAAAGCCCTGGATACGGTAGGGCCTGCCGACGCTGCCCGGGCGTCTTACCCCGCCAACACTCGCCCGAACAGAATCTTCTCGATCGCCCGCACCCGATCGCGCCGGCGTCTGACCGCACGCCCCACCCGGCCGAACGCGCGCTTCTTCTGCTTGACCTCGCGGCTGGCTTGCAGGTGCTCGATATACACCTGCTCGCCCAGCGCGTTGTCCGTCTTATCGAAAATCCAGCAATAAGACACGGGCAGGATACCCAGCCGGAATCGTGGCGCGCCAGAGGCGGCGTCATCGGCCAGGATTCGCTCCAGCACCAACTGATCCCATTCGTCCGGCGACGCCGCGCAAGCATCGGCCCAAGCCTGCAGCAGTTCGGAAGCCGCTGGCGTATGGTTGATGAACAGCGTGCCGCTCAGGAGATGCCCGTCAGGCTCGAAATACGCGCCGATATCGCAATCCATCCCCGCCAGGGCCGGCCAGGGGTCCCGGTGAAACACCGCGTCTACATCCACATAGAGCATCGGCCCGACGTGCTTTTTGCGCATGGCGACCAATACCCCGGGTTTCATGGATGCATTGCGCACCCACGACCCCGTGGAATCGATGGCCTGGGCATCGACCGGCAGCCCCAGCCTTTCGGCCGATCGCACCAGGCGGTTCTTTTCCGCCTCGTAGATGCTGTCCTGGGTGAAAAATGCCACGGTCATTCCCGTGGCAAGGGCGCGGGCCGAACCCGGCGCCGGCGCCTGGCGCCCCGGAAAACTCGCGACTACGCGCTTGTGCTCCGGAGACCATGCGAAAAATTTGCGTTGAAACCACTCGAACATGACGAGTCCCGCCTATCAAGACTGGAGAATTCAGGCGGAGTGTAGGAGCGGCCTTCGTGGGCCGGGCGCCGTTGCAACCGGCAGAAATACGGGTCACTGTGTTGCAACCGATCGAAATATCAATCGGGTTGACGCACGGGGCGACTGACAGCGGGGCCAGACGAAAAAAAACCCGCAAGGCCATCAAGGCTTGCGGGTTTTCGACTGCTTTCTTGGGCATTACCTGGGGCAATGCCGGAAATTCTTGGCGGACAGAGGGGGATTCGAACCCCCGATACGCTTTTGACGTATACACGCTTTCCAGGCGTGCGCCTTCAACCGCTCGGCCACCTGTCCTGATCTGGTACGCATTACTAAAAATGCGAATCGCGGATTCTAGCAGATTGGCAAAAAGTCTGCAGCGGCGGTCGGCAAAAAGAAAAGGGGACGCGATCGCGTCCCCTTCACCCTCGCCCAAGCGACGCCCCCACGCGGTGGCCTGGGTCCGGTCTTGCCCCTTACGCCGCCGGCGGGTCCTGTTCTCGGTAGGAACTGACCGTGCCGTCCGGCTCGGTTTCTTCCAGCCGCACCCGGAAGCCCCACAGCCGCGCCAGATGCTTCATGACCTGCTCCGCGTCCTCGGCCGCCAGCGGCCGGCTGCGGCTCTTCAGGTGCCGCAGCACCAGCGAGCGGTCGGTGTCGCGGTTAAAGCGCGTGACCTGGATGTCGGGCACCTGGTTGTCGCGGTTGTGCTGCGCAGCCAGCAGGCGGCGGATGTCGCGGTAACCGTCATCGTCATGGATGGCGGCGACCTCCAACTTCGGGTTGGCCTGGTGGTCCGAGATGGCAAAGAAGCGGAATTCGCGGATCAGGCGCGGCGACAGGTATTGCGAAATAAAGGACTCGTCCTTGAAGTTGCGCATGGCAAAGTCCAGCGTCTTCAACCAATCGCCCCCCGCGATGTCCGGGAACCAGCGGCGGTCTTCGGGCGTGGGTTTTTCGCAGATGCGGCGGATGTCCGACATCATCGCAAAGCCCAGCGCGTATGGGTTGATGCCGCCGTAGCCGCGCTCGTCAAAGCCGCGTTGGCTGACGACGTTGGTGTGGCTTTGCAGGAACTCCATCATGAAGCCGTCGTTGACCAGCCCTTTTTCGTGCAGGCGGTTCAGGATGGTGTAGTGCCAGAACGTGGCCCACCCTTCGTTCATGACCTTGGTCTGCGTCTGCGGATAGAAGTACTGTGCCACCTTGCGCACGATGCGCACCAGTTCCTTCTGCCAGGGCGCCAGCTTGGGCGAGTACTTCTCGATGAAGTACAGCAGGTTTTCCTCGGGTTCGGGCGGAAACACGACCGCCGCGGCGCGCGCGTCCTTGTCGGCTTCCAGCCGTGGCAGCGTGCGCCACAGGTCGTTGTATTGCAGGCGGGCGTGCTCTTGCCGTTCGGCCTGGCGGGCGGCCTCTTCCTTGTACGAGATCGGCGTGGGCCGCTTGTAGCGGTCGACCCCATGGTGCGACAGCGCGTGGCAGGAATCCAGCAGCGCTTCCACGGCGTCGATGCCGTAGCGGTCCTCGCAGTCCATCACATACTTGCGGGCGAACACCAGGTAGTCCAGCACGCCGTCGGCGTCGGTCCACTGGCGGAACAGGTAGTTGCCCTTGAAGAAGGAGTTGTGGCCATAGCAGGCGTGCGCGATCACCAGCGCCTGCATCGTCATGGAGTTCTCTTCCATGAGATACGCGATGCAGGGGTTGGAATTGATCACGATCTCGTAGGCCAGGCCCTGCATGCCGCGCCGGTAGAACTGCTCGTTGCGGATGAACTCCTTGCCGTACGACCAGTGCGGATAACCGATGGGCAGGCCCGCCGACGCATACGCGTCCAGCATCTGCTCCGAGGTGATCACCTCGATCTGGTTCGGATAGGTGTCCAGCCCGTACTCGCGCGCGACCCGCGAGATCGCTTCGTCATAGGACTGGATCAGTTCGAACGTCCATTCGGAACCTTGCGACAACGGCCGGGGGCTGTCGGCCGATTCCGGCTCCACCAGTGCGCCCAGGATGGCATTCATGCGGTTTCCTTCTTGAACAGGTCATGGAACACGGGATAGATCTCCCCGCGCTCGCAAATCCGCCGCATCACGAAATGCGGCTCCAGCTTCTGTTCATACTCCGCCCACAGGCTGCTCTTGCGCGCCTCCTGCGAGTCGGGAACCTCGATATAGGCAAAGTAGCGCGTGGCTGGCAACAGGTGCTCGGCCAGGAAGCGCGCGCTCTTGCCGGCGTCGGCGCCGAACGAGTCGCCGTCGCTGGCCTGCGCCGCGTACACATTCCAGGCGGTGGGCGGATAGCGCTTCTCGACGATCTCGCGCATCAGTTCCAGCGCCGACAGCACGATGGTGCCGCCGCTCTTGGGATCGTAGAAAAACGTCTGCTCGTCCACTTCCTCGGCGTTGTCGGTGTGGCGGATGAAGACCAGGTCCACGTGCTCGTACTTGCGCGACAGGAACAGATACAGCAGCGTGAAAAAGCGCTTGGCCAGGTCCTTCTTGCCCTCGTCCATCGAGCCGGACACGTCCATCAGGCAGAACATGACCGCGCGCGCCATCGGGATCGATACCGACACGCGATTGCGGTAGCGCAGGTCCAGGTCGTCCAGGAACGGCACGCGGGCCAGGCGCTCGCGGCAGTCCTCGACATCCTGTTCCAGGGCCTTGATCTGGTCCGCGGGCGCGCCCGCCGCCTTGGCCTTGGCCAGGCGCTCCTCCGCGTCCTCGAGGTCGGCCCGCGCCTTCACGCTCAACGCCACCCGCCGCGCCAGCGACGACTTCAGCGTGCGGCTGATGCTGAGCATGCTGGGCGAGCCGGTGGTGGTGTAGCCGGCGCGTTGCCATTTCTTCTGGCTGACCTCGCCCAGCGTGTTGCGGGCCAGGTGAGGCAGTTCCAGGTCTTCGAAGAACAGGTTGAGGAATTCCGCCCGCGACAGGCTGAAGGTGAACTGATCGACCGACTCGCCTTCGCCGGGCTCGGAACCGCCCTGGCCTTCTCCTCCCTGGGGCCGGTCGAACGTATCGCCCTTGGCGAACTCGCGGTTGCCCGGATGCACCATTTCCCGGTCGCCGCCCGCGCCGTGCCGGAACGTCGGCTCGGAAATATCGCGGGCGGGCAGGTTGATCTCGCCGCCCTGATCCATGTCCTGGATCGAGCGGTCGCGGATCATCCCGTGGACCGCCTTGCGGATCTGGTCCTTGTAACGCCGCAGAAAGCGCTCCCGGTTAACGGCGCTCTTGTTGCGCCCGTTAAGACGGCGATCGATCAGTGAATTCATGATTCACCTCGCTCAGGAAGACTTCCTCACACGGAGATACCACTCGCACAGCAGCCTGACCTGCTTTTCCGTGTAGCCCTTCTCCACCATCCGGTCGACGAAGCTCTGGTGCTTGGTCTTGTCCTCGGCCGACGCCTTGGCGTTGAACGAGATCACCGGCAGCAGGTCTTCCGTGTTCGAGAACATCTTCTTCTCGATCACTTCGCGCAGCTTTTCATAGCTGGTCCAGGTCGGGTTGCGGCCGTTGTTGTTGGCGCGCGCCCGCAGCACGAAGTTCACGATCTCGTTGCGGAAGTCCTTCGGATTCGCGATGCCGGCCGGCTTCTCGATCTTTTCCAGTTCATCGTTGAGCGCGCTGCGGT
Source organism: Achromobacter xylosoxidans (assembly GCA_040396375.1). Taxonomy (GTDB): domain Bacteria; phylum Pseudomonadota; class Gammaproteobacteria; order Burkholderiales; family Burkholderiaceae_B; genus Achromobacter; species Achromobacter xylosoxidans_D. The sequence goes on from JBEBOQ010000020.1 coordinate 49,886, forward strand.
CGAAGCTTTCGCCGGTTTCCGGGTCGCGGAATTCCTCGTCCTGGATCCAGCAATCGGCAAACGTGACGTAGCGGTCGAAGATGTTCTGGCCGTACTCGGAGTACGACTCGAGGTAGGCGGTCTGGATCTCCTTGCCGATGAACTCGGCGTAGCGCGGCGCCAGGAAGCCCTTGATGAACTCCAGGTAGCGCCGGCGGATTTCTTCCGGATAGTCCTCGCGGCCGATGCGCTGCTCCAGCACGTACATCAGGTGCACGGGGTTGGCCGCCACTTCGGTCTGGTCGTAGTTGAAGACGCTGGACAGGATCTTGTACGCGAAGCGCGTGGAGACCCCGTTCATGCCTTCGTCGGTGCCGGCGTAGTCCTTGTACTCCTGCAAGGCCTTGGCCTTGGGGTCGACATCCTTCAGGCTTTCGCCGTCGTAGACGCGCAGCTTCGAATAGATGCTGGAATTCTCGGGTTCCTTCAGGCGGGTCAGCACCGAGAACTGCGCCATCATGTCCAGCGTTCCCGGCGCGCACGGCGCCGTCGACAGCGAGCTGTGATGCAGCAGCTTCTCGTAGATGCGGACTTCTTCCGACACCTGCAGGCAGTAAGGCACCTTGACGATATAGATACGGTCGAGGAACGCCTCGTTGTGCTTGTTGTTGCGGAAGGTCTGCCATTCCGACTCGTTCGAGTGCGCCAGGATGCAACCGTTGAACGGGATCGCCGAGAAACCCTCGGTGCCCTTGAAGTTGCCTTCCTGCGTCGCCGTCAAGAGCGGATGCAGCATCTTGATCGGCGCCTTGAACATTTCCACGAACTCGAGCAGGCCCTGGTTGGCCAGGCACAAGCCGCCGGAATAGCTGTAGGCGTCCGGGTCGTCCTGCGAATGGCGGTCGAGCTTGCGGATGTCGACCTTGCCGACCAGCGACGAGATGTCCTGGTTGTTCTCGTCACCCGGCTCGGTCTTGGCGATCGCCACCTGGCGCAGCACCGACGGGTTCAGGCGCACCACGCGGAATTGCGAGATGTCGCCGTCGAACTCCTTCAGGCGCTTGACCGCCCACGGCGACATGATGCCCGTGAGATAGCGGCGCGGAATGCCGTATTCCTTTTCGAGCGTGTCGCCGAAGCGTTCCGGATGGAACAGGCCGAGCGGCGACTCGTTCACCGGCGAGCCCTTGAGCGCGTAGATGGGGTGGACTTCCATCAGCACCTTCAGGCGTTCGGCGATGGACGACTTGCCGCCGCCCACCGGCCCGAGCAGATAGAGGATTTGCTTGCGCTCTTCCAGTCCCTGCGCGGCGTGCTTGAAGAACGCCACGATCTGCCCGATGACGTCCTCCATGCCGTAGAACTCCTGAAACGCTGGATAGCGCCGGATGGTCCGGTTGGAAAACAAACGGGAAAGACGTGGGTCGTTGCGCGTATCCACGATTTCAGGTTCGCCAATCGCCGCCAGCATGCGCTCAGCGGGGCTGGCATATGCCATCGGGTCACGCTTGGCGAGGTTCAGATATTCCTCGAGGGAAAGTTCCGACTCCTGCTCTCTTGCATACTGCGACTTGAAGCCTTCGACGATGTTTTGCACGGAAACCTCCTACAACACGCGAAAAAGCCATGACGTCCCTACGTGTCCCCATTGTGTGCCTCAGTGCTTCAGCGTGACTAGGGTCAACGCGCTATAAGCAATTTCGGCACGGTCGTATGTTGCTTTCGCCACACATCAACCAAGAGCACGATCGGGCCCTTTCCGTTTAGGCTGCACCCGCCGGAAACAAGTTCCGTCAGGGATTGCAACTAACGTGAATAAGTTCACTCGTACGCCTTCAGCATATCGCTGTAGAACGGACGCATGAGGCGACCGCGCATGAAATGGTCAGCAATGATTTGAAGGGATGAGCGATATCCCGGTGGATTCTTATGATCCGGACGTAAGCCCGGTGCGTTCGCTATGCGATGGCAGCGAACGGTCTGAACAGCGCGTTGTGCGACCTTGTTCAGCGACGTGTTGGTCCGGTTGTTGAATGCGCCGGTACGCAACACTGGAATCCGTGGTGACGAGGGCGCGTTGCGTGGTGTGGAGCAAGCCATATGCGCGTAGCGCCAAGTCATGATCTCAGCTTAAGCCGATTTGACGGTTTTGTGGCAATTCATTTGCGCGGATGCGCAAAAAATCATGTCCGCAAGTGTGATGCCCGCACCGATGACCGCGTGTGCAAATCGCTCTCAAACTTGCTGCGATCAGGCCGCAAGCCGCGCCGGTAAACGCTATGCGGGCGATGGCCTGCGACTATCGACAAAAATATTGGCAGCCGCGCGCGCAGAGTGCTAATACCCCTTGCGGCATCAAGGATAGAATCACGCATCTTCAAACCCGCGCGCCGCATCCTTTTTTCGCCCCCATTCGCCGCATCATGCCGCCCCGTCAGCGACCCGCCATGCATGCGCTTCGCATCGCCAGACCGCTATTGCGTTGGCCGCGTTTTGCGGCGCTTTGCGGCCTGCTTCTGATGGCGGGCTGTGAACAAGCCGCGGCGCCCTCCTCGAACAACGTTTTGCCCAACGATGCCTATGTCTGGCAACGCCGCTGGACGCCGGCCGTGACCGGCGCGCTGGCCGAAGGCGCCGACGCCGTGCGTTCATGGCGCGTGCTGGCGGCCGAAATGCGTGCCGACGGCGTCTGGTTCGACGCCGCGCCCGACCTGGCGGCGCTGGCCGCATCCCAACGTCCGGTCGTGCTGGTACTGCGGCTGGATGGCCGCGTGGGCGACCTGCCGCCGGACCAGATCATTGCCCGCGCCACCGCCACGCTCACCGCCTGGCGCGATGCCGGCATCACACTGGCCGGCCTTGAAATCGATTACGACTGCGCCACCTCTCGGCTGCCCGCGTACACCCGCTTGCTGGCGGCCTTGAAATCGCGCCTGGAACCCGGCGTGTCGCTGTCCATCACCGCGCTGCCCACTTGGTTGGACAGCCCGGCGCTGCCCGCGCTGCTGGCGGTACCGGACGAAACCGTGCTGCAAGTCCATGCCGTGCAAAGTCCGTCGCTGGGCCTGTTCGACGCCAAACGCGCGCACGCCTGGCTCAACGCCTACGCGCGCCACACCAGCCGGCCCTGGCGCGTGGCGTTGCCCACTTATGGCAGCCGCGTCGCCTGGGACGACAGTGGCCAGATCGCCGCCGTGGAAAGCGAGCGGCCGGCCTTGATGCCCGGCGGCCGCTCCGCCGAACTGCTGGTCGCGCCTGCCGACATGGCGGCGTTTGTCGCCACGCTGGACCGCGAACGTCCGCGCGGCTTGGCGGGCATCGTCTGGTTCCGCTTGCCCACGCAAGCCGACACGCGCGCCTGGAGCCTGCCTACCTGGCACGCCGTGCTGGCGCGCCAGCCGCTGAACACGGACGTGACCGTTACGGCCCAAGCGGCCGGCGCCAGCGGCGCGCGCAACGTGCTGCTGGCCAATCGCGGCAACAGCGATGCGCCATTGCCCTTCGCCATCCGGCTGGACGGCGCCTGCCGCGCGGCCGACGGCATCAACGGCTACACCCTTGAATACGACCGTCAAGGCATGTATCTTCGCCGCGCGCAGGATGGCCTGCTCCGCGCCGGCATCGAACGCGCCATTGGATGGATACGCTGTGACTCCGCAACCCCGAGCCTCCATGTACAACCGTAAATCGCTTGCCGCCGCCCTGCTGCTGGCCTGCGCCGCCGGCGCCGGCATCGTCATCGCCTGCGGCCCGGACTTCCCGCCGCAGTTGCTGGACGACCGCGCCGGCACGCTGCAAGGCACGCCCACCAACTCCTTTGCCTATGAAGCGGCGCGCCTGACGCCCGCCACGGACACGCTGCGCGCCAGCGAATCGTCGCTGTTGCCGGACGGCAGCTACCGATCCGACGCCATGCCGGAAGATTTCGATCCGGCGCTCAGCCCGGCGCAACGCGACCAGATCCGCGCCATGCGGACCCAGGCCGATGGCGACCAGGCCTATGCCGCAGGCAATGGCCTGCCCGAGGCGGTGCGCCTGTATGTCGCGGCCGCGGTGGACTACCGGACGGCCCCGCAAGCGCAACTTGAGGCGCGCTGGGAACGCGCGCGCAAACGCCTGCTCTCTATATTGGTGTTGCCGGCGGATCAGGCCGCCACGCGCAGCGTCTGGGCCGCCTACCTGCTGGCGGAAATGGGGGACACCGAAGCCGCCTACAGCGCCCCCGACGAACACTCCCATGACGACAGCCATGATGCCGACGCCTGGCGCACGCGAGATGCCGCGGCCTATGCCCGCGTGCGCGAGCTGGCGCGACGCGGCGACGCCGATCCGCTGGGCTTGGCGGTGGCCAGCTACGGCCAGCAGGCCCGCTTGTACCTGACGGGCGCCCAAGGCCCCTGCTCCTACGACGATTTGATCAACGCCACCGCGTGCATGGATGCCATCGCGGCCGCCGATCTGCGGCAGGCCCTGCACCTGTACGCCGACCAGGCCGCCCGCCGTTCGATCAGCGGACGCGAATCGCTGCGCCTGCTCGCTGAATGGGCGCTGAGCGCGCCCGCTCGGGCGGCGCGGCTGATCGAAGACCCGATCGGCCAGCGTTTGCTGGTGGCCTACGGGCTGGCTCGCGTCGGCGACATCGTCGACGGCAACCCCGATAGCGCCAACGACGTCTGGGCCACCTTCGAGGCCACCGGCCGCCTGGGCCTTGCCGATGCCGCCACGGGCAGGCCCGACCTCACGCCCAACCCCGCGCTGCAATCGCTGGTGGCGGCGCTGCAAACTCAGGATCCGCAGCGCGTCACCGGCGCCGACCGGGTCGCCGCGCTGGCCTATCGGGTCGGCCGCTACGACTTGGCGCAAGGCTTGGCCGAGCGGCTCGACACGGCATTGGCCTGGTGGGTACGCGCCAAACTGGCCATCCGGCAAGGCGACAACGAACGCGCCGCCCAGGCCTACGCACGGGCGGTGGCGGCCTTTCCGCGCGCCGACGGAAGCATCGAGCCCGAGGCAGGCGCACTGCTGAAGGCCGAACAAGGCGTGCTGTCGCTGTCGCGCGGTCAGTACGTCGAGGCGCTGGACCAGTTGTATCGAGCCGCCGCCGCGCAGGACGGCCCCAACCAACCCGACGAAGGCTGGCCGGTGTCGCCCTACTGGAATGACGCGGCCTACGTGGCCGAACGCGTGCTGACCACCGACGAACTGAAAGCCTATGTCGACCGGCAGGCGCCTGTCTCGCCGCCGCCCTCGCGTCCGCCCGGCTTCAATCGCTACACCACCGACCAATTCTACGAATGGAGCATGAAGCACCAGCCGCCCGTGCACGACCGGCTGCGCCAGTTGCTGGCGCGGCGCATGGTGCGGGAAGGTCGAGTGGACGAGGCGCTGCCCTATTTCCCCGCCGATGGCGACCCACGCTTCGCGGCCCTGGACTACAGCAGCGGCGACTGGAAGGTCCTGGAATCGAACGTGCGCCAGCGCGCGGCCGAGTACGGCGATGCACTGCAAGCCGCTGGCAACGCGTGGGGCCGCACCACGCGCGCCCAAGCCTGGTACACGGCCGCCACCTTGGCGCGTCGGGACGGCATGCGCCTGATGGGGTATGAACAGGGTCCGGACTATGCCGTGTATGACGGCAGCTATTCGGGCGGCGCCGGCCGCGACGCCAATCCATGGTGGCGCGAGGCCCGCGAGGACGCCGGCCAGCCACAGGACACGCCGCAGCAACGGGCGGAATCCGCCCTGCCTGGCCCCTTCGTGACGCAGGAAGAGCGGGTGCGTTACGCCGCCAGCGAAGCCAAGCCCGACGTGCGCTACCACTACCGCCAGATCGCCGCCGACTATGCGTTGAAGGCCGCCGACCAGCTTCCCACGCGCTCACAGGCCTTCGCGGCGGTGCTCTGCCGTGGCGCGCGCTACATCATCGACGACACGCCCGAACGGGCCACCGCCATCTATCTGCGCTATGTGGATCAGGGCGCCCAGGTGCCCTTCAGCGGTACCTTCGGCCGCGAATGCCCCGAACCGGACTTCCAGTCGGCCTCGCGCTTTCACTATATCCAGGCCTGGAAGGCATGGGAACGCGTGCGCCACCAACATCCGGGGCTGCTGCTGGCCGGCGGCCTGTTGGCGCTGGCGGCGGTCGCGGCGAGCGTCTGGGCCTGGCGCGCGGCGGCGCCAGTTGCTGCCGGCAAAGGCAAGATTCGCTAAGGCGTGCGCGGCATTCAAAGGAGCCTCCCTTGAATGCCGATGCCCCCTAGGACAGCGCCGGCAACTCAACCCGGCGCATCAGCCCGCGCCAGTGCTCGGCCACCCGCGCGCGCACGCGCAGGTCGGCGCCCACCCGCTCGGCCTCGATGAATTCGTAGCGCGGAGCGGTATCCAGCCGCTCCAGGCGCGGCAGTTTCACCAGGCCGGCGGCGTCGCCCAACAGCATCGGCGCCTGATAGATCAGCAGCTCGTCGATGCAGCCCGCGGTCACCAGCGCGCCGCTCAGGCCCGCGCCGGCTTCGACATGGATCTCGTTGAACTGCTGGGCGGCGAACCAGCGCATCATCGCCGGCAGGTCCACCCGATCCGGCTCCTGCGCAGGCAGCGGCACCACCCGCACGTTCCTGGCCTCCAGCCGCGCCTGTTTGGCGGCGTCGGCACGGGCGGTGAAAACAATGACCTCGCCGCCGTCGATCAGGCGCGCGTCTTCGGGTATTTCAAAGCGGCCGTCGACCACTGCGCGGCGCGGTTGACGCGGCGTTTCCACGCTGCGCACGGTCAGCTGCGGATCGTCTTTCAGGACGGTGCCGATGCCGGTCAGCACCACGCAACTGCGGGCCCGCCAGCGGTGGCCGTCGGCGCGCGCCTCGGGGCCGGTGATCCACTGCGACACGCCGTTATGCAGCGCGCTGCGGCCATCCAGCGACGCGGCCATCTTGAGCCATACCCAGGGCAGCCCACGGCTCATGCGCGACATGAAGCCCGCGTTGATGGCCAGCGCCTCTTCGCGGCACACGCCGGTGGTCACGGCGATGCCGGCCTCGCGCAGACGCGCCAGGCCACGGCCATTGACCAGCGGATTGGGGTCGCCCAGCGCCACCACCACCCGCGCGGGCGCGGCCGCCAGCAGCGCGTCCACGCAGGGCGGCGTGCGGCCGAAGTGGCTGCACGGCTCCAGCGTCACGTATACCGTGGCGCCGGCCACCGATTCGCCCCGCGCCTGGGCATCGCGCAACGCGCAGACTTCGGCATGCGGGCCGCCCGGCGGCTGCGTGGCGCCTTCACCCAGTACGCGGCCATCGCGCACGATCACGCAGCCCACCCGGGGATTGGGCGAAGTGGTGTACATGACGGCGTGCGCCAAGGCCAGCGCGCGCCGCATCCAGGTAAGGTCGTCGGAGTCGGGGGTAAGCATCATGCCTGGGATTGTATGTCCGCCCCGAACGGCGGGCACGGTGCCCTCCATGCCCCGACGCCGCGCTATGATCGTCGCAGGAGCCGGAAAGCAATGTCCGTTTTGGGCCGATGCTGGTCTGGAGCCGGCCTCGCCGCGTACCCAGGCCAGGGTGACAATACGCCTCATACCCCCCGAAATTCCACGGCACGGAGCCCGGAACCATGAAACAAGCACTGATAGTCATCGACGTCCAGGATTCCTTCCGGCAACGTCCGTTTTGGGACGAAACCGAATACCCGGCGTTCGTCGCGCAGATCCAGGGCCTGATCGATGAGGCCGTCGCCCGTGACATCCCGGTACTGCAGGTGTTCCATATCAGCGCCGCCAACGACCCGGCCAACCCGTTTTCGCTGGCCTCCGGCCACGTCAAGACCTTGTCCGAGGTGCGGATTTCGCCCGACGCGGTGTTCCACAAGACGGTCCATTCCTCCCTGTACGCCAAGGCCGCCGACGGCTCCACCTTGCAGGACTGGTTGGCGGCACACGGCATCGAAGGCGTGATCGTCAGTGGCATCCGCACCGAACAATGCTGCGAAACCACCACCCGGCACGCCAGCGACGCGGGCTACAAGGTGGTGTTCCCCACCGACGCCACGCTGACCTTCGCCATGCAAAGCCCGTCCGGCAAGCACTACACGCCGGCCGAAATCCGCGACAGCACCGAACTCGTGCTGCAGGGTCGCTTCGCCCGCATCGCGCGCGCCGCCGACGCTTTCGCGCAGTAAGGGGACCGCGATGATTCCCGTGCACTTCGTGTTGCCCAGGGGAATCGTGCTGCTGGACGTGGCGGGCCCGGCGGAGGCCTTCCGCGTGGCCAACAAGCTCTGCCCCGACGCGTTTACGCAGCACTTCTGCGGCCCGTCCACGGAAATCGAAAGCGGCATCCCCGGCCTGCACCTGGCGCGCATCCAGCCGCTGCCCGACAAACTTCCGCCTGAGGCCCTGGTGATCGTGTCGGGCGTGGTGGGCAAGCCCACCCGCCTGGATGAGCCCGAGGCTCGCCGCATCATCGAATGGCTGGCCGTGCGCCATCCGGCCGACGGCTTCACGCTGATGACCGTCTGCGCCGGCGCCCTGTTCGCGGCCGCGGCCGGCCTGACGCGCCAGCGCGAATGCACCACCCACCACAGCTGCCTGGAACAGCTCGCCGCCATGGACCCCACGGCGCGGCTGCACGACAACCGCATCTTCGTGGAAGACGGCAACCTGGTCAGTAGCGCCGGCATCACCGCGGGCATCGACCTGGCCCTGCACATGGTGTCGCGTCACTGCGGGCCGCGCGTGGCCAGCGACGTGGCGCGCGACATGGTGGTCTACCAGCGCCGCGCCGGCACAGATTCCGCGCTGTCGCCCTGGCTGGAACACCGCAACCACATGCATCCCGGCGTGCACCGGGTGCAGGACGCAGTCATACGCGATCCGGCCGCGACCTGGTCGGCGCAGTCGCTGGCCGAGCAGGCCCACACCAGCCCGCGCCACCTGACGCGGCTGTTCCGCGAACACGCCGGCTGCACGCCGATGGACTACCTGTATCAGATACGCGTGGCGCTGGCACGCGACATGCTGCGCGAAACCCGGCTGAACCTGGAGCGGGTGGCGGAGAAATCAGGTTTTGGTTCGGCGCAGCACCTGCGCCGTGTGTGGCGCCGGTTTCAGGCACAAACGCCCAGCATGGCGCGGGCAGAGCCGCTGTAGGCAGCCAAGGCAACGGGCAGCCGCGACGTCGCGCCGCGCGGGGCGCTATCGGCCGGCGCGGCCGCGTTATTCCTTGCGCAGCTTGCCTGGCAAGAGCGGCCCCTGCATTTCGCGAATGGCCTCGACGAATTCGCCGATGTCCTCGAAGCTCTTGTAGACGGATGCAAAGCGCACGTAAGCCACCTTGTCGAGCTTGCGCAGCTCGTTCATGACCAGTTCGCCGATATGTTCGGTAGGCACTTCGCGCAGGCCGCTGGCCAGCAATTGCTCTTCAATGCGGGCGACGGCCGCGTCGACGTCTTCGGTGCTGACCGGCCGCTTGCGCAACGCCAGGCTCAGGCTCGCGCGCAGCTTGGCGGGATCGTAGTCGCTGCGGCTGCCGTTGCGCTTGACCACGGACGGCATCGCCAGCTCCACCCGCTCGTAGGTGGTGAAGCGCTTGTCACAGGACTGGCAGCGGCGCCGGCGACGGATGGCGTCGCCCTCTTCCGAGACACGGCTGTCGACGACCTGCGTTTCGGAGTTGCCGCAAAATGGACACCGCATGTGTGATCCCTGAAAACACGGAAAGCAATAATTCGCCCACATTGTAACGAGGCGACAGTCGATCCGTGGCGACTATGACAAATTCGTCCCTATTATTTTTGCCACGATGACCGCCGGCGCGCAAGCGCCATTGGCCCGAAAACAAAAGGACGGCCCCTTGCGGAGCCGTCCTCGTCATGTGCCGGCGGGAAAGATCCGCCGCCGCATCACTTCTTGCCGTACACCGGCAGGCGCGAGGTCAGCTCATTGACCTTGGCGCGCACGGCGGCGATGTTGGCTTCGTCACGCGGGTTGTCCAGCACGTCGGCGATCAGGTTGGCGGTCAGCTCGGCCTCGGCTTCGGTGAAGCCGCGGGTGGTCATGGCCGGCGTGCCCAGGCGGATGCCGCTGGTCACGAAGGGCTTTTCCGGATCGTTCGGGATGGCGTTCTTGTTGACCGTGATGTGGGCCTGGCCCAGCACGGCTTCCGCTTCCTTGCCCGTGATGCCCTTGGAGCGCAGGTCCACCAGCATGACGTGGCTTTCGGTGCGGCCCGAGACGATGCGCAGGCCGCGCTTGACCAGCGTGTCGGCCAGCACCTTGGCGTTCTTGACCACTTGTTGCGCGTAGGTCTTGAATTCGGGTTCCAGCGCTTCCTTGAAGGCCACGGCCTTGCCGGCGATGACGTGCATCAACGGACCACCTTGGATGCCGGGGAAGATCGCCGAATTGATGATCTTTTCGAATTCGGCCTTCATCATGATGACGCCGCCGCGCGGGCCGCGCAGCGACTTGTGCGTGGTCGAGGTAACGAAGTCAGCATGCGGCACCGGGTTCGGGTAGGCGCCACCGGCGACCAGACCCGCGTAGTGGGCGATGTCGACCATGAACAGCGCGCCGTTTTCGCGCGCGATGCGGCTCATGCGCTCGAAATCGATGTGCAGGGCGTAGGCGGAGGCGCCGGCCACGATCAGCTTGGGCTTGTGCTCGCGGGCCAGTTGCTCGACCTGCGCGTAGTTCAGGACCTCGTTTTCGTCCAGGCCGTACGAGATGAAGTTGTACAGCTTGCCCGAAGCGTTGACCGACGCGCCGTGCGTCAGGTGGCCGCCTTCGGCCAGGCTCATGCCCAGCACGGTGTCGCCCGGCTTCAGGACGGCCATGTACACGCCCTGGTTGGCCTGCGAACCCGAGTTGGGCTGCACGTTGGCGGCTTCGGCGCCGAAGATCTGCTTCAGGCGGTCGATGGCCAGCTGCTCGACCACGTCGACGTATTCGCAACCGCCGTAGTAGCGCTTGCCCGGGTAGCCTTCGGCGTACTTGTTCGTGAGCTGCGTGCCCTGGGCTTCCATGACGGCCGGGCTGGCGTAGTTCTCCGAAGCGATCAGCTCGATGTGCTGCTCTTGGCGAACGTCTTCCTTCTGGACGGCGGCCCAGACGTCCGGGTCAGCCTTGGAGAGGGTGAGGTTGCGGTCAAACATGACGGGGGGTTCCTGAGGCGGTAAGAGAGGAGAAAACTGCGCCCGGGTGGGTAAACCCGGATAATGACGAATAGTTTACCGCGTACCGCCGCTTCCCCTGTCGCCAAAATGCCCCGAATGGCGGCAAAATTCCCGCCAAGGGCGCGAAATTTCCGCGATCCGTCCGTGGCAGGAAAACCCTCTCAATCCGACTTGAGAAACTTTCATGCAAACCCAGACTTTGCTCGCCTACACCCTGGTCGCCGCCGTCAGCGTCGTCACCCCCGGCCCCGCCAGCATCCTGGCCATGCGCAATGGCGCCGCCGGCGGCCTGCGCGCGGTGTTGCCGTCCTCGCTGGGCAATGTCACCGGCCTGTTCCTGCTGTCCGGCGCCGCCATGCTGGGCCTGGGCGTGGTGCTGCAATCGTCCGCCCTGCTGTTCGCCCTCCTCAAGATCGCCGGCGCCGCCTACCTGATCTACCTGGGCCTGCGCCACCTGCTGGGCCGCAGCAGCGTGGCCGCGCCGCCGCCCGACACCCAGGGGCGCCCGCCCCGCGGCGCCTGGGCGCTGTACCTGGAAGCCGCCTTCGTGGCGGGTCTCAACCCCAAGCCCATCCTGTTTTTCACGGCGCTGTTTCCGCAATTCCTGAATGCCGCCGAACCGCTCTTGCCGCAGTTTTTCATCCTGACCGGCATCTTCATGGCCATGTCGCTGCCATCGCTGCTGACCTATGGCCTGTTGGCGCGACGCGCCCGCCGCCTGTTCCAGCAACCGCGCGCGGTGCTGTGGATCAACCGCGCGGTGGGGTCGGTGTTCGTCGCCTTCGGGGTCGCGTTGCTGCGCCTGAAACGAGCGACCGGCTGATGGACGGATCCGTCCATTCACCAAGAAAAAAGGGCCGCAATAATGCGGCCCCTTTTTTTCCTGGAGAGAATCTCAGGACGCCGAGGTAGCCCCGATCTGCTTGGGCGCCAGCTTCGGATTGAGGGTGTAGGTACCCGTCACCGATGCCTGGGCCAGCACGTGCTTCTGCATGGCGCGCAGGGCGTCTTCGCCGGTGAAGGCGCCCTGCAGGTTCAGCGTATGGATGTCCAGCGCGTACAGCGTGAACACATAACGGTGCACCAGCGCGTCGTTCCAGGGCGGGCACGGGCCGTCGTAGCCGAAGTAGTCGCCGCTCATGTCGTGGTCGTTGGCGAACCAGGACGAATACGAGTTGATGCCCTGGCGGGCATCCAGCGGCGCCAGCGGGCCACCCTTGCCACGCGGCGTGATGCCGTTGGAAAAGGTGCCCTCTTCGATATCGCGCATGTCGGCGGACAGATCCACCAGCACCCAGTGGAAGAAATCCACTCGCGGCAGGTCGGCCGGAACCTCGCGGCCTTCCTGGTTGACGTCGTCAGGCTTGGACGGCACGTCCGGATCGTGGCAGATCAGGGCGAACGACTGGGTCCCCGCGGGCACGTCGTCCCAGGAAAACTGCGGGTTGTAGTTGTCTGCCAGCGCGACGTGCGATTGCGCATCGATCTTGCCGAAGGCGTAACGCTCCGGAATCGACTCGTGATCGGAAAAAGACAAACTCGAAAGTTTCATGTCGTGCTCCTTGAAGTGCTGCGAAGGCATCCCAGCCTTGAACGTCCCTCCAGCGTATCAAAATCTTCGCGATTATGGGTTCAACTTAACACGCGCGAACTTGCGCTTGCCCACCTGGACCACGTAAGTCCCCGCAGGCAGTTGCAACGATTTGTCTTCGACCCGGTCGCCATTGACGCGCACCCCGCCCTGCTCGACGTTGCGCTGCGCCTCGGAACCCGAAGCCACCAGGCCAGCCTCGCGCAGCAGCTTGAGGATGCCGACCGGCGCGCCGCCGATGCTGACCTCGGGCATGTCCTCCGGAATCGCGCCGTCGCGGAAACGCGCCTCGAACGCGGCCAGGGCGTCCTCGGCCGCCTTGGCCGAGTGGAAACGGGTGATGATTTCCTGGGCCAGCATGACCTTGGCGTCGCGCGGATTGCGGCCGCCGTCGATCTCCTGGCGCAGCGCGGCGATGTCTTCCAGCGAGCGGAACGACAGCAGCTCGAAGTAGCGCCACATCAGCGTGTCGGAAATCGACATCAGCTTGCCGAACATCGAATCGGGCGACTCCGAAATGCCGATGTAGTTGCCCTTGGACTTGGACATCTTCTCTACGCCGTCCGTCCCCACCAGCAGCGGCATCGTCAAGATGCACTGCGGCTCCTGGCCGTACTCCTTTTGCAGCTCGCGGCCGACCAGCAGGTTGAACTTCTGATCGGTGCCCCCCAGCTCCAGATCGGACTTCAGCGCCACCGAGTCGTAACCCTGCATCAGCGGGTACAGGAATTCATGCACCGAGATCGGGATGCCGCCCTTGAAGCGCTTGGTGAAATCCTCGCGCTCCATCATGCGGGCCACCGTATAGCGCGAGGCCAACTGGATCATGCCGCGCGCGCCCAGCGGGTCACACCATTCGGAGTTGTAACGAATCTCGGTGCGAGCCGGGTCCAGCACCAGGCTGGCCTGCGCATAGTAGGTCTTGGCATTGGCCTCGATCTGCTCGCGCGTCAGCGGCGGGCGGGTGCTGTTGCGGCCGCTGGGATCGCCGATGGTCGAGGTGAAGTCGCCGATCAGGAAGATGACTTCGTGGCCCAGGTCCTGCAACTGGCGCATCTTGTTGAGCACCACCGTGTGACCCAGGTGGATGTCCGGCGCCGTCGGGTCCAGCCCCAGCTTGATGCGCAGCGGCACGCCGGTGGCGCGGCTGCGGGCCAGCTTGCGGGCGAATTCGGCTTCGACCAGCAACTCATCGCATCCGCGCTTGGCAATACGCAGATCGGCTTCGACTTCGGGGGTGATGGGGGCTTCGGAGGGTGACATTTTTGGGGGGCCGCAACGGCTTCAGCCGATAAAAAGGTGTAAAAAGTGACGAAAACTATCGAAAATTCTAGCCGAATCAGCTAGGATACCGCCCTAATCATACGCAACTGTCATATATACGCAGTTGTGCTCCGGTTACCACCCGTTGTTCACAAGATGCGCCCCGCGCCAGCCCTTGCCCCGGAAAACGTGGCGCGCGGGGGCCGTTCGTGTCACGCACCCTGCGAGCTCATGCCACCTGAGAGGGTATCTTCACGATGAATCGTGGCCTCCACGACCTGGCGAGCAGCATCAAGCGCAAAGTTGCTGCCGTGTTTGCGCCCGTCGAACCCAAGCCCCACCGCTCGGGACTTTTCCGCCGCACTCTCCTCGTCACCGCCATCGGTTTGTTTGCCGGCGCCGCCGCCTTGGGCATGGTGCAGCAACCCGACCGCAGCGAAATCCCCCCCACCCGCGTCATCCAGAGCATCCTGCCGCTGACCACCGAACAGGTCGAAGTCAGCACGCCCAGCGCCGCGCCCTACATCAGCGAAACCCGCATCCGCGCGGGCGACACGCTGGCCGCCGTGCTGCAGCGCCTGGAACTGGATTCGCCGGATCTGCAAACCTTCCTGACTCACGACGCCAGCGCCCGCAGCATCTACAAGCTGTACCCGGGCCGCTCCGTGCAGGCCGCGACCGACGCGGAAGGCAACCTGATCTGGCTGCGCTACATCCACACCCCCGGCAACGAGGCCGACGGCCAGGTCGTCACCCGCATGCTGCACGTGGCACGCACCGGCGACACCTACAAGGCCGAAGAAGTCACCGAAAGCACCGATCGCCAGACCCGCGTCGCCGTGGGTACGATTCGCTCGTCGCTGTTCGGCGCCACCGACGCCGCCGGCATCCCGGACTCGGTCACCATGCAGATGGCCGACATCCTCAGCGCCAAGATCGACTTCCTGCGCGACCTGCGCCAGGGCGACCAGTTCCGCGTGGTCTACGAAGTGCGCTCGCACGACGGCCGCTACGCCGGCGCCGGCCGCGTGCTGGCGCTGGAATTCATCAACGGCGGCAAGACCTACTCCGCCGTCTGGTTCAGCGCCGACAACAAGAACGGCTCGTACTACGACTTCGACGGCACCAGCCTGCGCGGCGCGTTCCTGCGCACCGCCCTGAAGTTCAGCCGCATCAGCTCCACCTTCGGCATGCGCATGCACCCCATCCACAAGACCTGGACGGGACACAAGGGTGTGGACTACGCGGCGCCTTCGGGCACGCCGATCCACTCCACGGCTGATGGCACGGTGGAATTCTCGGGCTGGCAGAACGGCTACGGCAACGTGGTCATCGTCAAGCACTACGGCAAGTACTCCACGCTGTACGCGCACCAGAGCCGCATCGCTGAAGGCATCACCAAGGGCACCAAGATCTCCCAAGGCCAGTTGCTGGGCTACGTCGGCGCCACCGGCTGGGCCACCGGCCCGCACTTGCACTACGAGTTCCGCGTGGACAACCAGCCCATCGACCCGCTGTCGGTGGACCTGCCTGTCGCCCGCGCCCTGGAGCCCGCCGAAGTCCGCGCCTTCAACCAGGCCGTGTCCCCGTACAAGCAGCAGATCCAACTGCTGACCGAGTTCCAGCAGACCCTGCCCGACGCGCTGACCAACGTGGCCAGCCGCTAAGCAGAGCCGTCCGCATGACGCACCCGCAAGGCGGCCCGCGCATCTCGATGCCGGGCCGCTTTTTTCTTAGGCGGACCTATCCATGACCAACACTCGAAACGCGCCCACCACCGCCACAGGAAAGGCCGCTCCGGGGAGCCCCGCCAAAGGCGAGAGCCAACACCTCATTGGACTGATGTCCGGCACCAGCGTCGACGGCGTGGATGGCGTGATTGCCCGTCTGCAGGACGGCCAGCCGCCGCAAGTGCTGGCCAGCGCCAGCCTGCCGATGCCTGCGGCCCTGCGCGCCGAGCTGTTGGCGCTGAACCTGGCCGGCCACGACGAACTGGCCCGCGCTGCATTGGCCGCCAACGAACTGGCCCGCCTGTATGCGCAAGCGGTGACCAACCTGCTTGACCAGTCGGGCCTGTCCGCCCAGGACATCGCCGCCATCGGCGCCCACGGACAGACGGTGCGCCACCGCCCCGACAGCGGCTATACGCTGCAGCTGAACGCGCCCGCCCTGTTGGCCGAACTGACCGGCATCGACGTGGTGGCGGACTTCCGCAGCCGCGACGTGGCGGCCGGCGGCCAGGGCGCGCCGCTGGTGCCGCCCTTTCACGCCGCCGTCTTTGGCGCTCCGCAAGGGCGCGCCGTGCTGAACCTGGGCGGCATCGCCAACGTCACCCTGCTCACGCCCGGCCAGCCGCCACGCGGCTTTGATACCGGCCCGGCCAACGTCTTCCTGGATGCCTGGTGCCAACGCCACCTGGGGCAGGCCTTCGACGACGACGGTCGCTGGGCCGCCACCGGCCAGGTCCTGGCGCCGCTGCTTGAGCAACTGATCGCCAGCGAACCCTGGTTCGCGCTGCCGCCGCCCAAGTCCACCGGCCGCGATCTGTTCAATATGGACTGGCTGGACGAGCGGCTGGCCGCTTATGACGGCCCCACCCCGGCGCCGCAGGACGTGCAGGCCACCCTGCAACGGCTCACGGCCCGCACCGTCGCCAACGCCATCGACGCCGCGGCCGCAGACACCCGCGAGGTCTACGTGTGCGGTGGCGGCGCCCGCAACGCCGGACTGATGCGCGAACTGGCGTATTGCCTGCAACGTCCGGTGCACGCCACCGATGCACTGGGCGTGCCGGCGCAGCAAGTCGAGGCGCTGGCCTTCGCCTGGCTGGCGCAAGCATTCCTGGCGCGCAAACCGGCCGGCGTGCCCGCCGTCACCGGCGCCCGCGGCCCGCGCGTGCTGGGCGCGCTGTATCCCGCTTGAGCGGGCACATCCAGGCGGCCCCAGCCAAACAAAAGCCCTTCGGCATGCCGAAGGGCTTTTTCATGGCGGTGCGCAAGGATTTCGTGCGACGCCCACCGTAGCGCCACCGCGCACGCATGCGCGACAAGCGCTATCGCCGCCGGTTTACACCGAGAACGACGAACCGCAGCCGCAGGTGGTGCTGGCGTTGGGATTGCGGATGACGAACTGCGCGCCTTCCAGGTCTTCCTTGTAGTCGATCTCGGCGCCGACCAGGTACTGGAAGCTCATGGGGTCGACCAGCAGTTGCACGCCGGCCTTGTCCAGCACGGTGTCGTCTTCGTTGACGACTTCGTCGAACGTGAAACCGTACTGGAAACCCGAACAGCCGCCGCCCTGCACGAACACGCGCAGCTTCAGCTCGGGGTTGCCTTCCTCGGCCAGCAGGTCCTTGACCTTGGCGGCAGCCGAGTCGGTGAACACCAGGGGAGCAGGCGGGGCGGCCTGCAGGTCGACGGTTTCGGTCACTGCATTCATGGTTCACTCCTGGCCGGTTCGGCCATATTTCGGTGAGCGGCAACGGCGCTCGCATGTTGTCACTATAGCTCAGGGCTTGCGCAGACTCAAAGTTCGAGCTTGACGCTTCTTGACGCGCGGACGGTATCGCCCTCCAGGACGCTGACAGTCACGCTTTCGGGGACAAATCCCTCGGGCAGCGCCAGGATGCCCTGGCTACGCTGGTACTGATCGAACTGCAAGGCCAATGGCGAGGTCGGCGCGCTGTCCCCCGGGATGGCGACGGAGCCGGACTCGGCCTTGACCTGCATGGGCGCCAAGTCCACTTTTACGGTTTCGCCTTTCAGAATGCCCGTGGCCTGGAAACGCAAGGCCCCCGAGAACGGCGCGCCACCGTTACGGCCGCTGCGCATCAGCAGGACCTTATAGCGCAGGCCGCCAGCACCGCGGTCGATTTCGACGCCACGGATGTCCACGGAACCTTCGGGTCCGGGGGGCAGCAACTGTTCGTAAAAAGCCAACTGGTCGCGCACCCTGCCGACCTCGGCCTGCGCTGCGCGCAGCTGGGTTTCCAATTCCTGGCGCGCGGCGCGCTCGATGACCAGTTCGCCATCGGCGGTGTCCAACTGCCCTTGCGTGTAGCGCAGTTGCGTGGACTGCTGGCGCATGGCCTCTTCCTGGGCCTCGGCCTGCCTGGCGCTGACCAGCACCGCGTCCTTGGGCCGGTAGAGCTGGCGCGCGTAGAAGAAACTGGCGGAACCGCCCAACAGCGCGCCGATCACCAACGCTACGACCACGCGCACCAGCCCGCTGGCGGGGCGATGCTGAGGCGCGATGGGGGACTCGGTGGGCATAAAGAGCGGCGGCTTGCGGCGCTGGGCCGCAAGCCTCAGGACATCAAGGCAGGATCGCGACCTGGTCCAGGCCGGTCGACTCAGGAACGCCAAACATCAGGTTCATGTTCTGGACGGCCTGGCCGGCGGCGCCCTTGACCAGGTTGTCCTGGACCACCATGACGATCAGTTGGTCGCCGTTGCCCGGACGGCTGAGCGCGATACGCAGATTGTTCGAAGCACGCACCGAACGCGTTTCGGGCAGGCTGCCGGCAGGCATCACATCGACGAAAGGCTCGTCGGCGTAGCGCTGTTCGAACAAGGCCTGGAAATCCGTGTCACGCGCCTCGGGCAGGATGCGCGCGTAAAGGGTGGAGAACATGCCGCGGATCATCGGCACCAGATGGGGCACGAAGGTAAGACCAACCTTGGCGCCAGCGATCTTTTCCAGCTGCGCGACGATTTCAGGGTGATGACGGTGGCCGGCCACGCCATAGGCCTTGAAGTTATCGGAGGCTTCGGAGAACAGCGAGCCCACTTCCGCCTTGCGGCCGGCGCCCGACACGCCCGACTTGCAGTCGGCGATCAGGGTTTGCGCGTCGATCAGCTGCTTGCCGCCTTCGAGCAGCGGGGCCAGGCCGAGCAGCACGGTGGTGGGGTAGCAGCCGGGGTTCCCGATGACGCGGGCCTTGGAGATGGCCTCGCGGTTCAGTTCGACCAGGCCATACTGCGATTCAGCCAGGATGTCCGGGCAGGTGTGGGGAATCTTGTACCAGCGCTCGAACGTGGGGATGTCCTGCAGGCGGAAATCCGCGGCCAGGTCGATGACACGGGTGCCGGCGGCGATCAGTTCCTGGGCCTGGGCCATGGCCACGCCGTGGGGCGTGGCGAAGAACACCACGTCGCAGTCGGTCAGGTTGGCTTTTTCCGGTGCGGAAAACGCGATCTTCACACGGCCGCGCAGGTTCGGATACATATCGGCCACCGGCAGCCCGTCTTCCTTGCGGGAAGTGATGGCGGTCAATTCCACATTGGGATGCTGCGACAACAAGCGCAACAGTTCGACGCCGGTATAACCGGTGCCGCCGACGATACCAACCTTGATACGGGTGTTCGATGCTTGGGCCATGATGTTTGCTCTTCCTGGAACGAAGCTAGATTGTATAGCTCTGAAATCGTCATAAAAAAAAGCCCGCTCGAAAGCGGGCTTTTTTGCAGCGATTAACGCTTGCTGAACTGCTTGCGACGGCGCGCCTTGCGGAAGCCGACCTTCTTGCGTTCGACTTCGCGGGCATCGCGGGTCACGAAACCAGCTTGCGACAGCGCGGGCTTCAGGGTCGCGTCGTAGTCGATCAGGGCACGCGTGATGCCGTGACGGACTGCGCCGGCCTGGCCGGTTTCACCGCCGCCGTGCACGTTGACCTTGATGTCGAACGATTCCAGGTGGCCGGTCAGTTCCAGCGGCTGGCGCACGACCATGCGGCCGGTTTCACGAGCGAAGAACTCGTCGACGGGCTTGCCGTTGACGACGATCTTGCCGGTGCCCTTCTTGATGAAAACGCGAGCCACCGAAGTTTTGCGACGGCCGGTTCCGTAATTCCAGTTACCGATCATGGCGTTTCCTTAGATATCCAGCGTCTTGGGCTGCTGGGCGGTGTGCGGGTGCTCGGCACCGGCATAGACCTTCAGCTTCTTGATCATGGCGTAGCCCAGAGGACCCTTGGGCAGCATGCCCTTGACAGCCTTCTGGATGGCGCGGCCGGGAAAACGCTCTTGCATCTTCTCGAAGTTCGTTTCACGGATACCGCCCGGGTACGTCGTGTGGCGGAAGTACTTCTTGTCCTTCGCCTTGGCGCCCGTAACAACGATATCGGCAGCGTTGATGATGACGATGTAGTCACCGGTATCAACGTGCGGCGTGAATTCAGGTTTGTGCTTGCCACGCAGACGACGTGCGACTTCGCTGGCCACACGACCGAGGACTTTGCCCTTGGCGTCGATCACAAACCAGTCACGTTGGACTTCATGCGGCTTGGCCACAAAGGTCTTCATGATGGTTCCTAAGTAAAAAAATGTCTGGCTGGACTATCCTGCCAGGCTTTTTTCCCCAACTAGGCTGCAAAAAACGAGGGCCTAAGCCCCGTCTGCCGCAACCTCTATCGACGTCCCGCCTAAGCGTTATTACCCGCCCGTGCAATGGTCAAAATGAGG
>JBEBOQ010000021.1:0-69110 GCA_040396375.1 Achromobacter xylosoxidans
CGTGGTCGACCGGCCTGGAATTCGAAGGCGGCAACACCGGCCATCGTCCCGCAGTGAAGGGCGGCTACTTCCCCGTGCCCCCGGTTGACTCGTTCCAGGACATGCGTTCGGAAATGTGCCTGCTGATGGAACAAATGGGCGTGCCGGTGGAAGTGCACCACCATGAAGTCGCCGGCGCCGGCCAGCTGGAAATCGGCACCAAGTTCAGCACCCTGGTGCAACGCGCCGACTGGACCCAGATCGTCAAGTACGTCGTGCACAACGTGGCCCACGCCTACGGCAAGACCGCCACGTTCATGCCCAAGCCCATCGTCGGCGACAACGGCTCCGGCATGCACGTCCACCAGTCCATCTGGAAGGACGGCCAGAACCTGTTCGCGGGCAACGGCTACGCCGGCCTGTCGGAATTCGCGCTGTACTACATCGGCGGCATCATCAAGCACGCCCGCGCCCTGAACGCCATCACCAACCCGGGCACCAACTCGTACAAGCGCCTGGTTCCGCACTACGAAGCCCCGGTCAAGCTGGCTTACTCGGCCCGCAACCGTTCGGCCTCGATCCGCATTCCGTACGTGGGCAACCCGAAGGGCCGCCGCGTCGAAGCGCGCTTCCCGGACCCCCTGGCCAACCCGTACCTGGCCTTCTCGGCCCTGATGATGGCCGGCCTGGACGGCGTGCAGAACAAGATCCACCCGGGCGATCCGGCCGACAAGAACCTGTACGACCTGCCGCCGGAAGAAGACGCGAAGATCCCGACCGTCTGCTCCTCGCTGGAACAGGCCCTGGAAGCGCTGGACAACGACCGCGAGTTCCTGACCCGCGGCGGCGTGTTCAGCAACGACATGCTCAACGCCTACATCGACCTGAAGATGGCCGATGTGAACCGTCTGCGCATGACCACGCATCCGGTCGAATTCGACATGTACTACAGCCTCTGATCCCAGGGGCCGTGGCTGGGGGAGCGCGATGATGTAGGCAGAAACCAGGGCCGACACCACGCGCACCGCCAGGTCGCCGACCAAAGGCTTGCCCGTCCGGCCCCGCGCCGGCGGGCAGGGCGCCGCGCTCGCGGGCGCCGCCGGACCGGCGTGCCGATTTCCCCCATGTAGTCATTCGGGTACGTTGAAAAATGAATGTAGAAGCTCTCGATCTGCTTGCCACGTCCGTTTTCCTGGTCAACGAACGCGGGCACATCGAATATGCCAACGCGGCCGCCGAAGACCTGTTCGGCCGCTCGCGCAAGCAACTGTGTGGCCATTCCGCCGCCACGCTGTTCGACAACCCTGAGAACATCCAATCGTCCATCGACCGCGCCGCGGCCGGCAGGTATGCCGACGTGCGTCAACTGGCGTCGCTGCGCCGCGCCGCCGAATCGGTGGAAGTGGCCGTGACCACGGTGGGATTGACGGGCCAACGCTGGCCCGCCCTGATCGAAACCCGCGAGATCGAACAGCGCGTGCTGGCCGACCGCAACCATCGCCTGGTCGACGAGATCGAGGCGCATCGCGAATTGCTGCGCAACCTGGCGCATGAAGTCAAAAACCCCCTGGGTGGATTGCGCGGCGCCGCGCAACTGCTGGAAGCCGAGCTGCCTAGCGCGGCACTGGCTGAATATACCCAGGTCATCATTTCCGAAGCCGACCGCCTGCAGGCGCTGGTGGACCGCTTGAGCGGCCCGCAACGTGTGCCGCTGAACGCGCGGCCGGTGAATATCCATGAAATCTGCGAGCGCGTCTGCGCCCTGATCCAGGCCGAGTTCCGCCACGACGTCACGCTGGTGCGTGACTACGACGCGTCGATGCCCGACCTGAAAGGCGACGCCGCCCGTCTGATGCAAGCGGTGCTGAACGTGGCGCGCAATGCCGCCCAGGAACTGGTCGCCCGTCCTCAAGGGCCCGGCGTCGAACCTGGGGTGGTCACCTTGCGCACCCGCGTCGCACGCCAAGTCATGCTGGCGCATCGCCAGCACCGCCTGGCGCTGGAATTGTCGATCATCGACAACGGCCCCGGCGTGCCCGACCACATCCGCGACCGCATCTTCCATCCGTTGGTCACGGCGCGTGCCGGCGGCACCGGACTGGGCCTGAGCCTGGCCCAGGACTTCGTGCAGCAGCACGGCGGCATCATCGAATTTGAATCCCGACCCGGGCGC
This sequence comes from Achromobacter xylosoxidans, assembly GCA_040396375.1. GTDB lineage: Bacteria > Pseudomonadota > Gammaproteobacteria > Burkholderiales > Burkholderiaceae_B > Achromobacter > Achromobacter xylosoxidans_D. Next base: position 2,153 of record JBEBOQ010000021.1, read on the forward strand.
ACTGAATTTCGCCTGGTCCTACCGATGGAGCCCGCACACTGATGAAACCCGTATGGATCGTCGACGACGACCAGGCCATCCGCTGGGTCCTCGAAAAGGCCCTGGCCCGCGCTGGTGTCCCTACCCGTAGTTTCTCCCAGGCCGCCGACGTGCTCGAGGCCCTGGCCCATGATCAGCCTGTCGCCCTGGTGTCCGATATCCGCATGCCCGGCGGTAACGGCCTGGAGCTGTTGCGCCAACTGAAAGAGCGCCATCCTGGCTTGCCGGTCATCGTCATGACCGCCTTCGCCGACCTGGACAGCACCGTATCCGCCTTCCAGGGCGGGGCCTTCGACTACCTGGCCAAACCTTTCGACGTCAACGAAGCCGTCGCGCTGATCCAGCGCGCCATGCAGGAATCGGCCCAGCCTGAAAGCCCCGAAGGGCAGGGCGAAGCCCAGAACAACGAGCGCTGGATGATGACCCAATCGTCATCCACCGCCATGCAGGAAGTCTTCCGCGCCATCGGCCGGCTGGCCCAGTCCAAGGTCACCGTCCTCATTACCGGCGAATCCGGCACCGGCAAGGAACTTGTCGCCCGCGCCCTGCACGGCCACGGCGTGCGCGCCAGCGGCCCGTTCGTCGCCCTGAACGCCGCCGCCATTCCGCGCGACCTGCTTGAAGCGGAACTCTTCGGCCACGAGCGCGGCGCCTTCACCGGCGCCAACACCCTGCGCCGCGGCCGCTTCGAGGAAGCCCACGGCGGCACCTTGTTCCTAGACGAAATCGGCGACATGCCGATCGAACTCCAGACCCGCCTCTTGCGCGTGCTGGCCGAAGGCAGCTTCTACCGGGTCGGCGGCGCCCAGCCCGTCCGCGTCGACGTGCGCATCGTCGCCGCCACCCACCAACCGCTGGAGCAGCGCGTTGAACAGGGCCTGTTTCGCGAAGACTTGTTCCACCGCCTGAACGTCATCCGCCTGCGCCTGCCGCCGCTGCGCGAACGTGTCGAAGACATTCCTGGCCTGGCCAGCCACTTCCTGGCCGCCAGCGCCCGCGCGTTGGGCGTGCCCGTCAAACGCCTGACCCCTGACGCCCTGGCTGTCCTGACCAAGTTCGACTTTCCTGGCAACGTCCGCCAACTGGAGAACTTTTGCCACTGGCTGACCGTCATGGCCCCCGGCCAGACCGTCGAACGCGCCGACCTGCCGCCCGAAATCCGCGCCATGGAGCACCCGCCCGCCGTCAGCGCCGCCCCCCCGCGCCTGACCACCCCCGGCGGCAGCATCTCCACCATCGGCACCGTGGTCCAACACACCGCGACCCCCACCGATGACGGCACCCCCCGCAACTGGCAAGACTCCCTGCTGCGCGACGCCCAATACCGCCTGGAACGCGGCGAACCCGCGGTCATGGCCACGCTGACCCGCCAGTTCGAAAAGATCCTGCTCCAAAGCGCCCTGGACGCCAGCCGCGGCCGCCGAGTAGAAGCCGCCTCCCGCCTGGGCATCGGCCGCAACACGATCACGCGCAAGCTGCGCGAACTAGGCATCGAAGACGAGTAAGCACGGTCCGCGCCCAACGCGCGGACCTGCTCGCCACCGCGAGCAGGCAACGAACAAGCGGCAAAGGGCAGCACCCTAAAAGCAAGCCGCAAAGACCCCGCCGCATTGAGCAAACCCGTGAAGAGCAGGGCGCATAAAGCACGTCGCCAACACGCGGGCGACACTCCCCAAACGATGCTGGCCAATACGCCAAGCAAACCACTCGCCCCCCAGGGCCGTCGTTAAGCCTCATCAAGCGCGGCTAAAGAACCCCAACCCACACAAAGCCAAAACTCAACAACCCTTCAAGCCCAAGACCCCCCCACAGCCACCAAACAAGCCACAACCGAAGCAAATACCACCCCAACCCCCACGAGCTTGCGCTTCTCCATCTCCGTCCAAAGCAGCACCCCCGTCAAACACAACGCCATCAACGCCCCCCCAACCGAGTCGGACAACAGCACCCATCCCACGCCAACCCCATTGGCCCGATGAAAATTCTGCACCACCCCCCACCAGCTCGCCGTACTCCGCCGGGCGCTCGCCACCCCGCTCTCTGGCCAGAATTCCACCTGCACTTGATACCCCGGCGCCCGAAACAGCGCCTGCCAACGCTCCGGCTGGCGCGCCGTCACTTCGCCCCAGTGCACGTCCTGCGCCGGCTCCTTGCGGATGCGTTCCACCGGCTTGTCCAGCTTCAGCGCCGCTTGCAGCCACACGCCCACCGCGGCGTCGCTACGCGCCAGCCCTGGCGGCGCCTGCAAATGCAGCGTCTCCACGACCGGCCCCGGCATATCGATCTTCAGCACGGCCCGATGGTTCTGCAAAATGCCGCTGGCCCCGAACAACAGCCCCAGCAACGCGCCCCACAAGCCCAGCCAACCATGCGCCTTGCGCAGCGCCTTCAGATAGACCCCACGCCGGGCGGGCGGTCGCGGGCGCGTGGCGGCGCCCGCCGGTGGGGTCAACGGCTTGCTCATGGCTGCACCTCCTGGAACCGCAACGCCGTCACCGTGAAGCTATCGGCCGTGAAATGCCGCTGCGCGTCACCGCCGCCCGTGGCATCGACCTCGGTGTCGTCCATGCTGGGCAGATACGCGATGCCGCGCTCGGCGTCGTAGGCCATGTTGTGGGCCCAGGGGCGGGTGCCGACAGAGGCCAGACGGGGCAGGGCGTCCGGGCGGCGAGCGTCGTAGATCGACAGCCGGGCGTCGGCGCCACTGGGCGCGAGCAGCCAGCCACGGCGGTCGTCGTAGGCCAGCGCGTTGATATCGCGGCCGGCGGCCGTGCTGGCCAGCACCGCGCCGCTGCGCGCATCCAGGCTCAACACGCGCGGCTCGGCGCCGCGGCAAGCCACGAAGAGGCGCTTGCCGGCAGGGTCCGCCGCCAGCGCGCTGGGCCGCGGGCATTGGGGGGGTTGCCAGACGTGGAGCAGGGCCATGCGGCGCACGTCGATGACGGCGACACGGCCTTCGTCACGCATAGGGATGGCTGCCAGGCCCGGGCCCAACAGCGTCGGCGCATCGAGTTTGGCGGCCGGCAGGTCCAGGCTGGCGCGCACGCAATCGCAGGCCGGGTCCAGCCGGTACACGCGCGACACCGCACCGCGCCGGCCGCTAGTCAGCAGCACCTGGCCGCTGGCGGGGTCGAACAGCGCGTTGTTCAGGTTGCCGGCGTCCACCTGGACGCGCGTGAGTACCTGCTTGTCCGATGCGCGCACCACGATCACGCTGCCGTCCATGGCCGCGATATACAGTCGGTCGGCGCGGGGGACGGCGACGACCGCATTGGCGCCGGCCGTGCCGGGGACGTCGGCCACTGTCTGGCGACGGGCGGTGTCGTAGACCGTCAGGCCGTTTTCGCGGCGGGCCAGCAGCAGTTCGCGGCCATCCTGCGCCAGCGCGGCAAAGCCCCAGCTGTGGCCGCTGCCGGGCAGCACGGTGGCGCTGCGGTCGGCCAGAATGGGGTCAATGGCGCGGTCGGCGTGCGCGAGCGGCATTGCGGCAAGCAGTGCCGCGGCGACGATGCCGCTCGCCACGCGTCGTCTGAAAAACATGCGCGGCGCCATGCTTAGAACTCCACCCGGGTCGACAGCACGAACTGGCGCGCATCGCCCATCGAAATGAAGTATTGGTTGGCGCTGGACGTGTAGTACGTGCGGTCGAACAGGTTGTTCACGTTCAACTGGAACTGCACGTTGCGGCCGGCCACGCGAGTGTCGTAGGTGGCGAAGGCGTTGACCACCGTGTACGCCGGCAGCACGAACGAATTGGCCGAATCGCCAGGGCGGGTGCCGACGTAGCGCGCGGCGGTGCCCAGGCGCAGGCGGCCTTCGCCGATCTGGCCGGCGTTGTACACCAGCGCCAGCGAACCGGTGTGCTGGGCAACGTTCCACAGGCGGTTGCCCTGGTAGACCGGATCGTCGGTGGTGCGGGCATCCAGGTAGGCGTAGCTGGCCATGAAGTCCCAGCGCGCAGACAGCGAACCGCTGACGTCCAATTCCACGCCGCGCGAGCGCGCCGCGCCGCTGGTGCGCCAGTCGGTCAGCTTGGTCACGTCGTTGTATTGCGACACCAGCACGTTGCGCTTGCGGATGTCGAACAGTGCCAGCGTGCCCGTGGTCTGCCCCGGCATGTCCCACTTCAGGCCTACCTCCCATGACTTGGCCTGCTCGGGCGCCACGCCCGAATCGATCACCGTGCCGCTGGTCAGCGGCGCGATGGTCGAGGTGGGCTTGAGCGACTCGGTATAGCTGCCGTACAGCGACACCTCGGGCGTCCATTTGTAGACCAGGCCGGCGCGTGGCAGCCACTTGCCACCCTCGATATCGGTGTTGGTCTTGAACGGGCGGCCGCGGCCGGCCAGTTGCTCGTAGTGCTGGTAGCGCAGGCCGCCGACCAGGATCCAGCGCTCGGTGAGGTGCAGCGAGTCTTGCAGGAAGAACGAGGTGGCGCGCAGTTTGTCGCTCTGATCGCTGTCGCTGGCGACCACGGTGTTGCCGGGGTCTTGCTGGTCGTAGACCGGATTGACGTAGCTGAAGGGCTTGGAAAGATTCTGCCGGATCAGGTCGGAGCGGAAGATCTTGCGGCGTTCGTAGTCAGCGCCGATCTGCACGTCGTTGCGCAGGCCGCCCAGGTCGACGCGGCCGTCGACATAGCCGATCACGTAATGGTCGGTGGAGAGTGCGCCACGCGTGCCGTCGTTGCTGCGCTTGAGGGTGCCGGCCACCGGGTCGATGCTGGTCACGCGGACCTGGTTGGCGTCGTAGCGTTCCTGGTTCCAGCTATAGCCCAGGTGGGCCTTCCAGTTGTCGGTGACGCGCTGGTCCACCGTGACCTGCGCCAGTTCGGTGCTGCCCCACATGTTGTTGTAGGGCTCGTCCAGGCGGCGGCGTGACGGAATGTCCAGCGGTTTGCCGGTGTTGGGGTCCAGCGACGTGCCGCGGTCGAACGGGTACATATAGTCGCGGTGTTCGTACGACGCCACGATCTGGGTGTCTTCGCCATACCAGGCCAGCGACGGCGCGACCAGCGTGTCGCGGCGGCGGCCGAAATCGCGCCAGTAGTCTTCGTTGACGGTATCCACCACCAGGCGGTAGGCCAGCCGCGAGTCGCCGATGGGGCCGGTGGTGTCCAGCGTGGCGCCGGCGCCGTCGCGGCCATGGGCATAGGTGGAGCCGGTCAGGGTGATGGCGTGGTAGGGCGTCAGCGACGGCCGTTTGCTGACGATGTTGATAACGCCGCCGGGGTCCATGATGCCGTATAGCAGCGAGGCGGGGCCTTTCAAGACTTCGACCGAGTCGGCCGCCGCATTCAGGCCGCGGCCCTGCACCAGCGGCATGCCGTTGTGCATGATCGAGCCGTCCCGGTTTGCGCCAAAGCCGCGCTTCATCAGCGTGTCTTGCGTGCCGGCCAGGGTGTTGCCCTGGGTGATGCCACTGACGTTGACCAGCGCGTCGTCCAGGTTGCGCGGGCGCTGGTCGCGCAGCACCTGCGCCGGCACCACATTGACCGCCTGCGGCTGGTCCAGCACGGCCAGCGGCGAGCGGCTGATATTGGCGACCGGCTCGGGTTGGTAGCTGGGGTTGGCGATCGTCGCGCCCACCACGGTGACCGCATCCAGTTGCGCGGCATCGTCCGCGGCGGACAGCGGCCGCACGGTATAGACGTTGTCCGAGCGCCGCTCGGCGCGCAGGCCGGAGCCATCCAGCAGGCGGCCAAAGCCCTGCTCCACGCTATAGGGGCCCGACAGGCCCGGGCTCTGTTTGCCGGCCACCAGGCGGCCGTCCAGCGATAGCGTCACGCCGGCCTGGCTGGCGAATTGGCTGAGCGCCTGCGACAGCGGACCCGGTGCGATCTGGAAACCGGTGGCGGCTTGGGCCTGGGCCTGCGCCGGCGCGGCGCTCAACAGGACAGCCGGGGCGGCCAGCGCGAGGGCCAGCGCGCGGACCAGGAGCGGGGAACGGAGGGTGGGGACGTGCATGGGATTCCTTGGCGACAGGACGCGCAAAACGCGGCGTACATCTGGCATGCCAAGCGAGATTGCAAAAGGGGAACTGCGAAGCGGCTGCTGTTACAAAAAAGGCCCGCGGCGTGCGCCCCGCAGGCGCGGACGGCCAGGCGATGAGACGGTCTGGGCTGGGAGGGATCGACCCTGTGCTATGCCGCCTCCAGCCGCACCCAGCCCGGCAACACGCGGCGGGCGCGGACGGGCAGGGTGGCTTCCAGGGCGCTCAGGATGCGGTCGGTGTCCGCCAGCGGAAACACGCCCACCAATGGCAGTTGCGCGATGTCGGGGGTACAGGTGACGAAGCCGCGGCGGTAGCGCGCAAGCTCCGCGGCAAAACGGCCCAACGGCATGCCATCGGCGACCAGTTCGCCGCGGGTCCAGGCGTCGCGGGCCCGGTCCAGCGGTTCGGGCTGGCCGATGGCGTGGCCGGAAAAACCGGTGCGCGTGCCGGCCGGCACGACGCGGCTGGCGGCGTCGGCGGGCTGGATCTGCACGGCGCCGGCGTAGACGTCCAGCCAGGCGCGGCCGCCGTCGCGCAGCACGGCAAAACGCGTGCCCAGCGCCTGTAATTGCGCGTAGCCCACGTCCAACAGGAACGGCCGGGCGGGTGACAGCGGATCGGGATGGGTGTCGATCAGCGTTTCGCCGTCGATCAGCACCACCCGGCGCGCCGCATCGTCAAAGCGCAGGTTGACGGCGCTGGCGGTATTCAGCCACAGGCGCGAGCCATCTTCCAGCGTCGCCTGGCGGGTCTGGCCCACATCGGTGCGCAGGTCTGGCCATTGGCGGCGGGCGGCAGGCTGGTTCCAGGCCACGGCGCCGAGACCGCCTGCGCTGGCCAGCAGCATCAGCGTGCGCAGCGCGCGGCGGCGGCCTTGTCCGGCATGCGTCAGGGCGTCCAGCGCGGGTTGGCCGGCCACGGCTTCGAAGCGGGCGCTGATGGCGGTGACGGCGTCCCAGGCGCGGCGGTGTTCGGGCGTGGCGGCCAGCCAGGCCTGCCATAGCCGGGTGTCGTCGGGGCCGGCTCGTTCGTCGCCCAGGCGGGCGAACCAGTCGGCCGCGGCTTGCAACACGCGGCGGTCGGGTGCGGCGGACAGCGGCGTACCCATTACCAGACTCCGTCCGCGAGCAGCAGGCATTGCAGCATCACCTGTGACATGTACTTTTTGACCATGCGCTCTGACACGTCCAACCGCAGGGCGATGTCGGCATAAGTGTGGCCGCCCAGTTGCGCCAGCAGAAAGGCCTGGCGGGCGCGGGCCGGCAGCCGGTGCAGCATGGCGTCGATCTGGAGCAGGGCTTCCAGCACCAGTGCGCGCCGCTCGGGCGACGGCGCCGTGGCTTCGGGGCGCTGGGCCAGCGCTTGCAGATAGGCTTGTTCCAGTTCGCGGCGGCGCCACAGATTGACCACCAGGCCATGGGCGATGCGGGTCAGGAAGGCGCGCGGTTCGCGCAGGCCCGCCGTGTCGCGGGCCGCCATGAGGCGCACAAAGGTGTCTTGCGCCAGATCGGCGGCGTCGTGGTCGTCGCGCAGCCGACGGCGCAACCATGCAGTCAGCCAGGCGTGATGCGAGCGATAGAGCGTGTCGACGGCATGCGGAGCCGGTAGATCGCCGGGCGGCACGGGAACTCCAGACCTGAAAGAATAATGGGAATGGTTCCTATTATATCTATTCAGGCCTGAACCGCCATCTTTGCAAGCAGGCTGCCCATGGACGCGCCTGCGGGATGAACGCCCTGGCTGTCAGGCACGGCGGCCGGGCCAGGGATTGCAACGCTTACTTGAACAGCGCGGCGTTTTCTTCCAGCACCGCATCGGCGCATTGCGCGTCCAGGTTGCCGCCCGGGGCGCCGGCCACGCCGATCGCGCCGATGACGTTGGCGCCGGCCTTGATCGGCACACCGCCGCCCAGCAGCAGGAAGCCGGGGATGTCGGTCAGGTTGGCCGCGCCGGGGTTCTTCTGTGCGTTTTCCATCATGGCCAGCGTCGGCGCCTTGGCCGAGGCGGACGTGAAGGCCTTGGCGCGGCTGGCTTCGATGGTGTGCGGGCCGGCGTTGTCGCCGCGCACGAAGGCCTTGAGCAGCCCGGCGCGGTCAACCACCGATGCGCTGACGTTGTAGCCCTTGGCTTGGCAGGCGGCGACCGCAGCGGTGGCCAGCTTCTGCGCGTCGGTAGTCGAGATGTTGCTTTCGTTCAGCACGGCGGCGTGGGCGGCGCCGGTGAAAGCCAGGGTGGAAACCAGTGCGGCGAGCGTGTGGCGGGTCATGTCTGCGTCCTTGTTTTGAATGAAGATCAGGAGCAGTCAGTGTGGCCAAAAGGCCCGATCGGCGGTATACGCCCGAATACCCACGCGCCTCCGTAGCGCTACGGAGGCTATGCCAGCAGCGCGGCGTATTGGCGGATCAGTTGCGCCAGCGAGTCGGCTTCGAGCTTGGCGAAGACGTTGGCGCGATAGGTTTCGACAGTGCGCGGCGACAGGTCGAATTCGCGTGCGATTTCCTTGTTGCTCAGGCCTTGCACGATGCGTTCGAGCACCTCGCGTTCGCGCGCGGACAAGCGCGCCAGGCGGTCGACGGCGGCTTGCGTCACGGCCAGCCGTTCGCGACTGGCGATGTGGGTGCGCACGGCGGCCTGCACGGCGTCCAGGAAGACGTCGTCGTCCACCGGCTTTTGCAGGAACTCCATGGCGCCGCCTTTGAACGCGCGGCGGCACAGGTCCACGTTGGCGTGGCCGGTCAGCATCACGACTGGCAGGTCGGAGGTGTCGGCCAGGCGTGCCAGCACGTCCAGCCCGCTGATGCCGGGCATGCGGATGTCCAGCACCACGCAGCCGATGGTTTGCGGCGACAGGTTGGCCAGGAAGGCCTGCGGATCGGCATGGCCCTCGCTGCGCAGGCCGACGCTGCGCAACAGCAGCGCCAGCGCATCACGCACGGCGTCGTCGTCGTCAACCAGGTACACCAGCGGGGAATGATCGGGGACGTTCATGCGGGGCCTTTGGCCAGCGGTAGGGTCACGGTGAAGCAGGCGCCGCCGGATTGCTGGTTGCGCGCGGCCAGGCGGCCATCCATGGCGCCGGCCAGCGTTTCGCATAGCGCCAGCCCCAGGCCCATGCCTTGCGTGCGGGTGGTGTAGAACGGCGTGAACAGGCGCGGCAGCGCGTCGGCGGGGATGCCCGGTCCGTTGTCGCTGACGCTGAAGACGTAGGTGTCGCCGTCGACGCGGCCTTCCAGGGAAATTTCGCCCGCTGCCTTGTCGACCAGCGCATCGGCGGCGTTCTGCACCAGGTTATGCAGGATCTGCTCCAGTGCCACCCGATCGCCCAGCGGCCGCGCGCCGGCACTGGCGTTGCGCCAGGTCAGGCGGATGCCCTGGCGGGCCAGCTCGGGCTCGCGCAGGAACCGCAGCGAGGTGGCCAGCGCATCCGGGTCCAGCGCTTCGCGCCGGCTGGGCGCACGCGGCTGCACCAGTGCGCGCATGCGGCTGATGATGTCGGCGGCGCGCTTGGCTTGTTCGGCGCTGGCCAGCAGCGCATGGCGTACGGCGGGGCGTTCATCTTCGTCGTCCAGCAGACGCTGCGCGGCGCGGGTCTGCGCCAGGATGGCGGTCAGGGGTTGGTTCAGCTCGTGGGCGATGCCGGCGGCCATTTCGCCCAGTGTGCTCAGCCGCGCCATGGCGGCCAGGCGCGCTTGTTCCTGCTGGCGCCGCGCGTCGGCGCGCGAACGTCGGGTGGCCGTTACGCCTGCCACCAGCAGGGCGCTGGTCAGGCCCCACAGCAGCCAGGGCAGCCAGGGCCATGACGTGGGGGTAAGGGTGCGCACGCTGTGCAGCATGAAAGGCTGGCTGGCCGCGCCCAGCGGCTTGGCCAACGCCAGCGGCCAGCCCGGTCCGGCCGGATCCGGCTGTCGCGCCAATAGCGTGAGCGGGGCCTGGCCGACGGCCAGGGTCAGGTTGGCCAGTCCGGCGGGTAAATCGGCGGGCGCGACCAGATCGCGCGCGTCCACCAGCAGGCTCCAACTGGACGGCGCCACCAACCAGTAACGGGCGGCATCCAGCGGCAGCACCACCGGGCGGCCGAGCGTGCGGGCCTGTTCCACCGCGGTGGCCAGGCCGGGGGGCTCGTCGGTGCTGCCGGCCCAGGCGCCATCCGGCAGATAGCCCAGGCCGCGCAGTTGCGGCATGGCCGGTTGCAGGCTGGGGAACAGGCGTTCCGGGGCGGGCGGGTGCGACAGGGCGGACAGCGTGGCCAGCACGGCTTCGTGCTGCACGGTTTTCTGGCTCAGCATGCGCTGCGCGATGCTGGTGTCCTGGAAAAAACGGTCGTATTGATCGACGTAATTCTGGCGGCCGATCCAGAGGGCGCCGAGCAGAAACAAGACCAGCCAGTAGAAGAGGGCGCGATGGCGCAGGGGGGGATTCACGCCTGGAATTATGCCTTGCGGCAACCCCGGACCGGAATCCGTAGGGCTACGGAGGACGGGGCTTGGCGGCGGCCTGCTACGCCGCGCGGGCCCCGGCGGGCGCGTCAGGCGGCCAACCGTGCGCCGATGTCCTGGTCCGGCGCGGCCTGGGCGGCGGCGGACACGGTCATCTGGTAGAGCGCGGCCACCAGATCGGATTGGGTCACCAGGCCGACCAGCGTGCGGTCTTCGCCCAGCACTGGCACGCAGTGCAGCTGGTCGGACATGGGGCGCGCCAGTTCGATGGCGGGCAGGTCCGGCGTGGCGAACGGCACTTCGGACCGCATGCAGTCCGCCACCAGCAGGTCGGCGGGTGCGCCGCCCGCGGCCGTTACGGGCGCCGGGCGGCTCTGGCGCGCCAGCACGTCGCCCTGCGCCAGCATGCCGGCGTAGCGGCCGGCGGAATCCAGCACCGGCAGCCATTGCAGCCGATGCTTGTCGAACAGGCGCACGGCGTAGTCCAGCGGGTCCTGCTGCTGCACCGACACGACGTCGCGCGACATGATGTCGGCGCTGCGCACGTCGCCAAAGCGGCGCGTGCTGGCGCGCAGTTCGGCCGCCAGCACGATGTCTTCCAGGTCTTCCTTGCTGATGTCCAGCAGCTCGCCGCGCTGCGCCAGAGCCTGGTCCAGGTCGGCGCGCGAAAACCCCAGCCGGGCGCTGGGCGCCACGTCGCGAGTACGGTGGCCCGGGGCCAGCTCGGCGTGGCGGCGTGGATAGTTGCGCTTGAGCAGGCCGTTGAAGACCACGGCGATGCACAGCAGGATGACGGAATTGAGCCCCACCGGCCACAGCACGAAGCCATAGCCCAACGCCGCGACGGGCGGCCCGCCCAGTACCGCGGTCAGCGCCACGGCGCCGCTGGGCGGATGCAGGCAGCGCAGGGTGAACATGGCGCCGATGGCCAGCGCGACCGCCGTGGCGGCGGCAACGCCGGGGTGGGCGATGAACTGGGCGCAGAACACGCCGATCAGGGCCGACACCAGGTTGCCCGCCAGAATGGACCAGGGCTGGGCCAGCGGGCTGGCCGGGGCGGCGAACAGCAGCACGGCGGACGCGCCCATGGGCGCGATGAACCAGGGGCTGGCCACGCCCAGCGCATGCCGGCCGACCCATTCGGTGCAGAACAGCCCGACCAGCGCGCCCAGGGCGCCATAGAGCTTCTCGCGCCCGTTGACGCCAACCGGCGCCGGCGCGAAGGCGCCGAGCCAGCGCTTGATACCCACAGCCAAAACCCTCTCCTTACGCGCTTTAAAAATATGTCGGGGGACGACAATTTATCACGGCAGGCGGTTTGCTCCGGGATGGGTTCATGACGCCCGCTTAGGACCCTGGGGCCCTGCGACCCGGGGGGCCATGCGATACGCGGCAGCGGATTGCGGCGCGCGCGGGCAGGGAATCAGTGCTCGGGCGCGTCGTCGTCGATGCGGGTCAACAGGCGCGTCAGCAGCGGCCGCATGGCGCGCAGCTCTTCCAGGTGCGACGTCGACAGGTTTTCCAGAATGCGTTCGGCCTTGGGGGTCAGCACCACTTCCACGCGGCGGCCGTCTTCGGGATCAGGCTCGCGGCGCACCAGGTCCAGCCGTTCCAGGCGGTTGACCAGTTCGGCGGCGGTGTGCGGACGGATCAGCAGGCGTTCGGCGATTTCGCCCACGTACAGGCCGCGGCGCGCGGGTGCGCCGGCGCGGCTGCCTTTGATGGCCAACAGCGCCTGATGCTGCTGCGGCGTCAGGTCCAGGCCGGCGGCGGCGTTTTCGCTGAAGGCGGCGAACTTGCGCAGCGCATAGCGAAAATCGGCCAGCAATTCGTAGTCCGTGGCGGACGGCAGGGCGGGGGGCTTGGGTCGTTTCACCGGCCGATTCTAATATATGTCGTGATACGATATATTTGATGTTTCGCAAACACCGGCCGCCGATCCCCTGCATCGACGCCACTTTCCGGGCCGTCGCCCGTTTCCCTTTCGCGTAGAACCATGCCTCCCGTTTCCTCTTCCGCCCGTGCCGCTTTGCGGCTGGGCGACTTCACCACCGACAAGCGCGTCGTGCTGCTGATGGCGCTGGCCGTGCCCGTGGGCCTGGCCAGCGTGGCCGCGGCCTGGGCGCTGCTGCGCCTGATCGCGCTGTGTACCAACCTGGCCTACCACGGCCTGTTTTCGTTCGTGGATATGCCGATCACGACGGGCAAACTGGGCCTGGCGTCGATCGCCATCCCGGTGGTCGGCTGCCTGATCATCGGGCTGATGGCGCGCTACGGCTCCGAGAAAATCCGCGGCCACGGTATTCCCGAAGCCATGGAATCCATCCTGATCGGCAAAAGTCGCATCGCGCCCAAGGTGGCCGTGCTCAAGCCCGTGTCGTCCGCCATCTCCATTGGCACGGGCGGGCCGTTCGGCGCCGAAGGGCCCATCATCATGACCGGCGGGGCCATCGGCTCGCTGTTGGCGCAGACCATCCACCTGGACGACGGCGAACGCAAGACGCTGCTGGTGGCGGGCGCTGCGGCCGGCATGACCGCCATCTTCGCCACGCCCCTCGCGGCGGTGCTGTTGGCGGTGGAGCTGCTGCTGTTCGAATGGAAGCCGCGCAGCTTCCTGCCGGTGGCGACCGCAGCGCTGGTGGCGGCCGCCGCGCGCGCGTTCGCACTCGATGGCGGCCCGATCTTCGCGTATTCGGGCGCCTTGCCGTTCACCCCGTGGCACCTGCTGGCCTGCGCCGCGGTGGGCGTGTTGGCCGGGCTGGGGTCGGGCGTGCTGACGTCGCTGGTGTACGCGGCCGAAGACGCGTTCGAGAAGCTGCCGATCCATTGGATGTGGTGGCCGGCCCTGGGCGGCCTGGCCATCGGTATCGGCGGACTGATCGATCCGGCCGCGCTGGGCGTGGGCTACGACAACATCCGCCATTTGCTGGCGGGCGATCTGGCGCTACAGGCCGTGTTGCTGCTGTTGGTGGTGAAGGTGGCGATCTGGGCGATCGCGCTGGGCTCGGGCACGTCGGGCGGGGTGCTGGCGCCGTTGCTGATCTTCGGCGGCGCATTGGGCGCATTGGCCGCGCCGCTGTTGCCGCAGGCGGACCCGGGCTTCTGGGCGCTGGTGGGCATGGCCGCGATGATGGGCGGCACCATGCGCGCGCCGCTCACGGCAACGCTGTTCGCGGTGGAACTGACCGGCAACCTGGGGGCTTTGCTGCCGGTGCTGACGGCCTGCGTGTTCGCGTACGGCGTGACGGTGCTGCTGCTGCGCCGGTCGATCCTGACCGAGAAAATCGCGCGTCGCGGCCACCACATCAGCCGCGAATACCGGGTCGATCCGTTTGATCTGCTGCGCGCGCGGCAGGTCATGACCAGCCCCGCCCAGACGTTGCCCGATACGCTGACGGTGGCGCAGGCGGTTGCGCATTTCAGCAGCACGCAGCCGGTGCATACCAGCTATCCGGTGGTGGACAGCGAGGGCGCGGCGGTGGGGGCAGTGACCCGCGCCGACAGCCTGGCGTGGGCGCTGGACCCTTCGCTGCACGGGCAGACGCTGGCCCAGGCGTTGCAAGGGCGCGAACTGGTCTACGGTTATCCGGAAGAGCTGGCCAGCCAGATTGCCGACCGCATGGCGCTGTCCGGCGCCGGCCGGGTGCCGATCCTGGAGCGTGGCAGTGGCCGCGTGCTGGGCATCGTGGGCCGCAAGGATCTGCTCCGCAGCCGGGCGCGGCGATTGCGAGAAGAAAGCGAGCGCGCCGCGTTCTGGCGCCCGGCCCCGGCAGCAGCGAGCAAGGTGGATGCGTCAGTCTGAGCCGCGTGGTTGCACGCCCGCTTCGCGCAGCGCCCACAGCGCATCCAGCACATGCTGCGTGGCGCGTTCGACCTGGCCGGCCCGGTGCGCGATACCCAGCGGCCGCCACAGCGCCGGGCGCAAGGGCCGCATGGCGATGCGCGGGTCGGGCGGCGGCGCGGTGGCTTCGTGCGGCAGCAGCGTGGCGCCGTAGCCGGCGGCCACCAGGCTCTTGATGGCGTCGTTGTAGTTCAGCTGGATGCGCGGGCGCGGATTCAAACCGGCCCCGGCAAACCATTCGCCGGTCTGGCGCGACAGTCGGGTGCTGGCGTCGTTCAGGATCAGCGGCCGTTCGCCCAGCCAGGCGGGCGTGATGCGCGCGGGCGCTTTCCAGCCCGCAGGCAGAAAGGCCATGATCGGGTCGCGCCGCCAGGGGCGCAGCACCAGGCCCTGCACCGGCGGCTGCGGCAGCGCCACCAGGCCGACGTCCAATGCGCCTTCGGTCAATTGCTGCAGCGTTTCCTGCGAGGTCAGCACCGCCACGTGCACGTCGATGCCGGGATGGTCGCGCCCCAGCGCCTCCAGCGCCTGCGGCAGCAGATGCGCGATGGCGCCGGTGGATGCGCCCAGCCGCACCCGGCCGCCCAGGCCCTGCACCTGACGCTGCACGTCGTCCAGCGCCTGGTCGGCTTCGGCCAGCAGGCGGCGTGCGCGTTCCAGCAGGGTGTCGCCGATGGGAGTGGGGCGCACCTGGCCGCGCTTGCGCGTCAGGAGCGGCGCGCCGATGCGGGCTTCCAGGTCGGCCACGTGCAGGCTGACCGTGGGCGGGGCCAGGTGCAGCGCGCGGGCGGCATCGGCGAACGACCCCAGGTCGGCAATGGCGACCAGGGTGCGCAGGCGGTCCAGGTTGATTTCACGCATGGCGGCGACGTTCAGAAAGGCTGAATTTAGTCGTCATGATATTCGACTTTTCCTATCCAGAAGAGTGGGCAATGATGGCGTTCCCAGGGCAGGCCGACGAATAGGCTGGTCTTGCCCCGACACCGATTGACGACCCGCCGGCGCCGCGCCGGCTTTCCAGGATGGCCACGTTCATGACCCACCCCCTAGTATTTATCGACGGCGACCAGGGCACCACCGGTCTGCAGATCCACGAACGGTTGCAGGGCCGCACCGACCTGCGCCTGGTGACGTTGCCCGCTGCCGACCGCAAGGACCCGCAGCGGCGCGCCGACGCCATCAACGCCAGCGACATCGCCATCCTGTGCTTGCCGGACGAGCCCGCGCGCCAGGCTGCGGCGTCCATCGTCAACCCCGAGGTGCGAGTGATCGACGCCAGCTCCGCTCACCGCACGGCGGCGGGCTGGGTCTATGGCTTTCCGGAAATGGCCGAGGGCCAGGCGCAGCGCATCGCCCAGGCCAAGCGCGTCAGCAACCCGGGTTGCTACCCCACGGGCGCAATCGCCCTGTTGCGGCCGCTGGTGCAGGCGGGTCTGGTGCCCGCGGACTATCCGCTTAGCGTGCATGCGGTGTCCGGTTATTCGGGCGGCGGCCGCGCCAGCGTCGACGCCTACGAAGGCGCGGGCGCGGCGGGCGGCCCGGCGTTCCAGGTCTATGGACTGGGCCTGGCGCACAAGCACACGCCGGAAATCGAGCGCCATGCGGGGCTGACGCAACGGCCCATCTTTGTGCCGTCGTACGGCGCGTTCCGTCAGGGCATTGTGCTGACCGTGCCGTTGCAACTGCGGCTGCTGCCGGCGGGCGTCACGGCGCAGCAACTGCAGCAGTGCCTGGCGCGGCACTACGACGGCGCGCAGTACGTGCAGGTCGTGGCGCCGCAGGACGCCGCGGCGCACACGCACCTGGATCCCCAGGCGCTGAATGGCACCAATAACCTGCGGCTGGCGGTGTACGGCAACGAGGCCCACGGCCAAGTGCTGTTGACCGCGGTGTTCGACAACCTGGGCAAGGGCGCCTCGGGGGCCGCGGTGCAGAACCTGGACCTGATGCTGGAAGCGATGGCGCTGGCCCAAGCGTGAACGCTGACCCCGTGCGGCGACCGCTTGGCCACCGCACGGGGCGCTCGTGCACCGCAATGGGGCGCGGGTGTCCTCGGGAACCGGGCCCCGCGCGCCAGGGTCCAACGGCTTCGGGACGGCGTTTGGCCACCAGCGGTTTGTCAGGGGAATTCTGCTCAACTGGCGGGATCAATGACGCCACCGGCCCCGTCCATCGGAGCGCACATGAGCCTCGAGATCCTGCATCGCACCCCGCTCTGGGTGTGGGCGCTGTTCGCCGTGCTGCTGTATCGCGGCATTCGCGCGCTGCGTCCGCGCCGCATGTCGGTGGCGCGCACCTTCCTGCTGCCCATCCTGTTCCTGGCATGGGTGCTGGTGTCCATCCACGGCGAAGTTACCGATCTGCAGTCCGCCTATGAGGCTTTCGCCGCAGGCGCGGCCGTGGGTGGCATCATCGGCTGGGTGCTGTGGCTGCGGGCGGGCCGCGCCACCTACTACCCGGATACGCGGATGATCGAACGGCCTGGGTCGGCGATCACCCTGGTGCTGTTGGTGCTGGCGTTCCTGTCCAAGTTCGCGTTGATGGCGATGCTGGCGCAAGACCACGGCCTGGCCGCGAACGCCGCGTTCTCAGCGGCGTTCGGCGGCCTGTCCGGATGGGTCGACGGGATGTTCTGGGGCGGCACGCTGTCGCAGGTATGGCACCTGCGGCATCTGGCGTTGCGGGCGTCGCTGGCGCGACGCTGACCGGGCGCCCCAGCCCATCACCACTTCATTTCGCCTTTGGCCACTTTGGCGCTGATCTCCAGCGACGCGGCGGCGCCGGCTTGCGGGTAGCGGGCGCGCATGGCCTGGATCAGGGCGGCGCTGTCGGGAGCTTTGGCGGCTTCGGCGTCGAACGCGCGCAGATACCCCTGGGTGTAGCGGACCGATGCCAGATTCAGCGGCGCACCGGGCGCGTAGTGGCCAGGCACCACGGTCTTCGGCTTCAGACTGTCGATGCGCGCCAGCGTTGCGAGCCAATCGGCGCGCGACTGCGGCGTCTGCGTGTCGGCGGTCCATACATGCAGATTGCCGAACACCACCACGCCGCCCACCACCGCTTTTTGCGACGGAATCCAGACAAAGGTTCGATCGGGTTGCGGGCCGTCCAGGCCAGTCACTTTCAGGGCGTGGCCTTCCAGCGTCAGCGTGTCGCCTTGCAGCACCTGGGGGACCACCGCCTTGGCCGGCGCGTCTGCGCCCAGCTTGGGGCCCCAGAACGCCAGCTTGGCGTCCACGGTTTCCTGGATGTGGTGCACGGTCTGGGCGGTGGCGACCACCTTGGCGTCGGGGAAGGCGGCCAGCACGGTGTCCAGGCCGAAGTAGAAATCCGGATCGCCGTGGCTGATGTAGATGGTGGTCAGCTTCTTGCCGCTGGCGCGCACCATCGCCACGACCTGTTCGGCCTGCGATTTGCCGAACTGCGCGTCGATCAGAATGGCCTCGCGCTGGCCGCTGACCAGCACCGACGACACCTGGAAGATGGCGTCATTGCCGGGGTTGTAGGGGGTGATCTTCAGATCGGCGGCGGCGGCAAGGCCGGGCACGGCCAGCGCCAGCGAGAGGGCGGGAATCAGGCGGCGCAGGGAAGGCAGGGCAGACATGGCGGTTTCCTGGAAAGAAGGGAGTAACAGCAGTCTAGTTGCGCCAATCGGCCAGATAAATGGGGAATCCTAAGCGAGTCTGTTGCATATAACGGACATATAAAGGGGCCGCCGGCCCGGCGCTCTTGGCCGCCCGTGCTGCCTCCGGGCGTGGCCCTTCAGTCGTCCACCTGTCCGGCCTGTGCCGCCGGCCGGTCCGCCAGCGTGTCCACCACCAGCGCCCGCAGCCAGCGCGTGCCCGGATCGCTTTCGAAGCGCGGATGCCAATGCACCGTCACGCTCAGCGGCGGTAGCGCCAGCGGCAGCGGCCGGATCTCGAAGGCGCCGTCGCGGTTGAACCAGACGGCGGCGCGGTGGGGCAGCGTCACGGTCAAGTCGGTGCGGCGCACGATTTCGGCGGCGGCCGAAAAATGCGGCAGGGTCAGGTACGGTTGGCGGTGCAGCCCGGCTTCGCCCAGCACGTCGTCCAGCAGCCGGTGGGCGCTGGCGCGCGAGTCCACCAGGATGTGGTCCAGCCGCTTGAACTGCCCGCGCGTCAGGCCGGTGGACAGCACCGGATGACCGCGCCGGCCCATGCAGGCATAGCGCTCGCTGAACAGGTCCGCATGGCGCGTGTGCCGGCCCAGCCCGGCCAGGTTGCCGATCGCGAGGTCAACCTCGCCGTCCTGCAGCGCCTGCGGCAGGCGTTCCAGCGCAATCTCCACGACCTCGACCTGCAAGCGCGGCGCCAAGGCGTGCACGCGTTCCATCAGCAGCGGCAGGAACACCATTTCGCCGATATCGGACATGGACAGGAGGAACCGCCGCGTGCTGCTGGCGGGGTCAAAGCGCTGCCGCAGGCTGACGGCTTCGGCAAAGCTGTTCATGCCGCGTTCGATCGGGCCGGCCAGCGCAAAGGCCACTGGCGTGGGCTGCATGCCGGCGGGCGTGCGCACGAACAAGGGGTCATCGAATTTTTCGCGCAGGCGTCCCAACGCATAGCTGACGGCGGGCTGCGTCAGCTGCAGCCGTTCGGCCGCACGGGTGACGCTGCGCTCATGCAGGACCGTCAGGAAAACCCGCATGAGATTCAAATCGAAGTCCACGCTCGCCCTTGTTATCAGTCTGATTTATGCAAGAAATAATACCCATAAATTTGACACATAAATAGTTGATTCCTAGACTAATTTTCACGAGCCGCGGCACCGACCGCCGGCCGCCGACAACAAGGGGAAAAGCACGCCATGCAAGCGTTGACATTGCCGTCGCTGTTGCGCGACCAGGCCGCCCGCCAGGGCCGGCGTCCATGGGTCCAGGCGCCGGGTGGGGCGTTGAGCTATGCCGAGGCGCCGCAGCACGCCGCGCGCTGGGCAGCGCTGCTGGCCGCGGCCGGAGTGGCGCGCGGCGACCGCGTCGGGCTGATGGCGGGCAACCGCATCGAGTTCCTGTCGGTGGTGCTGGGCTGCGGCTGGCTGGGCGCGGTGGTCGTGCCCATCAACACCGCGTCGCGCGGCATGCAGTTGCAGCACATCCTGGCCAACAGCGGCTGTGTGCTGCTGGTGGCGGACACGGCCTCCTGTCCGGCGCTGGCCGGGCTGGACGCGGCGGGCCTGGCGTTGCGGCGCATCTGGCTGCTGGACGACGTCCCGCCCAGAGAAGCCGGCGCCGACGCCGGCCTGCCGGCGCCCGCCACCCCCGTGCCGCCGTTGCCCGACGCGCCCATCCCGGCGGCCGAACTGGGGCCAGGCGACACGCTGGCGATCCTCTACACCTCCGGCACGTCGGGCCTGTCCAAAGGCGTGTGCTGCCCGCATGCCCAGTTCCATTGGTGGGGCGTCATCGCCGCCCGCAACCTCGGGATCGGCGTCGACGACGTGCTCTACACCAGCCTGCCGCTGTTCCACACCAACGCGCTCAACGCCTGCTTCCAGGCGCTGGCGACGGGCGCCGCCATCGTCTGCGACGAGCGCTTCTCGGTCAGCCGTTATTTCGAGCGGCTGGCGGCCACCGGCGCGACCGTGACCTATCTGCTGGGCGCCATGGTGCCGATGCTGCTGGCACGCGAACCGTCCGCCGCCGAAAGCGGCCACCGCGCCCGCATCGCGCTGGCGCCAGGCGTGCCGGAACGCTTCCATGCCACCTTCACGGGCCGCACCGGCATCGCGCTGCTGGAAGGCTATGGCTCCACCGAGACCAATTTCGCGCTGGGCGGCACGCTGGCCGAGCAGCGTCCCGGCACCATGGGGCGCGTGGCGCCCGAGTTCGAGGCCATCGTGGCCGATGAGCACGACGCGCCGCTGCCCGATGGCCAGGCCGGCGAACTGCTGCTGCGCGCGCGCCCGCCGTTCGCCATCGCCACCGGCTATTTCGGCATGGCCGACAAGACGGTCGAGGCCTGGCGCAACCTGTGGTTCCACACCGGCGACCGGGTGGTGCGCGATGCCGACGGCTATTTCCGCTTCCTCGATCGCATGAAAGACGCGATCCGCCGGCGGGGCGAGAACATTTCCTCGTACGAGGTCGAACAGGTGCTGTTGGCGCATCCGTCGGTGGCGGTGGTTGCGGTGTACGCGGTGCGCTCCGAGCTGGCCGAAGACGAGGTCATGGCGGCCCTGGTCTACAAGCCCGGTTGCACCCTGACGCCGCAGGCGCTGCTGGATTTCTGCCAGCCGCGCATGCCGTATTTCGCGGTGCCGCGCTACCTGCGCGTACTGGACGACCTGCCGCGCACCGAGAACGGCAAGGTCCGCAAGTTCCGCCTGCGGGACGACGGCGTCACGGCCGACACCTGGGACCGCGACGCCGCCGGCTACCGCGTGGCGCGCTAGGTTCCATCCAACACCATCAAGGGGAAACAGCATGACGTTGGCATACAAGGGGACGGCGCGCAGCGCCGACGACGAAGCCCGCAGAAAGCGCACGCGCAAGGTCGTCATGGCCTCCATCGCGGGCAACGCGATGGAGTGGTACGACTTTTTCATCTACGGCACTGCCGCGGCGCTGGTGTTCGGCGAGCTGTTCTTTCCCAAGGGCACGGACCCGCTGCTGGGCACCATGGGCGCCTTTGCCGGCTTCGCGGTCGGCTTTCTGGCGCGGCCGCTGGGCGGCGTGGTGTTCGGCCACATCGGCGACCGCTACGGCCGCAAGCTGGCGCTGGAATGGACGCTGGGCATCATGGGGGTGGCCACTTTCCTGATCGGGTTGTTGCCCACCTACGAGCAGGTCGGCATGTGGGCGCCGGCGGCAATGGTGCTGCTGCGCCTGCTGCAGGGCGCGGCGGCGGGTGGTGAGTGGGGCGGTGGCGTGCTGCTCATCAGCGAGGCCGTGGGCGGCAAGCGGCGCGGTTATTTCTCGTCATTCAGCCAGTTGGGCGTGGCGGGCGGCTTCGTGCTGTCGTCCGGCGTGTTCATGCTGGCGCAGCAACTGCCGCAGGACGACTTCATGAGCTGGGGCTGGCGCCTGCCGTTCCTGCTGAGCGTGCTGATCTTCGGCGTAGGCCTGTATATCCGCAAGCACATCCCCGAAAGCGAGGAATTCGTGCAGGCCGCCAAGACCGCCAAGCGCGGCATGCCGGCCGTCGAAGTGTTTCGCCGCTACCCGCGCCAAGTGTTCACGGCGATGGGGCTGCGGGTGGCGGAGAACGGCGGCTCGTACATCTTCCTGGCGTTTGCGCTGGCCTACGGCAAGTTCCTGGGCATTCCCAACGATGTGATGCTGGGCGGGGTGCTCGCGTCGATGTTCATCGAGCTGGGCACGCTGGTGTGGTTCGGTCACCTATCGGATCGCATCGGCCGGCGCGCGGTCTACCTGATCGGGTCGGCCGGCCTGGCGTTGGCGGCGTTTCCGTTCTTCTGGCTGGTGCAGACCAAAGAGCCCATCTGGATCTTCCTGGCTTTCTTCATCGGCAACACGGTGTGCCATGCGGCCATGATCGGTACCCAGCCGGCGTACTTCGCCGAACTGTTCCCGCCCGAAGTCCGCTACACCGGCCTGGCGCTGGGACACGAACTGGCATCGGTGTTCGCCGGTGGCCTGTCGCCCTTGATCGCGATGGCGCTGCTGCGCAAGTATGAATCGGCCACGCCCGTGGCGTGGTTCCTGGTGGGCATGGCGGTCATCACCGTCGTGACGTTGCTGCTGACGCGCGAACCGCCACGGCAGGAGTCGGCGTGAGCCGGGCGCGAGCGATCGGGCCGGGCATCGTTGGCGTGGGCGAAACGCCCGCGCTGCGCCACCCCGGGCCGGATTGCAGCACGGCGGCGCTGATCGCGCAGGCCGTCAGGCTGGCGCTGGACGACGCCGGGCTGCGGCCCGCCGATGTCGATGGCCTGGGGGTGGCCTCATTCACCTTGCGACCCGACCGCGCGATCGACCTGGCGTGGCGGCTGGGCCTGAAGCTGGACTGGTGCATGCAGGACGAGATGGGCGGCGCCAGCGCCATCAACATGCTGCGCCACGCCTGGCTGGCCTTGCAGGCCGGACAGGCGCGCACCATCGTGCTGGCGGCGGGCGACCATTTCGCGGGCGCCGATTTCGCCGCGCTGGTGCGCGGCTACAACCGCAGCGCACAGGACTACCTGAGTCCACTGGGCAGCGCCGGGCCCAACCCGCTGTTCGCCATGTTGAGCCAGCGGCAGATGGCGCAAACCGGCCTGCGGCGCGAAGACTACGGCGCGTTGTGCGTGGCGCAGCGCGCCTGGGCGGCGGACAACCCGAACGCCGCGTACCGCCAGCCACTGACGCTGGCGCAATACCTCGCCGCGCCGATGGTGGCCGCGCCGCTGGGCCGGCTGGATTGCGTGCCGGTCGTCAGCGGCGCCTGCGCGCTGGTGCTGCAAGCCAGGCCCGGCGGCGTGCATGTCACGCTGCGGGCCAGCGGCGCGCGCTACAACGCCGACCAGCAGGAAGGCGACGGCCTGGTCACGGGCATCGCCGAGTTCGCGCCCAAGCTGTGGGCCGACGCGGGCCTGGGCCCCGACGATATGGAAGTGGTTGGCGTGTACGACGATTACCCCGCCATGGCCGTAGCGCAGCTATGCGACCTGGGGTTGGCGCCGGTGGACGACCTGCCGGGCTTCATCGCCCGCCGCATCGCCACCCGCGCGCTGCCGGTCAATACCGCGGGCGGGCAACTCTCGGCCGGGCAGGCAGGCACGGCCGGGGGCATGCACGGGCTGGTTGAAGTGGCGCGCCAGTTGCTGGGCCGGGCCGGCGCGCGCCAGGTGGCGGGGGCCAGGCACGGCGTAGCCACCGGCTACGGCATGGTGCAACTGCGCTACGGCATGTGCGCCAATGCGGCGGTATTGGCCAGGGAGGACGCATGAGTTTCACGGTAGGCGAATGCGCGCGCTGCGCGCACCGGGTGTATCCGGCCCGCTTGTGGTGCCCGGCTTGCGGGCACGATCAGGCCCGCGAGGTGGCGGTGGATGAGGCCGAACTGCTGGCCTGGACCCGCGTGCCGGGCTCGGCGGGTGAAGACGACCGGCTCATTGCTACCGTGCAGGCGCTGCCGCAGGGGCCGGCGCTGGTGGTGCGCCTGACGGCCGAGCCGCGGCGGGTGGGGCAGCGCTTGCGACTGACGACGCGGGTCGAGCAGGGGGTGGGCTTGCCCTGGGCTGGAGGTGGCGAAGGTACGCCCGGAGGCTAGGGGGCAGGGCTAAAACGTATGGGGTGCGACGGGCCTTCACCGACCCGTGCATGGCGAGGATCGCTTCAATTCCTTTGTCTTTAATTCATTCATTTGATTTAATCAAATGAATGAATTAGTCTTGCCACACGACCCACTACAAAGGAATGCAACATGTCTATCCCCTTGCCACTGTCGCTGGCCGAAAGAGACCGGCGTTGGAATCTCGCTCGCGAGCTGATGCGGGCAGAAGACCTGCGGGCGCTGATCGTCTACGGCGACCGGGAGGCGGCCGCGCCCGCCGGCTTCTCGCCGGACAGTTACTTCAGCAATGACAGGCCCGGATCCATAGTCTGCTTTATCGACGACGACACGCCCAGGGTCTATACCTTCGCGTCGCTGATGATTGCCGACCATATCCAAGCGGCCTTGCGTGGCGATCTGCAATGGATCTCGCCGGAACAGATTTATGTAGGCAAGACCGGCAGGGATGTCGGTGCCTGGCTGGCGCAATGCGGCCTGGATGGCGCCCGGATCGGCATCATCGGGCTGGAGCCTTATCCTCCCTTCTATTTCGACGGCGCGATGCCGGCGCGGACCATGCAAGGGCTGGCGCAAGCGCTGCCGAAGGCGGAATTCTTGCCGGTATACCGGGCCTTCTTCACGCGGGCCTCGGTCAAGAGCGAAGAAGAACTGGGATTGATCCGCCATGCCGCGCGGATCGGGGAGGCCATGAGTGAAACGCTGCGCGCGACCGCCAAACCGGGCGCGAGCGAGGCCGATCTGGTGGCTGCCGTTGTCGCCACCTGCTTTTCCTTGGGCGGCTACACCGCCGAAGTCTTGCTGGGTTCCGGCCCCGAGTATGTGGGCTGGGGGCCGCCCGCATGGCAGTACCGCGCGCAATCGCCGCGCATCCTGCGCGAGGGCGATATCGTGCTGTCGGAGATCTTCGCCCTCTATGGCCTGATGGAAACACAACATCAGGCCGCGGTCGCCGTTGGCGAGGTTCATCCCCATATCCTGCGCGCAGCGGACGTCGCCCGCGCCTGCTACGACGCTGGAATAGCGGCGCTGCGTGCCGGCAACACGTTCGGCGACCTGGTCGATGCCATGGAAGCGCCCCTTCTGGCGTCGGGCGGATGGCATGTGCATCCACTGGTGCACAGCATCAATCCTTATGGTCCGGTAGGCTTTGGCAGCGCACCCGGCATAGAATCGCTGCCTGAAGCCGCGCGCTATCCGCAACTCAGGTCCTTGCCGACAGTAGGGCGGAAACTTCCCCTCCAGCCGGGCATGTGCTTCGCATTCGAACCCAATTGCGGCTTCGGACGCCATTTGGCCAATATCGGCGGCACGGTCATCGTGGGAGAACAAGGCGGCATCGCGCTGAATGAGAACTCCACCCGCCTGATGCACGCCGACGGCTAGGGCGGGGTTGGGCCGGCCACGGCATCGCGCAGACGTAGGCCGGCGACATGGAAAACGAAAATCGAAATGAGCAGATCGAAGATTGAAGACCCTTCCCCCGACCGTGCGGCCGAGACGCGTGAACGGCTCATCGAGGCCGGACTGGCGCTGTTCAGCCGGTTAGGCCTGGAAGGGGTGCGCACACGGCAGTTATCGGAAGCCGCCGGGGTGAACCAAGCCGCCATTCCGTACCATTTTGGCGGCAAGGAAGGCGTCTACGCCGCCGTGCTGGAACAGACCGCGCAGGACATCGCCCGCCGCCTGGAATTGCCTGCGGTGGTGTCCACGGCGGTCGACCAAGCCGCGATGCAGCTCGATGCGCTCATGCGCGCATTCACAACGGCGTTGCTGGACTCAGAGGCGTCCGCGGCCCGCAGCCTGCTGCTGGCGCGCGAACAACTCCAACCCACCCCGAAGTTCGACGCGATCCAGGTGGTCTTGTTCGTGCCGCTGCACGAGGCCGTGACGGCGTTGGTCGCGGCGATCCGGAAGGAGGCGCCCGGCAGCCGCGACAGTATCTTGCGCGCTCATGCCATCTTGGGCCAGGCCATCGTGTTCGCGGTGGCGCGCGAGGCGCTCTTGCGGCGCCTGGGCACCAAGCGCTTGACCCGCGACATGGTCGCGCAGATCGCTGATCTGGTTGGAAAAACCGCTGTGAACGCGGCCAAGGGTTAGGGGCGCGATGCCGTGGGTGGCCGGATCGCTTCCACGCGCTGCGCCAGCGTGGCGCTGGACAGCTCGCCGACGCGCACATCCATCAGCCGGCCGTCGGCGTCCAGGAACAGCGTGGCGGGCAACCCGCGGTTGCTCATCATCCGTGACGCCTCGCCGGCCGGGTCCAGCAGGGCGTTGGCCAGCGACGGCGCATGCTGGTCCAGGTACTGCCTGACTGCGGCCGGCGTTTCACCCTGGTTCAAGAATACGAAATGAATGTCCGGATTGGCCGCCTGGGCGCGTTCAAAGGCGGGCATCTCGCGCCGGCAAGGCGGGCACCAACTGGCCCACAGGTTCACCACCGTGGGCTTGCCCTGGAATTCCGATAGCGCCGCGGAGGCGCCGTCCAGGCGGTGCAGCGCTACCGCCGCCAGCGCGGGCTGCGCTTGCGGGGTCGGCGCCAGCAAGTGACCGCCGATCAGCCAGGTGGCGGCGGCCAGCGTCAGCGCGCCCAGCAGGGCGGGACGCGGCGCAAGCTGGCGCAGCGCCGCATAGGCGGCATAGGCACAGGCCGCGGCCAGCCCGGCCATGCCGGCCCAGCCGCCGTCGCGCAGGTCCAATGCCTGGATCGGGTCTTGCATGAAGTGGTCGCGGGTTTGCCAGATAAAGCCCAGTCGCGCGACGATCAGGCCCAGCAGCAGGGCGCGCCACAGCATGGTGCCGACTTCCGGGGCGCGCTTGCCGCCGAATAGCCGCGCGGCCAGCAGGCCGACGGCGCCGGCCACGATCAAGACGGCCAGTTCCGTGGGAAACACCAAGGGGCCCAGACGGATGGCGGGGCTCATTGATCAGGCGCCGGCGGTTCGGCGGACTGCAACCGCAATTCATCGACCAGCCGTGGCTGGTCAAGCGACGCGCGCGCCAGGAATGCCTGGTCGTCGGGCGACGCGCCCAGCAGCCGGAAGTTGATGCCGCCGTCCATGATCTGCAGGTCTTCGATGTCAGCCCGGGTCGTCAGCGGCAAGGGACCGGATATCCAGAAACCATGCCGCGCCAGGCCCGCTTGCAAACGGTCCGCGTCGGGCAGCCGCTGTTCGTTGGCGGCCTGTTGCAGCGCCAAGAATAGCGGCGCGTAGGCGGCGAAGGCCTCGGTCGGCACAAAGGTGCCCGCCAGCAGCGCGCCGGGGGCCGTGCGCACGTCGGCGGTGCCGAGGTGGGCGTTTGAGCGGTCGTAAAGGCGAAATTGCATGCGGCTCAAAAAAACGGGGGAAAGGAAGGCCAAGCCTAGCATGCGGCGCTTGGGGGCCGCCGGCTGGCGCCCGGCGACCGTCCCTATATGTCGTCCAGCTGAAACACATATTTCCAGGAACGCTAAAATACCGGCTCGCGGCTTCTGTCGATCCGGACGGCGAGCCTCCCGGCATTCTTCATTCCTGCGCCTCGCGCCCCTATAAATATGAAAAAACTGACTGCTGTTCTTCTCGTGTCCGCCACCGCGCTGCTGACCGCTTGCGGCCCGTCCGACAACGCGCCCACCGCCGGCGCCCAGGCGCCCGCCGCCGCGCGCAAGGTCGTGGTCGGCCTGGATGACAACTTCCCGCCCATGGGATTCCGCGACGCCAGCAACCAGATCGTCGGCTTTGACATCGACATGGCCAAAGAAGCCAGCAAGCGTCTGGGCATGGAAGTCGAATTCAAGCCGATCGACTGGAGCGCCAAGGAAGCCGAACTGAACGGCAAGCGCGTCGACGTGCTCTGGAACGGCCTGACCATCACCGAAGAGCGCAAGAAGAACATCAGCTTCACCGCGCCCTACATGGCCAACCACCAGATCATCATCGTGGGCACCGACTCGCCCGTGAAGGTCAAGGCTGACCTGGCCGGCAAGGTCGTGGGCGCCCAGGACGGCAGCAGCGCCACCGACGCCATCGCCAAGGACCCGGTCGCGGCCCAGATCAAGGAAGTCAAGAAGTTCGGCGACAACGTCACCGCGCTGATGGACCTGGCCGCCGGCCGCCTGGACGCCATCGTGGTGGACGAAGTGGTGGGCCGCTACCTGATCAGCAAGCGCGCCGGCGAATACCGCGTGCTGGACGAGAACTTCGGCACCGAAGACTACGGCGTCGGCGTGCGCAAGGACGACACCGACCTGCTGGCCAAGCTGGACAAGACCCTGGACTCGATGAAGCAGGACGGCACCGCCGGCCGCATCGCGACCCAGTGGTTCGGCGCCAACATCATCAAGTAATCCCCCCTGAAACGCCCGGGCCGCATGGCGGTCCGGGCGTTTTGCAGTTCTACGGCGCGAACCCTCCCGCATGGACTATGTAATCTCTCTTCTGGGCCCCTTGGCGCAAGGCGCCAAAGTGACCCTGACGCTGTTCTTCATCACGCTGGCGCTTGCGGTCCCGTTGGGCCTGGTGCTGGCGCTGCTGCGGATTTCCAAGTGGCCGCTGGTCAGCCGGCTGGTCAATGGCTACATCTGGCTCATGCGCGGCACGCCGCTGATGCTGCAGATGCTGTTCATCTATTTCGCCTTGCCCTTCGTGCCGGTGGTGGGCGTGCGCCTGCCTGATTTCCCGGCGGCGGTGGTGGCGTTTGCGCTGAACTACGCCGCGTACTTCGCCGAGATCTTCCGCGCCGGCATCCAGTCGGTCGATCGTGGCCAATACGAAGGCAGCAAGGTGCTGGGCATGACCTATCTGCAGACACTGCGCCGCATCGTGCTGCCGCAGATGGTGCAGCGGGTGCTGCCGCCCATGAGCAACGAGACCATCACGCTGGTCAAGGACACCTCCCTGATCTACGTGCTGGCGCTCAACGACATCCTGCGCACCGCGCGCGGCATCGTGCAGCGCGACTTCACGACCACGCCGTTCCTGGTCGCGGCGGCCTTCTATCTCATCATGACGCTGGTGTTGACGTGGTTCTTCCAGCGTATGGAAAAGCGCTATGCCAAATACGACCAGTAATCCGTCCGCCGGCGGTCGCGGCGCCATGATCTCGGCGCGCGGCATCGTCAAGTCGTTCGGCGCCAACCGGGTGCTGGACCAGGTCTCGCTGGAACTGGGCAAGGGCGAGGTGGTGGCGGTGATCGGGCCGTCGGGCTCGGGCAAGAGCACCTTCCTGCGCTGCCTGAACCACCTGGAGACCATCGACGACGGCACCATCGAGATCGAGGGCGAAGCCCTGGCCACGGCGGTGCCGGGCGGCCAGAGCCGCTACGCCAGCGATGGCGACGTGCGCCGCATCTGCCGCAAGATGGGCATGGTGTTCCAGTCGTTCAACCTGTTCCCGCACATGACCGTGCTGCAGAACATCATCGAGGCGCCCATGATCGTCAAGGGCATGGCGCGCGCCGCCATCGTGCCCAAGGCCGAGGAACTGCTGCGCAAGGTCGGCCTGCTGAACAAGCGCGACAACTATCCCACGCGCCTGTCCGGCGGCCAGAAGCAGCGCGTGGCCATCGCCCGCGCGCTGGCGATGGAGCCGGACATCATGCTGTTCGACGAGCCGACCTCGGCGCTCGACCCCGAGCTGACGGGCGAAGTGCTGCGCACCATGCGCCAGCTGGCCGACGAGCACATGACCATGCTGGTGGTGACCCACGAAATGGGCTTCGCCCGCGAAGTGGCGCACCGCGTCATCTTCATGGACGAGGGCCGCATTGTCGAAGAGGCGCCGTCGGCCGACTTCTTCCGCGCCCCGCAGCATCCGCGCAGCCGCGAGTTCCTGGCGCACATGCTGTAAGGGCGGTACCGGCTTCGTTCCCCCGGCCATCCCGCCGCCAGCGCACCGGCCTTGAGGCGGCGCGCAGCCGGATTCAGCCCTGGCCGCCGCGCCGCGGCACGACCATCGGGCTGCCGGTCTCCGGATCCGGCAGCACCCGGCAATCCAGGTCGAACACCCGCCGCATGGCGTCCTCCGTCACCACCTGGCGCACCTCGCCCTGCGCCGCGATGGCGCCGGCCCGCATCATGACGACGCGATCGGCGTAGCGGAACGCCAGGTTCAGGTCGTGCAACACCACCACCAGCGTGCGCCCGGCCCGGTGCAGGCGCGCGCACAGCTCCAGCAGGTCGATCTGGTGGCGGATGTCGAGGAAGGTGGTGGGCTCGTCCAGCAACATGATGCCGGCGTCCTGCGCCAGCACCAGCGCCAGCCAGGCGCGTTGGCGCTGGCCGCCCGACAGGGTGTGCACGGGATGGTCTGCCAGTTCCGCCAAGTCGGTATCGGCCAGCGCCGCGTCGACGGCCCGCGCGTCGGCCGGGGACCATTGCCGCAGCAGCGTCTGGTGGGGATAGCGGCCGCGCGACACCAGGTCACGCACGCTGATCATTTCCGGAGCCACGGGGTTCTGCGGCAGGTAGGCCAGGCGCCGGGCCACGGCCTTGCGGCGCAGCGTCGCCAGATTCGCGCCGTCCAGCCGCGCCTGGCCTTGGGTGGGCGCCAGTGCGCCGCCCAGCACCCGCAGCAGGGTCGACTTGCCGCAGCCGTTGGGCCCGACGATCGCTGTGAAGGCGCCCGGTTCGATGGCCAGCGACAGCGCCTGCAACACGGCGGTATCGCCATACGACAGGCTGACGTCTTGCAGTTGCAGCGCGGGCGTGCTGGGGGAAGTGTCGTTCACGTTGAAGCCTTGCGCCATTCAAGCACCAGCAGGAAAGCCAGATAAACGCCGCCGATGCCGGCGGTCAGGACGCCCACCGGCAGGCCGTTGGGGCCAGCCGCGCGGGTCAACAGGTCGGCCGCCGCCAACAGCACCGCGCCGGTCAGGGCCGCCAGCAGCGGCTGCGGGCCGCTGGCGCGTACGCAGCGGCGCGCGATCTGCGGCGCGGCCAAGGCGATGAAGGCAATGGGGCCGGCCACCGTGACCGCGGCGGCCGCGGCCAGCACCGCCACCAGCGTGGCCGCCAGTCTGGCGCGCGGCGGCGAGGCACCTAGCGCCTGGGCCAGGCCATCGCCCATCTCCAACAGGCGCAGCCGCGCACACAGCGCCAACGCCAGCGGCAGCAGCACCGCGCAGGCCGCAGCGATCAGTGCGACGTCGTGCCAGGTCTTGCCGGCCAGGTTGCCGTTAAGCCAGGTGGCCGCCAGATAGGCTTGCTCGCGCCGTAGGTTGGATAGCCCGTACTGCACGAACGCGAAGGCGATGGCGCCCACCGCGATGCCGGCGATGACCATGCGCTGCGGCGCGGCGAACCCCGAACCGGACCCGAACCAGACGCCGGCGGTGGCCAGCAGTGCGCCGGCGGCAGCGCCCCAGGCCACCGGCATCAGGCCAGGCCACACCATGGCCACCGCCACCGCGCCAGCAGAGGCGCCAGCGGTCAGGCCGATCACGTCGGGGCTGCCCAGCGGATTGCGGGTGATGCTTTGGAACAGCGCGCCCGACAAGCCCAATGCCGCGCCCGCGCCCAGTGCCGACAAGGCGCGCGGCAAGCGCACGGTGTGGACCAGCCAGTGTTCGACCGCGCTGCCGCCGCCTTGCAGGGCTTGCCACAGCGCGGCCCAGGGCAGGCCGGGGTCGCCTGCGCGCAGCGTAGCGGCCAGCAGGGCGCAGGCCAGCATCAACAGCAGCAGGCCGTAGCCCAACGCGCGCGGGGCCAGCGGCCAAGCCAGCCAGGCGCCGGCGCGCAGCATTGGCGCGGCTGGACGAGGGCGGCAATCCAGGGCAGGGTTCACGGGCGGGCCCGGGACGGCATCCGTGCCCGGCTGGGCGGGGGTATTCGTCTGCCGCGTCATGCCAGGCGCCGGCCGCGGCTGCGCAACGCCGCGAGCAAGAAAGGCGCGCCGATGAACGCTACCACCACCCCGGTCAGCAGTTCCGCTGGCGCGCGCAGCAGCCGCGCCAGGATGTCGGCGACCAGCATCAGCAGCGGACCCAGCACGACGCAGTAGGCCAGCAGCCACCGCAGGTCCGGGCCAGCGTAGCGACGGGCAATGTGCGGCACGGCCAGGCCGACGAACGCGATCGGGCCGGCTGCCGCCGTGGCGGCCGCGGCCAAGATGGCCACGCACAGCAACCCCAGCAGGCGGGTCAGGCCCGCGCGCAACCCCAGCGCCTGCGCCAGCGATTGCCCCAGGGCCAACAGATTCAGCGGCCGGGCCAGCGCCGCGGCCAGCAGCAGGCCGGCGCCGATATAGGGCGCGGCGCGCAGCGCGGCATCCAGGCTCTGCCCGGCCAACGAGCCCACCGCCCAGAAGCGGTAGGCGTCGAAGATGTCGCTGCGCAGCAGCGCCACGGCCTGCACATAGGCGAACAGCACGGCGTTGACCGCCGCTCCGGCCAGGATCAAGCGCACCGGCTGCAGGCCGCGGCCGCCCGCGCCGATCAGGTAGACCGCGGCGGCCGCGCCCAGCGCGCCGGGCAGGGCGGCCCAGAATGGATGCGCGGGCAGCCCGCCCGCCAGCAACGCCACCGTCACGATCGACGCCGCCGCGCCTGCGTTCACGCCCAGCAGGCCAGGCTCGGCCAGCGGGTTGCGGGTCAGTGCCTGGATCAGCGCGCCCGCCACGGCCAGCGCCGCGCCGGTCAACAGGGCCAGCAGGGTGCGCGGGATGCGCGAGGCCACCACCAGCGCGGCGTAGCTGTCGTCCGGCCGCACCAGCGCCTGCCATACCGCACCCGCCGACAGGCCGCGCGAACCCAGCCACAGGCTGGCCAGCGCTGCGGCGGCCAGCAACAGACAGGCCGCGAGCAGCAGCGGCGCCCGCAGGCGCTGCGACGGCGGTGGTGTTGCCGGACTGCGCGGCGGCTGCGTCATTGCCCCGCCCCGTTGGGCCGCGCCCGCTGCGCTGCCTGCGCCAGTTGCGGCGCCAGCCGATCCAGCATCCAGGCCACCGCCAGCGGCGTGCCGGACGAAGATGCCATGACCAGCGCCGGATCGCTTAGCGCCACATAGGCGCCGCGGCGTACGGCGGGAATCGACGCATACAGCGGCAGGGCCGCGGTGCGGTCGCGTTCTTCGGGGGTGTAGAACCACGACACCAGGATGTCGGCGTCGCCCAGCGCGTCGGCGTGTTCGAACCCAAGATAGTGCGCGAAGTGTCCCGCGCTGGCACGCAGACCGCGTACCGACGGCGCGAGCGTCAGGCCCATGGCGGTCAGCGTGTCCACGCGGGGATCGCCGGCCACATAGGCGGCGAAGTTGCCCGATCCCAGGTCGGCGCGGACGTAGGCGAAGGTCTTGCCGGCCAGCGCCGGGTACTGGCGCGCGGCCTGGGCCAGTGTGTCGCGGATGCGGGCCTTGAGTGCGTCGGCCTCGGCGCGCTTGCCCAGTGCTGCGGCGATCAGGTCGATCTGCGTGTCGACCGGCGTCAGGAAGGGCTGGTCGGGGTAGGCCACTACCGGCACCAGCCGCGACAACTGCGCATAGGCTTCGCGGCTGACGCCGGAAAACGGCGCCAGCACCACGTCGGGCCGCAGCGCGATGATCTTTTCGATATCCAGCTCGGGGTAGACGGTGATGCGCTCGGGCAGCGGCTGGCCGCGGGCCTGGATGGCGGCGCGCACCCACGGCCAGTAGTGCTCGGCGTCGCCGCCCCAGTCGGCCCGGCTGACCCCCACTGGCACCACGCCCAGCGCCAGCGCCAGGTCGTCGGCACCCAGGCCCAGCGTGACCACGCGTTGGGGCGGGGCGGGGATCACGGCCTGTCCCAATGCGCTGTTGAGCGTCACGGGAAAGCCGGCGGGGGCTGCCGCATCCGGCGCCGGGCGGGTGCTGGACGCGGTGGGCGATGCGGCCGCGGTCGCCGCAGAGGCGCCCGATGGCTGACCAGGGACCGAAGCCGCTGGCGCTGGCGGCGCGCGGTCGCACGCCGCCAGGGTCAGCCCCAGCGCCAACGCCGCGGCCAAAGCCGCGGCGCCCCGGCGCAACCGCGCCGTATTCACCAGATTCAAACGCATCGCGCTGCTGTGCTCCTTGGCATGCTGCCGTCCTGCTCCCTGATCAATACTGCGCGCGCACCGTCAACATGACGTTGCGCGGCGCGCCGTACCAGCCTTGGCTGAAGAAGCCGATCTGCTCGTAGTACTTCTTGTCGAAGACGTTGTTCAGGTTCAGGGTGGCCGAAACCTGCTTGGAAAAATCGAAACGCGCCATCAGGTTGACCAGCGCATAGCTGCCTTGCTCCACGTCCACATTGCCGCGCGGGCTGGGCGCGGCCTGGAACATGCTGCTCTGCCAATCGACGCCGCCGCCCACCGTCAGGCGGTGCAGGTCGCCCGGCAGCCGGTAGGTGGTGTACAGCTTGAACAGGCTGCGCGGATGGCTGGTGTTGATGGCCTTGCCGTCGGCGTCCTTGGCGGTGAAGTGGGTGTAGCTGGCGCCGATGTTCCAGCCGGGCGTGAGCTGGCCGTTCGTTTCCAGCTCAAACCCTTCGACCTTGGCGCCCGATGCCGCGCGGTAGGCCTGCGTGCCGGGCAGGCCAATCACGGATTCGCCGGGGATGGCCTGCGCCAGGTTGTTCTGCCGGGTCTGGTACAGCGACACCGCCGCGTTCAGCAGGCCGTCCAGGTAGGCGGCCTTCAAGCCCACTTCGTAGCTCTTGCCGTCGATGGGCGGCAGGATCGAGCCGCTGGGCGTGCGCGCGTTCTGCGGCTGGAAGATCTCGGTGTAGCTGGCGTAGGCGGTGTAGGTGCTGTTGATGTCGTAGATCAGGCCGGCATAGGGCGTGAACTGGTCGTTGATCTTGTATTCGCGCTTGGTGCCGAAGTAGGTCTGGTTGGTTTCCCAGTTGCTCCAGCGTCCGCCGACGATCAGGTGCAGCGGGTCGGCCAGCGAAAAGCGGCCCACGGCGTAGGCGCCGGTCTGCTTGACGCGCATATCGTCCGCAGGCGTCTTGTTGCTGGACCAGGTGGGTTCGGCGATATGGTCCTGGCGCCAGTCGAAGAAGCTGCCGATGGCCGGCTTGGCGCCCGTCATCAGGTACTGGCCAATGTTGCTGTGGTCGTTCACGCTCATCCAGCCCAGCGCCAGCTCGTGCTTGCGGCCCAGCAGCTGGAACGGACCCGACAGCGTCAGGTGGATGTCGTCGCGCGAGCGGTCGCCGTCGTAGTTGTTGAACGAGCTGGTCATGCCGGCGCCCGTGGCGCGGTTGGGATAGCCGCCGCGGTACAGCTGCTTCATGCGGTAGTCGCCGTCGTTGTGGCTGTAGGCGGCGCGCGCCTTCCAGTCGTTGGCGAAGCGGTGCGTCAGGTCGACGAACGTGGTCGTCGTTTCCGTGTCGATGCGGGCCCAGCGCGTGTTGTTGGCCACCGAACGGTTGAAGTCGGTGCGTGAGCCGTCGCTGTAGAACAGGGGGAAGCCGCTGCCAAAGCCGTTGCTCTGGTTGCGCTGGTACTCCAGGCCGGCCGTCAGCACGGTGTCCGGCGTCAGGTCGGCGCTGATCACGCCATAGAAGGTACGCTTGCGCGAATCCAGGAAGGTCACATAGCTGTCGCCCTGGCTGTAGGCGGCCACGAAGCGCGAGCGGATGCGGCCGTTCTCGGTGACAGGCACCGACAGGTCAAGGTCGCCGCGCAGATAGTCCCAGCTGCCGACGCTGGCGCTGCCGGACAGGGCGAATTCATGCAGCGGCTTCTTGCGGATGAAGTTCACCGCCGCTGACGGATTGCCCGAGCCGGTCATCAGGCCGGTGGCGCCGCGCACGATCTCGACCCGGTCGTAGATGGCCGCGTCCATGTCCGTGGCGCCGTAGTTCCACTGGCTCAGGATGGGCGTGTTCAAGCCGTCGAACTGGAAATTGTCGATCGAAAAGCCGCGCGACGAGAACGACAGCCGATTGCTGTCGCTGCGCGTGACCGAGATGCCGGGCGCGCTGGCCAGGATCGAGCCGGTGTCCTGCAACCCCTGGTCTTCGATCTGCTGGCGCGTCACCACGCTGACCGACTGCGGCGTTTCGCGTGGCGACAGGGTCAGGCCCGTGGCCGTGCTCATCGCGTCGGTGTTGTAGGAATGGGTGCCTTCGGTGGTGCCCGGAATGCCGGCGCCGCTGACCGTGACGGCGGGCAACTGGGCCACGCCGCCGGTGGTGTTTTCGGTAGAGGACGAGGCGGGGGTGGCATTGGCCGCGCTTTGGGCGCCGGCGCTTTGATGGGTCAAGGCGGAGCAGAACAGTGCCGTCTGAATCGCGTAGACAAGAGGACGCACCCGGCGCGGACGGGCGGCGGGCGAGGGCAGAACGGACGGCATGAGGGCGAGCTCCAGCGGAAATGTTTGGTAATGAGAATTATTGTTTTTTACCGACCCGCCTGGGTATGCCGAATGATGCGATGCATATGGCAAACGCCGTCCGCCTATCCCGCCTGCGCTTTCGTCATTGATGTGGCGCACCGATGCAACCACGCCCAGCCCGCCGCGCTGGCCGCCACGCAGACCAGCATCGCCACGGCCAGCCGCAGCGGCTGGCCATAAACCAGCGGTACGCACCAGCCGCTGACCACCGAAAACGTCAGCATCTGCATGAAGCCCAGCACGGACGCCGCCGTGCCGGACAGGTCGGGCACCCGTGCCAGGATGCGCAGGGTCATGGCCGGCACCGACATCGCCAGCCCGCACGTGAAGACGCCGGGCAGCAGTACCGCCCAGGGCAGGCGCGGGGGTTCCGCGGCGGCCATGTACAGCACATTGGCCAGGCAACTGCCGCCCATCAGCAGATAGGCCAGCAGGGTGATGCGCGAATCCGGCCATTGGCCCGCTTTGCGTGCCGCCAACAGCGCGCCCGCCATGGCGCCCACCACCAACGGCACGAAAAGGTAGGCGAAATCCGTTTCCGGCAGCCCCAGCACGTTGGCGATGAAGTCGGGCGCCGCCCCGATCAAAAAGCCCTGGGCGGCGAACAGCAGGCTGAACGCCAGGCCCAGTGCCACATAGCGCCGGTCGCCCAGCACGCGGGTGTAGTTGGCGCCCAGCGTGCGCCACGACAGCACCTGGCGCTGCGCCGGCGGCAGGGTCTCGGGCAGGCGCCGCGCGCACAGCAGCCAAGCCGCACCCGCCAGTACGGTCAGCAGCAGGAAGACCGAGCGCCAGCCCTGGTGCGCCGCCAGGTAGCCGCCGATGATGGGCGCCAGCGCCGGCGACAGGTTGAACACCAGGATCAGGTACGACATGGCGCGGCGCGCCAGCACGCCGTCGTAACAGTCGCGAATGATCGCCTGGCCCACCACGATGCCGGCCCCGGCCGAGAGTCCCTGCACGGCGCGTCCCGCCAGCAGCCAGCCGAAGCTGGGCGCCAGCGCGGCCATCAGCGTGCCGCAGATATATACGCCCAGCGCCGTCAGCACGATGCGGCGGCGGCCCAGCGAATCCGACAGCGTGCCGTGCAGCAGCAGCATTGATGCGTAGCACGCCATGTAGACGCCCAGCGTCAGTTGCACGGTTTCCGGCGAGACCGCGAATTCCCGGCCCAATGCCCCGAAGGCGGGCAGGTAGGCGTCGATGGTGGCGGGCGCGACGCAGGCCAGGAGGCCCAGCATCAGCACCATGACGGGAAAAGAAGGCGGGGATTCGGGGCGCGGCACGACGGCATCCATGGCTGGCGCCTCCCGGGACGGGAAGCTCTGCCGCATGGTCGCCCGCGCGGGGCCGGCGAATGAATGGGAAACGCCGCAAGTGCAATGGGCGCCGCCGTAAGCCGCCGGGTGTCCCCCCGAGCAGCCCGCCGCTGAGCAATCCGCTCACGGCCGCGCCGCTCAGTTCAGCTCGCTGGGCGCGATGCCGTAGCGTTCGCGGAACGCCGTGGCGAAGTTGGTGGCATGGCGGTAGCCCACGAAATGCGCCGCCTGCTGCACGCTGCAGCCCTGCGCCAGTTGTTCGCGGGCGACCTCCAGGCGGCGCTCGCGCAGCCAGCTGAACACCGACCGCTGGTAGGTGGCCTGGAACTTGGCGCGCAGCGTGCTGGGGCTCATGCAGGCCAGGCGCGCCAGGTCGTCCAGCGTGTGTTCTTCGCCGGGCGCGCTGTGCAGGCGCTCGCGCACCCGTTCCAGCAGTTGTCGATCACGCTCGGACACCGCGCTTTCCGCCGGCGCGCCGGCTTCCAGCGAGGCCAGCGCATGGGCCAGCAGTTGCGTGGCCACGCCGTCACGCAGCATGTTTTGCAGCGGGCCTTCCCAGGCGCAGTCCAGCAGGTGCTCGATGGCCTGCAGCAGATGCCCTTGCACCTGCCAGCGGCGCAGCCGCAGGGCGGGCGAGCGCAAGGCCTTCCAGATCATTTCGCTGGTCTGGTCGTCGCCCGCGCCGTCGGGGTCGGACAGCGACAGGTTGACGCTGCGCAGGCGCTGCCCGGCGGCGTGCGTGCCGGTCATGGCGACCGTGTCGCCGTACAGTGCGCTGACGCCGCTGTGCGCGGTCAAGCGCACATCTTCATGGCGGTCGATGCGGGTCTGGGCGTTGCCCTGCAGCATCACGATGGCCGAGAAGCGTGGCGACATCATCGACGTGGCTTCGTAATGGTGGTGCACGCGCACGTCGGATAGCACCAGCGTCAGTCCGGGGCGGATGGCGCATTTCTCGACGCGGCCCTCGGCGATGCAGAGGGTGTCGGGGTCGCCACGAACCGCGCGGTCCAGCTGCGGCAGCCGGTAACGGAAACCGCTTTGGTCGCCCATGCGGTTGAAATCGGCGACGGTGAATTGGGCAGGGGAGGCAGATGGGTTCAAGGTCGTCACTCGCGGTACGGGATGAGCCCTTGGCGGTGCGGAGAGCACCGCCAAATGTGAGAATGAGAATAGCATATGTTCGCATTGTTGCCGGTGCTTTCCCATCCTCACTCCGCCACCGTTTTGCGCGGGGCGGCGCCCCGCCCAGGGCTTTATCGCCGCAGGTTCTAAGGCGCGGCGCAGTCGCCCAACTGATCCCCCATGACGTCCCGGTACCACTCATGGAAGTGCTGCATGCCGTCTTCCATTGGCGACTGGTAGGGCCCGCTTTCCGACACGCCACGGCGCAGCAGCGCCAGGCGGCCCGCGTCCATGCGCTCGCCGATCTCGTCGTCCTCGATCGCGGTCTCCATATAGGCCGCGCGCTGGGCCTCGACGAATTCGCGTTCGAACAGCGCGATTTCCTCGGGGTAATAGAACTCGGCGATGTTGATGGTTTCCTGCGGGCTCTTGGGGTAAAGCGTGGAGAGCACCAACACATGCGGATAGAGCTCGATCATGTGGGTGGGGAAGTACGTCACCCAGATCGCGCCAAAATCGGGCGCCGACCCGCCGCGGTAGCGCATCAGCGTGTCGTGCCAGTCCGCATACACGTCGGAGCCGGGCTTTTCCAGCGAATCGTGCACGCCCACGCGCTGCAGGCTGTATTGCTGGCCGAATTCCCAGCTCAGGTCGTCGCAGGTCACGAAGCGCCCCAGGCCCGGGTGGAACGGCCCCACGTGGTAGTCCTCGAGATAGACCTCGATGAAGGTCTTCCAGTTGTAGTTGCACTGGTGCACTTCCACGTGGTCCAGCACGTAATCCGAAAAATCGAATTCGGGCCGGGTGAACAGATTGCCCAGGTCGCGCTGCGGATCGCGCGGTCCTTCGAACAGCAGGCCGTGGCAGTTTTTCAGGGGAAAGCGTGGCAGGTTCAGGCACGGCGTGCTGGGAAATTGCGGCGCGCCCAGGATCTGGCCTTGGTTGTCGTAGGTCCAGCGGTGCAGCGGGCAGACGATGTTGCCGCCGGTGGCAGACAGGTTGCCCGCCGGGTTGCCGGGGCCGGTGACCGCGCCCGTCTCGCCACCCAGGATCAGCGCCTGGCGATGGCGGCAGACGTTGGACACCAGTTCCACGCCGCCAGCGTTGCGCACCAGCACCCGGCCGCCTTCCTCGTTGGGCAGGCGGCGCCAGTCGCCCGGCTCGGGCACGCCTTTCTCGTGCCCTACGTACAGCGCGGATTGTTTGAATATCCGTTCCTGTTCGCGGGCGAACAGGGCTTCGTCGAAATAGGCCCGAACGTGCAGCGGGCTCAACGCCTCGCGCACATGCTCAAGGCGGCCAATGTCCGTCATTTCCGACTCCTTGTGCCATCCCGCAAGGCCCGGCCGCCCTCAGGCGGGCACGGCGCTCTCGGCGTCGATCCGGGTCATGCGTTCGGCAAGATCCAATTTGGGGCAGGTGCTGCAGTAGTCGCCGTCGCGCCTGCGGAAGTAGTGGCAGCAGACCTGCCGATCGACGGCGATGACCGGCAGGTCCGCGCGCCGCCAGGTCAGGTAGCCGCTGCGCCCGCGCAGGCCGAGCAGGTCCATCCATTCGATGGCCTGCCGCTGGGCCCAGTCGTTGGCGGCGGCGCCGTCGTCGTGACGCGCGGCCAGCAGGGCATACAGCACGCAATCGGCCTGCATGCTCTCGGCGGCGCGCGGACTCACCCGCAGCACCTGGGTCAGTTCGCGGTAGAAGGTGGCGCAGATATTGCGCAGTTGCGCGGCGGCGGCCTGCATGCGGTGGCGCAGGCCGCCGCGCAAGGGTTCATGGCGCTCCAGGGTGTAGCCGATGATGAAACCGTCGTCCGGCACCGGCTGGATCATGCCCGACAGGTCGGGCACGATCGCGCTGCGATGCGCGGCGATCACGCTCAGGTAGACGGGCTGCCAGATCAGCAACCCCCAGCAGCGCAAAGCCAGGTAGTGTGGCCCGGCCTCCGGATAGCGCTGCCCCCAGACATCGCGCAGCCGCGCGATGGCCTGGGCGTTGTCGGCGCCCGGGCGGATGCCCGGCCCGGGCGCCGCCGCGACCTGGCCCGACAGCCCGGGCACCAGGCGGCCGGTCAGCGCCAGCAGATCGTCCAGGTCGCGGTTCACGCAAGCGCCTGCGCGGTGTCGGCCTGGCCCAGCCACTGGGGCCGGTGGCGGGCAATCGGGTTGGCCAGGTTGGGCGCCATCTGGAAGCTGCCGATGGGGTCGGCCAGGTTGACCATCTGCAGGTTGTTGGCCAGCTGCAGGCGGTTCAGGCACGAATGGATCATCTCCGGCGCGAACAGGTCGTACTGGCGGTACTTTTCCAGGCGTTCGGGATGGGCCTCCTGATAGGCGATGATGCGGCCGGCCACCAGTTTCCAGAAAGCGTCCTCGTCCATCACGCCGTTGTCGACCAGCACCTGGGACAGATGGCGGAAGTAGCCTTCGAACACGTCCACGAAGATGGTCAGCAGCTTGTATTCCTCGGGCACGTCGGCGGCCAGGCGGCGGGCGTTCTCGGGCAGGGCGGCGTTGGGGTCGAGGATCGACGATTCCTCGGCGATGTCCTTCATGAAGGCGCGCACCGGCACGTGGTCCTCGATCACCATGATCACGTTTTCGCCGTGCGGCATGAACACCAGGTCGTGCGCATAGAAGCAGTGCACCAGCGGCGTCAGGTAGGCGTCCACATAACGTTCCAGCCACTGGGCCGCGTCCAGGCCCGAGGCGCGGATCAACGCCGGCAGCAGCGCGCGGCCTTGCGGGTCCACGTGCAGCAGCGCCGCCATGGTCATCAGGCGCTGGTCCGGGCCGATCAGTTCGGTGGGGTTCTCGCGCCACAGCGCCGAAAACATCTTCTTGTACGGCGTATCCACCGAAATCGCGGCTTCGTAGTAGTAGTTGCGGAAGCCCAGCGAGGCCGCTTCACGCAGGATGGTGAAGCCGTTCTCGCGCAGCCACGGGTCCGATGAGATCAGCCCGTGCAGGTATTCGTTGATGGCCGGCGTGCCGGACATGTAATAGGGTGACAGCCCGCGCATGAAGCCCATGTTCAGGATCGACAGCGAGGTCTTCACGTAGTGCTTGCCCGGCTGGCTGATGTTGAAGAAGGTGCGGATGGACTGCTGCGCCAGGTATTCGTCGTTGCCATAGCCCAGGCACACGATCTTGCGCGTGGCCACATAGGGCGCGAAGGCCAGCGACAGCTTGTTGAACCACTGCCACGGGTGCGAGGGCATGAAGAAGTAGTCCGCCGGATCCAGGCCCTGGTCGCGCAGTGTCTGCGTGTAGCGGGCGACGGTGGCCGCGCCCAGCTCGTCTTGCAGCAGGCTGTCGTAGTCCATGGTCGACAGGCACGCGAAATGCGCGTTGTCCTTGTGCACCGCCAGCCACATCACGCGGATCGGGCTGGCGCATTCCGGCGCATAGACGTGGTAGTCCTCGGCGTCAAAGCCCAGCCGGCCGTTGTTGGCCACGAAGCTGGGGTGGCCTTCGATCATCGACGTTTCGATGGTCTGGTAGTCGGCCAGCGCCAGTTCCGCTGACGGCAACGCGGCGCGGGTGTGCTTGTAGGCGCTGCCATGCAGCGTGCTGGTGATTTCGTCCAGGTAGATAGGCAGGCGCTCTTCGGGCATGCCCAGCTTGTCTCGGATCTCGATCACGAATTGCAGCGCGTCCAGCGGCGCGGGCGTGCCGGCCATGGTCTTGCTGATGGATTCGGCGGGGATGCGCCAGTGGCGCATGGCCATCAGCTGGGCGTCGAACTGGTATTCGGCGTGGCCATCGGCCAGCACCAGGCGGTAGCGGTCAAAGCCGGGCGCGTCCGCAGGGCCCAGGCGCTCGGGTTCCAGCAGCCATTCGTGGGCGTATTCCGAGATGGCCTTCTTCACCAGCAGGCGGTTCGCCTTTTCCCAGGCCTCGGGGGCAAGGTGGCTGGCGATCTGGGCGGGGTGGGGCTGGGTGCTCATACGGTGGACTCCTGGAGTTGGGCCTGTTCAAACTGTTGCCGGGTGCAGAAAGCGATGCTCGCGGTCTTCTCGCGAAAGCGCGCCTGGCCGGCGTAGACAAAACCCATGGCCAGGTTGAGCGCATGGATCTTGGCGTTGTTGCTGTCGGGTTCCACCACCACGCGCTGGGCCTGGAGGCGGTCAAACATGAAGCGCATCACAAAGGCCAGCACGTTGCGGCTGAAGTTGGGAATGCGCACTTGCGGCGGGCCGATAAAAATGTGCATGCCCAGGTCGCCCGTGCGTACCGGGTAGTGCTCGCCGACCTGGTCGTGCGCCGGGTCGTAGCACTCCACTAGAAACGCCGGCCGGCCGTCGTGGCTGCCTAGCCAGGCCCCGGCGTGGCCGCTGTCGCACAGCGCTTCATAGAATTCGCGCACCTGGGCGTTCGAGAATTCCTGCATTGACCAGAAGCGGGCGTAGTCCATCGCGAACCACTGGCGCAGCAGCGCCGCGTCCCCGGCCGGGTCCAGCGGGCGCAGCGCCAGGCCCTGGCCTTCGTCGTAGCGGCTGCGGGCCTGGCGGTCGATTTCGCCCAGAAAGGCGGATGTCATGGTGATCATGGCGGCTCCTTGTCGGGTCAGACCGTGGCGGCCCGATGCCCGTCCAGCATGGGCATCAGTTCGGGCGCCACTGCGCCGCGGCAGGCGGGCAGGGGTTGCGGCGTACGGTGGCCCAGCACGCCGCTGGCGGGCGGACGGAAGTCCTGCAACGCGGTGCGCGGCTCGATGGCGTAGTGCTCGTGGCCGGTCAGCTCGCGCAGGATCTGCGAATTGCGGTAGCAGCAAAAACCCAGGTCCGGGTTGGTGACGCCATGACTGAGCAGGCCGCTGTTCTGCACGAAGATCTCGTTGCCGCCGTGGTCGATGGTGTAGTTGCGCGCGATCTGGTAGCCGCCGTCCTCGGCCCAGGCGATGCGATCGTGGATGGGGTTGACGCACGAGGGGATGCTGCGCGCATAGCCGGTGGCCAGCACCAGCCCGTCGGTCGCGTGCGAGAACGGCTGGCCCGTGTCCACATGGCGGAATTCCAGCTGATAGCGGCCGCTGGTGCGATCGTGGCGGCTGGTGCGCAGTTCGGCGTTGGTCAGCAGCGTGTAGCGCCTGTCGCCGTTGTGGATCTTCTCGTCCAGCAGGTCGTAGATCTGGTTGATCAGCGAGGCGTTGATGCCCTTGTACAGGCTGCTTTGCTCGGCCAGAATCTCGCGGCGGCGGGTCTCGGGCAGGTCGTAGAAATAGTTGGTGTAGTCGGGTGAGATCAGCTCCAGCGTCAGCTTGGTGTTCTCCATCTG
This sequence comes from Achromobacter xylosoxidans, assembly GCA_040396375.1. Classification (GTDB taxonomy): domain Bacteria; phylum Pseudomonadota; class Gammaproteobacteria; order Burkholderiales; family Burkholderiaceae_B; genus Achromobacter; species Achromobacter xylosoxidans_D. The sequence continues at coordinate 45,751 of JBEBOQ010000021.1, forward strand.
AAAGAACCGCGGCGAGCGCGTGATCCAGGCCAGGCTGTAGTCGTGCTCGTCGCTGTCGCGCAGCAGGTCGTGGAACACCTCGGCCGCGCTCTGGCCACTGCCGATCACCGTGATGGACGTGCGCCGTTGCAGCTGGGCCTTGTGGCGCAGGTAATCGGCGCTATGGATATACGGCGCTTCGCGCCGGTCGCAGCACGCAGGCAGTGTGGGCTGCGAGCCCAGCCCCAGCACCAGTTTGCGGCAACGGACCATGAAGCGTTCGCCGTTCACTGTGTGCTGGCCGGTCACCAGGTAGGTGTCGGTTTCCGGATCGTGCAGCACGCTTTGCACGTCGCTGTTAAAGCGCAGGTTGGGCAGGCGGGCCGCCACCCATTTGCAGTAGCGGTTGTACTCGGCGCGGGTCAGGTAATGGTTCTCGCGCATGTAGTACGAATAGATGCGACCGGTCTGCTTGCAGTAGTTCAAGTAGCTGTATTCGCTGCGCGGATCGGCCAGGCTGACCAGGTCCGCCAGGAAAGGGTTCTGCAGCGTGGAGGCCTCGATCAGCATGCCGGGATGCCAATCGAAGCCGGGCTTCTTGTCCAGGAACAAGGCGCGCACGCCGGGCAGCGGGGCGGACAGGCACGCCAGGCTGAGGTTGAAGGGGCCTAGGCCGATCGCGACGAAGTCATAGATTTCACGGTTCATGATGGTGACGCCTTTTGCTGAGTCTCGCGTTTCACGGGCGGCGCCGGGGAGGGCGCCACGGAACAGGGCCGGCCGCTGCGCCTAATCAGGCGGAGGCGCGGCCACGCGCGGCTGGCTCGCTCGCCTGCCTGTCGACCGCAACAACAAAGGGTGTCCATCGCCGGTATTGCATGAATTGAACATCTGTTTAGGTATGATTTTCATTTGCAATATAGACACTCTAGCAAATGCTTTTTCGCCGTGAAGCATCGTCCATTCGATGCAGGCGTCGCCCATATGCAGGGTGGCAAAGCGCATAGGGACATGCTCGCGGCGCGCAGGTTATGCTTGCCGCCATGTCAGAAAAACGTCCTGTGCTCAGGCTGCGCGGCGTCTACAGCGAGCGCCTGTCGCCCGTCAGCCTGGATCTCGCGGCGGGCGAATGCGCCGCCATCACCGGCCCCTCGGGGTCGGGCAAATCATTGCTGTTGCGCCAGGTCGCCGACCTGGATCCCGGCCACGGGGAAATCGAACTCGACGGCGCGCCGCGTTCCGGCATGCGCGGCTATCAGTGGCGCCGCCAGGTGGTCTACTGCCAGGCCGAAGCCGGCTGGTGGGACGACCGGGTGGGCCCGCACTTTGCCGACCGCGCGCAAGCGGCCGAGCTGTTGCAGCGCATGGGCCTGGCCGAATCAAAACTGGACGCCCTGGTGCAGGCGCTTTCCACCGGCGAACGCCAGCGCGCCGCCTTGGCGCGTGCCCTGATGCTGTCGCCGCGCGCGTTGCTGCTGGACGAACCCACCGCGGCGCTCGATCCGGCGGCCACTGCCCTGGTCGAAGCCGAACTGCGCCGCACCCTGGACGGCGGCGCGGCGATCCTGATGGTCACGCACAACCCCGAGCAGGCGCGGCGCATGGCCCATCGCGGCTGGCGCATGGAGCAAGGCAGGCTGGAGCCGCAATGGACGTAATCAAGCTACAGGCGACCGACCTGATCATCGCGTCGCTATTGGTGCTGCTGTCGGCCGGCATTTCCTTCGCGCTGCGGTTGAACCTGCAGCGGCAAGTGTTGTGGGCGGCGCTGCGCACGGTGGTGCAACTGCTGCTGGTCGGCCACATCCTGCGCATCGTCTTCGCGCACGCGGCGCCCTGGCTGACCGCCGTGGTGGTGGCGGTGATGATGGCGCTGGCGGCCCGGGAAGTTGCTGCCCGGCCCAAAGGGCGCCTGGCCGGCCACGGCAATGGCGTGGTCGGCGCCACGGCGGTGGTCGCCACCACCGTCATCACCGCGCTCTTCATCCTGTCCACCGCGCTGCGGCCGGAGCCCTGGTACGACCCGCGCTACACCATCGCGCTGGTCGGCATCGTGCTGGGCAGCGTGCTCAATGCCGCCAGCCTGGCGCTGGACGGGGTGCTGTCGGGCGTGCGCCGCGACAAGCTGGCGATCGAGGCGCGCCTGTCGCTGGGCGCGACCGCGCACCAGGCCTTCGCGGCGTTGCTGCGCGAGTCGGTGCGGCGCGGCATCGTGCCCAGCATCAACCAGATGTCGGCGGCCGGCATCATCACGCTGCCTGGCATCATGACCGGCCAGATCATCGCCGGCATGGACCCGATCGATGCGGCCAAGTACCAGATCCTGCTGATGTTCCTGCTGTGCGGCGCCAGCGGCATGGCGGCCATGGGCGCGGCCTACGGCGCCATGCGGCGATTGACGGACGAGCGCGGGCGGTTGCGGCTGGATCGGCTGCACGCGGACAACTAGGGGCGCGAGCGCCGGCTCTGGCGCAAGGAGCGCCCCGGGGCGTCCGGCCCGGCAGCGGCCGGGCAGGGGACGTGGCGCGCCGTCACGGGCAAGCCCGCCAATTTGATGAAATATCGACGGGGCCTGCGGCATACTGCGCGCCAAGACATGAAAGGCCGGCGCCGCCGGCCACCGCACAGGAAGCCGGATCCGCATGAGTATTCCCGAGATGTTCACCTGGTTGACCAGCGAGCAGGGCCTGATGGCGCTCTTGGCGCAGAACTGGGTGCTGGGCACCTGCATCATCGCCGCCATCATCTTCATCGAGACCGGGCTGGTCGTCATGCCGTTCCTGCCCGGCGATTCGCTGCTGTTCGCCGCTGGCGCGTTTCTGGGCCTGGCTGGCATCGACCCCATCGTGTCGCTGGCGATCACCACCGCGGCCGCCATCGCGGGCGATGCGCTCAACTACGCCATCGCCTCGTCGCGCTGGGGCCAGCAACTGGCGCACAGCCGCTGGGTCAAGCCCGACCACCTGGAACGCGCGCGGTCTTACTTCGCCCGTTACGGCGCCATGACCATCACGGTGGCGCGCTTCGTCCCCATCGTGCGCACGCTGGCGCCGTTCGTGGCGGGTCTGTCGCAGATGCCGCGCCGTACCTTCTTCGCCTACAACGTCATCGGTGGCGTGCTCTGGTGCGGTTCGATGATCCTGGCCGGCTACTGGCTGGGCTCCATTGCCTGGGTGCGTAGCAACCTGCACTGGGTGTCCGTCATCATCATCGGGCTGTCGTTGATTCCGGTGGTATTGCAGTGGCTGCATATCCGGCGGGCGCGGAAACTGGCACAGCAGGCATAAAGGCCGAAGCGGGTTTCTTTACGAAAGGCCGGGATTGGCGCGAGCGGCATAGGCATCCCATCGCCTCAGGTACAGTGACGGCTCCTCAAGCCTGCCGTTCGCGGCAAGGGCCCACCCTGAAGACAACCGGAATCCGCCATGAAAACCAGCCTGACGGTCGTTTGCGCCGCCATCCTGCTTGCCGCCTGCGCCACGCCGCCCCAGCCTCGCACCCCGTCCCATACCCTGAATGTGCCGCGTGATCTGTCGCTGGGCGGCAAGACCTACCAGCAGGCCTTCACAAATTCGAATCCGAAGCAGGCCATCTGGGAATTCACCGCCGACGGCGAGAAGGTCGAAAACTGGCAATGGACCCGGCTGGCTACCATCAACTTGATGCGCGTCGGCAACGTACCCATCGAACGTTGGGTTGCCGTGATGCAGCGCGAATTGGATAACAGCCGCCCGCGTCCGCAGTATTCCTTCACGCAGCAGGGCAACGCCGTCCTGGCCAGTATCGTCTACCCGCCCAGCGCTCAGCGGCCCGTGTATGAATCCAATGCCTGGTTGGTGCAGACCGTGCCCAGCTGCGGCGGCATCGTCAACCTGCAATTCGCCCGCCAGCAGCAGCCTACCGCCGGCCTGGACAGCGCGGCCGAGGTAGCACAACTGCAACGCCAGATCGCGGCGGACATGGCCGAGCTGCAAGCGCTGGATTGGCTGCCATCCTGCACGGGGCGTTGAACCGCCTGGAGTCTTGTTGGTGTCGCGTGAACCGCGCCGCGGCAATGCCATCAAGCCGGTGCCGCGCCCGCCTCGCCGCATCAAAGATGCTTGCTCCGCAGCCAGGCGCGGATAGCTTCGATGTGCTGGCCCTTGCATTCCAGTGGCAACCAATGCCCGGCGGGCATTGTTGTCACCGTCAGGTCGGCGCATGCCGCGCGCATCGGATCGCCCTGGCGATTGCCCGTGATAGTGCAAATCTGATCGAATTCGCCGTTGACGAACAGCACCGGTTGCGAGAGTCGACCGCCATCGGGCGCCTTCAGCGCGTAAGCGATATTGGCCGGGTCGTTCAGATACCACGCGCAGGCGGGACGCAAGCCACGCGTCCCGAACCGCTGCACCAGCGTGTCGAAGTCCGCCTGCGGCCAAATAGCCGGGTCAGGCCGCGTCGGCGGCGCACGATGGGCGGCGCCAAAGCGACCGCCGTTGCGCGTCACGACCGCGTTCGGCGAAACCTTGCCGATGCCATCCGGGTTGCCCGAACGAAAAATCGACGCCAGCGACGCTGCGTGATCCGCATCCAGGTCGGCGACAGCCGCACTGAAATGGGTCGTGTAGTAGCGGTGGTAATCCCATTGGCCGTCGGGGTACGAGGCGGCCGGATAAATCGCCCGGTCGATCAGGGGAACGAGCGTACGCAGGGCATACCCGTCAGGTTGATAGGCCAGTGAGGTCAGCACGACGCCACGACTGCGCTCGGGCTGGTGCGCAGACAATTCGGCGGCCACGACACTGCCCCAGTCGTGCCCCACCCATATCGCCGGTTTGCCGCCAAGGTGGTCGTGGAGTTCGGTCATGTCTGCCACCACTGCCTCGATCGTGTACGCGTCGGTAGCCTCAGGCGCAAATGAATCGCCGTAGCCGCGCAGATCCGGCGCGATGCAGTGCCAACCCTCGGCGGCAAAGGCATTCAACTGCGCTCGCCACATCCAGCTGATGCACGGCCAGCCGTGAAGAAAGATCATCAACGGCCCGTTGGCGGGCCCGCTCTCCAGGTAATGCGTCTGCTGACGCGTCGTGCTGAACATGCGCGATACCAGCGCAGGGTGAGTGGTGTCGGTCATGGTCGAATCCTCAGGAGCGCGAGGGGAAGGGCACGCAGTGCCGCGGGCGAGTAACGCCAACCCGCATTCGTCGTGAACGTTGCGGTCACGTTTACCTCCTCCTTGGCAATTGCTCTGCCTGACTAGCGCGCAATTGCGCGTGTGAAGCCAATGCCTGCATATCACGGATATGGTCGAAAAGTAGGCCTTGGATTGGCTACGGACTCATGCAAGCTGAATGAAAAGCTGGTTACGCCAAGCTTAGCTCAATAGGCATATTGAAAATCGATACGGCGTCGTCTCTATGGGACGTGACGATGCTGTTTCAATTCCAGAATTCATGAGCTAGCTTCGATACGTTACTTCGTCTGATAAATGGACGCGTGGCGACGAAACACGGCGCCAAACTGCTAGCTTGGATCTATGCGCATCCCTCCGCGGACCATTCAATAGCGTTACGGCGGAAGGCGAGTATTCCGCTGCACGGGCAGATCTTGGTTCTGGCGCTCTGCTTGGAGAAAACGTGGAAATTACCTTGCTCTACTGTAGTGATGCACGTGCAAATTTGGCCGACGATGTCATCACGGGAATAGAAAGATTTTTGAGAGCGGGGGATATGTCGAATTTGATCTGGAATTAAATGACTTCATTGGTATTGGATGAGGATTATTTATATAAATTCATCGCAGGGAAATGGTCAATCATTGTGAGGGAGGGCAGTATCGTGGCGGGAAATATAATATTGCGCAATCGCGTCGGAAAGTTCTTCTTGTATGTTCTCTTAGCAGCTGTGGTTGCGATAGTGCCTTCCACACTATTGGCTTTCTTCTCAAAGTATGTGACCGAGTGGCTAGGGGTGAATACAGCGGGTTGGGTGCCGTCTTTTGGTCCGCTGACGACATTTCGACTATTTTTTGATGTGCTGCTGGGTCCGTTAATTCAAACGGGAATTCTCATACTTGTCATTTGCATAGCGCGCCGTGGGGCGCAGCGTCCCGTCTTTGTTGCGATGATTGCCACGGTTGTGTTCGCCTCGGCGCATGGCCTCGCAGCCCCCCTTTGGTTTGTTGGGACGGCCTGGAGCTTGTTCATCTATTCGTACGGTTTCTTCCTATGGCGACCGACCGCGTTCAAATATGCCGTCTTGGCCATGTACCTGCCGCACGCATTGGTTAATCTTCTTGCCATCACGTGGATAGAGCTCTATCCCGCCTAAGCGATTCAATTGTGCTTTCGATGGTTGGCACAATGAGAGCTATGAAAAAAAGCCGGCGGCCCCGCAAGGGACCGCCGGCTTTATCGCATCCAGGCCTGGCGGCCTGGGGCGGGTAGGGCTTAGCCGATGTCGGCCAGCACCTGGTTCAGGGTGGCGCTGGGGCGCATGGCGCGGCTGGCCTTGTCTTCGTTCGGCTGGTAGTAGCCGCCGATGTCGACCGGCTTGCCCTGGGCGGCCTTGAGCTCTTCCAGGATCTTGGCTTCGCCTTGCGCGAACGCGGCGGCGGCCGGGGCGAACAGCGCGGCCAGCGCGCGGTCGTCGGTCTGCTCGGCCAGGGCCTGGGCCCAGTACATCGCCAGGTAGAAGTGGCTGCCGCGGTTGTCCAGGCCGCCGACCTTGCGGTCGGGCGACTTGTTCTCGTCCAGGAACTTGGCGGTGGCCAGGTCCAGCGTCTTGGCCAGCACTTGCGCGCGGGCATTGTCGTAGGCGCGGCCCAGGTGATCCAGCGAAGCGGCCAGGGCCATGAATTCGCCCAGCGAGTCCCAGCGCAGGAAGCCTTCTTCCAGGAACTGCTGCACGTGCTTGGGGGCCGAGCCGCCGGCGCCGGTTTCGAACAGGCCGCCGCCGGCCACCAGCGGCACGATCGACAGCATCTTGGCGCTGGTGCCCAGTTCCATGATGGGGAACAGGTCGGTCAGGTAGTCGCGCAGCACGTTGCCGGTCACCGAGATGGTGTCCAGGCCTTCGCGGATGCGCTTGACCGAGAACTTGGTGGCTTCGACGGGGTCGAGGATGCGCAGGTCCAGGCCGTTGGTGTCGTGGTCGTTCAGGTACTGCTTGACCTTGGCGATGACCTGGGCGTCGTGGGCGCGCTTTTCGTCCAGCCAGAACACGGCCGGCGTCTGGCTGACGCGGGCGCGGGTGACGGCCAGCTTGACCCAGTCCTGGATCGCGGCGTCCTTGGTCTGGCACATGCGCCAGAGGTCGCCGGCCTCGACGGCCTGCTCCAGCAGCACCTTGCCCGAGGCGTCGGTGACGCGCACGGTGCCGGCGGCGGGGATGACGAAGGTCTTGTTGTGCGAGCCGTATTCCTCGGCGGCCTGGGCCATCAGGCCGACGTTGGGCACGCTGCCCATCGTGACCGGATTGAAGGCGCCGTTGCGCTTGCAGTCTTCGATGACGGCCTGGTAGACGCCGGCGTAGCTGCGGTCGGGGATCACGGCCTTGGCGTCCTGCAGCTTGCCTTCGGCGTTCCACATCTTGCCCGAGTCGCGGATCATGGCGGGCATGGACGCGTCGACGATGACGTCGCTGGGCACGTGCAGGTTGGTGATGCCGCGGTCGGAATTCACCATGGCCAGCTGCGGCAGGGTCTTGTAGGCGGCGTCGATGTCGGCGGTGATCGCGGCCTGCTTGTCGGCGGGCAGGGACTGGATCTTGGCGTACAGGTCGCCGATGCCGTTGTTGGGATCGAAGCCGGCCTGCTTGAGGACGGCGGCGTGCTTGGCCAGCACGTCCTTGTAGAACACGGACACCACGTGGCCGAAGATGACGGGGTCGGAGACCTTCATCATGGTGGCCTTCAGGTGGACCGAGAACAGCACGCCCTGGGCGCGCGCGTCGTCGATCTGGGCTTGCAGGAAAGCCTTGAGCTTGGCGGTCGACAGCACGGCGGCGTCGATGATCTCGCCAGCCTTGACCGGGGTCTTTTCCTTGAGCACGGTCTGGGTGCCGTCGGCGGCCACCAGCGTGATCTTGACGTCGCCGGCGTCGGATATCAGGGCCGACTTTTCGGTGCCGTAGAAATCGCCGCCGTCCATGTGGGCCACGTGCGACTTGGAATCAGCCGACCAGGCGCCCATCTTATGGGGGTGCTTGCGGGCGTAGTTCTTGACCGACAGCGGGGCGCGGCGGTCGGAGTTGCCTTCGCGCAGCACGGGGTTCACGGCGCTGCCCTTGACCTTGTCGTAGCGCTTCTGGACGTCGCGCTCGGTGTCGTTGGCGGGCGAATCCGGGTAGTCGGGCAGCTTGTAGCCTTGTTCCTGCAGTTCCTTGATGGCCGCCTTCAGTTGGGGCATCGAGGCGCTGATGTTCGGCAGCTTGATGATGTTGGCTTCCGGCTTGACGGCCAGGGCGCCCAGCTCGGCCAGGGCATCGCCCAGCTTCTGGCTGTCGTCCAGGTAGTCCGGGAACAGCGCAATGATGCGGCCCGCCAAAGAGATGTCGCGGGTCTCGACCGTAATACCAGCGGACTTCGCGAAGGTCTGGACGATGGGCAGCAGCGAACGGGTTGCAAGCGCCGGAGCTTCGTCGGTGAGGGTATAGATAATCTTCGGAGTAAGAGACATGATCCTTGAATCTGTTCGGCTGTGGCGCTAGGCGCAGACCCCGAACATGCTATGCGGCGTCAGCCGGTAGATGTTGTCGAGAGTGGGTTCGTATGGGCCGGCGAAAGCTGCTCCGACCAGCCCAACATGGCGCCGCCCGTCCTTTTTTGTGGGGCCCACTGCTGGGCCACCTGGAAGGTGCGAGTGCCACGAACCGAACATTGTAATACTGTGCCCCGGCTGGCGTGCACAGAAATAGGCGCCAAAGGCCCGGAGAGCGGACGAATGGACCAGGATTTTCGTCAAAATGGGTGTTTTTGTGCCCACGAATGGCGCCAAATCTTGCCAACGTGCTGGTATCGGCGTGCAAGTATTAGCTAATATTCGGCATCTGTTGGCGCGAGTCCGCGCGGCAGGCGAGCGCGGGGCGCCGGATGACGATGGGCGTTGAACAGCCCCGGCGTGAGGGAGAAGCAATGCGGTTTGGCAACCTGATGTTTGATCCGATGTTCCGCTACGCCAGCCGTAACGATGGCAAGACGATCCATTTCACGCCGGTCGAAAGCGCGGCGCTGTCACTCTTGACCACCCACGCGGGCCAGATCCTGCCGCGCCACCGGCTGCTGGATGCCACCCAGCGTGGCGAGGTCGACGCGCTGGAACGCAGCGTGGACCTGCTGGTGAACCGACTGCGCACCAAGCTGGGCGACTCGGCGCGCACGCCGCGCTTCATCGCCACCAGCTACGGCGAAGGCTATAGCTGGATCGCCGCACCCGCGCCCGAACCGGGTGATGATGTCTATGTGGCGATCGGCCCGGCCGCCGGCCCCGAGGGCCTGCGGGCCGAGCCGCGGGTGCGGGCGTTTCTGACGGATCTGGCGGACGCGTTGCGGGCCCGCTTGCCCAGCGAGCGCGGCGTGCGGCTGCTGCCGCCCGCCGCGGGCCTGGAGGCGGGCGCGCCGTTCCGGGTCGAGGTCGGGCTGCGGCAGGATCCGGCCGGCGTGCATTGCGCCGTGGTGCTGCGCGCGGCCGCCAGCGGCGCCGCGCTGCGCGCCGAACGCTGGACCATCGCACCCAACGACGAGGCCGGCGCGGCCCGCACAGCGGCCGTGGCCTTCGCCGCGGCCATCAAGAGTGAAATCTGGCGCAGCCTGGCCAGCGCCGGCGGGCTGGCCGGCCCCACCGACGAACCCTTCGAATTGCGCCTGCACCGCGCGGCGGTGCTGCTGTCGCGTACCCCGCAGACCTGGCTGGAATCGGAAGCTGAACTGGAAAAGCTGCGCGCCGAAGACCCGGATGATCCCCAGACCGCGCTGATGTGGGCCTCGCACCTGTACGCCCGGCTGGTGCTGGACCTGGCCAGCGACCCGGCGGTGCTCGAACCGCAGATCGAGGCGCTGGTGTTCCAGGCGCTACCGCACGCGCGCGCCAACCCGATGCTGGCGCTGGCGGCCGCCAAGCTGCTGTGTTTTGTCAGCCGCGACCACCTTGAGCTGGCCGAAGCGCTGGCCGAGGACGCCTTCGCCCAAAGCACCGCGTTCGCGTCGGCGTTTGCCGTGCTGGGGCAATTGCGCCTGAACCGCGGGCGGCTCTGGGAAGCCATTGATTACTTCGACCAAGGCATCGAACTGGCCGAACCGGGCTCGGAATTCCAGGTGTTCCTGATGGTGCTCAAGTGCACCACCTTGCTGGCGCTGGGGGACAAGCAGGCCAGCGCCCGGGCCAATCAGACGCTGTACCAGACCAAGCCGCTCACGCGCATGCAACTGGGCTTGTTTCTGGCGTGGCCGGAAGACGAGCTGCCTGAAGACCTGCGGCAATTGCTGCTGGGCATGGACGATGGCCTGCTGCGGCGCCTGCTGGCGCACTACGACTATCTGTTCGTACGCCGCGTGCCCGACGCCGCGGGCAGGAAGAACATGGTGCGCGGCGTGCTGGCGCAATTGGCACGGTATCGGAACCTGGGTGAGCTGCCCGCGCCGCTGCAAGCGTACGCGGGCGACGGCAGCCGCCTTTAATCCGTCATCGGGCTGAGGGTCAGGGCTTTGAAAGCGGACATGACCTCGGTCGGCGAGGCCGACGCGGGCAGGCAGGTGTCTGCGCCCGCAAGCGAACATTCGGGCTGCGCCTGTGTGTCCGCGTCGGAATCAATCAAGGCAATCACACCCGATAGATTGCGGCTGCGCGGCGCCACGAACAGCCTGCCCAGCCATTCGGCGCTGCCTCGCGCCAGCAGATAGTGGCGGCCTTGCAGCGAAACGCCCGCACGCAGTTGCGCTTCGGTTTCGACATAAAGCGCCACGTCTACCTGATCCGCGATGGATTGCGCCAGGACCGCCGCCTGCACGACGGTCTGCGCATGGACATGCACCTGAAGGCCATACACCCATTGACTCATTGTCGAACCCCCCTTTACGAGGGCGGAGTATGCGGGGGTGTCTGCCCGCCAGCCATTAGACAATTCTGAAAATGGTTGATTTGACAAATATCCGGGCTTGGCGCAATCTTCGGCTCTATGACTTTCCGCGCCGTCCGCATTTCGCTGATTATTACCATCATTCCTGGAATGGTGGGTTAGCGCACGACCGTAGTCAGTCAAACGAACCCGCCCCACGAGGCGGGTTTTTTGTTGCCGCCTCTGCCGGGCCCCAGTTTTCAACGCCCCAGAGATCCGCCATGCAACAAGCGCAAGCCGACACCGCCACCCGTACCGACACCTTCGCCCAGGGCCATGCCGCGCCCATGGAATACCTGCGCCAGATTTTGACGGCGCGGGTGTATGACATCGCCCGCGAGACCGAACTGGACGCGGCCCTGGGCCTGTCGCGGCGGCTGGGCAACCGCGTGCACTTCAAGCGCGAAGACAACCAGCCGGTGTTTTCCTTCAAGGTGCGCGGCGCGTACAACAAGATGCGCAACACGCCGCAGGCGGCGCTGGACCGCGGCGTGATCACCGCGTCGGCTGGCAACCACGCCCAGGGCGTGGCCATTTCCGCCGCCAAGCTTGGCGTGCACGCCACCATCGTGGTGCCGCAGACCGCGCCCCAAGTGAAGGTGGATGCGGTGCGAGCCCACGGCGGCCCGACCGTGCAGGTGGTGCTGGCGGGTGATTCCTACAGCGACGCCTATGCCCATGCGCAGACGTTGGCCGCCGCACAGAACCTGACCTTCATCCCGGCGTTCGACGACCCCTACGTGATCGCCGGGCAAGGCACCGTGGGTATGGAAATCCTGCGCCAGCATCCGGGCGGGCTGGACGCGGTGTTCGTACCCATCGGCGGGGGCAGCCTGGCGGCGGGCGTGTCGGTGTACCTGAAGGCGGTGGCGCCGCAGGTCAAGGTGATCGGGGTGCAGATCGTGGATTCCTGCGCCATGGCGCAGTCCATCGAAGCGGGCGAGCGGGTCAATCTGGCCGAGGTGGGGCTGTTTTCGGACGGCACCGCCGTCAAGCTGGTGGGAGAGGAGACCTTCCGCCTGTGCCGCGAGTTCCTGGACGAGGTGCTGCTGGTGGACACCGACGCCGTGTGCGCGGCGATCAAGGACGTGTTCCTGGATACGCGTAGCGTGCTGGAACCGGCTGGCGCACTGGCGGTGGCGGGCCTGAAGCAGTATGTGGAATGCGAGGGCGCGCAAGGCCAGGGGTTGGTGGCGATCACGTCGGGCGCCAACATGAACTTCGACCGCCTGCGCTTTGTGGCGGATCGCGCCGAGGTGGGCGAGGCGCGCGAGGCGGTCTTCGCGGTAACGGTGCCCGAGGAACGCGGCAGCTTTCGCCGCTTCTGCAGCGTGATCGGCCAGCGCAGCGTCACCGAATTCAACTACCGCATCGCCGATGCACGCACCGCCCGCATTTTCGTCAGCGTGCAGATCGGACGCCGCGGCGAGGCCGTGGAAATCATGCAGGCGCTGACCGAGCAGGGCTTCGCGGTCAGTGACCTGAGCCACAACGAGGTGTCCAAACAGCATATTCGCTACATGGTGGGCGGACGCTCGCCGCTGGCGGGCGGTGAACGGCTGTTCCGCTTTGAATTCCCCGAGCGCCCGGGCGCGCTGATGACGTTCTTGTCGGCCATGGCGCCCAACTGGAACATCAGCCTGTTCCATTACCGCGCCCAGGGGGCCGACTTCAGTTCGGTGCTGGTGGGCATCCAGGCGCCGCTGGCCGACGACGCGGCGCTGGACCGGTTCCTGGTGCAACTGGGGTACGCGCATTGGGAAGAGACGGCCAACGAGGCGTACCGGCAGTTCCTGGTGTAAGCCCGGGCAACGGGCTGGCTGGCGGTGATTGGCACGGGATCTTCCCGTGCCTGCGGGCAGGGGCAGGGGGCCGCCCCGTTTCAGGCCGGTTTGCAGTTGGGCGTGCGTGGCAGTTCCACACCGGGCTTTAACCGCAGCAGGGCCTTGCCGGGCGCGCCAGGCGTGAATTGCAGGGCGCCGGCGCGCCAGGCGGGCACGTCGTCGTAGCGCACGTCGATCTTGCTGTTCAGCGCCTGGCCGCCGGGTTCGAACTGCATCGTGGGCAGTTGCTGGCAGGTGTCCTTGGCGTCCCAGCGCGCCAGTTCGCGGCCGTCGGCCAGGCGTACCGCCCGGAAAGCCAGCGGGGTCCGCACGAATTGGGTCACGGCGGGCACGTATTGCATATCTCCGTGGGCATCCTTGATCCGCGTGGCGGGCTGCGTTTCGATCGGCTTGGAGCCCGCCGGCACCGCCAGGTAAGCCACGTCGCCGTCGATGTCCAGCAAGCGGCCTTCGCCCAGGTTGGTGGCTTGCAACGGCGTGTGGCGGATCAGGACGGTTTCGTCCCAGGCGGTTTCGATACGGGTCCAGCCGGGCCGGCGGGCGTCCAGGAAGCGGGTAGTGCTGAGCTTGTTGCGGTCCGGGTCTTTCGAGACGTCCACGCGTTGCGCTTGCAGCGTGCCATTGACCACCTGCAACCGCGCCAGCACGGTGTTGGCGCTGCTGCTGGTGAAGAACGCCAGCACGCCGCCGCCATCCAGCGCCAGCGCGCCGTTCGGGCAATAAAAGGCGCGTTGTGGCGCGCCCTTGCCATCGGCATACAACAGGCTGGCGACGTCGTTGCCGCACAGGGGTTTGCCCTGGAAGGTGATGGTTGTGTTGCGGGTCTGCTGGCGTTGCCCGGTATTCCAGTCCCGCTGGCTGTCTGTGGCGACCTCGACCACCAGACCGTCGCGGTTATAGATCGTGTTCGCACTGGCTGAGGCGCCCAGCAGGGAAAGGATCAGCGTCAGCGCGGTGCGGGCTCTCATCGTTCGATGCTCCTGAAGCATGTTGGCGTTCAACGGAGCCTCGAATATATACCGGGCGATTGGCCGAATCGTCAGGCCAGCCCATCCACATGCACCTGCGGCTGTCCTTGGGGGCAACGTTCCACCCGCGCCCGTACGCCATAGGCGCGGCGCAGCGTGTCGGGGGTGATGACTTCCTGCGGCGGCCCTTCGGCCAGCAGCGCGCCGCCATGCAGCAGCAGCGCGCGGTCGGCGTGGCGCAGGGCGATGTTCAGGTCGTGCAGCACCACCAAGGTGATCAGTCCGTGGCGGACGGTCTGGCGTCGCAACACGTCCATCACATGGAACTGGTAGTTCAGGTCCAGTGCGGACAGCGGTTCGTCCAGCAGCAACAGGCGCGGCCGGCGTACCAGTGCCTGTGCCAGCGAGGCCAATTGCTTCTGGCCACCGGACAGTTCGTCCAGGTAGCGGCTGGCCAGCGGGCCGATACCGAGTTCGGTCAGCACCCGCATGGTTTCGCCCATCAGCGCATCGCCCGTCTGGCCGTGGCGGCCCGAGCGGGCCGCCACCAGCACCGATTCCAGCACCGTCATGTGCACGCCCTTGGGCAGCGCCTGGGGCATGTACATGGCGTGTTCGGCGCGCTGCGCGGGCGGCAGGCGGGCGAAGTCCGCGCCGTCCAGCCGCAGCGTGCCGCCTTGCATCGGGTTCAAGCCCGCCAGGGTCTTGAGCAATGTGGATTTGCCGCTGCCGTTGGGCCCCAGCAGGGCGGTCAGCGTGCCGGCGGGCAGGGGTTTCGCGTGCAGGTTGCGCAGCACCGGCCGGCTGCCATAGCCGGCCGTCAACCCGCGGATTTCCAGCGCTGCGCTGTTCACTGCCGCCGCAGTCGGCGTGGCGATGGGCCGCGTGAGCATGGCGTCAGGGCTGCAGTGCCAGCGTGCCGCGCATGTGCTGGGCGTGCGCCGGGAACGAGCAATAGAAGGTGTACGACTGTCCGGCGGCCAGGCGGCTCACCGGGAAGGTGACCGTGGCGGTCTCGCCGCCGCCCAGCATCGGCGTCTTGGCCAGGATGCGGGCGTCGCCGGGCGCCAGGAAGTCGTGCGCGGCGCCGGCCTTGATGCCGTCGACCATCACCGCGTCGATGTCCTCGGTCTTGGTCAGCACCCAGTTGTGGCCGGCCTTTTCCTTGCTGTTCTTGCCGGTGTGGATCAGGCGCACCGTGAAATCCTTGCACGTCGAGGGCACCACGATGTGGTTGGGCTCGAACTTCTTGCCGGGCTGGCCTTCGATGTCGATCGAGCAGGCGGCGCTGGTGGCGGCCGGGGCGGCGGCAGGCGTGGCCGGCGCGGCGTGGGCGGCGGTGGCGGTCAGCAAGGCGGCCAGGGCGAGGGTGATGCGATGTTGCATGGGGTCTCCGGAAGTCGGGAAAGCGTCAGGCGCGCTTCAAGGCGCGAATGACGATGGTGAGAAAAAAGGGAATGCCGACCAGCGAGGTCACGATGCCCACCGGGATCAGCGCGCCGGGCAGCACCGTCTTGGATGCGACGGACGCCAGCGACAGGATCAGCGCGCCGGCCAGCGCGCTGCCGGGCAGGTAGTAGCGATGGTCTTCGCCCAGCAGCAGGCGCGCGATGTGCGGCGCCACCAGGCCGACGAAACCGATGGTGCCGACGAACGACACGGCCAGCGCCGCCAGCGCGCTGACGCGCAACAGGCTGACCAGGCGCAGGCGCTTGACGTCGATGCCGAAGCTGGCCGCGCGTTCTTCGCCCAGGCGTACGGCGGTCAGCTTCCAGGCGTCGCGCCACGAGAACGGCAGCACCAGCGCCAAGGCGGCGGCCATGACGCCGACCGTGGTCCAGTTGGCGCGGGCCAGGCTGCCCATGGTCCAGAACACGATGCCCTGCAGGGCTTCTTCGCTGGCCACGAATTGCAGCAGCATCACCAGCGCCTGAAACGAATACACCAGCGCGATGCCGAACAGCACCACGCCCAGCGTCGAGCCGCCGCGCCAGCGCGCCACGCGCTCCAGGATCAGCACCGACACCAGGGTGCTGGCAAAGGCGGACAGCGACACCACCATGCCCGGCGGCAGCGCGGGCAGGTGCCAGTCCAGCGTGATTGCCAGCGACGCGCCAAAGGCGGCGGCCGCCGATACGCCCAGCGTGTAGGGGCTGGCCAGCGGGTTGTCCAGCATGGTCTGCATTTCGGCGCCGCCCAGGCCCAGCGCCACGCCCACCAGCAACGCCATCAGGGCATAGGGCAGGCGGAACTGCCAGACGATGACGCGCGTGCCGGCATCGGCCGCGTCGGGGTGCAGCAGCGTGCGCAGCAGGTCGGCGGGCGCCAGGCCCGCGGGGCCGGTGGCGATGTCGGCCAACAGGCTGACGACAATGGCCAGCGCCAACGCCAGGGCCAGCGCCAGCCGCCGCTTTTGCGTGCGGCGGTGCTGGGCGATGGCGTCGGCAGGGGTGACGACGGCGGACGAAAGGGTAGCGGAAAGTGACATGGCGGTAGGCCCGGCGCGGCTTAGCGGCCCGCCGGCGCGGTCCAGTAGGTGCCCGCGCCATCCACGTCCAGGAAGTCGCGGTACAGCGTGTCCAGCGTGGCGCGCGGGTCCAGCGCGGCCGCGCGGTCGGGGTACAACCACTTGGTCATGGCTTCCACCGCCGCCACGTTGTAGGGCGAGTTGTAGAACGCATGCCAGATGCCGTAGGCGCGGCCATGTTTGACCGCGTCCAGGTCGCGGATGCCGTCACGCGTCAGCAGCGTGGACAGGCTGGCGGCGGACACGTCAGGGGTAGCCCCGGGGCCGGCCAACAGGCCCGCCCGGCCGGGTTCTGAACGGCTGCCGGTGGCGATGTAGACCTGCGGCTGCGCTTGCAGCAGGAATTCCATGCTGACATCGCCAATCGCGCCCGGCAGCACGGGGGCTGCCACGTTCACGCCGCCCGCGGCTTGCAGCAGGTCGCCAAAGCTGCCATTGCCCGTGCTGTGGCAGCAGGCCGGCCACACGCCCGCCAGCATTTCCACGAACACGCGCGGCCGTTCGGCTTGCGGCACCGGCTGTACGATCTCGCGGACCCGCGCCATGTGCGATTCGTAGAACGTGATGTAGCGTTCCGCTTGTTCCTGGCGGTCCAGCGCCTGGCCCAGGATGCGCAGGCTGGGCACGGTGTTCTGCACCGGATGCTGGCGAAAATCGATGAACACGATGGGAATGCCGGCGGCCTGCAACGACGCGATCATCGGGTTGTTGCGGCCCGGGCCGTGGCCGCTCAGGCTGAACACGGCCACGTCGGGCTTGAGCGACACGATCTTCTCGGGGCTGACGCTGGCTTCCGAGGTCTTGCCGATCAGCGGCACGTCGGCCGCCTTGGGAAAGCGCTTGACCAACTGCTGCCACGAATAGGGGTCTTGCTGTTTCAGTTCGCCCTGCCAACCCACCACCCGCGCCACCGGGTCGGCGCGGTCCAGCAGCGCCATGGCAAACACAAAGCGGCCTTCGCCCAGCAGCACCCGCTGGGGGTGGTCGGGCACGGTGACCACGCGACCGGCCAGATCGGTCACCTGGCGGGCCTGGGCGCTGGGTGCGGCGCAGAGCAGGGTGGCGGCCACGGCCAGCGCCGCGGGGAACATCGCTTTCAAACGCATGGGGAAATCCTGTGGTCACGACGTGCGCCGCGGGGATGCGGGTAACGCGAACCATTCCTATCGCCGTGCAGTCTCCGCCATCGCGTCTCAAGAAATTGTTAAGACGGGGCCGCGCTGTGGCGGCGACGCCGCATGGGGACGCGCGACGGACGGCCGGGCAGGGGCGGCGCTTACAATATGAGACTGATTTCCATTTCCGGCACTGCCCGACATGCGCGTTCTTGTCATCGAAGACGACCCCGACATCCTGGCCAACATCACGCACCACCTGACCCGCCGCGGCTATATCGTCGACTGCGCCGAAGACGGCCTGCGCGGCTACGCCATGGCGGCCGAGGGCGCATTCGACCTGATCGTGCTGGACCTAATGCTGCCCCGCCTGGACGGCTACGACCTGTGCCGCCGCCTGCGCACCGAGGCCGCCTGCGACACCCCCGTCATCATGGTCACCGCGCGCGACACCCTGGACAACAGGCTGGCCGGCTTTGACGCGGGCGCCGACGACTATCTGGTCAAACCCTTCGCGCTGGCCGAGCTGGCCGCGCGCGCCAAGGCGCTGCTGCACCGGGCCAGCGGCGCTGGCGCGTCGCGCGTGCTGCGGGTGGGCGACCTGACCCTGGACACCAGCACCCTGGCGCTGACTCGCGGGGGCCAAGCCCTGCGCCTGCCGCCGTCGCCGCTGCAACTGCTGATGCTGCTGATGCGCGCCAGCCCGGCCGTGGTGCACCGCGGCCGGCTGGAAGAAGCCCTGTGGCGCGATTCGCCGCCCGACAGCGACAGCCTGCGCACTCACATCCACCAGATCCGCCAGGTGGTCGACAAGCCGTTCGACACGCCTTTGCTGGTCACCGTGCACGGCATCGGCTATCAGTTGCGGGCCGTGGCCGATGCGTAACGCGCGCCGGGGCCTGGCGCGACGCCTGCTGCTGACCTACGTGCTGCTGGCGGTGCTGGTCGGCGGCCTCTTGACCTGGGTATCGGTCTGGAGCGTGAACCAGCTGGAAGCGCATCTACAGCGCATCGACATGGGCATGGCCGTGGAGCGGGTGCGAGGCGACTTCCTGGCCGGCATCGACCCCGGGCGGCCCGACCGCTTCTTTCATGGCGAGCCGGGCGGCGAGGCGTTTCCGGACTGGCTGCGGCGCCTGGGGCCGGGATTCCACAAAATCAATCGCAGCGGCCGCGTCTGGCACGCGATGGTCGACGACAAGGACGGCCAGCGCTACATCCTGCTGCGCGACTACACCGAGTACGAACGCAACCAGGCGGCCTCGCACTGGACCACCGTCACGGGCCTGGCCGCCAGCCTGGCGCTGGCCTTCGTGCTGGGCACCCTGGCCACGCGCCGCATGCTGCGCCCGCTGGGCCGCCTGGCCGCGCAGGTCACCGCGCGCGGCGCGCAGCCGCCCCAGACGCGCCTGGCCGAAGACTATCCGCCCGACGAGATTGGCCGGCTGGCTGCCGCGTTTGACGCCACCTACAACCAGCTGGAACAGGCGCTGCGGCGCGAACAGTTGTTCACGGCGGACGTGGGGCATGAATTGCGTACGCCGTTGATGGTGATTTCCAGCTCGTGCGAGCTGCTGTTGGACGAGGCGGGCGCGGACGGCGGCGGCCTGGACCCGGCCAGCGCGGTCCGCGTGGCGCGCATCGCGGCCGCGGCGACCGACATGGGCGAGCGGCTGGATACCTACCTGATGCTGGCGCGCGGGCGTGATGCGGGCGGGCAGTTCGTGCGGGAAAGCGCGTTCGAAGCCGCGCGTGAGCAGGTGGCGGCCTGGAGCGCCGTGGCCGAGCGCAGAGGAATGACGTTGGTGCTGGAGCCTGCGGCGAGCGCCTTCGCGTCGCCGGCGGTGCCAACCGACGTTGCTGCGTCCCCCGCGGATAAGGCGGACGTAGCCGCCAGCCTGGATGCGGCCGGCGGCATCCCGCGCTTTCCGGCGCCGCTGCTGCGCGCCGTGTTGTCCAACCTGATCCGCAATTCCTTGCAGTACGCCGGCCCGGGCGCGCGCGTCATGGTTCAGGCTGGTAGCGGCTATCTACGGGTCTCGGACGACGGCCCCGGCATTCCCGCCGAGCGCCACGAAGCCATCTTCAGCCCCTTCGTACGCGGCTCGCAGCCGGACAACGGCAACTTGGGATTGGGTCTGTCGCTGGTGCAGCGCATCTGCGAACACCAGGGGTGGACGGTGTCGCTGCAATCTGCGCCAGGGCAGGGCAGCGTGTTTCGCGTTGACCTTGGAACGGCTGCTCGCGCGTGAAGCGATGTTCCGCTTGCATGGCTTCTCGTCCCCAAAGCGACGCGCGCGTCACTCGGCGAAATTCTCGGTATATCCCAACAGCAGTACATTCCCGCCAGCCGCGATCTCGGCCAGTTCTCGCCAGGCGCCTTGATACTCATCGCCAGCGCAGCCATACAGGTCTGCCAGGTCGGCCGCGAGCGCTCCGGCCGCCGCTGCGTTCAGCGGCGCATCTCGCACGAATCCCAGCCACGACGCGCCAAGGCCAAGGAAACGGTAGCCATGCCGCTCGTGCATGCGCCGGATCACCGCGTGGTTCTGGAACACATCCCAGTCGCAGGAGAAATAGCCGTTGGGCAGGGCGGCGATCATAAGGTCGTCTTGTGGCACGGCCACGCGCTGGATGTAGACCACCGTGTCCAGGACCCGCTCCGGATCGCGGTTGGTCTCGACCAGAACGTCGATGTCTTCCTGGCTGGTCATCAGCGTGCCGCACACGCTTTCCCAGGATTGGCGCAAGGCGGGGTCTTGCAATTGCGCCGCGACATGGGCCAGGCGGCGCTCCTCGAAGGCATGCACCGATTCCGGGTCGTCGAAGTCGGTGTCGCCGTAGTCCGTGTCGAGGCGATCGTCGTTGCCCGCGTGGCCGCTGGTGTAGCAGCACTGGTTGATGTCATCGAGCGTGCAGAAGTAGCGGTGGCCGGGGTCGGCCTGTCGCAACGCGTTCAGGCGGTCCAGGACGTCGCGCAGCGACAAGGCCCCCGACAGCCGGCGATGGCTGAACGTGTCGACGGGCTGGAATGCGTATTTTTCGCGGTAGTCGACGGGGGTAATGTCCATGGCGGTCTGGCGATCCGGGTAATGTTCACGAGGCGCAGTGTACAAGCCGCCCCTGCGAACCCGCGTGTCAGATTCTTACGGCGGAAAAGGCCGGCGCCGGTGGCCACAGGCCCTAGAACGACAACTCCGCCGTAAAGGTCACGGTCCGCCCAGCGCCCGGCACGCCATACAGCTGGAACCCATCCAGCGACGCCCCAACGCGGCTGTAGTAGAACTTGTTGAACAGGTTCTCCACGTTCATCCCCACGGTCAGCGCCTTGTCCACGCGATAGCGCGCCGCCACGGAATGCAGCCAGTATGACGGCGCTTTCTCGTCATCGCGGACCCAGATCGGATGCGTGCCCGACGGGCCGGACACTGTCGCGCTGTTGTTGTTCTTGCCGCCGACATACTTGTTGTCGGTGTAGCGCCGCTTGCCGACGTACTGCGCGCCGTAGCTGAGCGACAGGCGCTCGGTGGCGGCGTAGGTGGTCCACAGGTTGAAGGTCAAGTCGGGGACGTTCTTGGCTTCTTCGCCGCTGTTGGCGCCCTTGGTGATGCGGCTTTTCATGGCGCTGACGCCGGCAAAGGCGGACCAGCGCGGGGTGAGGTTGCCGGCCAGGCCCAGCTCGATGCCGTCGACGCGCTTGGCGGGCAGGGCGCGCACGACGTCCGTGGCGTCGTCGCCGTATTCCCAGGAGTCGGACAGTTCGGTGCGGAACACGGCGCTGGTCAGCGACAGGTCGCCGCCGGCGGTGTCCCACTTGCCGCCCAGTTCCCATGTCTTGGAGACGGCGGGCTTGTAGGTGTCGCCACCCGTGGCGCCATAGATGTTGTTGTTGGTGGACGCGCCCAGCGCGGACGGTTGGGCGGCCTGGCTGTAGGCGGCATAAATGCTGGCTTGCTCCACGGGCTTATACGTCAAGCCGACCCGGCCGCTCCAGGCGCCATCTTCGATGCGGTTGGTGGTGTGGTTGCCGGCCGCGCCGGAAATCTGCGTGACGCGGTAGCGGTCATAGCGCAGCGCGCCCTGCAGCAGCCATTGGGGCGTCAGGGTCAGGGTGTCGGCCACGTACAGGCCGGTATTGAAGATGCGGGCTTCGTTGCCGCTGTTGCCCTTGACCGTGTCGACGCCGCCCATGTCCACCCCGCCGTTGTTGCGCAGGTCGATGATGGGGTTGGTCGAGGGCGCCTTGATGGTGCGCTCGTGGTCGCCGTAGGTTTCCTGGTAGAACTCGACGCCGGTGACCAGTTGGTGCTTGATGCCGCCGGTCTGGAAGTCCAGGTTCAGATTGCTCTGGTTGGCCAGGATGGTGTAGCGCTTGGAGGTGCCGAAGTCATTGCCGCGCAGTTGGGCGTAGGGGCTGGGGTTGTCCAGCGCGGTGTAGCCGCTGTAGGACGGGATGCCGTCGGGGCTGTTGACCAGCGGACCGGTGCCGACGTAGCCGTAGGAGGTGCGCGACGCGCTGTTGAAGCGCGCGGGCGACAGGACGCCGATGCGGTCTGTCTGCTGCCAGCGGCTGATGTTGGACAGGCGCGCCTGCTTGCTGAAATCGTGTTCGACTTTCAGGGTGGCCTGGTCCGTGCGGGTCTGTTCGGTGTAGAGCGAGGGATCGCCGTACCAGGCGTTGCGCGCGACGTTGGGCATGCGCTGGCCGCCGGTGCCGCGCTGGATGGGCACGCCGCCGTCGGGGATGTTGTTGTCTTCCTGGTGCAGGTAGTCGAAGGTGACGCGGGTGGGTGTGCCCAGGCCCATCGCCAGGGACGCGGCCATGCCGGAGCGGTCGAACTCGGTGACGTCGCGCTCTGCCACGCCGTTGTGGTGGCGCATCAGGTTGATGCGCAGGGCCGAGCTGTCGGTCAGTTCCTGGTTCAAATCGGCGGTGATGCGGCGGTAGTGGTCGGTGCCCAGGCCGCCCGAGGCCTTGTAGAACGAGCCCAGGCGGGCTTCTTTGCTGACCAGGTTGACGCTGCCGCCCACGGCGGACACGCCGGATTCGATGGAGCCGGTGCCTTTGAAGACCTCGGCTTGCTCCAGGTTGAAGATGTCGGTGCGGCTGGACAGGCCGGCGTCGCGGATGCCGTCGATGGTGATGCTTTGTTCCGCCGAGAAGCCGCGGATGGTGAACATGTCGCCCCAGCCCAGGTTGCCTTCGCCGGAGCTGAAGGTGATGCCCGGCACGTTGCGCAGCACGTCCTGCAGGCTCTGGGCCTGCTGTTCCTCCAGCACGGCGCGCGGCACCACGGTGATGCTTTGCGGGGTGTCCAGCAGCGGTTCGGTGAATTTGCCGGACTGGACGCGGTCAGCCTTGTAGGGCGGGGCGTCAGCTTGCACCGTGACCGGCGCGAGCAGTACCGCGTTGTCGACCGGCTGGGCTTGCGCGCTGGTGGCGGCGCCTAGCGCGATGCCCAGGGTTTTGAGCGCGAACGCGCCGCGGGGAGGGGGAAAGGACTGCGCCATGTCGGGTTCCAAAAGAAGTGCCAATGAGAATCGTTGGCAATTCTAGGTAGGCGCTTCTCAAGATCCTGTTAAGGCGGGCGAGGGGTTGGCTGGGGTGGCGGCAGCCGGCCGTCAAAAGAAAACCGCCTTCGCCAGAACAGACGCCATAGGCTGGATCGGTGTCCAGCGTTTGGGGAA
This sequence comes from Achromobacter xylosoxidans, assembly GCA_040396375.1. Taxonomy (GTDB): domain Bacteria; phylum Pseudomonadota; class Gammaproteobacteria; order Burkholderiales; family Burkholderiaceae_B; genus Achromobacter; species Achromobacter xylosoxidans_D. The sequence continues at coordinate 68,965 of JBEBOQ010000021.1, forward strand.
GCTCAAGGGAAGACGGCAGGCGAAGCCACGATACGGGCGGTCGCGGGCAGGCGGCGGCCCAGGGGCCGCCTCCGGTTCAGATCAATGCAGGATCTGGCTCAGGAACAGCTTGGTGCGTTCGTTCTGCGGATGATCGAAGAACTCGT
>JBEBOQ010000022.1:0-68033 GCA_040396375.1 Achromobacter xylosoxidans
GCATGGGCCGCACGCCCATCGTCGGCAAGCTGATCAACCCCTTCGTCGAATGGCAAGACCTCTTGACCTATATGCAGGCCGCGCTGCGGGTCTACAACCTGCACGGCCGCCGCGACAACAAGTACAAGGCGCGCATCAAGATCCTGGTCAAGGACCTGACGCCCGAAGTCTACGCGCAGCAGGTGGATGAACAGTGGCAGCTCATCAAGGGCGGCCCGGACACCATCACGCAAGAATTCGTCGACACCATCGCCGCCCGCTTCATCTTGCCGCAATATGACGCGGCCGCCGCCAACGACGTCGACAACACCGCCGCCCTGGCCGCCGCCGATCCGCGCTTTGCGCGCTGGGTTCGCACCAACGTGCACGGCCACAAGGCCGCCGGCTACGCCGCCGTCACCGTCTCGCTGAAAGCCACCGGCGTGCCGCCGGGCGACATCACCGCCGACCAGATGGACGCGGTAGCCGCCCTGGCCGACGAATACGGCTTTGGCGAACTGCGCGTGTCGCACGAGCAGAACCTGATCCTGGCCGACGTGCGCCGCGCCCGCCTGCACGAGCTGTGGGGCAAGCTGGAAGCACTGAACCTGGCCACGGCCAACGTGGGCCTTCTGACCAACATCATCGCCTGTCCGGGCGGGGATTTCTGCGCGCTGGCCAATGCCGTGTCGATCCCCGTGGCCGAGGCCATCCAACGCCAGTTCGACAACCTGGACTACCTGTTCGAGATCGGCGAGCTGGACCTGAACATCTCGGGCTGCATCAATTCCTGCGGCCACCATCACGTGGGCCACATCGGCATCCTCGGCGTCGATAAGGCCGGCGAGGAGTGGTACCAGGTCACCATCGGCGGCCGCCAGAACGGCGCCGCCAAGCCGCTGCCCGACATCGAATCCACAAAGGGCGGCGGCGCCGCCATCGGCCGCATCATCGGGCCCTCGTTCGCCCGCGACCAGGTGCCGGGCGTGGTCGACCGCCTGATCCGCACCTACCTTGGCCTGCGCGACAGCGAGGAGGAACGCTTCATCGACGTGGTGGACCGCGTCGGCATCGATCCCTTCAAGCAGGACGTGTACGCAGATCCGGCCTTCGCCAAACCGCAAGCCCAGGAGGCCGCCCATGTCTGAGCCCTACGCCCACGACGCCCCCGGCCCGCACCTGATCCGCAACGGGCAACTCGAAAGCGACGCGGCCCGCCCCTTCGTGCCCGATCCCGAGGTGGCGGCCGACGGCCAGGTGCCGACCGACGAGCCCGGCTGGATCGTGCCGCTGGCCACCTGGAAGGCCTCGCGCGCCACGCTGCGACGCCATCGCCATCCGGTCGCGGTCCTGCTGGGACCCGACGCTGATCTGCGCGACCTGCTGGAAGCCGACGGCACGCTCGATCCCGCCGGCATCGCCTTCATCGCGGTGGACTTCCCCGTCTACACCGATGGCCGCGGCTATTCGTTGGCCCAGCTGCTGCGCACCCGCTACCAATGGGCGGGCGAACTGCGCGCCGTTGGCGACGTGATGATCGACACCATCCACTACCAGGCGCGCGTCGGTTTCGACAGCTTCCTGGTCAAGCCGGGCCATGACCCGCGCAAGGCGCTGGATGCGTTCAAGACCTTCACGGTGCACTACCAGAAGACCTACCGCGCCCCGGCGCCGGCCCAGGTCTGATTCCCGTCGCCGGCCCGGGTTTCGTACCCGGGTCGACAACCCCTTCCCCCGTCTCTCTTCAGGCCTGCGCCCCCGGCATCGTCCAACGCTGGCGCTTGATCTCGTCCTGCGCCAACTGCGCGCGGATCAGGTCGGCGATGCTGCGCTGGCGCGGCGCCTGCATGCGGCTGATCAGGCTGGACACGCTGACCGCCAGCCGTGGATAGCCGCCGGCATCGCACAGCGCCACCCCCACGCCCAGCACGCCCGGCACGGCGGCATTGCCCACCACCGCCCAGCCGCGATCGCGGGTGTTCTCCGCCAGGCGCCGCATCTGCGCCACCGTCATGCCGCCGTACGCCCGCAACGCCTGCTCGTTCTGTGTGATCACCTCGTCGGCCTCGTCCGCCGGCAACGCCCCCAGCAGCGCCAGCCCCGCCGCCCCCACGCCCAGCGGCTGGCGATGGCCCACCGTTACCGCCAGCACCTGCACCGGGTAGTTGCCCACCTCGCGATGCAGGCATAGCGAATCGCCGCCCGCCCGGCAGATCAGGAAGGCCGAATCGCCACTGACGTCGCTGATCTGTCGCAGCACCGGCCGCAGGCTGCGCACGGCCTGGGCGTGCGGATCGCCGGCCATCATCACGCCCAGCTCCGCCATCCGCCAGCGCGGCGCGTCGGCCTCGCGCAGCGCGTAGCCCTCTTCGGCCAGCACATCCAGATAGCGGTACACGGTAGACCGCTGCATGCCCGCAGCCCGCGCAATGTCGGTGACGTGCATGCCGACGGCGCCAGCCTGGCGCAACACGCCCAGCACCCGCAACCCGCGCCGCAGCACCCGGGGGCCATCTCCTTCTGTCTCCACCTTGTTCATTTTCTGGACACCTTGCGTTGATGATGCGCCTATCAAAGCCCAATATGAAGTCGGGCAGGCAAAGATCTGTCCAAATATTAGACAAATAGGACGGAGACAACCATGAAGACTTTCAGCAAGCGGCTCACCGCCGCCGCGGCGGCCCTGGCCGGCGCCCTGACGCTCGGCGGCGCCGCCTTGGCCGCCAAGCCCTACCCCGAACGCCCGGTAACGCTGGTGGTCGGCTATGCCGCCGGCGGCGCCACCGACATCGTCGCGCGGCTGGTAGCCAAGGCCCTGACCGAAGAACTCGGCCAGACCATCGTGGTGGAAAACAAGACCGGCGCCAACAGCAACATCGGCGCCGAAATCGTCTCGCGCGCCGCGCCCGACGGCTACACGCTGTATGTCGGCTCCATCGCCAACACCATCAACCGCACGCTGTACAGCCAGCTCAATTACGACTTCGTCAAAGACTTCAAGCCCATCGGCCTGTTGGCGACCATTCCGAACATCCTGGTGGTCAACCCCAAGGTGCCGGTCAAGAGCGTGCAGGAATACATCGCCTACGCCAAGAAGAACCCGGGCAAGCTGACCTGCGCGTCATCGGGCAGCGGATCGTCCATCCACCTGTCGTGCGAGCTGTTCAAGATGCGCACCGGCACCGACATCCTGCACGTGCCTTACCGCGGCAGCGGCCCGGCGGTGGCCGACCTGCTGGGCGGCCAGGTGGATTCCATGTTCGACAACCTGCCGTCGTCGCTGCCGCACGTGCAGGCGGGCAAGCTGCGCGCCATCGGCGTCACATCGCCCGAGCGCCTGCCGGCCACGCCGGACGTGCCCACACTGGCCGAATCCGGCCTGCCGGGATTCGACGTTGAATCCTGGTTCGGCCTGATGGCGCCCGCCGGCACGCCGCAAGCCGTCGTCGACCGCCTGAACCAGGCCATGAACAAGGCGCTGGCCAACCCCGCGCTGCAAACGTCCTACAAGCAATCCGGCTTCTACGCGCCGCAACCGCCCAATACGCAGGAGACCTTCGCCAAGATGATCGCCAGCGAAATCGACAAATGGGGCGCCGTGGTCAAGAGCGCCGACATCAAAGCCAACTGAGGAGCACAGGGTGTACCCGATCGATTTTTTCTTCCGCGCCGCCGAGCACTACCCGGACCGCGTGGCGCTGGACGCGCCCGAGGGCCAGGTGACGTATGCCCGGCTGGCCGCGGACGTGCGGGCGCTGGCCGCCGCCCTGCAAGACCTGGACCCGGCGCCGCAGACCCGCGTGGCCCTGTGCGCCGGCAACTCCAGCCGCCATATCCTGGCGCTCTTGGCGGTGTTGGCCAGCGGCAAGATCTGGGTGCCGCTGAACTACCGCAGCACCGCGCGAGAGATCGGGCGCATCCTGGACGCCACCGAACCGTCGATCGTCATCGTCGATGGCGCCGGCGAGCCGCTGGTGCCCGCCACCGTGGGCCAGCGCATCAGCCTGGGCGCTGATGCCGCCGGGCTGCCACTCGAAGCCTTGCTGGCCCGAGCCGCCGGCCGTGAACCGCAGCGCCATGATTTGCCGCGCGACGCCACCCAGGCCATCAAATTCACCGGCGGCACGACCGGACTGCCCAAGGGCGTGATGCAGCCGTATCACGCCTGGAACGCCGGCATCATCAACCAGATCACCAGCTGGGGCCTGACACCCGACGACCGCTATGTGGTCGCCGCCCCCGTCACCCACGGCACCGGCACCTACCTGCTGCCGGTGCTGGCCAGCGGCGGCGCGCATGTGCTGCTGGACGGCGCCACGCCCGCGGCCATCACCGCGGCCTTTCGCGAGCGCGGCGGTACGCTGAGCTTCATGCCGCCGACCCTGATCTACATGATCATGGCGCAGCCCGGCGTCTCGCACGCCGACTTCCCCCGCCTGCGCAACCTGATCTACGGCGGTGCGCCCATGCCCACCGAAAAGATCGAACGCGCGCGCGACTTCTTCGGCCCGGTGCTGGGCACCACCTACGGCCAGACCGAGGCGCCGCAGATCGTCACAGTGCTGCGGCCCGCCGACCTGGAAACCCCCGAGAACCGCGCATCGGTCGGGCGTGTCACCTGGCTGTCGGACGTGGCCATCATGGCGCCCGACGGCGCGCTGCTGCCGCGCGGCGAGATCGGCGAAGTGGTGGTTCGGGGCGACCTGGTGATGTCCGGCTACTGGCGCCTGCCCGAGAAAACCGCAGAGACCATCGTCGACGGCTGGCTGCACACCGGCGACACCGGCCTGATCGACGCCCGCGGCTACCTGTTCCTGAAAGACCGGTTGCGCGACGTCATCATCACCGGCGGCTTCAACGTGTACCCGGTGGACGTCGAGAACGCCCTGTCCGCGCATCCGGCGGTGTACGAATGCTCGGTCTTCGGCCTGCCCGACGACAAATGGGGCGAAGCCGTGCATGCCGCCGTGCAGTTCCATCCCGGCGCCGCGGCCGACGCCGACGCGCTCAAGGCCCATGTGCGCGCCCTGCTCGGCCCGGTGGCCACCCCCAAACAATTCCATATCCACGACAGCCTGCCGCGCTCCCCCGTCGGCAAGGTGCTGAAAAACGCCGTGCGCGACGCGGCCCAGAAGGAAACGCCATGAACACGCCCGAAACCCGCCTGTGCGCCCATCACCTGACCGGCATGTCGTACCGCGACGTCGACCTGGTCGAAGACCTGATTGGCAAGAAAAGCTTCACCGAAGTCATGATCATGCAGATCCTGGGGCGCGAAGCGCGGCCGGTGGACATGCGCATCGTCGATGCGGTGCTGGTCACGCTGATGGAACACGGCATGACGCCCAGCGCCATCGCCACGCGGCTGATCTACATGAGCGCGCCCGAAAATCTGCAGGGCGCGGTCGCGTCCGGCCTGATGGCGGTGGGCAGCCAGTTTGTCGGCACCATGGAAAACTGCTCGCGCCTGCTGGACCGCATCCGCCAGGCCGCCGACGGCCCTGCCGAAGCGCAGACCATCGCCCGTGAATTCCGGCAAAGCCGCCAGGCGCTGCCCGGCTTCGGCCATCACCTGCACAAGCCCGACGACCCGCGCTCGATCAAGCTGCTGGCGCTGGCCGAGGCCGAGCCGGACTTGCCCGGCGACTCGCTCAAGGCGCTGCGCCTCTTGGCCGCGGCGGTGGACGAGGTCTACGGCAAGCACATCACCATCAACGCCACCGGGGCGGTCGCCGCGCTGCTCAGCGAAATCGGCGTGCCCACGGCCCTGATGCGCGGCTTTGCCGTCATCTCGCGCGCCGCAGGCCTGGTCTCGCACATCGCCGAAGAACAGCAAAGCCCGTCCGGCCGCTACATCTGGGAAACCATCGACCACGCCATTCCCTACGTCGGCAAAGGCAAGTCGCACCAGAATGGCGGGGACGCGTCATGACGCCCGCGCCCCCGGCTCCCGGCGCCCGCCTGGCAGGCAAGGTCGTGCTGGTAGCCGGCGCCGGCGCGTCGGCCACCGGCTGGAGCATCGGCAAGGCCAGCTGCGTGACGCTGGCGCGCCAGGGCGCCGCCATCGTCGCGCTGGATGCCAACCTGACGGCCGCCGAAGACGCGGCGCACCAGGTCGAACAGGCCGGCGGCAGCGCCCTGCCGGTGCAGGCCGACGTAGCCGACCCGGACGCGATGCAGGCGGCGGTGGATGCCGCGCTGCGCCATTACGGCCGCATCGACGCGTTGCAGGCCAACGCCGGTATCGGCCAGGTGGGCGGCCCCGAAGACATTTCGCTGGAAGACTGGGACCGCATCCAACGCGTCAACGTCACCAGCCTGTTGATCGCCACGCGCCTCTTGGCCCCCGCGATGCGGCAACAGGGTGGCGGGTCCATCGTCGCCGTGTCCTCTGTTGCCGGCATTCGCTACACCGGCTATCCGCACCTGGCCTACAGCGTCAGCAAGGCGGCCGTGATCCATTTCGCGCGCATGGCGGCGCAGCAGTACGCCGCCGACGGCATCCGTGTGAACACGGTGATTCCCGGACTGATCGACACTCCGCGTGTCGCGAAGAACGTGGCGCGCATGTTCGATGCCGACGACCTGCAAGCCGCCCGCGCGGCGCGCGACCGGCAAGTGCCGATGGGCCGCATGGGCACCCCTTGGGAAGTGGCGAACGCGGTGGCGTTCCTGATGTCGGATGAAGCGTCCTACATCACCGGCACGGAATTGCTGGTGGATGGCGGGCTGACCGGCAAGTACGCCTAGGGCCTGCTGACGCCAGCGGCGCTTCAGGCCCTACGGCAGCGCCGGAAAACGGGCGGCGATCGCGTCGCCCGTGAATTGCGCCACCCACCCGGCCGGATCATTGAACAGCCGGATACAGGTGAACGCGGGCGCGGAGCCCATGTCGAACCAATGCGGCACGCCGGCAGGCACCGAAATCAGATCGTCCTTCTCGCACAGCACGGCATAGACCCGGTCGGCGGCATGCAGCGTGAACAGGCCGCTGCCCGCCACGAAAAACCGCACCTCGTCATCCGCGTGCGTGTGCTCGGCCAAAAACTTGCGGCGCAAGGCCTCGCGGTCGGGATGCGAGGGGTCCAGGCTGACCACGTCGACACTGCGGTAGCCCCGCTCGGCCACCAGCCGGTCGATCTCGGGGCGATACGCCGCCAACACCTCGGCCTGCGGTGCGCCCGGCGCGACGGGCGCCTGCGCCTGCCAGCGCTCGAAGGTCACGCCGATGGCCGCCAACTCGCGCCGGATCTCGCCGGCGTCTTCAATGCGGCGCCCGCCGGCGGGATCATCCTGCGCGTAGATCGTCAGCGTCGACATGGTCGGTGCGCTTACCAGGACGTGGTGTACGCGCCCGGGAACTGCTTGGCCACGAATGCCTTCACTTCATCGGACTGGTAAGCCTTGATGAAGCGCGCGATGCGCGGGTCGTTCTTGTTGTCTTCGCGGGCGGCGATCACCACCGCCGCGAACGGCGCATCCTTGCTTTCCAGCGCCAGTGCATCCTTGGCGGGCGACAGGCCGGCCGGGATCGCATAGGCCGAATTTACGGCGGCGGCGTCCACATCAGCCAGCGAATGCGGCAGCTGCGCGGCTTCGATCTCGATGAACTTCAGGTTCTTGGGATTCTCGACCACATCGAACAGCGACGCCGTCACCGTCACGCCGTCCTTCAGCTTGATCAGCTTGGCAGCCTGCAGCACCAGCAGCGCGCGGGCGCCGTTGGTCGGGTCGTTGGGGATCGCCACCTTGCCGCCTTGCTGCAGGTCGGCCAACGACTTCACGCGCTTGGAATAGATGCCCATCTGCTGCACCACTGCCGTGGCCACCGGCACCAGCTTGTAGCCGCGCGCCTTGTTCTGCGATTCCAGGAAGGGCTTGTGCTGATAGATGTTCAGATCCAGCTCTTTGGCATCCAGCGCGGCATTGGGCTGGATGAAATCGCTGAACTCCACCAGCTTGACCTTCAGGCCCTGCTTGGCGGCGACCTGCTGCACGACTTCGCCGATTTGCGCGTGCGGGCCGACGGTCACGCCGACCTTCAGCTCGGCGTCCTGGGCCATGGCCGGGGCGGCGCCGGCAAATGCGATAAGGGAGGCAAAAGCAGCCAGGGTGTGGCGTAGGCGCATGGAAGGTCTCGACGATGCAAACAGGAAATGGAAGCCCCGGATTCTAGAGATCGCGCCTCAAAACCGGAAGCGATGAATTTTCATATTGATATGCGAATTCACATATAAAAACCGCCACCATGACAAGCCCGCGCCAGCGCGACACAATAGCGGCTGACTCCATCACCACGCCGCAACCCATGTCCACCCCCACCGACCTCCATCCGCATGCGCGCGCCCTGCTGGCCGACCACTACGCCGCGGTGGATGCCGACCTGCCCGCTTTGCTCGACCTGCTGTTTGCCCGCAGCGCCGGCGAAGACTGGCACAAGGCCGGCACCTTCAAGCACCACCTGCTGGGCGTCTACCGCACCCTGACGCTGTGGAACCAGCCGCGCGAAGTGCGGCTGCTGGGCCTGTTCCACAGCGTGTATGGCAACGAGTACGTCGACCTCACCCTGTTCGACCGCGAGCGCGAACGCAACACGCTGCGCGAGGTGCTCGGGGCCGAGGCCGAGGAATGGGTCAGCCTGTTCTGCGCCATGCCGCGCACCCGCTTCGTGCAGGCCATCCTGCAAGGCCAGGGCCAAGGGCCCGAGGGGCTGACGCTGGAAGGGGCCGACGGCCAGGTCTTCACCTTCACGCCGCGCCAGGTCGCCGCCTTCATCGTGGTGTCGGCCGCCGACATCGGCGAGCAATGGCATAGCTGGCAGGACGAGATCTTCGCCGGCTATCCGCAGCAGCAGCGCCGCGACCTCAAATCGCATTGGGCCGCGTCGCTGTGGCCCGGCCCGCTGAAGCCGCCGTCGAACATCCTGTCGATGCTGTCGCACCTGCTGGCGCCGCTGTCGGCGCTGCCGGCCGATACCGGCATCCCCGTGCCACCCGCGTTCGACCATTGCCGCGCCACCCTCAGCCCGCGCGACGAGGCCGCCGCCAGCGCGCTCTACTGGCAGGTCGTCACCCGCATGCACCCGCAGACCGAAATGGACACCGCGCGCCACATGCTGGAAGCCGCGGTGGCGCACAACCCGTGGGTCGCCGAGCCGCGCCTGCTGCTGGCGCAACTGGCGCTGACCGCCGGCGACTTCGAGGCCGCCGCAGGCCACGCCGCCGCCGGCCTGGCTGCCTTGCAGGCCTGGGGCACCGCCTGGGACAAGCGCATCGAGTGGGCCGGCTGGATGGCCTGGGCCCGCATCGAACTGCAGAACGCCCGCGCGCGCCGCTGGCCGGAAAACCTGGCGGCCTTGAACGGCCTGGGGTTGGTGGAGTGATCGCAGCGCGCTGAGCCATGGCGCCCACGCGCACGGTAAAACGAAAACGCCCCAGGAATCGGTAGATCCCCGGGGCGTTTGACCATCACGGCCCGGGGGCCGCGGCGGCGCTTATTTCATGCCTTCCCAGTGCGGACCGGGCACATGGATGTCGAACAGCTCCAGCACCCGGGCCACGGTGTGATCCACCATTTCCTCGATGCTGGCCGGCCGGTGATAGAACGCCGGCAGCGGCGGAAACACGATGCCGCCCATCTCGGTGACGGCGGTCATGTTGCGCAGGTGCGCCAGGTTGAAGGGCGTTTCGCGCACCATCATCACCAGGCGCCGGCGCTCTTTCAAGGTCACGTCGGCCGCGCGGGTAATCAGGTTATCCGACAGGCCGTGGGCCACGGCCGCCAGCGTACGCATCGAACACGGCACGATGACCATGCCCGCCGTCTGGAACGCGCCGCTGGCCAGCGTGGCGCCCACGTCGCGCACACTGTGCACGTGGTCGGCCAACGCGTAGACATCGTGGCGGCTGACATCGAGCTCGTGCTTGATATTCAGCACGCCCGAGGCCGACACCACCAGATGCGTCTCGACATCGTCCACGCCGCGCAGCGCCTGCAGCATGCGCACCGCGTAGAGGGAGCCGGTGGCGCCCGTGATGCCGATAACCAGACGCCTCACGGGATCAGGCCGTGGCGCCGGATTGCTCCAGCAGCGTCTTCAGTTCGCCGGATTCGTTCATCTCATTCATGATGTCCGAACCGCCGATGAATTCGCCGGCCACGTACAGCTGCGGAATCGTGGGCCAGTTGGAGAATTCCTTGATGCCCTGGCGGACTTCGTCGTCCTCCAGCACATTCACGGTGACCAGCTTCTTGACGCCACAGCTCTTGAGGATCTGGATGGCCTTGCCGGAAAAGCCGCATTGCGGGAATTGGGCGGTGCCCTTCATGAACAGCACGACGGGGTGCTGGGTCACGGTTTCGCGGATGAATTCTTGAACGTCGCTCATGGTGGTCTCTTGGACAGGCATAACGGAATACGCCAATTATAGGTACAGCGGGGAAATCCGCCCGGATACCCCGGGCCCCGCACCGGGAATCCGGTCAGGCGGACAGCCGGCCGCCGGAAATCCGCTCGATGCCAGCCAGGTCCTTGCGGCTGTGCACATCCTGGAATCCGGCCCCCGCCAGCAGGTCCCGCACGGCTTGCGCCTGGTCCCAGCCGTGCTCCAGCCACAGGGCGCCGCCCCGCTTGAGGTGGCGGCCCGCGCCCTGGATGATGCGGGCCAGGTCTTCCAGGCCGCCCGCTTCATCGGTCAGCGCGCCACGCGGCTCGAAACGCACGTCGCCCTGATCCAGGTGCGGATCGTCGCAGGCGACATAGGGGGGATTGGACACGATCAGGTCGAAGCCCTCGCCCGCCGGCACGGCGTCATACCAGCTGCCTTCGACCAGGCGCACGGAGGCGGCCAGGTCCCAGGCGTTGGAGGCCGCCACCGCCAGCGCGGCCGCGCTGAGGTCCGACGCCATCACCCGCGCATCGCGCCGCGCCAAGGCGATCGAAATCGCGATCGCGCCGCTGCCCGTGCCCAGGTCCAGCACCGCCGGCGCGGCCAGGCCGGCCAGGCATTCCAGCGCGGTTTCCACCAGCACTTCGGTGTCTGGGCGTGGAATCAGCACATCCGGCGTCACGCGGAAGCGGTGGCCCATGAATTCACGATGGCCCACCAGATAAGCCATGGGCTCCCCCGCCAGACGCCGCCGGGCCAGGGCCTCGTAGGCCGCAGCCGTCTCGGGCAGCAAGGGGTCCGTGTCGTGCGCCAGCAGCCACGCACGTGGCTTGGCCAGCACGTGCTCCAGCAACATGCGCACTTCCAGGCGTGGCAGGCGCGTATCGAGCAGCAGGCTTTTCAGCTGGGGCGGTGTCATGGGCAGGCTCAGATGTCGTCGCCCAGGGCCGCCAGCTGCTCGGCCTGGTGTTCGGAGATCAGCGCGCCGGTCAACTCTTCCAGATCGCCTTCCATGATCTGCTGCAGCTTATACAGCGTCAGGTTGATGCGATGGTCGGTCACGCGGCCTTGCGGGAAGTTATAGGTGCGTATGCGCTCGGAACGGTCGCCCGAGCCGATCAGGCTCTTGCGCTCGGCGGCTTCCTTGCTCTGCCGCTCGCGGGTTTCCTTGTCTTTCAGGCGCGCGGCCAGCACCTGCATGGCCTTGTCCTTGTTGCGGTGCTGCGAACGGTCGTCCTGGCACTCCACCACCAGCCCGGTCGGCAAGTGCGTGATGCGCACGGCCGAATCGGTCTTGTTGATGTGCTGCCCGCCGGCGCCACTGGCGCGGAAGGTGTCGATACGCAGATCGCTCGCGTTGATGACGATTTCCGACGCCTCGTCGGCTTCCGCCATGATCGCCACCGTGCAGGCCGACGTATGGATGCGGCCCTGGGCTTCGGTCGCGGGCACACGCTGCACCCGATGCGCGCCAGACTCGAACTTCAGCCGACCATAGGCGCCATCGCCGTCGATCCGCGCGATCACTTCCTTGTAGCCGCCCAGTTCCGACGCGCTTTCGGACATCAGCTCGACGCGCCAGCCGCGCTGTTCCGCGTAGCGCGTGTACATGCGCAGCAGATCGCCCGAGAACAGCGCGCTTTCGTCCCCGCCCGTGCCCGCGCGGATTTCCAGGAACACACTGCGCCCGTCATTGGGGTCACGCGGCAGCAGCAAGAGCTGCAACGCCGCCTCCAGCGCTTCCAGCTTGACGCGGCCGGTCTTGATCTCGTCCTCGGCCATCGCCTTCAGTTCCGGGTCCGACAGCATTTCCTGGGCCGTCGCCAGGTCTTCCTCGCCGCGCACGAAAGCGGTGAACGCCTCGACCACGGGCTCCAGCTCGGCGCGTTCGCGCGAGAGCTTGCGGAAACGGTCCATGACGGACGCGGTTTCCGGTTCGGCGAGCAACGCGTCCACCTCGATGAGGCGGTGGCACAGATGCTCCAGCCGGCTACGCATGGAAGATTTCATAATGGGGATATCAGGGGAAAAACGACATAGCGGGCGCCCACAAGACGAACGCCCGCCGGGAGGCGGGGCGTGGGACAGCCGCTAACGGCGAGAGTCGCGGCCGGGGAACAGGCGCGGCATCCAGGCAAGCAGTTGCTTGCGGTCGTCGCCTTCGCTGCGGTTCAGCGCCGCCAGCGGGCCATGCAGGTATTTTTGAGTCAGGCCGTGGGCCAGTTGTTCGAGCACGGCCTCGGGCGATTCGCCGCGCGCCAACAGGCGGCGGGCGCGTTCGAGTTCGGCGGATTGCACGTCTTGGGCGGCCTGGTGCAGGTCGCGGATGACGGGCACCACTTCGCGCGATTGCATCCAGTGCATGAAGCCCTGGACACGGGTTTCGATGATGGCCTCGGCCTGCACGACCGCGGCACGGCGCGCGTCGGTGCCGGTTTGCACCAGGCGGCCCAGGTCATCGACGGAATACAGATAGACGTCGTCCAGGCGGCCGACTTCGGGTTCGATATCGCGCGGCACGGCCAGGTCGATCATGACCATGGGGCGGTGGCGGCGCAGGCGCGTGGCCCGTTCCACCATCCCCAGGCCGAGGATGGGCAGGGAGCTTGCCGTACAGGACACGATGACGTCGAACTCGGACAGGCGGTCCGTCAGGTCCGACAGCTTCATGGTGCTGGCGGCAAAGCGGTTGGCCAGGACTTCGGCGCGTTCGGCCGTGCGGTTGGCCACCACCATGCTGCGCGGACGCTGCGCGGCGAAGTGCGTGGCGCACAATTCGATCATTTCGCCCGCGCCGATGAACAGCGTGCGGGCCTGGTCCAGATTGCCGAACACGCGCTCGGCCAGGCGCACCGCGGCGGCGGCCATGGACACGGACTGCGCGCCGATGGCGGTCTGCGACCGGACTTCCTTGGCCACGGAGAAGGTCCGCTGGAACATCTGGTGCAGCAGGGTGCCCAGCGATCCGGCTTCGCCGGCGGCGCGCACGGCGTCCTTCATCTGGCCCACGATCTGGGTTTCGCCCAGCACCATGGAATCCAGGCCGCTGGCCACGCGGAAGGCGTGACGCACGGCGTCGTCTTGGTGATGGTGGTACAGGTGCGGGCGCAGCGTGCCGGCGTCCAGGCGGTTGTGCTCGGCCAACCAGGCGGGCAGTTGATCGGCCACGTGGCCGTCGGCGGCGCAATAGATCTCGGTGCGGTTACAGGTCGACAGGATGGCGGCTTCGCGCACCGATCCGCCAAACGCCGAACGCAGGCCTTCGAGCGCGGGCTTGACCAGATCAACGGGCATGGACACGCGTTCGCGAACCGAAACCGGCGCGGACGTGTGATTCAGACCGAAGGCTAGGACAGCTACCGACATGTAAAGGACGAGGCCGTAAGTATTAGAGCTGGGTCCCTGCGAAAGCCATGCGGTGCAGCACGCATGTAACAGCAGACCGCTAATGATTATACCCCTGCGGGTTATCCCCAGACCAACCGGCACCCTGACCGCGACCTTGGGTCGCACCCGAGCGTGCCTTTCGCCCAACAGTCGACGAAGTTCTTGCCGCGCCTGCCGCCCTTCGATGCGCCGTCCGTTGTCGCCGATTAGTCTGCCTCGATCCACTGCCGCCACCCAACACCTCGACCTCAAGCTGGGCCGTCTTCCTCGTCACGCAAAAATATTTGAAGTTTTTTCGCGCCGACTCGCGCAAGTCCAAAAAATTGTGTATAGTTGCGGACTTCGTTGGCCTGGTAGCTCAGTCGGTAGAGCAGAGGATTGAAAATCCTTGTGTCGGTGGTTCGATTCCGCCCCAGGCCACCAGAATTAAAAAGCCCGGCTCCTTGGAGCCGGGCTTTTGCATTTCTGCGTCAGCGTTTTGCTTAGCTCACAAGCGCTATAACGCGGCCACACCGGCCTGCCCCAAGGCTCTCAGCCGCCGCACCGTTTTGTTCAGCCCGTCGCGCTCCAGGCGGATCAATAGTGCTTCAGGGTCGGGTCGCGAAGTCAAATCCAGGCGGAATAAACGAAACGCTTGCGCGACTTCCTTTGGTTGTGTCGAGGTCAAGCCTTCGAGGAAATCATCCGGCTTCATCAAGACAATACCCAGGTCAGCGAGCGCGGCTTTCTTGAAATCCCTCGTATTGCGCGTGACCAATGCGATCGGCAACGAGTCGGGATAAGCCCGGGCGACGATCAAGTAATGCGCGCAAGCCGCCACATGCGTGTCCTTTGCGGACCGGACCGCCGAAGCGACTCCCTCGAACTGGGACTGCACGTCGGCCACTGACACCAGCGCGTTGGGTAAGGCGTCACACATGCGCATTTCATGGGCCTTGGCGTCGCCCAGCGTGCTTTTACGACCCGTATCCACCAACGCCCGGCTGACCTCATCGAGGATCAGTGGCGACCAATGCAATTTAATCAGGTCCTGGTAATCCAGGAAGATCAGCAGCCCGCGCGTGGCAGCTGGAAACAGCGTATCAGCGTCCGCCACGACGGGAATGATCACGACGAGAAGATTTCCTCGTCCAGATCTTTGCCAAGCCGCGTGAGCGACTTGGCCTGCCGCGCTCGTTCGGCAGCCTGCCAATGGACCACAGCGCTGCGCAAGACACGGCGCTGGTTTCCGACCTTGTGATGCAGCGTCACCTCGCCAGAGTCGATCAGCTTGGCCATGTAGGGCCTGCTGACGCCAGCGAGCCGCGCCGCCTGCTCGGTGGTAAGCAGTGCATCCTCGCGCTCGGACACCACGGCCTGCCGAGCAGGCTTCTTGTGCTGCGCGGTTCGCAATTGCACGATAGCGCGGCCCAGCAATTCAATCAGGTCGTGGGTGATGGCCTCGTCGGCCTCCTTGCTGAGCTTGACATGGCGCCGCACAACGGACACGACCGGCTCCACATCGAACGACAGCTCAAGCATCGGCATAGCATGGGCATGTGGCTCGCGCACACCCGTCACACGACGGGAGGTCGAGGTAACGCTTCGTTTACCTGAAGATGAGGAAATTTGCTTGGGAGTCATGATTTGAATCCTAGCACGATCTCGAAATACTCGAAATATTCGAAATCTCTTCGATGAGGCGGTCATTGCCCTTCAAGACCCCGGCAAGGCCACGCCCATCGCGGCGAACAGGCCGCCGCACACTTTATTGAAACGCCGGCCGCTACGCTCCAACCACGGACGCACGCGATGCGCCAGGCGGGCCAGCACGTATTCCACCAGGAACTCGATCACCGCGAAGGTCGCGGCCATGATCACGAATTGCGTGAACAGGCTGCGCGCCGGGTCGATGAACTGCGGCAGGAAAGCCCCATAGAACAGCAACGCCTTCGGGTTGGAGATGGCCGACAGGAAACCCTGGCTGAACATGCGCGTGCCGCGCAGGCGCGGCGCGTTGGGCGCCGGGCGCAACTGCACGGCGGGCGCGCGCCATAGCTGGATGCCCAGCCAGATCAGATAGGCGCCGCCCGCCCATTTCAGCACCGTCAGCGCCGGCCCCCAGGTCTTGAGCAGCGCGCTGATGCCCAGCATCGACAGGGCGATAAGCAAGATGAAGCCGACCGCGCCGCCGGCGATAGTGCACAGCGCCTTGCGGTGGCCATGCAGGGCGCCATGGGTCAGCGCGAGCAAGGTGTTGGGACCCGGCGTGACGGACAGGCCGGTCACGGCAACCAGGTAGATAAGCCAGCTATGCAGGGCCATGGCATCAGACGCGAGAAAGACGGAAGCGGCCAGTCTAGCCCTACCCCGGCGGGCGGGCAATGACGTGGAGACCGCAGTGCTTGCCGCCCATCGCGCGCCCTTTGGCCGACCCGCCCCTACCCCGCGTTGGTATAGGCCGTCTTGACCACCGTATAGAAATCCGCCGCATACCGGCCTTGTTCCCGCGCCCCATAGGACGAATCCTTACGGCCGCCAAAAGGCGCGTGATAGTCCACCCCGGCCGTGGCCAGGTTCACCATGACCATGCCGGCTTCGGCATTGCGCTTGAAATGCGCGACATGCTTGAGGCTAGTGCTGCAAATGCCCGCCGACAAGCCAAAGGGCGTGTCGTTGCTGAGCGCCAGCGCTGCCTCGTAGTCGCGCACCCGGGTCACCGTGGCGACCGGGCCGAAGATTTCCTCTCGCGCGATCCGCATATCCGCCGTCACGTCGGTGAACAAGGCCGGGCTCAGGTAATGGCCCCGCGTGTCGCGCGTGAGCAGGTCGCCGCCGGCGACCAATTTCGCGCCCTCGCGGCGGCCGATCGCGATGTACTCCAGGTCCTGGGCCAATTGGCGCTCGTCCACCACCGGACCGATGTCCGTGCCGGCCTTGAGCGCATGGTCGACCTTGAGCTGCGTAAGACGCGCCGTCACGGCCTGCACAAAGGCGTCATGGATACCGTCGGTGACGATCAAGCGCGACGACGCTGTGCAACGCTGGCCGGTGGAAAAGAACGCGCCGTTCACGGCACATTCGACGGCGGTGGCCAGGTCGGCGTCGTCCAGCACCACCAGCGGATTCTTGCCACCCATCTCAAGCTGGAACTTCTTCATGTGCGCGCCGGCTACGCAACCAGCGGCCACCTTGCGGCCGGTATCGACCGATCCGGTAAAGGAAATGGCGCGCAGCTTGACGCTATCGATCAACGCCTGCCCGATGCGCGAGCCGCGGCCCATCACCAGGTTGAACACCCCAGCCGGCACGCCGGCCTGGGCGATGATCTCGGCCAGCGCATGCGCCGAGCCGGGCACCAGATCGGCCGGCTTGAAGACCACGGTATTGCCATAGGCCAGCGCCGGCGCGATTTTCCATGCGGGGATGGCCAGCGGGAAGTTCCAGGGAGCGATGAGGCCGATCGGCCCGACCGGCTCGCGAGTGACATCGACGTCTACGCCCGATCGCGTCTGGGGGAGCTTCTCGCCGCCCAGTCGCAACGCTTCGCCCGCGAAGAACAGAAAGATCTGACCCGCGCGGCCAGCTTCACCGATGGCCTCGGGCAGGGTCTTGCCCTCTTCGCGCGCCAGCAAGCGGCCCAGTTCTTCCTTGCGCGCCAGGATCTGGTCGCCGATCTGTTTGAGCAGGTCGTGGCGTTGTTGGCCGGTGGTGCGCGACCAACTCGCGAAGGCCGCGTCGGCGGCGTCGATGGCTTGCGCCGCCTGCGTTTCGGACGCACGAGCGTATTCGCCAATGACGTCGTCCAGGTCAGACGGATTGCGGTTCAGGCTGTATTCGTCGGCGGCTGTCCACTCGCCGGCGATGTAGTTGGAATAGCGGTTCATAGCCAGGCTCCAAATGTGAAAAGCGCCGCCCCAAGACCGGGCGGCGCATGCGGAAAATCAGTCGTCCAGTTCCTGCCCGCTGCGGTCGCGCGTCAGGCCCACGGCAATCAAAGACACCAGGCCGCAACCGATCAGGAAAAGGCCCACCGGCACATAGCTGCCGCCGTAATGCGCAACCAGCGCGGTGGCGATCAGCGGCATCGGCCCACCCACCAGCGCGGCGCCGATCTGATAACCCAGCGACATGCCGGTATAGCGCACGGCGGCGGGGAAAGCCTCGGCCAGTAGCGTGCCGATCATGGCGCCGTACGATGACCAGATCAGCGTAAAGCCCACGGCGATGGCCAGGATGGCGGCACCCGCCGAACGTTGGTTAAGCAACCAGAAATACGGCATGACCCACACGATGAAGGCGACCGTGCCGAACATGAACACCTTGCGGCGACCGATGCGGTCGGACAGCCGGCCAAAGAACAACATCACGGGAAAGGCCAGCAAGGCACAGACCAGGACGATATTGAGCACCTGCGCCTGCGGATAGCCCAGGCCGATCATGTAGGCGACCGAGAACGTGGCGTACAGAAAGAAGGTCGAGGTCTCGATGACTTTGGCGCCCACCGCAATCAGCACTTCGCGCCAGTGATAACGCAATGTCTGCGCCAGCGGCACCTTGGCCGCCGCGTGTGTGGCCAGGATCTTCTTGAACGAGGGCGTTTCATCGACGCGGTTGCGCAGCCACATGCCCAGCACCACCAGCACGATCGAGGCCACGAACGGAATGCGCCAGCCGTAGGCCAGGAAGGCTTCTTGCGGCATGGACGACGCCAGCACCGATGTGATGATGTTGCCCAGCGCCAGGCCCAGCACCGCGCCGGTCTGCGGCACCGCGCCGTACAGCCCGCGCTTCTCACGCGGCGAATACTCCACCGCCAGCAACACGCCGCCGCCCCACTCCCCGCCCAGGGCCAGGCCCTGCATCAGGCGCAGCACGGTCAGCAGCACCGGCGCCCACACACCGATCTGGTCATAGGTGGGCAACAGCCCCATGAAAACTGTGGACAGGCCCATCATCGACAGCGTGACGGCCAGCGTTTTCTTACGCCCGATGCGGTCGCCGATGTGCGAGAAGATGATGCCGCCTAACGGCCGCACCAGGAACGCCAGCGAAAAGGAGGCCAGCGCCAGCAGTTGGCTGGTCAGCGCATCCGAGCTGGGAAAAAATAGCTTGGCGAACACGATGGACGACATCGTGCCGTACAGGAAATAGTCGTACCACTCGATCGTGCTGCCCACCGCGCTGCCGAACAGGGCGCGGCGCCTGTCCTGGTCGGTGATTTGCCGTTCCTTGGGCAGATAGCCCGCCACTGCGTCGAGATTGCTCATGGTCTCCTCCGATTGGATTGTGATTTTTTTGGGTCTTGCGATGGCCGTCGGGCGGCCCGCGGCGCGGGCGGCAACCGCGCCTTACATCGATTCGGCCAGCATGCGCAGGTAGTCGTCAGCGCTGGCTTCGCGGGGATTGGTGCGATGGCTGTGGTCGGCCAGGGCGCCTGTCACGATGCGAGGGAACAGGTCTTCGGTGACGCCCAGAGCGGCTAGCCCCGCGGGCAGTCCCAGGGCGCGGGACTTGTCCTTCAGCGCCTGCTCCAGCTGATCGCCGCCGGCCAGTTCCATGGCCTGTGCCAGGCGTGTCATCTTGTCGTCGGCGATCACACTGGGCGACTCGCGGTTAAAGCGCAGCACGGCCGGCAGGAAGATGGCGTTCAGGGTGCCGTGGTGCAGCCGCGGATTGATGCCGCCCAGCGAATGGCTCAGGCTGTGCACGCATCCCAGTCCTTTCTGGAAAGCCAGCGCGCCTTGCAGCGACGCGCTCATCATGTTGACGCGGGCCTCGCCGTTGCCCGGCTCGCGCGTGGCGGTCTCGATATGGCGCCAAGCCCGCCGCAAGCCGTCCAGCGCGATGCCCTCGGCCGGTGGGTTGAAGGCCGGCGACAAGAAGGTCTCGATGCAGTGAGCAATGGCATCCATGCCCGTGGCGGCGGTCAGGCCTGCCGGCAGCCCGAAAGTCAATTCCGGATCGCAGATCGCCGCGCGCGGCACCACATAGGGCGACAGAATCCCGACTTTGCGGCCGTCGTCCAGGATCAAGATGGCGCCACGGCCGACTTCGCTGCCGGTGCCGGCGGTGGTCGGCACAGCAATCACCGGGGCAGTCGCGGCGGTGATGTTCTGCAGGCCGCCTTCGATCAAGGCGAAGCTGCGCAACGGGCCCGGATGGCGCGCACAGACGGCCGTGCCCTTCGCCAGGTCGATGGGCGAGCCCCCGCCCACGGCGATGATGCCGTCGCAATCGCCCGCCGCGAATGCGGCCACGCTGTCGCGCACCGCGGCCTCGTTCGGGTTCGACGGCGTGCCGTCGTAGACCGGCGCGTCCGGCTGACCCAACGCGGCCAGCACCTTGTCGACGATGCCGGTGGCGCGCACGCCCTTGTCGGTCACGATCAGCGGGCGGCGGATGCCCACCCGGGTGCATTCTTCCCGCAGCGTGGACAACACGCCCGGCCCGAACTGGATCTGTGTGACATAGGCGATCAGTGACATGTCCTCTCCTCGTGGTTCATAACAACGCCTCATACCAAGGCAACGAGGAAAATTTTACGTAGCGGAAAGAACGCGAGATACTGACAATATTCGATAGCGCTATAACTTTTGCTCAAGTCAAATGGTCCCCTCGCTGAACTCCGTGATGTCCCGCCTGCATGCCAAGCAACTGCGCCTGCTGGTTGCATTGGAAGAGCAAGGCTCGCTGCTGGGCGCCGCCGAAAAAGTCGGACTGACCCAGCCCGGCGCCAGCAAGGCGCTCAAGGAACTGGAAACCACCCTCGGGGCTGAACTGTTCACACGCACCAACCGCGGGCTGATGCCGACCGCGGCCGGACGCAGCGCGGCACGATGCGCCCGACTCATCCAGGCCGACCTGGAACATCTGCGTTTCGAACTCAACGCCATCGCCCGCGGCGTCGGCGGGCGCTTGCTGGTCGGCAGCATCATGGGCGCCGTGCCGATCCTGATGGACGCGGTGTCGGCGCTATTGGCGGCGCAGCCGGACATGTCGGTGGAAGTGGTGGAAGACACCAGCGAAACGCTGCTGGCCATGATCGACAGCGGCCGTCTGGATGCGGCCCTGTGCCGCACCACCGTGAGTGGCACGCCGCAGCTGTACCAGTCGCTGCACGTCAAGGAAGAATCGCTGGCCGTCATTGCCAACGTCGCGCACCCGTTGCTAGGGGCCGCGCCGCTGTCGCTGGCCGACCTGGCGGACAGCCGCTGGGTGGTGTACCGCGCCAACATGCCCATGCGGCGCCTGCTCGAACGCGAGTTCCATGAAGCGGGCCTGCCATTTCCGCTGCACCTGGTCGAAACCACCTCGGTGCTGGCCACGCTTTCGCTGCTGCATCGCAACGCGACGTTCGTGGCGCTGGTGTCGGTGGACGTGGCCAACTATTGCGCCAGCCACGGCATGGTCGGCATCCTGCCGCTGCCCTTGCGCTCGCGCAGCGAGCCCTATGAACTGGTGTTCCGCAAGGGCGCGCCCCGCACCCCCGCCATGGAAGCGCTGGCGCGGGAACTGGACGCCAGCGACAAAGAGTAGGTCCCCGGGCCTCATCGACATGCAGGACAGCCGCCGTTGAATGCCCCGCGGCGCCGCACTATTCGTCCTGCCGCCCCACCGGCACCGTCATGCCGTATTTCACCCGGCTCATCACCACCAGCGTGGAAAAGCGCTTCACGTTGGGGTCACCCCAGAAATGGCGCTGGGCAAAAACGTCGTACTCGGCCATGTCGCGCACCGTGATGGTGACCACGAAATCGACTTCGCCCGTAACCGCCAGGCATTGCATGATCTCGGGCGCGTTCTGCATGGCCCGCTTGAAGTGGTCCAGCTTGTCGGCGCGCTCGCTTTCCAGCGACACCAGCACCATCATCATGATGCCTCGCCCCACCGCGGCGGGATCCACCACCGCCACGTCGCCCAGCACCACGCCGGATTCGCGCAGCCGCTTCATGCGACGCAGGCACGACACGGGCGACAGGTTCACGCGCTCGGCCACTTCCTGGCTGGTGCGTTGGTTGTCTTCCTGCAGGCTTTGCAGGATCTGAAGGTCGAAATCGTCTAGTTCCATGGGGGTCTCGGACTGCGGCGGTCCAGGCGGCGCGGGCCTGTCAAAGGATTCTAAACGGGCGCGCCGCGCGATCTGGCACGATTTCGACGGGAAACTTCATTTCCAGGGCGCCGGCTGCAGGAAATAATCAACGGCCTTGCTTACACTGGGAACCCTCTGGCCGCCCTCGTGGTCAGGCGCAGCCCGATTCCCCCATGCCGTCACTCCAGCTTTTCCTGCTTTTCCTGGCCGCCGATGCGGCGCTCAAACTCACCCCGGGGCCGGACATGGCATTGACGCTGTCGCGGGGCATGACACAGGGGTTCCGACCGGCCTTCCATAGCGTGCTGGGCAATGTCGCCGCCGGATTCGTCCAGGTGCCGGCCGTGGTGCTGGGGCTGGCGTCGGTGCTGCAGGCCTTTCCCACGCTGTTCCTGGCCATCAAGGCAGCCGGCGGGCTGTACCTGGGCTACCTGGGCGTCAAGGCCATGCTGCGCTGTGCCCGCGACGCCGACGTTTCCCTGGCCGCGCGTCCCGGCGATGCCCGCGATGCATTCTGGCAAGGCTTCATGACCAATCTGCTGAACCCGAAGGTGCTGTTGTTCATGATCGCCTTCCTGCCGCAATTCACCACCCCGGACAACGGCCCGGTGTGGATCCAGATGCTGGTGCTGGGCGTCACCATGAAAGCGCTGAGCCTGCCGTACGGCAGCTGCTTCGCCTACGGCGCGTCCCGCATCCGAGGCTGGGTAGGGCGCAACCCCTGGTTCCTGCGCGCGCAGCAAGGGCTGCTGGGCGCGATCATGCTTGCCCTGGCGTTGTACGTGCTCTACTCCACCGCCTTGACCCTGAACCCCTGACCTTTGCCGATGTAGCACCATGACTGCCGCCACGATCAATCACGGACGCGATGCGTCCGCCTCCACCCTGATGCCGACGCTGTCGCTGATCGCCGCCATGGCGTCGCTGTGCGTCGGCACGTCGTTCGCCAAGTCGCTGTTTCCCGAAGTGGGCGCGCAGGGCACCACCGCCTACCGCATCGTCATCGGCGCGATCATCCTGCTGGCTTTCTGGCGCCCGTGGCGCTTTCCGCTGACCCGCGTCAACGCCGCCAAGATCGCGCTGTACGGCGTGACGCTGGCGTGCATGAACCTGCTGTTCTACATGGCGCTGCGCACGCTGCCCCTGGGTATCGCCATCGCCATTGAATTCACCGGCCCGCTGACGCTGGCCGTGGTGCTGTCAAGGCGCGCGATCGACTTTGTCTGGATCGCGTGCGCACTGGCCGGGCTGGTACTGCTGATTCCCACCGGCCAATCGGTGCACGACCTGGATCCCGCCGGCATCGGCTTCGCGCTGGCTGCGGCGGTCTGCTGGGCGCTGTACATCATCTTCGGCAAGATGGCGGGCAATGTGCACGGCGGCCAGGCGACCTCGTTGGGGCTGGTGGCCGCCACAATGGTGGCGCTGCCCGTGGGCGCGGCCCACGCCGGCATGGCGCTCTTGGACCCCAAGCTGATCCTGGCCGGCATCGGCGTCGGCATCCTGTCCAGCGCCCTGCCCTATTCGCTGGAAATGGTGGCGCTGCGACGCCTGCCGCAAAAGACCTTCGGCGTGCTGCTCAGCATGGAGCCCGCCATGGGCGCGCTGGCCGGCGTGATCGTGCTGAACGAACACCTGTCCAGCACCCAGTGGCTGGCGATCTGCGGCATCATCATCGCGTCTGCCGGCTGCGCCGCCACGGCCCGTCGGCAAAACCGCGCCGCCGCCGCGGGATAAGGGCGGGGTCACGGCCGGCCGGCCACACGGCGCCGGCCCACCCGCCCCGCGATCAATCCACTGAAATATTCTTCTGGCGAATGACCGCGCCCCAGTTGGTGTATTCCAGGTGGGCATAGTCGAAGAACGCATTGGGCGTGCTGCCCATGGGTTCCATGCCCTGCAGTTTGAGCTGCTTGATGACCTCGGGCGATTGCAACGCCGCCACGATCGCGCGGCTGAGCTTGTCGACTACGGCCTTGGGCGTGCGCGCCGGCGCAACCACCCCTTGCCAGGCCGTCGCTTCCAGCGGCGGACCGCCCGACTCGCCAAAGGTCGGCACGTCGGGCAATTGCTCCGACCGCTTAATCGCCGGCACCGCGATGGCGCGCAGCTTGCCCGCCTGGATCAGCGGCCGCGCGGCGGCCTGGTCGGCCATCATCAACGGCACCACGCCCGACGCCACGTCCTGCAACGCCGGCGGCGTGCCCTTGTAGGGAATGGCCACGGCCTTGCCGCCGAACATGGACAGGAACAGTTCCATGGCCAGGTGATGCGGGCTGCCCACGCCCAGCGAGGCATAGCTGGCCGGCTTGCTGCCGGTCAAAAATGCCATCACCTCTGGCATGTTGTCCAGGTCGGACGCGGGCGATGCCACCAGCACGATAGGCAGCGACACCAGCGTCGAGACAGGCGTCAGGTCCTTCCACGGATCGTAGGGCAGCTGCTTGTACAGCCACGGATTCAGCGCCAGCGTGCTCATGCCGGCGGTCATCAGGGTGTAGCCATCGGGTGCGGCGCGGGCGGTTTCCTGGGCGGCCACGATGGTGGCGGCGCCGGGGCGGTTCTCCACCACCACGGGTTGGCCCAGCGTTTCGCCCACGTGCCGGGCCACGATGCGGGTGGCCAGATCGCTCCCGCCGCCGGCGCTGAACGGCACCAGCCAGCGGATCGGATGATCGGGAAACTCGCCGGCCACAGCGGACCCGGCGCCGGCGGCCAGCGCCACGGCGACTGCGGTTCCCAGTGCACGGCGGATGAAGCCTCTTCTGGACATGCGGTTGTCTCCTGATGTTCTTATTTAGTTAACACATTAATTATATTTCGGCGAACGGCACGCCGGCATCCGGAAAGACCATTACAGGGGCATCAGGCCGAAGAGGCGCAGCCGCGATTCAACTGCGGGCCGCGGCCAGCCAGCGCAGACCGGCGGACGTCCCCGCCGCGGGCCGGTATTCGCAGCCGATCCAGCCGGCGTATTCCAGCTCGCGCAGCACCGAGAATATCCAGCCGTAGTCCAGCTCGCCGCGATCCGGCTCCTGGCGCAGCGGCACCCCGGCGATCTGCAAGTGGCCGACCCGCCCGGTGGGCAGGTACTGCCGCAATTTGGCAGTGATGTCGCCTTCGACGATCTGGCAGTGGTACAGGTCCATCTGCACTTTCAGGTTGGACGCGTTGACCGCCAGCACCACCTCGTGCGCTTCGTCCTGCCGGTTGAGGAAATAGCCGGGGATGTCGCGGGTATTGATGGGTTCGATCAGCACCGTCACGCCAGCCGAGCGCGCCTGGCGTGCGGCCCAGTCCAGGTTTTCACGGTAGCAATCCAGCAGGGCGTTGCGCGCCACGCCTTCGGGCGCCAAGCCTGCCATGACGTGGACCTGGGCGCAGGACAGCGCGGTGGCGTAGCCCAGGGCTTGCTCGATGCCGGCGCGAAACTCGTCCTGCCGGCCCGGCAGCGCGGCCAGCCCGCGCTCGCCGCGCGAGGCGACGCCCGGCGGCGCGTTGAACAACACTTGCGACACGCCGGCGGCATCCATGCGCTCGCGCACGAAAGCGGCCGGCGCCTCGTACGGAAACATGCATTCCACCCCCGCATAGCCGTCCGCCGCAGCGGCCGCATAGCGGTCCAGGAACGCGTGTTCCGTGTACATCATCGACAGGTTGGCGGCGAATTTCAGCATGGCGGTTTCCGTGGCGGACGATATGCGTGGAAATTAGCACACCTGCCCGCCGCGCTGGACCGCCGCGCGCGCCTGTTCGCCCCGCGCCGCAGCAATCGTGCGGCGCAGGGCCTTGCCGCCCAACGCCTAGTACGTCATGCGTACGCCCAGCATCACGCTGCGCCCCGGCAGCGGCGCGACCGACGAGATGAACGACGCGTGGTTGTATGCCAGCTTGTTCAGCAGGTTGGTGCCGCGCAGATAGACCTCGTAGCCCGTCGCGCCGTAGCGGCCGCGGTAGGCCACCACGGCGTTGACCAGGTTGTAGCCTGGCGTGCTGCTTTCGTATGACGCGATGTCTTTTTGCGAGAACACGCGCGCGTATTCGACGCCGCCCGACCACTGTTGCCACTTCACGTTGCCGCGAAGGCCCGCACGCGCGGCCGGGATGCGCGGCAGGTTGCCGTCGCCGCCGGTCAGCTTGCCGCGCACGTAATCGCCAAACACCGCGGCCGAGAACACCGGGGTGAACTGGTGCCGGATTTCGCCTTCGACACCGGTGAATTCGGCATCGCGCTGGGTGTATTCGATCAGGCGGAAATCTTCGTAGCGGTCCAGAGTATCCGCGTAGATGTAATTCTTGACGCGGTTGTGGAACACGCTGGCCGACAAGGTCGTGTCGCCCGAATGCTTGCGCAGCGTCAGGTCGATGTTGCGCGAGGTTTCGCGGCCCAGGCCGGCGTTGCCCAATTCATAGGTGTTGGTGGCCAGGTGCACACCGTCCGCAAACAGTTCCTGCGCCGTCGGCAGGCGCTGCGAGCGCGACAGGGACAAGGCCACCGAGTATTGCGGCGCAAAGTCCCAGATGGCAGCGGCCGACAACGACGTGCCCGACAGGCTGCTGCGCGATGCGCCGCCCGACGGCGAAATACGCTGCCAGTCCTGGCGCGCGCCCACCTCGAAGCGCCAGTCGTTCAACTGGTACTCCTCCAACACGAACAAGCCGTTCGAACGGGTGCGGCTGCGCGGCAGGAAGGCTTCCTCGCCGTCGGCGCGGAAGTCGCTGTAGGCGTTCTGCACGCCGATCACGCCACGCCAGCCAGCCACGGGCTTGTGCTGCAACTCCACCCGCAGGTCATAGCCCTTGTTCTTGAAGCGGGTGCCGACTTCGCCGCCTTCGATTTCGTCGTGCTGGTAGTCAGTCAAGCCGCCCCGCACGCGGATCTTTTCAAACCCGGCGAAGGGGTCCTGGTATTCGGCGCGCAGGTCCAGGCGATCGCTGCGCAGCTTCACGTACGGCACGCCGCCGTGTTCGTGCTCGTGATCGTGATCGTGGCCCGCGTCTTCGTCGCCGTGGTCATGGCCGCCGCAGTGCAGGTGCGAGCCATGGGGATGGCAGCCTTCGTATTCGTGGTTGTGGCCGGGCAGGCCGTACTTGCTTTCCAGGTGGGTGAACGCCAGGCCAACATAGCCGCGCGGCGTGATCCACGACATGCCGACCGAGCCCTGCGTGGATTCGCTATACGAACCGGCGAGCTTGCCGCCGGGCCAGTCCGGCACGTCGTAGTCGCTGGTGCGGCGCTTCATGCCTTCCACCCGCACCGCGAACTGGCCTTCGCCGGCGGTGATGCCGATCGCGCCCGCGCGTTCCTTGGTGCCGGTGGCGCCACGCAGTTCGGCTTCCATCTCGACGCCCTTTTCCGGCACGGCGGTGGGGATCTTCTTGTCGACCACATTGACCACACCACCGATCGCGCCGCCGCCATACAGCAAGGTGGCCGGGCCGCGCAGCACCTCGATGCGTTCTGCCAACAGGGGCTCGACCGTCACCGCATGGTCCGGCGAGATGCCGGACGCGTCCATCACGTCGGAACCATCGGACAACACTTTGACGCGCGGCGCCGTCTGCCCCCGAATCACGGGACGGCTGGCGCCGCCGCCGAAGGTGTCGCTATTGACGCCGGGCAGGCTCTTCAAGGTCTCGCCCAGCGTGCCAGCGCGGCGTTCGATCAGCTCGCTGCCTTCCAGCACGGACGCCGGCAGCATGGTGCTGTTCAGGTCCAGGCCCAGCGGATTGGCCGACACGGTGATGGGCGCCAGCGTTTTGGCGCGGGTGGAATCCGCCTCGGTTTCGGCTTGCGCCATCGGCGCGGCCAACATCAGCGAACACATCAGGGGCTTGAGCGTCCCCTTTCGGCCGATCCGCCGCGCCTTGGTCTTGCCGCTTTCCCGCTTGCCGTCTTCCTGTGTAGTCCCCAGCGTTTTGCCTTTCATCATTGCTCTCTTGGATGTTATATCATTACAAATAGCTGACGGATGATATAACATTTCAAAAGTAAATCAAGCCGATCCGCAGATCGGCCCACGCAGTTTCAGGGCATCAAGCGCCCGCGGATTCCAGCCCGAACAGGGCCTGTAGCACCGCCACGCGGCTTTGGCCCAGGATCGCGCCGTGCCAATCCGGCGCATCGCAATAGAAGGCCTCCAGCGTGGCCTGCACTATCGCGTCGCGCAGCGCAGGATCGGCGTCGGGATGCGCGCGCAACCAGTTGCGCCCACGCAGCGCGTCCACCACGTCTTCCGTCGGCAGGGTGCCGAATTCCAGCGCCATCAGCGTCGGCTCGGATGCCGGGCACGCGTCGTAGATCAGCCCGGCCAGATGCCCGGTGATGTCCACCGACGCCGACGTGCCCTGGTAAGGCACGGCGATATCGGCGCCCCACCAGCGGCGGGCGCGCGCCACTTCGGCCTCGTCGCGACGGCCGGCATAGATCTTCTCGCCATGTCCGCGCGGCCCCAGGCCCGTATGCACGTCGATCCAGCCGATCTGCGCGTAGCGGGCCGCATGCTCGGCCAGGATGCGCCGCAGGTTCAACAGCGACGCGGCCGGCCGGTCGCCGCCGTAGAACAGGCCGTCGGCGTGCGTGTATTGGCCCCGGGTCACCGCCTGCTTGAGCGCGGGCATCCCATGTTGGGCGACATACGCACCGATCTGCTCGCGGTTGGCATCCGTGGGCGGCCATTGCGCGGGCAGCAGCAGGTCGTGGATCTGCCCGTAGCCGGGATTGGCGGGCAAGGGCTGCGCGCCGAACGGCTGGGCGTTACGGTTCAGGTCGACGTTGCCCTCGTCGGTGCGAGCGATCCAGGAAAAGCCGTGCGGGTTCACCGCGTGCACCAGCAGCAGGGCTACGCCAGCCTGACGGGCGCGTGCCAGCATGTCGGCGTCGTCCAGCAGCGCCAGTTGACAGCCCGATCCACAAAAACCTTCCACGCCATGCGTGGCCGACGTCATGATCAGCAGCCGCTGCGCGTCCGGGTCGCCGATCAGCGCCACATCGGTGGCCAACGCCTCGCCTGCGCGTCCCTTGGGCTCGATGGCATAGGACTGAAATAGCGCGGCATGCGGCCGGGCGGCGGCGGCGAAGCGCTCGCGCGCCTGGGCGTAGCTGCGGGAAAAATAAGGGGTTGCGGATTGCATCACGTCTCCTGGTTGTCGATATCGTCGCCAGTGCGGTCCCGTATCCAGAACAGCACCACCGTGGAAATCGCCACCGCCACCATCAGGTACCAGGCGGGGGCCATGGGATTGCCGGTCACGTGCAGCAACCAGGTCACGAAGAACTGGGCGAAGCCGCCGAACACGGAAATCCCCAATCCGTAGACCACAGACATGCCGGTGGTGCGCACGGACTTCGGAAACAGCTCGGGCAGCATGGTGATTCCCGGCGCGGACTGCAGCGCCAGCAGCACCGACAAGAGCGCCACGACCGCCATCAAACGCGCGCTGGTGGGCTCGGCGATCAGCCATTGGAAGCACGGCAGCAGCACCGCTACGGTCACCACCCGTGACCAGAAGATAACCCGCTTGCGCCCCACCCGGTCGGCCAGCATGCCGACCAGCGGTGCGCACAGAAAGCCCACCGCGCCCACCATCACGCTGGCCGACAGCGTGGACGTGGCCGGCAAACCCAGCTCGCGATGCGCATAAGCCGGCATGTAGAAGCCGATGATCTGCGCGCACACCATGCCGCCGATCATCAGCAGGATGCCCTTGGCCACCTCGGTCTTGTGTTCGGCGAAGATGCGCCGCAGCGGCTGGTTACCCGCAGCGCGGGGCCGGTGGTCGTCTTCGTCGGTCGTCAGCGTTTCTTCCAGATTGCGGCGGATGTAGGCACCCACCGGCACTGTCAGGATGCCGATCACGAACGGCAGGCGCCAGCCCCAGGCCTGCATCTGCTCGGTGGTCAAGGCGGCCGTCAGGCCGCCCACCACCAGCGCGCCCAGCGCTACCCCCAGCGACTGGCTGCCGAACTGCCAGCTGGAATAGAAGCCCCGCTGCGACGGCGGCGCGTGTTCGACCAGCAGCGTGGTGGACGCGCCCACCTCGCCGCCCGCCGCGAAGCCCTGGATCAGCCGCGCCAGCACCATCATCACCGGCCCCGCCAACCCCATCTGCGCATAGGTCGGCGCAGCGGCGATCAGCGCGCAGCCCAGCCCCATCAGCCACAGCGTCAACGTCATGGCCGCCCGGCGGCCGTGGCGGTCGGCGTAGGAACCGATCAGCATGCCGCCCACCGGCCGCATAAGAAACCCCACCCCGAAGGTGGCCGTGGTCAGTAGCAGTTGCCCGTAGCTGGAGGCTGCGGGAAAGAACAGCGGCCCGATGACCAGCATCAAGAACGTGAAGACGGTGAAGTCGAAGAACTCGAGCGCGTTGCCGATGGTGGTGCCGGCGATGACTCGCCGGCGCATCGATGGCGTGTGCAGGCTGCGTGCGCCGGCGCCGGCCGTGATGGCGATAGACATGTTTTCCCCTTGATGTCTGATCCTGGGCCGCCGGCCCGTGTATCCGGGACGCGTGCAGCCGCTGGTCCTAGTGAATATACGGATGGCAGCCGAAACGCGAAAGACAGTATTTTTGCTGCTGCGATGACTTTTGTTTATATCCCTGACCGTGCCTGCTCCGATGAACCTGCGCCAGTTGCGCGCCTTCGTGCTGATCGCTGAACACCGCAGCATCCGCGCGGCGGCGCGCGCCCTGTGCGTCACCCAACCAGCCGCCACTCGCAGCCTGCGCGAACTGGAACAAAGCCTGGGTGCCGAACTGGTACGGCGCAGCGCCAAGGGCGTCGAACTCACGCCTTACGGAGAAGCCCTGCACAAGCGCGCCGTGCTGATCCTGCAGGAAGCGCGGCGAGCCCAGGAAGACATCGACCAGATGCGCGATGGCGAAGGTGGCACGCTGAACCTGGCAATCAGTTCGTCGGCGCTGACGGTGCTGCCCGCCGCACTGGCCGCATTCCGCGCCCGCATGCCGCGTGTGGCGGTGGCATTCCACGAAGTGGCGGCGCCCTATAGCCACGAACAGCTGGACGCCGGCCGCTACGACCTGGTGGTGCAGACCGAATACGACGGCGACATCTACGACGGCTTTGCGCGCACCACCTTGTTCACGCTGCCGCTGGTGATCGGCGCGCGCGCCGATCACCCTCTGCGCCATGCCACGGATCTGGCCGAGCTGCGCGACCTGTTGTGGTTGATGCCGGGCAACACCCAGGCGCCGACCAATTTGCTGCACCTGGCCTATGCGTCGCGCGGGTTGCCCACACCGACGGATGTGATTCCGTGCCAGTCGATCGCGATCGCGCTGGCGATCCTGGCGCAAAGCGATGCGGTGGGTTTTTTTGTGCGCAACGGCTTTCACCGCGAGCTGGTGCCGCACCCCTTGTGCGTGATGCCGCTGGCGCATCCGCTGCCTGCGGCGCGGGTGTCCATCCTGACACGGGCCGAGTCGCCGCCGACGCCGGCGGCGCAGTATTTCATCGACTGCCTGAACGCTGCGCGCACGGCGGTGTGACGCCGCGGGGTATCATGGAAAGCCCTTTCCAACCGCCCCGCTCCATGGCGTTTCCCCGACTCAACACGCCCCCCACGCTGACCGATACGGTCGCCAAACAATTGCTCGCCGAGATCGACGAGGGCCGCGTGCTGCCGGGCGAAAAATTGCCCACGGAAACCCGCCTGGCCGAACAATTCGGCGTCAGCCGCACCGTCATCCGCGAGGCCGTGTCGCGGCTGCGCCAGGACGGCATCGTCGAAGCCCGCCAAGGCAGCGGCGTCTTCGTCACGGGCCAGGGCGGCAACCGCGCGCTGCGCATCGATGCGACCGAGCTGTCATCGCTGGACGCGGTGCTGCATATCGTCGACCTGCGACGCGCACTGGAAACCGAAATCGCTGCCCAGGCCGCGGCCCAGCGCAGCAAGCGCGACCTGGCCGCCATCGACAACGCGCTGGCTGCCATTTCGCAGGCCGTCGATAGCGGCGGCGACGGCGTCAAGGAAGATGTCGCGTTTCACCGCAGCATCGCCCGCGCCACCGGCAATCCATATTTCCTCACGACGCTCGCGTTCGTCAGCCAGTTCCTGGAAGCCGCCACCCGCGTCACGCGCGGCAACGAGGCGCGCCACGCGGACCTGATGCGCGCGGTGCTGCAGGAGCACATCGCCATCGTCGACGCCATCCGCCGCCAGGACGTGGAAGGCGCGCGCGAGGCCGCCCGCGTCCATATGGTCAATGCGGCCAAGCGCTTGCGCCAGGCGCACCGCTAGCCCTATCCGAAGGCCCGCGTGAAAAAGTCCGTGCCGCCAAAATTGCCGGACTTCAACGCGATGCTTATCCGCGCCTGCACCGCCTGCGCATAGCCCGCGCACCACGGCACGCCCGGATCAATCTGTTCGCCGATGGCCAACTGCGTCAGCCCCAACGCCTGCACCACCGCGCCCGAGGTCTCGCCGCCTGCGACGATCAACTGGCGCACGCCCAGCGAAGCCAGACCAACCGCGATCTGCGCGAGGGCGTTTTCGATCAGCGCCCCGGCGCGCGCGGCGCCCAGCGCGGCCTGAGCCTGTTGCACGGCGTCGGGCCGGGCAGTGGAATAGATCAGCACCGGCCCATCCGCCAGACGCGGCTTGGCCCAGGCCAGCGCCTCGGCCACCACCGCTTCGCCGGCCGCTATCCGCAACGGGTCCAGCGCCAACGTCGGCCGCCCCGCCTGAATGAACGCGGCGACCTGGCCCTGGGTGGCGTTGGAGCAACTACCCGCCACCACCGCCTGCAAACCCGGTTCGCGCGGCAGGCCGGCGGCAGCGCCCGCGGCCAAGCCCCAATTGCCCGGCAGGCCAATAGCCACGCCCGAACCCGCCGTGACCAGCGGCATGCCTTGCAGCGCCGGCCCCAACGCCAGCAGGTCATCGTTGGAAATCGCATCGACGATCGCGATCTCCACGCCCTGCGCCTGCAATTCGCTGATGCGTGTACGGATCGCATCACTACCGTGCTCCACCACGGCATAGTCAATCAACCCGACGCGGCGGCGGGTCTGCGCGGACAGCACACGCACCAGGTTGGGGTCGGTCATGGGCGTGAGCGGATGGTTCTGCATGCCCGATTCATTCAGCAGCACATCGCCCGCGTACAGGTAGCCCTTGAACACCGTGCGCTTGTTGTCGGGAAAGGCCGGCGTAGCAATGGTGAAGCCGGTGCCTAGCGCCGACATCAAGGCATCGGCTACGGGGCCGATGTTGCCTTGCGGGGTGCTGTCGAAGGTGGAGCAATACTTGAAATAGATCTGCTCGGCGCCCTGCGCCCGCAGCCAGTCCAATGCGGCCAGCGACTGCGCCACGGCCTCGTCGGCCGGAACCGTACGGGTCTTTAACGCCACCACCGCGGCGTCCGCCGGCAGATCCAATGCCGACGGCGGCACGCCGATGGTTTGCACCGTCCGCATGCCGGCGCGCACCAGATTGTTGGCCAGGTCGGTGGCGCCGGTGAAATCATCGGCGATGCAGCCCAATTTGATCATCATGGGGACTCCGGCAAGGTGATCCCGGGAAAGATCTTGATGACCGCGCTGTCGTCCTCGCCCCCGTGCCCGGCAGTGGACGCCTGCATGAACATCTGGTGCGCGGTGGATGCCAGGGGCAGCGGAAACTTGCTGTGGCGCGCGGTGTCCAGCACCAGGCCCAGGTCCTTCACAAAGATGTCCACCGCTGACAGCGGCGTGTAGTCGCCCGCCAGCACGTGGGCCATGCGGTTCTCGAACATCCAGCTGTTGCCCGCGCTGTGGGTGATGACCTCGTAGAGCGCGGCGGCATCGACGCCTTCGCGCAGGCCCAGGGCC
This sequence comes from Achromobacter xylosoxidans, assembly GCA_040396375.1. Taxonomy (GTDB): domain Bacteria; phylum Pseudomonadota; class Gammaproteobacteria; order Burkholderiales; family Burkholderiaceae_B; genus Achromobacter; species Achromobacter xylosoxidans_D. Next base: position 33,662 of record JBEBOQ010000022.1, read on the forward strand.
ATGGCTTCGGCCGCCGCCGCGATGTGCACGCCGGCCAGCAGCTGGTTGATGATCTTGACCTTGCTGCCCGCGCCGGCGCGGTCGCCCAGGCGGTAGACCTTGCCCGCCATGGATTCCAGCACATCGCCGCAAGCCGCGTACGCGGCCGCGCTGCCGGCGGTCATCATGGTCATCTCACCCGCGGCCGCCTTGACCGCGCCGCCGGAGATCGGCGCGTCCAGGTAGTGGATGCCCAGGGCCGCCAGACGCGCCTCCAGCGCGGCCGACCAGTTCGGGTCCACCGTGGAACACATCACGAATACGCTGCCCGGCCGCAACGACGACGCGATGCCGCCTTCGCCGAACAGCACCGCCTCGGTCTGCTGCGCGTTCACCACCACGCTGACCACCACGTCGCAGGCAGCGGCCATGTCCGCCAGCGTGGCGCAGGCCACCCCGCCCTGTTCGGCAAAGGCTGCGGCCGCACCGGGCCGGACGTCGTAGGCATGCACGCGGCTACCGGCGCGCCGCAGACTGGCCGCGATGCCAGCGCCCATGGCGCCCAGGCCAATCACGCCGACATTGCGCGCCGCTTGATGAGCTGCATTCATATCGCCCCCCGCAGGTCGTCGCCGATGTAGGCGCGGATGATGTCGGCAAAATCGCTGTCTCCCTCCAGCCCCAGGCGGGTGGCGCGGGTGGTGTCCCAGCGGCCGGGCCAACTGCCGACAATGGCCTCGACCCGTGGGTCTGCCTTCCAGCTGATGCGGTCGGCGACCGCATCGCCCGCGGTCTCGCGCAGCGCCTGCGCCATGTCGGCAACGGTCACCGACACGCCCGGCAGGTTGACGGGCCGACGGTCGGCCACCAACTCCGCATCCAGCTCGCAGCCCGCGATCAGCGCCTGCACCGCGCGACGCGGAGACAGCAGCCACAGACGCGTATCCGCGCCCACCGGGCACACTGCCGGCTCGCCGTTCAAGGGCTCGCGAATGATGCCGCTGGCGAACGACGAGGCCGCCGCGTTGGGCCGGCCGGGGCGCACGCTGATGGTGGGCAGGCGCAACGCGCGGCCGTCGACGAAGCCACGGCGGGTGTAGTCGGCCAGCAGCAATTCGGCGATGGCCTTTTGCGTGCCGTAGGAAGACTGCGGATTCAGCACCGTGTCGTCGCGCACCGTCTCGGGCAACGCGCCGCCGTACACGGCAACCGAGCTGGTGAAGACCACGCGCGGCCGATGACCACGCAAGCGGCAGGCCTCCAGCAAGGCGCGCGAGGCGTCCAGATTGATGCGCATGCCCAGGTCGAAATCGGCTTCGGCTTGCCCGCTGACGATCGCGGCCAGGTGGAATATCACGGCCGTATCGGTGTCGATGAGCGATTCCAGCACCGCAGGGTCCGCCACGTCACCCTTCACCGAGCGCACCCGGGTGTCGTTGATGGCGTCGGTCTGCACCACATCAAGCAGGTCGATCTGTGTGATCGGTTCCCGTGCGCCGCCCAGCGCCAGCCGCCCCTGCTCCAGCAGTTTGCGCGCCAGACGCTGGCCCAGAAAGCCCGCGCCGCCCGTAATCAGTATTTTCATCGCTCGCCTCCCGCGAGATTGGGATAGGCCCGTCGCACGCCCGCCGATGTGACGCGCCCGCGCAGCCCCTTGGACCTTCAGTAGCGCGCGCCGAACACGGTGCGCAATTCCTCGATGGCCGCCTCGGACAGGGGTTCGGGCCGGGGATCGGACATCAGCCACAGGCGCGCCGTCTCTTCCAGTTCTTCCAGCGCAAACGATGCGTGCGACACCGAGCGTTCCCACACCACCGGCCCCAGGCGCTCGAACAACACGCCGCGCACCCGGGCGGCCAAGGCCGCCACCTGCGCGGCAGCGATCGGGTCGCCCGGCCTGCGATACGGAATCACGGGAATGCGGCCCACCTTCATCACCTGGTACGGCGTGATAGGCGGCAGCACTTCGTCCTGGCGCCACACGCCGGCCAGCGTCAGCGCGACCAGGTGGGTCGAATGGGTATGCACCACCCCGCGCGCGGCGGGATCGGCCTGATAGATGCCCTGGTGCAGCGCCAGCGTCTTGGACGGCTTGGCCCCCGACACCCACTGGCCGGCCAGGTCCACCTTGGCCAGTTCGGCCGGGTCCAGGCGGCCCAGGCAAACGTCGGTGGGCGTGATCAGCCAGCCGTCGTCCAGCCGGGCGCTGATATTGCCGGCCGCGCCCACCGTGTAGCCGCGCTGGTACAGGCTGGCGCCCGCGGTGCAGATCTCTTCGCGGATGCGGTTTTCCGTGGCCATCGCGCTCAGTCCGCGTCAGCGCCGAGGCAGGCGCGAGGGCCGGGAAGCGGGTACGGCATGGCAGTCTCCTTAGGCTTATTTATATGGTCATCATACAAATTTTGCCGAAAATCCCGGTAGCGGGATTACCCGAAAAGGCCGACTTCGGACGTGACTCAGCTTATAGCGAGTACTTGTATTCGCAGTTCAGCGTGGCCTTGAGCGGGTTGACGATGCCGTTCTCGCTAGGCTTGCCCGGGCGCGGCCCCAGCAGCTTGGCCTGGAAGGTGCCCGCGATGTCGCCGTTGGATTGCTTCTTCACTGTCACGCTGGCCGGCAGCGCATACAGCGTCAGCGGCCAGACCTCGTCCGGCACGACCAGCGTGAATACGCCCAGCGGAAAATCCGCCACCACATAGGCAGGGACCTGGTCAGCGTCGAATTTCAACGTCGCGCCGACATAAGTCAGCTTCAGCGCGAGTTCGTCGGACGAGGGCGACGGAACGACGCCGCGTAGCGCCACCTTGCCGCTTTCCGACACGCAAGACAGTTCGGCCGGCGCCGAGCCGGCGTTGGCAACGCCCGCCAGCAACAGACAAGACAGGAAAATGGGTGCGCGCAGCGTCATGGATCAGGATTCCCTTGCGGCGACCGGGCCAATCCGCAGCCGCCTTCGATGATCAAGCCGACATAGTAGCGGGCGGGCGACGATGAAACCAACGGCTGAATACAACTCGTAATGCGCCGGTCCGCCGGCCCGGCTAGGATTCCGGCATTGCCCGCACGAATCCTGGAGCACGTCCCATGACCGGTTTCCTATCCCGCGCCTGCGCCGCGCTGCTTGTCCTGGCGCCGGCCGCCGTCCTGGCCGAGACCGTGACGCTGCAAGCCGCGAGCGCCACCGCCGGTACCGACCCGCAATCGTCGATGCGGATCGTCGACGTGGTGCTCAAGCCAGACAGCCGCCAGGCCCTGGCTGACTTCACGCGCCAGCGCGTCGGCAAACGGGTGCAACTGCGCTCGAACGGCGTGCTGCTCACATCGGCCACCTTGCAAAGTCCGCTGGAGAGCGAGAGCTTTCGCATCATGGCCGGTGAACACGGCTTTGCTGGCAAGTCGGCCGAGGAAATCGCCAAGGGCATCACGTCCAGCGGTGGCCTGACCGTGGACGACGAAGGCGCCGCGTCGAGCGATTGGGGTTCCCGCGCCATCAAGCGGGCGCCGGCGACAACGCCGGGCAGTTAAGACCCGGCCACCGGCGCGCGTCAGACCGCTATCTGCGCCAGGCTGTCGAGCAAGCCTGGCCCCGTCGGTTGCCATTGCAGCCGCTCACGCGTTTTGGCGCTCGACGCAGACATCTCGTGGCCAACGAACCGGGCCAGCCAACCGAAATGCCCGGCCGCGTCCTCGCCCCGCAGACTGGCCACAGGTACTCCCAGACGCCCGCCGATGGCGTGCGCGATATCTCGATACGCAATGCTGCCCTCGGCGGTCGCATGGTAGCGCGCCCCCGACACGCCCTTCTCCAACGCCGCCCGGTACAGGCGGGTCGTATCCGACACGTGGGCAGCCGACCAGGGGTTCGCCCCCTCACCCAGGTAGGCGGACACGCCCTTCTGCCGCGCCAGGGCGATCATCTCGGTCACCAGGCCCTGCTTGTCCGCGTTATGGATCTGGGACAGGCGAACGACCGACACATGCAGACCGCGCGACAGCAACACCTCTGCCGCCAGTTCCGACGCCTTGCGCGGATTGGGATGATCGGGATTGAAATAGTCCTCCGTGGCCGGCTGGCCCGGCTCCGCCGCGCCCATCGGCGTCGCGGACGTCACGATCAAGGGCCGCGCAGAGCCATGCAGCGCATCGCCCAAGGCCAGGATGACGCGATGGTCCTTTTCGCAGTTGGCCACGAAGTGATCGAAATTGTGGTCAAACGCCGTGTGGATCACGCCGTCGCAATCGGCCGCGCCACGGCGCAGTCCGTCCAGGTCTTCAATGTCGCCCCGATACGCCTGGGCGCCAGCCGCTTGCAGTGTCCGGACGCCGGCGTCCGAACGGGTCAGGCCCAGCACCTGGTGCCCTGCAGCGATAAGTTCCGGCACGATTTTCGAGCCGATGAATCCGGTTGCCCCGGTCAGAAAGATGCGCATGACCGCTCTCCTAGATAGTGAAGCACCCATCTTGCAGCCTCCACTTATCCGGTTAAAGTAGTGACCTTATAGGGGTATATCTCTTCACTGGTTAGTCATGGCATCCTCTCTGGACAGCCCCCTGGGGGCCTATCTGAAAGACCGCAGAAGCCGGCTCGACCCGGCCGCTTTCGGCTTTTCCACCACCCGCCGCCGCACGCCAGGGCTACGGCGTGAAGAAGTCGCGCATCTGTCGAACATCAGCGCCACCTGGTACACCTGGCTTGAGCAAGGCCGCGGCGGTGCGCCATCGGCCGACGTGCTCAACCGCATCGCGACCGGCCTGATGCTGACCGAACCCGAGCGTCAGCACCTGTTCATTCTCGGCCGCGGCCATCCGCCCGACATCAAGTACCAGTCCACCGACAGCGTGACGCCGCGCTTGCAACGCCTGCTGGATGCCTGGGAAATCTGCCCCGCCATTATCCGCACGCCCACCTGGGACGTGGTCGCCTGGAACCGCGCGGCCAGCGTGGTCTTGACCGACTACGGCACCCTGCCGCCGCAGCAGCGCAACATCCTGCGGCTGATCTTCTGCAATCCGCGCGTGCGCGGCGCGCAGGACGACTGGGAGAGCATTGCCCGCTTCGTGGTCGGTGCATTCCGCGCCGATGTGATCCGGGCGGGCGCCGCATCCGAGGCCGCCCAACTGGTCGACGAACTGAGCCGCGCCAGCCCGGAGTTCGCCGCGCTGTGGGCCGCCAACGACGTGCGCGTCCATGGCGAAGGCACCAAGCGGCTGCACCATGCGTCAGCCGGGCTGATCGAACTGGAATACTCCGGTTTCTCCGTCGATGGCCGGCCGGACCTGGCCATGGTGGTCTACCATCCCGCCACCGACGCGGATGCCGATCGCGTCCGTGCGCTGCTGGCTTCAGTGCCGGTGCGCGGCATCGACGAACGCCGCTAGATCGCGGATAAAACGTTCGGCGTCTCGCCGCTGCGCCCGTAAACTCGCACAGGATTCATTGAGAAAAATCATGGTGTTCACGGAACGGCTTCGAATAGGCTTATGCGCAATATGAAAGGCAAAACCGCATCCCCTAAGGATGACTATTTGTTTTCCGACCAGATTGGCCACCTGCTGCGGCGGGTCTACCAACGACATACCGCGCTTTTCCAGCAGTACATCCCTGATTCGCAACTGACCGCGGCCCAGTTCGTCGTGCTTTGTTCCGTACGGGACAACGGCGCAAGCTCGCTGGTCGACCTGGTCAAGTCCACCGTCATCGACCAGGCCACCGTGCGCGGCGTGGTGGATCGGCTCAAGCAACGCGAATTGGTGCAGGTCGATCACGACCTGCAAGACCGCCGCAAAGTCGTGATCAACCTGACGCCCGCCGGCCAGGAACTGGTGCGGCAAATGGAGCCTTTCGCCAAGCAGATCACGGAAGGCACCTTCGGCAAGCTCAATCCCGCCGAACGCCTGGCATTGGTCTTCCTGCTGAAGAAAATGCTGGAGAGCGACGGGGCGGAATAAGGCCCGGCCACGCCCAATGGCGCTTGGCACGGGCCCTGTAATGACTCAGTCCAGCGCGCGGTTGCGTGACTCCACGTCCACCGCCCAGATCGACACGGCGCCTGCCACCAGCATGCTGGACAGCACCACCAGCGACAAGGTGAAATGGTTGGCCATCAATGGTGCAATGATGGCCGGCGCGAACAGCCCGCCGAAACGCGCCACGGCGCCCGCCAGGCCCATGCCGCTGGCGCGCAGATCGGTCGGGTAGACCTCGGGCGTAAACGCGTACAACGCGCCCCAGGTACCCAGCAACGAGAAGCTCATCAGCAGGGTCGACCCCACCACCACGGCCGGCGAGGTGCCCAGGCTGTACAGCATGCAACCCACCGCGCTCAAGAGCAGGAAGCCGATCAGCGTGGGCTTGCGGCCCCAGCGTTCCACCCCGTAGGCCGACAACGCGAAGCCGGGCAACTGCACCAGCGCCAGCACCACCAGAAATTCCTGCCCCCGCATGAACGCGAAGCCTTGGCTGCCGAGCTTGATGGGCAAGTAGACGAACACGCCGTAGTACGCAATCGAGATCAACGCCCACGCCAGCAACAACGAAATGCTGCGGCGCCGGTAGTCAGTTGAAAACAACGCGGACAGCGGCTTGCGGGCTTGCAGTTCGGGCTTGAGCACCGGGATCTCGGCGTTGCTGCCGTTGACGCGTGCCACGCGCTCGAGCACCTTGCGCGCCTGGTCCGACTTGCCGTTGCGGTTCAGGTACATCGGCGATTCCGGAATGTAGAAGCGCAGCGCCACCCCGATCAAGGCCGGCAGCCCGGTCACGAAGAAGATCACGCGCCACGCGTCGTCGCCCCAGGACACCGCGGCCAGGGCCAGCAGCGCCAGGCAGATGGTGCCGACGGCCCAGAACGATTCCAGCAGCACCAACCAGCGGCCACGACGATCGCTGGGCAGGAACTCAGCCATCATGGTGTAGTCCACCGGCAGCGTGCCGCCCACGCCAATGCCCGTGATGAAGCGCAGCAACAGCAACCAGCTCAGTTCAGGCGCGAAGGCCGACGCCACGCCCGCGCAGGCATCGATGACCACCGCCATCATCAGCACGGGCCGGCGGCCGATCCGGTCAGCCAGGCGGCCGAACACGAACGCGCCAATCAGCATCCCCACGAAGAAGGCGGTACCCGTCTGCAAGGCCTGTGGCACCGTCACGCCAAAGGTCTTGGCGATGGATGGCGCGCTAAAGCCGATCGACAGTACCTGCATCGCATCCGCCAGCCATACCAAACCGAAAATCACGAACAACCGGTACTGGAACTTCCCGACACCCGCTAGCTGGATGCCTTTTTCCACAGAAACAAATGAAGCCGACATTTGAATATTCCCCTTGTGTAGCGAAACGAACGGCGCAAGCGCTCCCCTCGGCGCCAACACTGGGCCGATACGAGCCACCTATGGATGGCTGTGCCACATGGCCGACGGCCTGTGCACAGCGGCGGGCTGATGAGCCCTTTTTTTGCTTTCCCCTTACTGCGGCTGCGCGTGCTCGCGCAGCTTGCTAATCATTGTCATATCCACTGGCCAGTGCTTTTCCTCCGGCGCAAACCGCTCGCGCAAATAGTCGATCAAGTCCGCAATCTGCTGGTCATCCAGGCTGTCCTTGAATCCCGGCATGTAGCCCAGTTCGTCGTTGGCCGGCGCCTGGATGCCATGCAGAATCACCTGGATCAGGTTGTCCGGCGTGGCGGCGCGCAGATTGGTGTTCAGCCCCAGCAGCGGCTTGGCGCCAAACAACGTGGGGCCGCTACCCGCTTCGTGGCAGGCGGCGCAGGCGTTCTGGTAGATGCGTTCACCCTTCACCTGCCTGAACTGCGATGACAAGTCGGCGGCAGGTCCCGGCGCGGCGTACGCAGCCGGGGCCAGCGGGGTCGCGGGCGATGCCGGCGCAGTGCCTGGCGCGGTGGCTTCTCGCGCCGCGCCTGCCGGGTCGGGCAGGTCCATCAAATAAGTCACCATGGCCCGCACATCGCTTTCGGGCAATTCGGCCAGGCCGTGGATCACAGGCGCCATCGGCCCGGCAGCTACGCCATGTTGCGGCGAATAGCCGGTGCGCAAGTATTGGAAAAGGCCTTCACGCGTCCAGGGCAGCGTGCCGTCGGCAAGCCGGTTCAGCGGCGGTGCGGTCCAGCCCTCGGCTTCGCCGCCATTCAGGTAATACAGGCCGGTCTTTTCCGCGCCCAAGCTGTTGCGCGGCGAATGGCAGGCGGCGCAGTGGCCCGCGCCCTGCACCAGATAAGCCCCGCGATTCCATTCGGCGCTGTAGGAAAGATTGGGCGAATAAGGGGTGGCGTCGTGGAACAACATATTCCAGCCCGCGATCATCGGTCGCAGGTTGTACGGAAACGCCAGCTTCGTCTCGGGCGGCTTGGACTGCACGGCGGGCTGCGACATCAAATAACCGTACAGCGCCTGCATGTCTGCATCGCTGAGCTTGGCGAAGGCGGTGTAAGGAAACGCGGGATAGAGCTGGCGGCCGTCCTGGTGGATCCCCTGGCGCATGGCGCGCTCGAACGCGGTAAACGACCAACGGCCGATGCCGGTTTCGTTGTCCGGGGTGATGTTCGTCGAGTACACCGCGCCAAAGGGCGTCTCCAGCGCGAACCCGCCAGCATTGGCGGCCCCGCCCGGCACCGTATGGCACACCACGCAATCGCCCGCCGCCGCCACCAGCCGGCCGCGCGCGATCGCCTGCGGCGAATACAGCGACACATCCGGACCGGCCGTCAGCGGCAACGCCGGCTTCATCGGCCAGGCCATGACCGCCAGCCCGGCCAACCCGGCGGCGCCCGCCGCCAGCCAGCCCCAGCCGCGGCGCAACAGCTTGCCCGAAGATTCAGAACCACGGTCTGCCAAAGCCACGCGCAACGGTTCCGACTGAAAGGGCGCCTGGCGCAGACGCACCCCAGTTGCGTCCTGGATGGCGTTGGCGATGGCGGCCGCCGCAGGCAGCGTGACCACGCCGTCCAACTCCAGGCGCCCGCGTGTCAGCGGACCGACTTGGTTTTGTCCACGGTCGGATAGATCGGCACGTCCGACCTGGGTCGCCAACACATCGGCCGGCGCATCGGCCCCGTTCGCCTGCGAATTGCCCCAGTCATCGAAAGCCATCGGCGGCGCCAGCAGCCGCCGCGCGCCTTCCAACCACTGCGGGGACTGGTGGGTGATTTCCGGAAGGACGGACGCGCCCTGCGCCGCCTGCAAATGCCGACTGTCGTGACCCGCGATCACCCGTGTCACTTCGATATGCCCGGTCTGCGGCTGCACCGCGACTTCAGCCACCCAGGCGCTCCATACCAGGGTATCGCCGCCGGTGTCGTCCACACAGTGCGCCAAGGCCGCCGCAAAGCCGCGGCCCCACAGCCGCCCGTCGGCGCCCTGCGCGATGGTGTCGCCGCCGACAAGGGCGGCCTGTTCGACAACTTGCCGCGCCAGGTCGCTGCCGGGACCTTCCGGCAAATGCTGCAGCCGCCAGGCCAAAGGGTCCTTGCCCTGGGCAAGCGCCTGCTCGTGCCAAAGGCTTTCCTGGGCGAACACCTGCGCGGCGTTAAGGTCGTCCACCCCTGCCTGTGACGGACCGGACGCCCCTCGCGCGGCATGGACAGGTAGATCGGTGCGCACCGTCGCCTGCGCGTGGGCCCGCGCCGTACCGGGCCGGCTCAGCAACCGCGCCAGACTGGGGCGCATCGCCCAGGGCGTGTCCGACACGAACGCATCGGGTTGCGATTGCCCGGGCCGCGAGTCTATCGGTGCGGCAATCGATGCCGACGCCGGTTCAGGCTCGACAGTGGAAGCGTCCGTGCGCGCCATGACTTGCAAGACAAGCTCGCCGTCCATCCTCGGCTGGCAAGCCACACATACCGGGCGGCCCACGGCCCGCGACAACAGCGCCGCGTCGGCCGCGGCGTCCAGCAGCTCCAGCGGATGCACCGATGCACCATCGCCATTGAAGGCGTCGTCGCGCCAGAGGGTCAGGCGAATCGCCGCCTCTGGCCACTGCAATAATTCCGCCAGCTCGCGTCTGACCAGGCGTTGCACGTCCGGCGTGCACGCAGGCAACCAAACGCCAGCGTGGCCGTTCAGGCACCACACAACGACCCGCGCCATGGCGCTGCTACCGCCGGCGACCAAGCGCCACCGATAGTCGACCGACCCGGCGTCAGGCTGGCGCTCGTTCTTTTCCCTGTCGATAAATTGCCAGACGGGATCCAGGCCAGCTGCCGCCTGCCGGGCCTGCAGCGGCGTCATGGCCACCACGCCCGCGAAATGGCCGTGCCGTACCGTCTCCACCACCCCGGCCATCGCTCGCGCCCCGTCCAGGTTGACGCTGGACAATAGGCTGCCGCAATAGTGCGTGCCGTCCCAGCTCGCCCGCGCCGGTCGCAATGCCAGGCCGTGCAACAGATCAGGCGGCAGCGCGCCGGACAGCGCCTCGGTGTACGGGGACGGGCTCATGCAGGGGACTCGCCCAGGGCGCCACGAAACACGGCGAACGACGCGCCCGCCTCGCCGGCCCTCAATTCCACGGCACGCAACGCGGCCTGCATGATTTCCACATGCGTGCCGCAGCGGCATAGGTTGTGGTGCAGTTCGCTGCGCAATTCCTGTTCGGAGGGGTGAGGATTGCGGCGCAACAAGGCTTCCACCGTCATAATCATGCCGTTCAGGCAATAGCCACATTGCGCGGCCTGACACTCGATGAAGGCTTGCTGCGTGGGGCCAGGCCGCTCGCGCGTCCCCAGGCCTTCAAGCGTTGTGACCTGCCGGCCCTGCGCAACGCGGACCGGAATCACACAAGAACGCGCCGCCACGCCATCGATCAGCACCGTACAAGCGCCACATTCACCCAGCCCGCAACCATATTTGGGGCCGTTCAATTCCAGATCGTTGCGCAGCACGTGCAGCAACGCCGTCTCGGGCGCTGCTTGCACCACGCTGGCGCGGCCGTTGACCTGCAAGCGGATCGGCGGCGTGATGGCACAGTCGGAATTGGCGGGTGTTCCCATGGCGTGGCAGGTGTTCCAGAGATCGGCGGGCGGCGGCTGCGCGGACCGGGAAAAGAATGCCTTTTCCCGAACCCGTAAAAGTATCAGGCCACGGCTTTAGCCGCCGGGTCAATCAGCGGAACCGAGAAGACGTCGTAGCCAAAGCACCACGACGGATCTTCATTGGTCCGCAGCCACGTATTGTCGTGGGAGATCCGCTGCACCTTGCTGGCGCGTTCGGCGCGGTTGGCTTCATACAACGCGAAGGCCAGCTCGTGGTTGTGGACGCCCACCTCCTTGAAGCATCGCGCCAGCATGGCCCCGTCTTCGATGGCCATCGCGGCGCCCTGCGCCATGTGCGGCTTCATCGGATGGCAGGCGTCGCCCAGCAGCACCAAGCGCCCCCGGCTCCAGAGCGGCAGCGGATCGCGTTCCAGCAGCGACCACTTGGTCACTTCCACCGTGGCGTCGATCAGTGCCTGGACCGTCGGGTGCCACCCCTGGAAGGCCTCGCGCATTTCTTCCTTGCTGCTGTTCAACCAACGATCATTCAGGTCCCACTGCTCAACCGGAACGCCGGTCACGTAATAGAGCTCGTCGCGCTTGCTGGTCACGAAGTAGGTCATCATGTGCCGGTCATCGCTCCACCACTTCACGCAATCATCGAACGGCAGCATGCCGGCCTTGACCTGGGGGGTGGGGAACACCGCGCGATGCGCCAGATAACCGGCGTACTTGGGCAATTCGGGGCCGAGCAGTTCCTCGCGGATGCAGGAATTGACGCCATCGGCGCCGATCACGATGTCGGCCTCTTCCGTCGTCCCGTCGGCAAAGTGCAACACCACCAGGTCACCGCGGTCCTCGACCCGCGTCAACTGCTTGCCGTAGGCGATCGCGCTGGATGGCAGCGCATCGATCAACAAGGCGTGGAAATCACCGCGATGCACCGTCAGATAGGACGCGCCGTAGTGCTTGACCGCGTAGTCGCCCAAGGGAATCTGCGCCAGCACATCGCCCGTTTCCCAATGACGGCTGTACCAATAATCCGGATGGGAACCCTGGGCGTTGAGCGCATCCTCGACGCCGATGCGGCGCAGGATCTTCATGACATTGGGGCCCACGTGGATGCCGGCTCCCAGGCGCGAGAAACCCGGCGCCTGCTCATAGACGCGGACATTCAGGCCTTGCTGGAGCAGCAGCGACGCAGTCGCCGCGCCGCCAAGGCCTGCGCCGACGACGGCGATTCGGGGGGATTTGGACACGGAGGTCTCCTTGTAGCGTTTTGAAAATTAGCCCGTACACACTTTAATTTCGCAAGCTCACCGAAATCAGTCAAATCGTGACCACATGGTGTTTACCCTTTATTTTCTGCACCATTACAGGGCGATTTAGGTGAAAACCATGATGAATCTCATGTTGGAGATTCAGCTCGATGCCTGCAAGAATAGAGCGTATACGCTGTTTTTCAATTAATCGAAAACCCTAGCCCGCTTACCGAGGCCCACATGAATCCGCCCTCCAGCACCTATCTCTACGGCGCCCACGTCCATGCCAACGGCATCCGTCAGCACTACCTGCGCTACGGCGGCGAACGCGCCGACCGCGACGCGGTCATCGTCATCCCCGGCATCACCAGCCCGGCCGCCACCTGGGGCTTCGTCGCCGAACGCCTGGGCCGCCAGTTCGACACCTATGTCCTGGACGTGCGTGGACGCGGCCTGTCTTCATCGGGCCCCGATCTCGACTACAGCCTGGACGCGCAGGCCGCCGACGTGATCGCCCTGGCGCAAGCCCTTGGGCTGGCGCGCTACGCGCTGGTCGGCCACTCCATGGGCGGCCGCATCGCCATACGCGCCGCGAGCCGCACGCCGCAGGGGCTGGCCCGCCTGGTCATCGTCGACCCCCCGGTGTCCGGGCCGGGCCGCCGCGCCTACCCCGCCAACCTGGCGTGGTACGTGGACTCCATCCGCCAGGCCACGCACGGCATGAGCGCCGAAGACATGCGGGCGTTCTGCCCCACCTGGACCGACGAACAGCGCGCGCTGCGGGCCCAGTGGCTGCATACCTGCTTTGAACCAGCCATCGTCCAGAGCTTCGAGGATTTCGGCCGCGACGATATCCACGCCAACCTGCCGCGCATCTCTGCGCCGCTGCTGCTCATGACCGCCGAACGCGGCGGCGTGGTAGGCGACGACGACGTGGCTGAATGGCAGAAGCTCGCACCGCAAACCCAACACGTGCGCGTGCCTGACGCCGGCCACATGATTCCCTGGGACAACGAGGCCGGCTTTCATGTCGCCCTGGGCGACTTCCTGGGCGCCAAGGTGGCCTGACGCCGCGCCATCCCGATTCCTTCGCGACCCAAGGAGCAAGCCATGTCCGTCAGCGATACCGACCTGATCCACGCTTGGAAGCAGGTGCTGTCCCTCTCCCGGCTAGAACCCGGCCAGATCGTCACGGTGCTCACCGGCGCCGACACGCATCCACAGACCTTGCGCTGCGCCATCGCGGCGGCCAGCGACATGCAGGCCCGCGTCAACCGCCTTGATCTGCCGCCGGTCAACGCCGAAAAGTCGCTCAGCCGCGACTCCCTGGCGTATCTGGGCACCACGCCCCTCACCGGCAACCCGGCGGCCATCGCCGCGCTCAAGGCCAGCGACCTGGTGTTGGACCTGATGACCCTGCTGTTCTCGCCGGAGCAGCACGAGATCCTGCAAACCGGTACCAAGATCCTGCTGGCGATCGAACCGCCCGAAGTGCTGTGCCGCCTGGTCCCCACCGAAGCAGACCGCGCCCGCGTACAAGCGGCTGCCAAGCAGATCGAGGCCGCCGGCCAGATGCACATCACGTCAAAGGCGGGCACCGACCTGCGCTGCAAATTGGGGAGCTTTCCGGCGATCAGCGAATACGGCTTCGTGGACCAGCCTGGGCGCTGGGACCATTGGCCCAGCGGCTTCGTGCTGACCTGGCCCGACGAAGGCGGCAGCCAAGGACGCGTGGTGCTCGACCGCGGCGACATCCTTCTGCCCATGAAGGACTACGTCACCGACCCCATCGAGCTCACCATCGAAAGCGGCTACGTGGTGCATATCAACGGCGGCCTGCAGGCCGACCTGCTCAAGGAATACATGGCGTCGTACGAGGACCCCGAGGCCTATGCGGTCTCGCACATCGGCTGGGGCCTGCAACCGCGCGCCCACTGGTCCATGCTGGCGCACTACAACAAGGAAACCCACATCGGCATGGACGCACGCGCCTTCGAAGGCAACTTCCTCTGGTCGATGGGGCCGAACAACGAAGCCGGCGGCAGCCGCACAACCGCCTGCCACATCGACATCCCGATGCGCCATTGCAGCGTCGCGCTGGACGGCAGGCCCGTCGTCATCGAAGGCGTGGTCCAGGACAACGAAGGCCTGGCCCGGGCCAACCGCCGCAAGGAAACCCTATGAATGCCACCACCCAGACCATTCCCGTCGCCGGCGTCCCCGGCGACATCTCGGCCTATGCCCGCCAGGGCTTCGGCACGCCGCTACCGCTCAAAGCGCCCTTCGGGCTGTTGATCATCGACTTCGTGAACGGCTTCGCCGACCCGGCGGTGTTCGGCGGCGGCAACATCGCGCCCGCCATCGCCCAGACCCGCCATCTGCTGGCGCATGCGCGCCAGCAGGGCTGGCCCGTCGCGCACAGCCGCATTGTCTTCTCGGACGACGATGCCGACAGCAACATCTTCTGCCTGAAGGTGCCCGGCATGCTCACCCTGAAGGAAGACAGCCACCACAGCGCCATCGTGGAGGAACTCGCGCCCGCCCCCGGCGAATACGTGGTGCGCAAAAGCACACCATCGGCGTTCTTCGGCACCATGCTGGCGCCGTGGCTGGCCCAGCGTGGCGTACAAACGCTGCTGGTCGCCGGCTGCGTCACCAGCGGCTGCGTGCGCGCCAGCGTGGTCGACGCCATGCAGTCAGGCTTTCGCCCGCTAGTCGTATCCGACTGCTGCGGCGACCGCGCCCTGGGTCCTCACGAGAGCAATCTGTTCGACATGGCGCAGAAATACGCCGCGGTCATGCCGTTGGCGCAGGCGATTGCCGACATCCGCGCGCTGGCGGGTTGACCCTGATTCTGGCGCCCTGAATTGTCGGCATAATCAGCCCCTGGCCCGGAACCTCGCCGTCCCATGAACCTGCCCCAGCCCCAAGCGCTGCACGACGCACTGCTCGCTCACCCCGACGCCTTGCTGGTCGTGCGCAAGCCGTCCGCGCCGCCGCGGCCCTCGCCGGGACAACCGGGGACGGCCTCTGATTACGTCCAGACGACCCCCGAAATCTTCGTTGCCGTGTTCGCCCAGGCAGACACGGCGTCCGGTTGGCGGGCCGTGGCCTTCAATGGCCACGTCGATCTGGGGACTGGGATTCGCACCTCGCTGGCCCAGATCGTTGCCGAAGAACTCGACATCCCGCTCACGGGGCTGGACATGGTTCTGGGACACACCAGCGCGGCCCCCAACCAGGGACCGACCATCGCCAGTGCCAGCATCCAGATATCCGCGGTGCCCCTGCGCCGCGCCGCAGCCCAGGCGCGGGAGCATCTGCTGCTGTTGGCGGCAAAGCACTGGGGCGTCGCACCCGACGCGCTGCGCATGGGCGACGGCGTGGTTGGGTTCACCGACGGCAACGACGCGCGCACGCTGCACTACGGCCAACTGCTGCGGGGCCGGCATATCCGCCTTGACCTCGCCGCCCCCGACCAACCGGTCAAGCTCAAGCCCGCCGAGAACTACCGCATCGTCGGCCAAGGCGTCGCGCGCGTGGACATCCCCGCGAAGGCCACCGGCGAACTGAGCTTCGTGCACGACGTGCGGATGCCCGGCATGCGCCACGGCCGCGTGATCCGCCCGCCGCACCCGGGTCGCGATGCCGGCGGCTTCATCGGCCAGTGCCTGATCGATGTGGACCGCGCGTCGGTCGCCCACCTGCCCGGCCAGGTCCAGGTGGTGGTGCAGGGCGACTTCGTCGGCGTGGTGGCCGATCGCGAAGAGCAAGCCATCGCCGCGATGCGCGCGTTGAAAGTCCGCTGGAAGCCCGTGCCGCCCGCACCCGACTTGCGCGATCTGGCCCAGGCCATCCGCACCCACCCGGCGCGCGCGCGCACGTTGATCGACGACGACGGCTTCGATGCCGCCTGTGCCGGCGCCGCCCGGCAACTTCGACGCACCTACGTCTGGCCGTATCAGATGCATGCCTCCATCGGCCCCTCGTGCGCCGTCGCCGACTTCCGCGACGGCCGGCTGACGGTCTGGGCCGGCACCCAGAATCCGCACATGCTGCGCACCGACCTGGACCGCCTGGTGAAACTGGGCGAAGACCGCATTGACATCGTGCGCCTGGAAGCCGCCGGCTGCTATGGCCGCAATTGCGCGGACGACGTCTGCGCGGACGCCGCCTTGCTGTCCATGGCGGTGGCCGCGCCGGTCCGCGTGCAGCTGACGCGCGAGCAGGAACATCAATGGGAGCCCAAGGGTACGGGCCAACTGATGGACGTCACCGCCGGCATCGACGCGCAAGGCGACCTGCTGGCCTATGACTTCGGCGTGCGCTACCCCTCCAACGATGCGCCCCTGCTGGCACTGTTACTGACCGGCGGCGTGTCCGGCGAACCGCGCACCCTGGAAATGGGCGACCGCACCGCCGCGCCGCCTTATCGCTATCCGCATCGGCGCATCGTCTGCCACGACATGCCGCCCATCATGCGGGCATCGTGGCTGCGCGGCGTCTCGGCCCTGCCCAACTCGTTCGCGCATGATTGCATGATCGACGAGCTGGCCCATGCCGCGGGCGAAGACCCCGTCGACTACCGCACCCGCCACCTGGACGACCGCCGCGCCGTCGAGCTGATCGAAGCCACCGCCGCGCACGCCGGATGGCGTCGGTCGGCGCCCGGCACCCGCGGCCTGCCTGCACCGGACGGCCTGCTGCACGGCCGCGGCGTCGCCTATGCTCGCTACGTACACAGCAAGTTCCCCGGATTTGGCGCCGCCTGGGCGGCCTGGGTCATCGACCTGCGGGTGCATCCGGACAGCGGCCGCATCCGCATCGATCGCATCGTGGTGGGCCAGGACACCGGCATGGTGGTCAACCCCGACGGCGTGCGCCACCAGATCCACGGCAACGTCAACCAGACGCTCAGCCGCTGCCTGCTCGAAAAGGTCAGCTTCAATGACGCCGGCGTGGCCAGCCGCGAATGGGGCGGCTACCCCATCATCGGCTTCAAGGACCTGCCGCCGATCGAAGTACTGCTGATCCCGCGCCAGGACGAACCGCCCATGGGCGCCGGCGAATCCGCCTCCGTGCCGGGGCCGGCCGCCATCGCCAATGCGCTGTTCGATGCCACCGGCCGGCGTTTCTACGAAGCGCCCTTCACCCCCGACGCCGTGCGCGCCGTGCTCAACGCGTGAGACGCCCATGACAGACATCAACACCCTGGTGCTCGAAAGCGCCGTCGCCTGGCGCGAGGCCGGCCTACCCGTCTGGTTGGTCACCGTGGCGCGAACCTGGGGTTCGTCTCCCCGGCCGCCCGGCTCGATCATGGCCATCAACGGGCTAGGCCAGGTGGCCGGCTCCGTGTCCGGCGGCTGCATCGAAGACGATCTACTGGACCGCATCCGAGAAGGCCGGCTGCAGGCCCGGCCTGGCGGCGCTCCCACCGAAGTGCTGCGCTACGGCGTGTTGGCCGACGACGCGCACCGCTTCGGACTGCCCTGCGGCGGCACGATCGAACTGGTGCTGGAATACGTTGGATCGCAAAGCCAGTTGCCCGAGCTGCTGGAAGGCTGCCGCCAGCGGCGCTGCCTGGAGCGCCTGCTGGACCTGGAGACCGGCCAGGCCACCTTGCTCGACGGCCCGCCCGACGGCATGCCCCAGCTGACCCGATCCACCCTGACCGCCTACTTTGGCCCCACCGCCCGGATCATCGTGATCGGCGCGGGCGATACGACGCGGTTCCTGTGCCAGATCGCGCTGACGTTGGGCTTTGAGATCATCGTCTGCGACCCGCGCGATACGCACGACGAGGCCTGGCGCCCCGCCGGCGTCGCCTTCACGCGAGAAATGCCGGACGACCTGATCCTGCGGCTGCAACCCGATCGCCGCACTGCCGTCGTGGCGCTGACGCACGATCCCAAGCTCGACGACCTGGCGCTGATCGATGCCGTCCAGTCCGATGCCTTCTACATCGGCGCCATCGGCTCTCGCAAGAACAGCCAGCACCGGCGGGCGCGCCTGCGCGACCACTTCGACATGACCGACGGCGACCTGGCCCGATTGCGCGGCCCGGCCGGCATTTTCATCGGCAGCAAGACACCCGCCGAAATCGCGTTGTCCATCATGGCCGAAGTGGTCGCCGCCAAAAACGGCGCTCAACACACGGACCTGGAAAGCGTGGAACACGGCAAGGCGCGCACGTCCCGTCAAGCCACTCACACCGCCGACGCGCCGCAAGACAGCGTCTGCGGACTGTAGAGGGATGTGGCGATGAATCCCCCCGCCCCCATCGCCGCGGTCATCCTGGCGGCAGGCCAGGGCTCCAGGATGGGGGGCCGGCCCAAAGCGGCGCTGCACGTGGACGGCATCAGCCTGCTGGAGCGGCTGGCGGCAGCCTTGCGCGCCAACGGCGTGGCCCCGATCAGCGCCGTCATCGGCCCGTATGCCGCCACGTTGCTTGCGCTGGCCGCGCGCGGCGCCATCCTGCCGCTGCGGCACCCGCAAGACACATGCAGCCTGATCGACTCCCAACGGCTGGCCTTGGCCTCGCATGCCGCCAGGCATCCCGGCCACGACCTGATGCTGGTGCTGGGCGACCTGCCACTCCTGGATAGCGACGTCGTGCAGGCCTTGGTCCGCCACTGGCGAGCCCGGTCCGCTAGCGTCGACATCATGCAGCCCGTCGTCAATGGCGTTCGCGGCCACCCCGTGATCCTCTCGGCACGCAGCGCCGCGGCGGCCAACGACTTGCCGCCCGGCCTGGGAACACGGGACTGGATGAAGCAGCAGCCCGCCAGCGTCGCGCCGTTTCACAGTGAGCATCGGGGCTACGTGACGGATCTGGACACGCCCCAGGACCTCGACGCCCTGCGCCGCAGGTTGCACCCCATCACCGTGGAATGGCTGGCGCCTGCCCCTGGCTTGATCTGATACGCCACCGACGGGATCGCCGCCCCGGCAACCATACCGCCCTCACGTCGGCAGCGTCAGCGCCGGGTCGCAGCGTCGATGAACGCGGCCAGATCGCGATTGAAACGTTCCGCTTCTTCCACGAAAGGCGCATGGCCCGAATCGGCGTACACCGTGCTGCGCATCCGCGGATTCAACCGCTTGGCGCGGTCCATGGACGGCCCGGCCTGCACCAGCGCATCGCGCGCGCCATAGATCAGCAATAGCGGCTTGTGCAGCGCGCCCAGGCCAGCCTGCGCGGCGATGGTCATCGACGGCACGGCGGCTTGCATCTGCGGCGCGGCCAAGGCCGCATTGGCGAGCAGGCGCTGGAAGGTAACGGGATCAGGCTGCGTCTGAAAGCACAGCGCCAGGAAAGCACGCTCGGCGTCCAGATGCGTCTTCAGATCGGCCGACGTCAGGTCACGATATACGTCGGGGTGGGACGTGATTTGCGCCGGGTCCAATTCGATCACGCCGCCGACATAGACCGCACCCGCGATGCGACCGTCACCGTAAGCGGCCAGGTAATTCGTCGTGACCGCCGCGCCCAGCGACCAGCCCACCAGCACCGGATTGCGCGCGCCGGACGCCGCAATCACCGCCGCCAGGTCGTCGGCCCACCGACGGCCGTCGGTATAGGCCTCTGGCGGCACCGGTTTGTCCGACAAGCCATGGCCGCGCAGGTCATAGGTAATCAAGCGGTAGCGCTGCAACAGCGGGCTGGATACCTGGGTGTCCCAACTAAGATGGCTGCCCAGCAAGCCGTGGACAAAAACGACCGCCGGGCCTGACGGGTCGCCCGATTCCTGGACCGCCAACGTCACGCCGTCCGGCGCGGTCACGGTGTACTGCTTCGTCTGTGCAAGCGCGGTTGCCGTCGCGGCCATCAGGGCAACGCCGGCCAGCACCAGGCGGAAACGGCGAAAAAAGGGGTGGTGCAGCATCACGGCTGACTCCTGGATTCCATAGGGGTTTCCAGTCTCAACCCTCACACCAATGGTAGAGTCAAGCACTCCGCACCACACCGGGCTCCGCGTGCCCGCTACCGCAATGAAAACTACGCCTCCTGCCGCCACCACGCCCACCGCGATGTCGATCGGCGCGCTCGCCAACGCCACCGGCGCGAGCATCCGGTCCATCCGTCACTACGATGAGCACGGCCTGCTGACGTCGGCGCGCGCCGACAACGGCTACCGGACCTTTCCCGCGGCGGCGATCGCGCAGGTACGCCAGATCCAGCGCCTGATCGCGACCGGCTTCAGCCTGGCCGAGATCCGCGGATTTCCCGACTGCATGCGCATGATCGAAGGCGCGACGGCCTGCTCGGAAACGTCCCAGGTCCAGCGGCAGCGGCTGGCCTCGGTCGAACGTCAGATCGCCGATCTCGAACGCCGCCGTACGCGCCTGCGCCAGATGCTGGCCGACGGCGCTGCCGCGTCACCGAAATAGGCACCCGCCCGCCAGCGAGCAGCCGGCGTCCTCTCAGGGCTGCAGGTGGGGCTCCTGCCGGACGCATTCCACCAGGAAATCCATCACCGCCTTGACCGACGGCGACCGGCGCAGATCCGGATAGACCGTCAGCCAGATATCGCGCAGCGGCGCCGCGCTATCCACCGGCAACCTCCGCAACGCGCCGTCGTTATCGCCAACAAGCGTGGGCAGCACCACCGCGCCCACGCCAGCGCGGGCCGCCATTTGCTGCGCGGTCAGGTCGCTGGCAGAGAACACCACGGGACGGTGCCGCCGGATCTGATGCAGCCAGGCTTGTTGCGGCAGATGGTCGGCGCTGTCGTCATAGGCGATGAAGCGCCATTGCTCGGCGGGCGTCGCGCTGAACGCCGGACTCGCATACAGCGCAAACCGCACCACGCCGATTCGCCGTCGCATCAAGGCCTCGTCTTCGGGACGCACGGTGCGCAGCGCGATGTCGGCCTCGCCCCGGTCCAGCGCAACCAAGGACAAGGACGGCAGCAACACCACATTGAGCTTCGGATATTGCTCGCGCAGCGCGGCCATGCGCGGCGCGATGCAATGGCTGGCCAATGACGGCGGCGCGCTGACCTTGACCGTGCCGGCCACCTCGATGGATGCGATGCGCGACAACTGCGCCACCCCGGTGCTGATGTCTTGCATCGCACCGGCCAACCGGGCCAGCGCCAGGCCGTCTTGCGTCAACGGACGGCTGCGGGGCAGGCGGTCCACCAGCCGCAGACCCAGTGATTTTTCCAATGCATCGATCCGCCGCCCCACGGTGGCGTGCTCCACCTGCAGCTCGCGCGCCGCCGCCGACAGCGAGCCGGTGCGCGCCAGCACAGTGAAGCAATACAGGTCTTGCCAATCGAACATCGGGTCATTTCCTCACGGATGAGGTGAATTATTGGGGAATTTCCTAACCTTACAGCGGCTTTTACCATGAGGTAAGTCGCAATTCCCCTGCTGGGCCAGTTACCCGCCGCCAGCACGCGACGCCCAGCCCCGCCTTCAAAACCAGGTAATCCTTTGCCATGAAAGCCATTCTCATCGAAAGCTACGGCGGCCCCGACGTCCTGCAAATCCGCACGGACCACCCCAAGCCCGCTGCCACTCCCGGCCATGTCCTGATCAAGGTCGCCTACGCCGGCATCAACTTCATGGACGTGCACACCCGCCAGGGCAAGTACGCCACGTCCACCACCTACCCGGTGCGACTGCCCTGCACCCTGGGCATGGAGGGCGCCGGAGAAATCGTGGAGGTGGGTGAAGGCGTCACGCACCTTGCCCCCGGCGACCGCGTGGCTTGGTGCATCGCCTGGGGCAGCTACGCCGAATACGCCCGCATTCCTGCCGCCAAGGTCGCCAAAATTCCGGACCAGATCCCTTTCGACCTGGCCGCCGCGGCGATCTTCCAGGGCGCCACCGCCCATTACCTGGTCGAAGACATCGCCCGCTTGCAACCCGGCAGCACCTGCCTCGTCCATGCCGCGTCAGGCAGCATCGGCCAACTGCTGGTGCAACTGGCCAAACGCCGCGGCGCCACGGTCTTCGCCACCGGCAGCACCACCCAAAAGTGCGACGTCGCGGTCCAGCGTGGGGCGGATCACGCCATGCCCTACGACGATGGCCGCTTTGCCGACCGCATTCGGGAAGCCACCCAGGGCCAAGGCGTCGACGTGGTGTTCGACTCGGTCGGCAAAGCCACCCTGCGCCACAGCTTGCGCGCCTGCCGCGCACGCGGCCTGGTCATCAACTACGGCAACGTATCGGGCTCGGTCACCGACCTGGACCCCATCGAACTGGGCGAAGCCGGATCCCTGTTCCTGACCCGTCCGCGCCTGGCCGACCACATGCAGGACGGCGCCACCGTCCAGCGCCGCGCCGACGCCGTCTTCGGCGCCATCCTTGACGGCTCGCTGCGCATCGACATCGAAGGCCGTTACGCGATGGACGACGTGCAGCAGGTCCACGCCCGGATCGAAGCGCGCGAACAGATCGGCAAGTCGGTCATGCAAATCGGCGGGGATTAGGCTACAACGGGAAGGCCAACGCGTCAGGCTCTCATTCAGGCGCCCTGACCATGTTCACACCGAATCATGCAGTTCTCACATCACCTTCTCGCAGCAGCCCTCGGCGCCATGGCTTCTTCAGCCATGGCCGAAGCGCCCTCTCCTTCCGGCGCGCAAGCGCCCATCCGGATCCTTGCCCCTTCCGCCCCCTGCCACGCCGCAACGGCCAGGGGCGGCGGCAAGGTCGAGGAAATCTACTGGACCAACGGCCCCTACAACGCACGCGTCACCACCGATGAGGTCGATCACTACGTTGACTTGAACGTGGTCATCAAAACAACCGGCTACCGGCCCGGAGACTGCATCGAAGCCACACTCCAGGCCGGCGACGGCCAGGACGTCGCAACGGGAACCCGAGAAATCGTGCTGCGCGGCCGGGTAAACGAAATCGGCTACGTCTTTTTCGAGGCGCCGATGCGTCGCTACACGGTGATCTTGAGATAGCGGGCCCCACAAGCTCCCGCACCTTCGGCGCCCGCGTCCCGGGCGCAGTGATTCTCGACGTCCGATTCAGGATTCTGATGACGTTGCGCTCTCGTACACCAGAACCGCCGCGGCCAGATCCTCCAACGCGGTACCGACCGCCTTGAAGACCGTGCGGCCCTCTGAACCCCCACGGCCTGGAATTCTCCCGTTCGCCAGATCCGCCAAGTCTCCGGCGATATCGTCCGGAGAAAAAACGCCACGCGAGATCGGGCCGAGCAGTTCACCACTCTTTTGCAACGCCTCTTGCGTATCAATGAACAGGCGTGCGTTGCTGAAGCACGCGTCGTCAGCTTCCCGCATTTGTGGCGTGAAACTGCCGATAAGATCAAGATGGCTGCATGCCCGCAGCGCTGAACCATGAATGAGCGGTTCGGTGGCGAGCGTCGCGCAACTGACAATATCGGCCTCGCTGACTGCGCCGGCCAGGTCGGCGGCCACGCTTGCGTCAATGTTCTGTGTCCGCAGCGTTTCGGCAAGCAAACTCGCCGCCTGAACATCCCTATCCCATACGACGACCTGTTCGATCGGCCTGACCGCCCGATACGCAGCGGGGATGAGACTACCCACGCGCCCACAGCCGACCACCAGCAAACGGCGTGCCGTCGCCGGGGCCAGGTACGACGCCGCGAGCGCGGATGCGGCGGCGGTGCGACGCGATGTGATTTCGTTGCCATCGATCAGGGCTAGCGGCTCCCCTGTCTTGGCGTCATACAGAATATAAGTGGAGTACAGGCCAGGAAGGCCGCGGCCGGCATTGGCGGGATAGATGTTGACGGTCTTGATTCCCAAATACCGGTCACGCTGCCATGCCGGCATGATGAGCACGGTCATGGGGAACTCATCCGCTGTTTCGTGCAGGGCGTGCGTATGACGCAAAGGCACCTGGCAACCGGAGATGAACATTGCTTCGAGCGCCGGAATGAGACGATCGAAAGGCAGCGCGCGCCGCGTATCCGCGGCATTGATGATTTTCATGACTAGTCCTTTTCAGCCTGGAATGGAAACTTGCGTCGGGTCATGCATCAAGCACGACGTCCTCAATAGGAATGGCCTGACAGGCCAAGCAGATGCCTGGATCGTCGGGCTCGCTGCCATGCAGATGGCGCACCTTGCCGGACACCAGCCGCACCGCGCAGCTTTCGCACTGTCCAACCCGGCAGCCGCTCGCCATCTGCACGCCCAGGGATTCCGCAAACGTCAGCAACGTGCCTTGCTTGGGAGTCCATTTCAACGAATTCCGGCCCGAACGGGAGAAGCTCACGTTGAATGCCTCATTGCCCGAGGGAGGCGTGGACGGAGAGCGGAATAGCTCGCTGAAAATGTCGAAACGCGGAACGCCACGTGCCACGAGGCCCGCGGTCACGGCATCCATCATCGCGGGCGGGCCACACATGTAGATGCGGGCACGTCGTTCGATCAGCGTATCGTCCACGACGCTTGCATCAACGTAACGCTTGGCCGTGAAGTCGACGCCCTCCCGATCGCTCTGAAGGGGCGCCGCGTAATAGTCGTAAACGTGCAACCGCGGCAATCGAGCACGGTGATAGGCGATACGCTCGCGGAACGCGTGTGTCCCGCTGTTCTGATTCGCGTAGTAGAGCCAGATTTCCGGTCCGTCCGCGCCATCCGGCAAGGACTCGAGCAGGCTGACGAACGGCGTGATGCCAATACCGCCGGCAAACAGGCAAAGCGGTTGCGGCGAGTGACGCGGAACGACCCAGCCGCCCCCGGGAGCACGTAGCGACACGACATCGCCCATGCGCAGCCTGCGGTGCAAGAATCCGGACATCTGGCCTTCAAATGGCGTGCCATCGGCCGACTGCCCTTTTTGATGGCGTACCGCGATGCTGTAACCACGCCGATGCGGAACTTCGGCCGGGCCAGTCAGTGAGTACGCACGCGAGAGCTGGATTCCATCCACTCCGTCCAGTTTTATCTCGATGTGTTGTCCCGGACGGTAGTCTGGCAATTCAACGTCGTCCAACGGTTCAAAGTGGATACCCAGCACGCCGTCGGCTTCCCGACGCAGTTCGCTGACCCGAAAATCGCGATAGCCCGACCACTTTCGCTGACGCGCCTCGATGAGCGGGTCCAACTCGACGTCACAGAGAAACGAGCGTAGTGGCGAAGATCCACTCACCGGGTCGTGGTGATCCGCAGAGATCAAGTTATTGAAATTGCTGTTCGCCGCGCCGTCGACGGACAGGCCATCGCGATCGAGCTCCGGACAACCTTGCCACCATCCGAACTCCGCCACGACGACGCCATCGGCCAGTTGGGGGGTAATACGGGCGACGAACCGGGCTTGCCCGACGCGCGTGTGAATGCGTATCCAATCCCCCTCCAGGATTCCTTTTGCGTTGGCCAGCACGGGACTGATTTCGGCGACTGGATCCGGAGCCCGTTTACGCAACGATGTCAGGCTGCGATGTTGGCTGTGGCAATAGAAGCCGTTCTTGGCGGAGCTCAACACATACGGAAAGCGGCCTTGACGCGTCGCGTTCGCATCCCTTGGCGTGTCGGCAGGCTCTACAAATGCGGCCAATGGCGGCTGGCGATGCCGCAGCAGGTTTTCCGAATAAAGCTCTACCCGCCGCGTGGGCGTTGCAAACCCACAAACGCCGGTCGATGTCGGGCGCGCATACTTTCTTTCGCCAGCGTCGACCGGGCAAGCGATGCCCTCCGGACGTTGACGCAACTGCTCCACCGAGATTCCCAGTGGTTCCAGGATGTGGTTCCACCCTGCTTCCAGACTGCCGCCGAAGAATTCGCCACCCATGCCGAGCCGACACGCAAGGTCGAACACGATGTCGTTGTCGGAACGAGATTCCCCACGCGGCGGCACCATCCGCTGGCGCAACTGGACCCATCCCGCGGCCCGGTCGCTGATCTCGAAGCCGACTCGCAGCCCCTCACGCTCCCAGGGCGTGTTGACGGGCAAAAAAATGTCCGCGTACTTTGCCGCCGGCGTCTCGAACAGGTCGCAGTGCACATGAAACTCAAGCTCGGAAAGCGCCCGGTGCGCCTGCGAGGTATCAGCCTGAGAAACCGGCAAGTTCGTGCCGAACGCCATCATGGCGCGCACCTTGTACGGTTGTCCTTCCAGAATCGCCCGGTAGGTATCGCGTGCCGTCACCCAGCCATGGGCAGGCGGGCCAATCGGCCGCTCATCAAACCCAAGCGCCTTCATCCGCTGCGCCTCATCCAACAGGGAAAGCGCATTGACAGCGTTGACGGGCGGCCCGATGCGCACACGGTTGCCGCCAATACGGTCAAAACTGCCGGTAAGCGCGTACAGCGTGGCCACCGCGCGCTCCGCTTGCGTGGCATTGGCGTGTTGACCGATGCCTGTCCATGCGTGATAAGCAATGCGGCCCAGGGAACCAAAAAGCGCCGCTGCCGCGTGAAGCGAAGCCGCCGGCACGCCAGTAATGCTCTCGACTTCCCGTGGCCCGTAGTGGGCGCTGGCCTGGGCAAGCAATTCAAACGCAGGATGGCAAACCAGCCCTGCGGCGCCGGACGCATCGACAGGAACAGCGCCGCGCAAGCGAAAATTGGTGCTCTGCTGCGGCTGCGCAGCCTGCTCGGTGTCGTAAGGACAGACGCAATGGCGTTCATCGTTCCACACCAGGAAGCGGTTACGCACGGCATGGGGCCAGACATCCTGCTCGCGCAGAAATTGCCCATTGTCGCTACGTACCAGCAGCGGGCCGTTCGTCCAATCGCGCACAAACGCCTGGTCGTACCGGGCTTGCGAAATCAGCAGGTGGACCAGGCCCAACGCCACGGCCGCATCCGTGCCCGGACGTACCGGCAGCCAGACGTCGGCTTGGCGGGCGAGCGCCGTCGGTCGCGGATCGACCACGATCATCTTTGCGCCGCGCATGCGGCCCTTGCCAATGGCGGATGCCTGCGCGAGCCACGTGTTCGCAGGGTTATGCCCCCACAGGACAATGAGATCAGCCTCGGCGTAATCGGCAGGCGGCATGCCGCAGCCGAAGGTGAACGCATGCGCGTAGTCCTTATGCCAGTTGCAAACCTCTGTTGCGTAGCAGATGTTGGGGCTGCCAAACAGGCGCACGAAACGCTCAATCCAGTCGATGCTGTCGCTCAGCGGCGTACCACTTGGCGTCGTGACCGAGAACACAACCGACTCCGCGCCGCTTTCAGCACGAATGGCACCAAGCCGTTGCGCCGTCTCTGCCAGGGCCTCCTCCCAACTGATGCGGACCCAGCCCGGATCGGAATTCCCTTTCGGATTGGTGCGCCGCAAAGGGGTTTGCAAGCGGTGGGGGCTGTGCACCAGTTCAGGCGCGGATTTGCCCTTCATGCACATGGCTTCGCCCGTCGGATGGGACGGATCCGGGCGCACGGAAATCAACATGTCCCCGCGCACCTCGTTGACCGTGCCGCAGCGCGAACGGCAAAGCGTGCAATATCCCTGCTTGAATTCTGTCGACATCACGATGAAGCGTGCTCGTCGAGGGTCAGGGCATGACCGCAGGAACGTAGTCCAGCGTGCGCCCCAGGAACCAGAGCATGAAGAGCACGAGCGGCGCGTGCACCAGCAATTGCAGGAAGGTAAAGCCCACGATGTCGCGCGCTTTCAGCGCCAGGACACCGAGCAGCGGCAGCATCCAGAAGGGATTGATCAGATTGGGCAGCGCCTCCGCCGCGTTGTAGACCTGCACGGCCCACCCCAAGTGCACCTTGAGCTCGTTGGCGGCCTGCATGACGTACGGCGCCTCGATGATCCACTTTCCACCCCCCGATGGAATGAAGAAGCCCAAGACGGCGGAATAGGCGCCCATCATCACCGCGAAGGTGTCCGTGTTGGAAATACTGACGAACAGGTGCGCGATACGGTCCGACAACGCGATGCCATCATGACCCTTCGCAGTCGTCAGCATTGCCGCGATGGCCCCGTACAAGGGGAATTGAATGATGACACCCGCGGTGGAAGGGACCGCACGCGTCACGGCGTCGAGAAAATTCCGGGGACGCCAATGCAGCAACAAGCCCAGCAGCAGGAATAGCAGGTTGTACGTATTGAGTCCGGAGATGGCCACGAGCGGACTCTTTGCGATGAATTCCTGCGCAAGCCAGCCAAATCCAAGCGCACAAAGCAGTATCGTCAGCAAGGGGCTGCGCTCGAACCATTCACCGGGGCGGCGCTTGGCCGGATCCTGAACAGCCGGTTTGAACTCGGCCAGGTCTACCCCGAGATCTTGGGCCGTGACGGCATTTGCGCCCGTAGGCGCCGAAAAAAAACAGATCGCCACCGACACGGCGATCAACACGGCGGCCATGACCATGGACTGCCAAAGGAAGATGGTCTGACTGAACGGAATCACCCCGGTGATATCCAGGATGCTCTTTGGCAGGCTGCCGGGGTTGGCCTGCAACTGCGCGGCTGATGAGCTCAAACCCAGCGCCCAGGTTGCGCCCAGGCCAAGGTATGCTGCGGCGCCAGCGGCCCGGTAGTCCACGCGCAGGTCCGCACGGCGAGCCAGGGCTCGTGCATAGAGCGCGCTGAAGATCAGCGAGACGCCCCAGTTAAAGAGCGACAGGATCATGCTGATCAGCGCCACATAGGCAATCCCCTGCCTGCCGGACCTGGGCACTGCGGCCAACCGCTGGATAAGGCGAGCGGCTGGCGGAGAAGTCGCCACCACGTAGCCGCCAATGGCGACCACCGCCATCTGCATCGTAAAGACGATCAAACTCCAGAATCCATCGCCAAAGGCCTTGGCCACGGCTTGGGGAGTCGAACCGTTGGCCAATGCCGCGACTGCGACGACGATCACGGCGATGGCAGCGAAGACAAACGCGTCGGGAAACCAGCGTTCCGCCCACGCGGTGAAACGCAGGCCGAGGCGGCTGAGCAGACCCGTGCTGCGTTCAATGTCAGGTGGCGTGCTGGGAGGAACGTTGTCTTGCGCCGGATGATTGGCGGGAATGCTCGATGACGATTGCATGGAAGTCTCCATTTCTCGGAAATGTTGGCGTTCCTCGAGACACATCCGACGACGCGCGAATGTGCATGCTATTGATCGTCACGGAGTATTCATAATTCTTTTATTGAATGCAGCAATATATAATTTATCTATGAAGGTCACGATCAAACAACTGGAGCACTTTGTCGCGGTCGCCATGACCGGCCAGGTGTCCCGTGCTGCCCAACGCTGCTACGTCAGCCAACCGTCGCTGACGACGTCATTGAAAAATCTTGAGGCGCTCCTGGGCGTTCAGCTCTTCATTCGGCACGCCGCGGGCTTGAGACTGACACTGCAGGGAGAAGGCTTTCTTCGCCACGCACAGCACGTGCTGGCGTCGTTGGAAACGGCCATCGCCGAGACCAAGGATTCCATTTCCTCGCTCGAAGGCCGCGTGAAACTTGCCATCACCGATACGGTGTCGGAATACGTGCTGCCCAAAATCATCGCGGCGATGCGCCGGCAACTGCCGCTCGTCTCGTTTGAACCCGTTGAACGCAACCGCCTTCAAATTGAAAACGGCATTCGCAACGGGTCGTTCGACCTGGCCGTCGTTCTCGTTTCAAACCTGACTCCCTCGGCGGATTTTCACCAAGAGAAATTGCTGAAATCCGAGCGCCGGCTATGGACGTCGCTGGATCACCCCCTTGCCGGCCGCCCGTCGGTGGCTTTATCCGAACTGGCGGACCATCCCTTCATACTGCTGGACATGGATGAGCATGTCGCCACCGTCAATCGCTACTGGGGCGCCATGAAACTCAAGCCCAACGTCATATTCCGTACCAAGTCGATCGAAGCGGTGCGCAGTCTGGTCGCGCAGAATGTCGGCGTCACGATTCTTTCCGACCTGGTTTTCAGGCCGTGGTCACACGACGGGGGAAGAATACGCAGGACGGTGATGGCAGGAGCCGTTCCGTCCATGGACCTGGGACTCGTCCATCAGCGCGAGTCCGACATGTCCAAGGCCGCCAGCGCCTGCGCGCGCGTCTTGCGGTTGCTGGCACGGAGCCTGTTGCGAGAGGCGCATCTACAGGTCGACGGCCCGTCCGACGCAGCGGCAGATTGATCACGCCGGCCACGGCAACTGACACGACCGCAGCGGCCCATTTCCTGCCACTCCTCAGGGCTTGCCGAGCCTGGGCGCTTGTTCCATCATCGAATCGACCAACAGCCGCTGCACGAAGTTCGCGTGCATCATGGCGCCGATCTCGCGCCAGTCAGAGGTCTTCGTCCTGACCACCAGCGAATAGCCGATGACCGTCTCCGGCTTGCCATGCAGCGCCACCAGGTGCGACTGGGTGGCAAGGTCGGGCTCCAGCGGGTTGCTCGACGAGACATCGTCGACGAACAAGGCATCCAGGCGGGCAACCTTCTCGAACCCGGTCACGTGCGTCGCCGAGACCATCTGGCGTTGCGTGTAGCCGTTGTTGCGCCGGGTGCGATCCAGCAACAGCTTCGATACCGTTTCAGCGCCTGCGCGCAACCGCTCCGGCGTCATCGGTGCGCCGGGCTCGACCTGCATGCCGAAGACGGAGACATAGGGGGGCCTGCCGATACTGGCCCGATCCTGGAACATCTGCGAGGCGAACACCCCCTGTTCGTCGAAGGCGCCGATCGACTGCCAGTTCGGCGGCAACAGAAAATGCAAGTCCTTCCCCGACGGCAGCCGGACGGTATGCTTGACCATGCCTGCCATCAGCGGATCCGATACCGTCGGACGCAGGAAGGTCAACGCGCGCATCATCCGCCGCAGCTCGGGCATGAGCACATCCGCCTCGGCCGGACTCATGTCGGCACGCACGACCAGCAGCTTCAAGCCCTGCCGCCAGACGCCGATCAGGCTGCGGGATGCTGCGGCCGGCTGCAGGTGCTCGTCGCGGGAAACCTCCGTGGTGACATTGGCGCTGATGACATTGCCGGCGCCGTCCTCGATGGCATCCTCCTCGTCCTCGCCATTGCCAAATCCCTTGGCCATCAAGCGGGCGTAGTCCATGAGCAGCGCTGCGCGCGTGGGCACCACGTCGGCGACGTAGACGGTGATGCGCAGCCTGTCGGGCTGCTGCGTGCCTTGGCCGATCATCAATCGCGTGAAATCCGCGACCATGCCCGATTCCTCCAGGCCCTTCATCAGCGAGCCGTCCTTCGTCCACGACAGCCCCGCGGGCGCTTCCAGGCGGAAGGCCAATTCGGGAAGCTGCGCAATATCGACGGTCAACCCACGCGTCGCGGGGTCGGGCGCCTGGCCTGCCCCCTGCTCCCGGGGCGCGGCGTATGTGGGGGGCATGTACAACAAAAAGCCCATCACCGCGATGGGCAATAGGCGTGCGCGGGTTCGCTGCACCAGTGTGATCATGGATCTGAAAGGAAGGCAGCCGAGAAGGCTTGCATTTTATCCAGCCCCCTTCGGCCACACCCTGCCGAACGTAACGGGTCGAAACCAGAGCCGGCCTGACCGCGCCAAGCTGGCCGCATGTCTCTGGACCCGGGCCAAGCAAACGCAAAAAAGCCGGCCCGCTTGCGCGATACCGGCTTTCAGCTAAAAGTGTCGGGAAACACTTTCAAGAATTCGACCACATCAAGTGGTCGGGGCGAGAGGATTCGAACCTCCGACTCCTGCGTCCCGAACGCAGTACTCTACCAGGCTGAGCTACGCCCCGAGTCTTACTACTCTTAGTCTTTCGACTACTGACTTCGTTGCGCTCAGTGCAACCAAATCATCACTACAACTAAATCACTACAACTAACTTTCCGCTTTAGCCACCAAGAGGTGTTATCCCCTCGGGTTTTGGTGAACTTTTTCGCTGCCTTTCGGTTAGCGATCTCTATTCACCGCGAAAGCGCAGAATTCTAACAGAGAATTTAGAAAAGGGGAAACGGGGTAAGCGGACAGTGCTTCACGGGCCCGATCCGCCTCGGCCACGGCGGCCTGGCGAGCGTGCTCCAGCGCGTCGGTGGCCTGGATGGCGGCGGCCACGGCGGCGAAATCAGCGTCGCCCGTCTTGATGGCATCGCGGATCAATTGCTGCTGTTCGGGCGTACCCACTTCCATCACGCGGATCAGCGGCAGCGTCGGCTTGCCTTCGCGCAGATCGTCGCCCACGTTCTTGCCCAAGGCGGTGGCGTCGCCGCTGTAGTCCAGCACGTCGTCCACCAATTGGAAGGCGGTGCCCACGTGGCGGCCGTAGGCGGCCGCGGCGGCTTCCTGCTCGGGCGTGGCGCCCGCCAGCACGGCGCCCACCTGGGCGGCGGCCTCGAACAGCTTGGCGGTCTTGTAGCGCACAACCTGCAGGTAGCGTTCTTGCGAGACGTCCGGGTCGTGCACGTTCAAGAGCTGCAGCACCTCGCCCTCGGCGATCACCGTGGTGGCCTCGGACAGGATGCCCATGATGCGCATCGAGTCGGCCTCGACCATCATTTCGAACGAACGCGAATAGAGATAGTCGCCCACCAGCACGCTGGCAGCATTGCCGAACACCGCGTTGGCGGTCTCGCGGCCGCGGCGCAGGTCGGATTCGTCAACCACGTCGTCGTGCAGCAGCGTGGCCGTGTGGATGAATTCCACCACCGCGGCCAGCAGTTGGTGATGCGTCCCCTCGTAACCCAGGGCGCGCGCCACCATCAGCACCATCGCCGGGCGCATGCGCTTGCCGCCCGCCCCAATGATGTAGTCGCCGATCGTACGGATCAACACCACATCGGAATTCAGCCGCTCGCGGATAACCGCATCGACGGCTTTCATATCGTCAACTATGGGAGCAATGAGCGCGGGGAGATTCAAGACGTATCCGGAGAGTGAAACGAGCCATATGTAACAGCTCTTACCGCTGGGCCGCCGGGATGGCGGGGGATTCGACCAGCGATTATACGGGCTGCCGGGAACCGGAGCCGGACGTAGCGACGCCCCTGCCCGGGGCGCGGACTCCCCCCTGCGCCACCCCAATCCGAACCGCCCCGCCCCCGTTTTTTCGGCTGCGCGCCACCCCGACGCGGCGCCCCGGCCACACCTAAGCCCTTAGCCTGCAAGCGCTTTTTGACTTTTCCTCAGCCGCGGGCTAATATCCCGGATTCGGTCAGAGATGGCCGAATTACGTCGGTGAATTACGCGCGCTTGGTCTTGGCAACCCCATATTGGCAACCCCAATCTTGGCAACCCCAGGCAAGCACTGCCAGCCCAGCAGGGCCGGCAAGCGAATGAACCCATTTACCTATTTAAGGAATACCCCATGTACGCGGTCGTAAAAACCGGTGGCAAGCAGTATCGCGTTGCCGCTGGCGAAAAACTCAAGATAGAACAGATACCGGCTGACATTGGGCAAGAAATCACCCTGGATCAAGTGCTGTCCGTGGGCGAAGGCGACCAACTGAAAGTTGGCACGCCCCTCGTCTCCGGCGCCGTGATCAAGGCAACGGTTCTTGCGCAAGGCCGCCACGACAAGGTCAAGATCTTCAAGATGCGCCGTCGCAAGCACTATCAGAAGCGTCAGGGCCACCGTCAGAACTACACCGAAATCCGCATCGAAGCCATCACGGCTTAAGACGCGACTCGGTACCACTTAGCAGGAGCTAAACATGGCACAGAAAAAGGGCGGCGGCTCTACGCGAAACGGACGCGACTCAGAATCAAAGCGTCTGGGCGTCAAGGCTTTCGGCGGTGAACTGATTCCCGCTGGTTCGATCATCGTGCGTCAGCGCGGTACCCGCTTCCACGCTGGCGTGAACGTCGGCATGGGCAAGGACCACACCCTGTTCGCGCTGGTCGACGGCAAGGTTCAATTCGGCTTCAAGGGCGCGTTGAACAAGCAAACCGTTTCGATCGTCGCCGCCGAGTAATCCTCGACGCAGCACGGTCCGGCACGCGGCGCGGTCGCCTCAGCGATCCGCCGCCAGCCAGAACGGCAAAGCCCTGTCGCACGCGGCAGGGCTTTTTTTCCTTCGGGCCACCGCAAATGCGTGGCGGCCCTCGCCGCGCTGCGGCGACTCCCTATCTCATACACGCGCAGACATCATGAAATTCGTAGACGAAGCCACCATCGAAGTCGTCGCCGGCAAAGGCGGCAATGGCGTGGCGAGCTTTCGCCGCGAAAAATTCATCCCCAAAGGCGGCCCGGACGGCGGCGACGGCGGACGAGGCGGCACCATCTTCGCGGTGGCCGATCGCAACATCAACACGCTGATCGACTTCC
>JBEBOQ010000023.1:0-66486 GCA_040396375.1 Achromobacter xylosoxidans
ATGGCGGCGACTTTCTGGAAAGCTTGAGTCATCTTGATCATGCCGCATCACGCGCAGGCAAGCGCGCTTGCGGCGACACCCTTTCTTTAATGAGAGGCGAGCGCGCCGTAGCGACGCGCGACGTAGTCTTCAACGATGGCCTGGAATTCTTCGGCAATATGGTCACCCTTGAGGGTGACCGTGCGCTCGCCGTCGACGAATACCGGCGCGGCCGGCACCTCGCCGGTGCCCGGCAGGCTGATGCCGATGTCCGCGTGGCGGCTTTCGCCAGGCCCGTTGACCACACAGCCCATGACCGCGACGTTCATGCTTTCGACGCCGGGGTATTGGGCCCGCCACACCGGCATTTGCCGGCGCAGGTACGACTGGATACTGTCGGCCAGTTCCTGGAAGAACGTACTGCTGGTTCGGCCGCAACCGGGGCAGGCCACCACCATGGGCGTGAACGCGCGCAGCCCCATGGTCTGCAGGATTTCCTGGGCCACCACAGCCTCGCGGCTGCGATCGCCGCCGGGTTCCGGCGTGAGCGAGATGCGGATGGTGTCGCCGATGCCCTGCTGCAGCAACACGGCCAGCGCGGCGGTGGACGCCACGATGCCCTTGCTGCCCATGCCGGCCTCGGTCAGGCCCAGATGCAGCGGGTAGTCGCAACGCGCGGACAGGTCGCGGTAGACCGCGATCAGGTCCTGCACATGGCTGACCTTGCACGACAGGATGATGGCGTCGCGGCGCAGGCCAAGCTCTTCGGCGCGCTGCGCGTTGCTGATGGCGGACACCACCAGCGCGTCGCGCATGACGGCCTGCGCTTCCCAGGGGTGGGCGCGCTGGTTGTTTTCGTCCATCTTGCGAGCCATCAGCTCGTGATCCAGGCTGCCCCAGTTCACGCCGATGCGCACAGGTTTGTCGTAGCGGCAAGCCACTTCGATCATCTGGGCGAAATTGTCGTCGCGGCGCTTGCCGCCACCCATGTTGCCCGGGTTGATGCGGTACTTGGACAGCGCTTGCGCGCACTCCGGAAACTGCGTCAGGAGCTTATGGCCGTTGTAATGAAAGTCGCCGACCAGGGGAACATTGACGCCCATGCGGTCGAGCTGCTCGCGGATGGCCACGACTTCTTTCGCCGCCTCAGGCGTATTGACCGTGATCCGGACGAGTTCGGAGCCGGCCAATGCCAATTCTTTGACCTGGATCGCCGTGGCGATGGCGTCGGCGGTGTCGGTGTTGGTCATGGACTGCACCACCACCGGCGCGTCGCCGCCGATCATGACCGTGCGGTCGCCCCACTTCACCGCCACCGAACGCGTGGCGCGGCGGGGGGCCGCGCCCACGGAGGGCGGCGGCGCATCCTGGCAAGGCAGAGAGGAATCTTGCATCGGCGAAACCGGTATTTACTTGGACAGCTTGGGAAGCCAGTCGAACGCCAGCCATTGCTGCGGCAGCCAGCCCTGCCAGAAGGCATAGGCGACGCCGGCGGCAAGCACCAGCACGATGGCGATCAGCCAACCCCAGGAGGTGGACGATGAACGTTCGTCGTCGGCGCTGGACTGGGGAATGGAATGCGCCGAATGCAGCGCGCCCGGGCTGAGCTTGACCGGGCCGGTGACACGGGCCTTGGGGTCCAGCGAATCCACGATGGCCTGGGAATCGGCGCCCAGCAGGCGGGCGTAGTTGCGGATCAGGCCACGCAACGAAACGCCGGTGGGCAGGTCGGCCCACTGTTCGTTTTCAAGGGCCTCGATCTGCTTGGTGGAAAACTTGATGCGGCTGGACACTTCGTCGAGCGACCAGCCCTTGGACTGGCGCAGCGCGCGCAATGCCGAGCCGACGCTGCCCGCAGCGCCTGCGGGCGTTTCTGAAACTGCAGAAGCGAAATCCTGCGTCATGCATGCACCTGTTTAATTGGTATGGTCTGGCGCTGTGCGGCGTTCCGTTCGGTGATCCGGGTACGGTCGCGCACTTCTCCGGCCAGTTGACCACAAGCGGCGTCGATATCGTCCCCCCGGGTCTTGCGCACCGTCGTGATGATGCCGGCGTCCATCAGACGCTGGGCGAACACCTTGACGCGGGCCGAAGGCGAACGCTTCAGGCCGGACGCGGGGAAGGGATTGAACGGGATCAGATTGAGCTTGCAGCGAATCTGGCGTGCAATGTGTATCAGTTCTTTGGCGTGCTGGTCGGTATCGTTGATGCCGTCCAGCATGCAGTATTCGAAAGTGATGAAGTCGCGGGGAGCGAACGCCAGATAGCGCTCGCATGCGGCCAGCAGTTCCTTCAGGGGGTACTTCTTGTTCAGCGGCACCAGCTCGTCGCGCAACGCGTCGTTCGGCGCGTGCAGCGATACGGCGAGCGCCACCGGACAGTCTTGCGAAAGGCGGTCCATCATGGGCACAACGCCCGAGGTGGACACCGTGACGCGGCGACGCGACAGGCCATAGGCGTTGTCGTCGAGCATCAGGCGCAAGGCCGGCAGGACCTGGTCGTAGTTGAGCAGGGGCTCGCCCATGCCCATCATGACCACGTTGCTGATGACGCGGGTATCTTCGGTGGCGCGGGCGCTTTCCAGGCGCGCGGTGCCGATGTCGGCTTCCAGGACGCGCTTGGCCCACCACAGCTGGCCGATGATTTCGCTGGTCTTCAGGTTGCGGTTAAAGCCCTGGTGCCCGGTCGAGCAGAAGCGGCAATTCACCACGCAGCCGGCCTGGCTGGAAATGCACAGGGTGCCGCGGTCGTCTTCGGGGATGAAGACGGTTTCGATGGCATTGCCCTGCCCCACGTCGAACAGCCACTTGCGGGTGCCGTCGGTCGAGCGCTGCTCGATGTTGACGGGCAATGCCTCGATGCGGCAATGCGTCGCAAGCTGGCTGCGGAAATCGCGGGCCAGGTCGGTCATGGCGTCGAACGAATCGGCGCCGCGCTGGTGCATCCAGCGCTGCAGCTGGCGGGCGCGAAACGGCTTGCCGCCCCACTGCCCGACGAGTTCGGACAGGGCGGAGCCGTCCAGCCCCAGCAGATTGATTCGTTCGACGGATTCCATGACCTGGGTAAAGCTCAATATCTAAAACGTATTCCGGGAAATCAACGGCTGTGGATGTTGATTTCGGGGAAGAAGAAAGCCACTTCGACAGCAGCCGTTTCCGGAGCGTCGGAGCCGTGCACGGCGTTGGCGTCGATGCTGTCGGCGAAGTCGGCGCGGATGGTGCCCGGAGCGGCCTTCTTGGGGTCCGTGGCGCCCATCAGGTCGCGGTTCTTCAGGATGGCGTCTTCGCCTTCCAGCACTTGCACGAACACCGGACCGGAGATCATGAAGTCAACCAGATCCTTGAAGAAGGGGCGCTCTTTGTGCACGGCGTAGAAACGCTCGGCGTCGGCGCGCGACAGCTGGGCCAGGCGGGCGGCGATGACCTTCAGGCCGGCTTGCTCGAAGCGGCCGACGATCTGGCCGATGACGTTCTTGGCGACGGCGTCGGGCTTGATGATCGAGAGGGTGCGTTGGACGGACATGGGAACTCCAAAAACGGATTGCTGACTGGTTTCTATGATTGCCTGGCGTGGCCTGCGCTTGTCGGTGTCACCCTTCAAGCGGCAGCGCGCCATGGGCGCGCAAGCGACTCGGACCCGCTGTGTCACGACAGCGTGTTCCGGGCCGTCCCGGCCGCCTGTGCCAAGGCGGGGATTCGACACTGCCTACCCTTCGGAGTTATCCCGCATTGAATGTTCGCTCGGTCCATTGTGCTGAAATCCTCAGCGTTTTTTCAATGAACTTTTGGCGAAACCTCAATGAATTCAGGGACTTCTAAAAGGTTTACAGTAACCCGGTATTCTAACACGCCGATACGACCGCATTACATCTTAAAATGAGCGGTTTGCTTGCCCGTTTCCATCGACCGGGCGCCCTGTCTGCCGGAACCCTGTAATGACTCAAGCCGCTCCCCCGAACGCCGCGAATCCCGCGAGCGACTCCCAGGAACTCTCCAAGAGCTTTGAACCCGCCGAACTCGAATCCCGCTGGTATGCCGAGTGGGACAAGCGTGGGTACTTCGCTGCCGGTTCCCACGTAAAAACGGGGACGGACACCAAGCCCTACGTCATCCAGTTCCCGCCGCCCAACGTGACGGGCACCCTGCACATGGGCCACGCGTTCAACCAGACCATCATGGACGGCCTGGTGCGCTACCACCGGATGCTGGGCGACGACACCGTATTCATTCCGGGGACGGACCACGCCGGCATCGCCACGCAGATCGTGGTTGAAAGACAGCTGGACGCCCAGAAGGTTTCGCGCCACGACCTGGGCCGCGAGAAATTCGTCGAAAAAGTCTGGGAATGGAAGGAAAAGTCGGGCAACGCCATCACCGGCCAAGTGCGCCGCCTGGGCGCCTCGGCCGACTGGCCGCGCGAGTACTTCACCATGGACGACCGCATGTCGCGCGGCGTCGTGGAGACCTTCGTTCGCCTGCATAAACAGGGACTGATCTACCGCGGCAAGCGCCTGGTCAACTGGGATCCCAAGCTGCTGACCGCCGTGTCCGACCTGGAAGTCCAGTCGGAAGAAACCGACGGCCACATGTGGCACATCCTGTACCCCTTTGTCGACGGTCCGCAAACCATCGTCGACAAGGACGGCCAGACGGTCACCCTGCCCGGCATGACCATCGCCACCACCCGCCCCGAGACCATGCTGGCCGACGGCGCGCTGTGCGTGCACCCCGAAGACCCGCGCTACAAGCACCTGGTCGGCAAGGAAGTCGAGCTGCCGCTGTGCGACCGCAACATCCCCATCATCGCGGATGACTTCGTCGACCCTGAATTCGGCACCGGTTGCGTCAAGATCACCGGCGCGCACGACTTCAACGACTACGCCTGCGCGATGCGCCACGATCTGCCGCTGATCGTGATCTTCACGCTGGACGCGCACATCAACGAAAACGGCCCCGAGCAATTCCAGGGCATGGAGCGCTACGAGGCCCGCAAGGCCGTCGTCGCCCAACTGGAAGCCGACGGCTACCTGGTCAAGGTCGAGCCGCACAAGATGATGCAGCCCAAGGGCGACCGCACGGGCGTCGTGCTCGAGCCCATGCTGACCGACCAGTGGTTCGTTGCCATGAGCAAGCCGGCTCCGGAAGGCACGCTGAACCCGGGTAAGAGCATCACCGAGGTGGCGCTGGAAGTCGTGGCCGATGGCCGCATCCAGTTCTACCCGGACAACTGGACCACCATCTACAACCAGTGGCTGAACAACATCCAGGACTGGTGCATCTCGCGCCAACTGTGGTGGGGCCATCAGATTCCCGCCTGGTATTCGGAAGACGGCCAGGTGTTCGTGGCGCACGACCAGGCCGACGCCGAAGCGCAGGCGCGCGCCGCCGGCGTGACGGGCGAACTCACGCGTGATCCGGACGTGCTGGACACCTGGTTCTCGTCGGGCCTGGTGCCCTTCACCACGCTGGGCTGGCCCGACAAGACGGCCGACCTGGAGCGCTACCTGCCGTCCAGCGTGCTGGTCACGGGCTTTGACATCATCTTCTTCTGGGTCGCGCGCATGGTCATGCTGACCACGCACCTGACCGGCCAGATCCCGTTCAAGCACGTCTACGTGCACGGCCTGATCCGCGACGCCGACGGCCAGAAGATGAGCAAGTCCAAGGGCAACACGCTCGATCCGATCGACCTGATCGACGGCATCGACCTGGATGGCCTGGTGGCCAAGCGCACCTACGGCCTGATGAACCCCAAGCAGGCCGGCGCCATCGAGAAGGCCACGCGCCGCCAGTATCCGGACGGCATCCCCGCCTTCGGCGCCGACGCGCTGCGCTTCACCATGGCCGCCTACGCGACCCTGGGCCGCAACATCAACTTCGACCTGAAACGCTGCGAGGGCTACCGCAACTTCTGCAACAAGCTCTGGAACGCCACCCGTTTCGTGCTGATGAACACCGAAGGCCACGACCTGACCGGTGCGGACGCGGGCGAAACCTCCTTCGTCGACCGCTGGATCGTCAGCCAGCTGCAGGCGCTGGAAGCCGACGTGGCGCGCGGCTTCGCCGACTACCGCTTCGACAACGTCGCCAACGCGCTGTACCGCTACGTCTGGGACGAATACTGCGACTGGTACCTGGAACTGGCCAAGGTGCAGATCCAGACCGGCACGCCGGCCCAGCAGCTGGGCACGCGCCGCACGCTGATCCGCGTGCTGGAAGGCGTGCTGCGCCTGGCCCACCCGATCATTCCGTTCATCACGGAAGAGCTGTGGCAGAAGGTTTCCGTGGTGGCAGGCAAGCGCAAGGAAGGCGTCGCGGACAGCGTCAGCGTCCAGCCCTACCCGCAAGCCAATCCCGCCGCGGTCGACACCGAAGCCGAAGCCGGCGTGGCCGAGCTGAAGGCCCAGGTCGAAGCCGTGCGCGCGCTGCGCGGCGAGATGAACCTGTCGCCGGCCCAGAAGGTGCCGCTGTGCGCCCAGGGCGATGCGCCCACGCTGACGCGCAACGCCCCCTACCTGGCCGCGCTGGCCAAGCTCAGCCAGGTCGACGTGCTGGACACCCTGCCCGACGCCGGCGCGCCGGTGCAGGTGGTGGGCGCGAGCCGCCTGATGCTGCACGTCGAGATCGACGTGGCGGCCGAGCGCGTGCGCCTGGACAAGGAAATCGCCCGCCTGGAAGGCGAGATCGCCAAGGCCAACGGCAAACTGTCCAACGCCAGCTTCGTCGAGCGCGCCCCGGCCGCCGTGGTCGAGCAGGAAAAAGCCCGCATGGCGCAA
Source organism: Achromobacter xylosoxidans (assembly GCA_040396375.1). Lineage (GTDB taxonomy): Bacteria > Pseudomonadota > Gammaproteobacteria > Burkholderiales > Burkholderiaceae_B > Achromobacter > Achromobacter xylosoxidans_D. The sequence goes on from JBEBOQ010000023.1 coordinate 6,755, forward strand.
TTCGGCGAGACGCTGCAAAAGGTGCGTGAACAGCGCGGCAAGCTGGGCAACTGATCGCCAGACTGGCGCCCATGCAAAGCCCCGGACGGCGTCCGGGGCTTTTTTTCGCCTGCGCGATCCTGCCTGCCTACACCCCGCCGTCGGTCATGCGATACCACGTGACCACCGCGTTGACGTACAGGCGACGCAAACCATACAGCGGGAACGGCTTCACCGGCGACAGCGGCACCGGCAGCGCCTTGGCATCGCCGCTGACCAGGTATTGCGCCATGGCGCGGCCCATGCTGGTCTGCAGGCCCACGCCGCGCCCCTGGCAGCCGATATCCACCAGCAAGCCAGGCTCGGGCTCATGCAGGTGCGGCAGGTAATCCCGGGTGATGGCCACCCTGCCGCACCAGCGGTATTCGAAGGGTGTGCCCGCCACCTGCGGGAACATCTTCACCATCACCCGCTCCAGGTGCGCCCAGTCTTGCGGGCCTTTGGGTTCGCGGAACGGCCCGCGCCCGCCCATCAGCAGCCGGCCCTGATGGTCCAGCCGGAAATACAGCAGCAGATTGCGGGTATCGGAGGTGACGTGGCCTTCGGGGAAGATGCCCGCGCGCAGGGCGGCCGGCAAGGGCGCGGTGGCCACCTGGAATGTATTGGCGTCAATGATCGTGGTCTTCAGGCCCGGCAGCAGGTCGGCACCGTAGGCATTCGTGCACATCACCACCCGGTCGGCAATGACCGTGGCGCCGCCCGCCGTGGTGGCCGTCCACTTGCCGCCATCACGTCGCAGGCCGGTCACCGGCGTATCCGTGTGGATCACGGCGCCCGCGTTCAGGGCGGCCCGGGCCAAGCCGCGTGCGTAGCTCAGCGGCTGCACGGCGCCTGCGCGCCGGTCGAGCCAGCCCCCCAGGTAGCGATCCGTGCCGATCAGGCGGGACACCTGCGCCCGATCCAACGGTTGCGCATCGGCGCCGTGGCGCGCCCACTGCGCCGCCCGCGCGTGCGCCAGGTCCAGGGCCGCGGCATTGTGCGCCCCCTGGATCCAGCCCTGCCGCACATGCGGTACGTCCATCGCGTGGCGCTCGATCAGATTGAAGACCGAATCGGCCGTGGCCCCGGCAAAACGCACCAGGCGTTCGCCGCGCTCAGGACCGAACATGGCGACCAGTGCATCCGGATCGTATTTCAGCCCCGGAATGACCTGTCCGCCATTGCGTCCCGAGCCGCCGAAGCCGATCTCGCGCGCTTCCAGCAACACAGTCCGCACGCCCTGCTCGGCCAGATGCAGCGCCGTGCTCAAGCCCGCATAGCCGCCACCCACCACGAGCACGTCGGCCTGGGTGGACTGCACCAGCGCTTGCGTATCTGGCGGCGGCGCGGCGGTGGCGGCCCAGAGCGACGGAGAAAGGGGAAACGGCGTCTGCGGCATGGCGGTTCCTTACATGGGGTGCAGCACGCGGTGCAGGAAATCCTGCGTGCGCGGGTGCTGCGGATGATTGAGGACTTCCCGGGCGGCGCCCTGCTCCACGATCACGCCGCCATCAAAGAACATGACGCGGTCCGCGACTTCGCGCGCAAAGCTCATTTCGTGCGTCACGACCACCATGGTCATGCCCGCCTCGGCCAACTTGCGCATCACGCCCAACACATCACCCACCAGTTCAGGGTCCAGCGCCGACGTCGGCTCGTCGAACAAGATGGCCTTGGGCCGCATGGCCAGCGCCCGCGCGATCGCCACGCGCTGCTGCTGGCCGCCGGACAATTGAGGCGGATGGGCGTCGGCCTTGTCAGCCAGGCCGACACTGGCCAGCAGTTCGCGGCCGCGTTCCAGCGCCTGGGCGCGCGGCTCGTTTTTGACATAGATGGGCCCTTCCACTACGTTCTCCAGCGCCGTGCGGTGAGGGAACAGGTTGAAGCGCTGGAACACCATCGCCACTTGCGTGCGGATAGACACGATGGACGCGGCGTCGCAGTCCACCCGCTCGCCATCCACGGTGATACTGCCGGCGTTGTAGCGCTCCAGTCCGTTGATGCAGCGCAGGATGGTGGACTTGCCCGAGCCGGACGGTCCGATCACGCACACGACCTCGCCCTTGGTGACCTCCGCGTCGATGCCCTTGAGCACCTCCAGCGAACCGAAGCTCTTGCGTACTCCCTTGAGTTCGATCATTTCGCGGCGCTCCTTTTTTCCAGATGGCGCACCAGCAGAATCAGCGGCACGCACATCACCAGGTACATCAGCGCCACCAGCGAAAACACCGTGGCGTTCTTGAAGGTGGACACCGCGATCAGCTTGCCCTGCAGCGCAAGCTCGGCCACCGTGATGGTGGATGCCTGCGACGAATCCTTGAGCATCATGATCATGATGTTGCCGTACGGCGGCAACACGATCTTCACGGCCTGCGGCAGCACCACCCGGCGCATGGTCATGCTCCAGCTCATGCCCATGGCCATGGCGGCTTCGATCTGGCCGCGATCGATGGCCTCGATGCCGGCGCGAAAATTCTCGGCCTGATATGCCGAATACGCCACGCCCAGGCCGATGATGGCGGCCTGCACGGCCGTCAACGACACGCCCATGTCCGGCATGACAAAGTAGATGTAGAACAGCAGCACGATGATCGGGATGCCGCGCAGCAAGTTGATGATGCCCGCGCTGATCTTGGACAGGTACTTATTGCCGGACACGCGCATCAGCGCCCACACCAACCCCAGCACCGTGGACAAGGCCAGCGACCCCAGCGTCACCAGGATGGTGAGCTTGGCGCCCTGCAGCAATATCGGCAGGTATTCCGCCGCGTCTTTGAAGAATTCCGTCATGCTTGATTCACCCCAACAAGACTGCGCCCGAAGACGCCGGCCGCAACGGGCCCGCCCGCGCGTGGTCGCGCGCAAGCCGGGCGCGTGGCCATCGCCGTCCGGCGCCCGCCGTCAAACAGGCGTCAGGCGCCCAAACCCCACTTCTTCAGGATGCGGTCGATGGAACCGTCCGCCTTCAACTTGGCCAATGCCTTGTTGATGCGGTCCAGCAACGCCGTGTCGTCCTTGCGCGTGGCCAGCCCCAGACTGCCCATGACGGTGGGCTGGTAGGTCTGCGCCATTTTCAGGTTGGGATAATTGCCTTGCGTCAGGATGTAGCTCGCGATCGGAAAGTCCATGAAGCCGCCCTGGATGCGGCCGGCATTGGCATCGCGCATCATGTCCGGCGGGTTGTCGTAGAGCTTCACCTCCTTGAAGACGCCGCTTTTCTGGATGGGCTCGACAAAGGCCGTGCCCACCTGCACGCCAACCGTCATGTCTTTCATGTCGGCAAAGGACTTGTATTCCTTGTTGTCGCTCTTCTTCACCATCAGGCCTTCGCCATAGCGATAGACGGGCTCGGAAAAACTCACCACCTGCTGACGCTGCGGCGTGATGAACATGGCCGCCGAGACGATATCGATGCGCTTGGACGTGAGCGAACCGATCAGCGCGGAGAACGCCATGGGTTCGATCTGCACCTCGAAACCCGCCTCTTTGCCGACCGCCTTCACGATGTCGACCATCACGCCTTCGATGCTGTTGGTCTTGGTATCGAGAAACGTGAACGGGCTGCCGGTGGGCGTGGAGCCCACCTTCACCACCGTTTGGGCCTGCGCGCCCGCGGCCATGGACAATGCTGCAAATACAGAGACAACCAGAGTCTTGAATTTCATGACATTTCCTCATCGTGGCAAAGAGTTCCGGGCACTGCCCGGAAGGCGGATGATCCCCAGTGTCATCCCGCCGCTTTACTGCCCGCGCGCTCAAGGCGCCCGTTGCGTCTCGTCCCCCGCAGCGTGATTGATATTGGAAATGGCCCAGATGACCTCGGTCGTCTGCGACCCGGGATTGCGCCAGCGGCGCGGCGTGCTGCTGGCATAGCAAAAGCTGTCGCCCTCATTGAGCAGCACCACGCGGTCGCCCACCCAGAGCTCGAGCGAGCCCTTGAGTACCACGCCGATCTGCTCGCCCTGCCCCGTCACGAACAATTCACTGCCGGTCGAGCCTCCAGGTTCGATGGTGGCGCGGCACAGGTCCATACTGCGGCAGGCCGGCGGCGTGTACATCTCTTTGACGATGCCTTTTTCGCGCAGATCGATGTAGCGATGCGTGCCGGCCCGAGCGACCCGGCCACCGTCTTCGCCTTCTGTGTGCTCGGCGTTGCGCAGCAAGGCATTGACCGACACGCCGAACTCCCGCGCCAGCTGATGCAGCGTCTTGACCGAGGCCGAACTCAGGCCTCGCTCGATCTGGCTGAGCAACCCCAGCGACATGCCGCAAGCCTGCGCCACGTCGGCCAGCGACCGGCCCTGCTGCTTTCGCAACTGGCGCAGTTGCTGCCCCAGCCAGAGGTCTACTGCGGACTCTGGACGGCCCGCCGACAGGAGCGGCTTGATCGGCGTGGCATCAACACTCCGCGAGGAAGAGGGCTCGTTCATATGAAAATTTCATTTTTATATAATTTTCAATACTAAGGAGCAGCGAAAAACGCCACAACCTAGGAACATCCCTAGCGGTGGAACAGGCGAAGACCGACCCTGCCGTTCGGGTCAGGCGGTCTTGGGCTTGGAGGTACGGCGCCTTTTCTTGGGCTCGGGCAAGGGGTTGCCGGCCAGTTCGGCCAGGTACCGTTCGTCCGCGAGGGTGAGCCAGCCTTGGGCGCGTGCTGCATCGATCAGCTCGGGCCGACGGGCGGACGTCAACGCCAAAGAGCGCTCACGGCGCCAGCGCGCGATATTCGCGTGGTGACCACTGAGCAGCGGCGCAGGCACGGACGCGCCCTCGTACACCTCGGGTCGGGTGTAGTGTGGGCTATCCAGCAGGCCGGACAAAGTGTCGTTGAAGGAATCCTGCAGCGCAGAGTCGCCGTCGTTCAAAACGCCGGGCAACAGCCGCACCGCGGCGTCGATCACGGCCAGCGCCGCGATTTCCCCGCCGGACAAGACGAAGTCGCCCAGGGAGATTTCATGGGTGACGCAACGCTCGATGAAGCGCTGGTCGACGCCTTCGTAGCGGCCGCAGATCAGGATCAGGCCATCACTGGCGGCCAAGGCTTCAGCGCCCGCCTGGTCGTAGCGCTTGCCCACGGGCGCCAACAGCGCCACGGGGGCTGGGGCCAGCCCCTGCGCCGCGCGCGCCGCCTGAGCAGCGCCGACGGCGGCCTCGAGAGGGGCCGCCATCATCACCATGCCGGGGCCGCCGCCATAAGGGCGGTCGTCCACGGTGCGGTGTAAATCGTGCGTGAAATCACGCGGATTCCAGGCATGCAGGGACCACCGGCCTTGGGCATGCGCCCGGCCGGTGACACCCAGGTCGCGCACTACCCCGAACATTTCGGGAAAGAGCGTAACGACGTCAATGCGCATCAGAGATCCGCAGGCCAATCGCTATCGATGCGGCGAGCGGCCAGATCGACGGCGTGTATGTGCGCGCGTACGAACGGAACGAGCATTTCGGCGGGCTTTCCCTTGGCGTTCAGAATGGTTTCGGGGCCGTCGGCCCCCACCTTCTGGCACAAGACCTTCAAGACGGCGTGAGCGCCGTTATCAAGGACTTCGTCCACCACGCCGATGAGCGCGGATTCGCCGCTTGCCGTGGTGTACAGCGAGCAGCCAATGAGATCCACCCAGTAGTATTCGTCTTCTTTGGGCGCGGGGAAGGAACCCCGCGGCGCCTGTACGGAAAAACCGCGCAGCGCTTCGGCCTGATCGCGGTCGGCGATGCCGCTCAATTGGGCCACCACGGTGGCGCCTTGTGAACGGACTTGCACGACCTTGAATGCGACAGGCGCAGACACGACAGCGCCCCGCGCCAATTCAGGCACAGGGCGAGTCAACCACCATTGAGAAGCTGAGAGCAGCACTTCGGCATTGGCCGAATGCGGCTGCACCTTGACCCAGCCTTTCACACCGTAGGCCGCACTGATGCGGCCCAGCTCGATCAAGTCCGCAGGCGCCGCGTTGGAATTTGCGGCATCAGACATGTATCGGGCAGTCGGTTTTATCTTGCGTAGTAAAAACTAGCAGGTTCAGGCTATACGACGCGGGCAATTAAGCCGCGGCGGAAACCTTGGCCGAGTAGTCTTTGACCAGACGCTCGACAGCGGGCGACAGTTGGGCGCCGTTGCTGGTCCAGTGCTGCACGCGATCCAGCGCGATGCGCAGGTTTTCGGCGCCTTCATTGCCGACGGGGTTGTAGAAACCCACGCGCTCGATGAAACGGCCGTCGCGACGGTTACGCGAATCGGTGGCCACCAGGTTGTAAAACGGACGCTTCTTGGACCCACCGCGGGCCAGGCGAATCACCACCATAGGTAATCCCTTGAATTAGTTGTGAAAAACGGGAAATTCTAGCACTTAAACAAGCCGGCTGGCAAATGCAGGTGCTGAATATCGGAAGTTGCGCGGGATTTGTGTTCTAAAACACCACATGCGGGTATTCTAGGACTCCGCAAATACGGGCCGGAGCCCGCCGCAGACAGAGTGTAGCCCGTCGGGCGCCCCTGTGCTGCTGTCAGCGCGTTTGAAGAATACACCCGATTGGAAAAATCGGCGTTTCCGTCAAACTTCCTCTACCGGAGGGTGCAACATGAAGAACCGTAAAGCTGTCTTCACCCCTGTCGCGCGTTTGGCTTTTGCAGGCTTGCTGGCCGGCATGTTGGCGATGCCCATCGCGGCATCGGCCCGAGTGGTCGGCGCCGCGCTGACCACCACCACGGGCAAGGTCACCGCGGTGGATCCCGCCACCCGAACCATCACCCTACAAGGCAACAACGGCAACGTCGTCGACGTCCAAGCCGGCCCGGATGTGCGCAATTTCAAGCAGATCAAGCCGGGCGACACACTGACGCTGGATTACTACGAATCGGTCGCCGTTGACGTGCGCCCCGCCGGCTCGGGCGCCCCCGAGGTCATCACCGAAACCGCCGCGACCCGCAGCGCCAAGGGTGCCAAACCAGGCGGGGCTGCAGGCCGGCAGACGCGCATCACCGCCGAGATCTGGCATATCAACAAAAGCGCCAACCTGGTCACGCTGAAGGGCCCCCAAGGCGGGCTTCGAACCATCCAGGTGCAAGACCCCGCCATGCAGGCTCGCTTGGCGCAGCTAAAGGAAGGCGACCTGGTGGACTTCACCATCACCCAGGCAGTGGCGGCGGCGATCCACAAGTAAGCGCCGCGCCACAAGACAAAAAGGCCAGCCCGGGAAGGCTGGCCTTTTTTTATCAGGGTCCGGACAGGCCCCTAGCGACGGCGCAGGTAGTGCACGCCGCGGCCGTCGGCCTCGTGCTGAGCCACCAGGACATTGCCCGTCTGGCGGGCAAAGGCCTGGAAGTCGCGGATGGCGTTGCGGTCGGTCGTGATGACGCGCAGCACCTGCCCGCTTTCCATTTGCGCCAAGGCCTTCTTGGCGCGCAGGATGGGCAGGGGGCAGGTCAAGCCGCTGGCATCCACGTCCTGGTCGAAGGACGGCGCTTGCGCGCCGGACTCGATGCCCATATCAGAGGCGCTCATCGACCCACTTCTGCACGCTGGCGATCGCCGCCGGCAGGGCTGCGAGGTCGGTGCCGCCACCCATGGCCATGTCGGGGCGGCCGCCGCCCTTGCCGCCCACCTGGCTGGCGACGAAGCCCACCAGGTCGCCGGCCTTGATGCGGTTGGTCAGGTCGGCCGTGACGCCGCCGACGACGCTGATCTTGCCATCGGCCGAGCCGGTGGCCAGCAGCACCACGGCGGGCTTGAGGCGGTCCTTCAGGTTGTCGACCATGCCGCGCAGGGCCTTGGGATCGACGTCGCCGATGCTGGCGGCCAGCAGCTTGATGCCCTTGACCTCGACGGCCGCGGAGCTGGCCAGGTCGTTGCCGGCGCTGGCGGCGAGCTTGCTGCGCGATTGTTCCAGGTCTTTTTCGAGCTGCTTGACCTGGTCCTGCACCTGCGAGATGCGGGCGGGCAGGTCGGCGGGCGTGCTGCGCAGCATGCCGGCCACCTGGGCCAGCAAGGCGCTCTGGTTCTGTACCCAGGCCAGGGCGTTGTCGCCCGTGATGGCCTCGATACGGCGCACGCCGGCGGCCACGCCGCCTTCGGACACGATCTTGAACAGGCCGATGTCGCCGGTGCGGCTGACATGGGTGCCGCCGCAGAGTTCGCGCGAGAAACCGATATCCAGCACGCGCACGGTGTCGCCGTATTTTTCGCCGAACAGCGCCATGGCGCCGCCCTTGACCGCGTCATCGTAGGCCATGACCTGGGCCACGGTGGGCTGGTTGGCCAGGACCTCGGCATTGACGATGGCCTCGACGCGCGCGATCTGCTCGGCGGTCAGGGGCGCGTCTTGCGCGAAGTCGAAACGGGTCTTGTCGGGATCGACCAGCGAGCCGCGCTGTTGCACGTGCGCGCCCAGCACCTGGCGCAATGCCTTGTGCATCAGGTGGGTGGCCGAATGGTTGCGCACGGTGCGGGCGCGGCGCACCGCGTCCACGCGCGCCAACAGGGTATCGCCCACCGACAGCGTGCCCTCTTCGAGGGTGCCGTGATGGCCGAACACGCCGGCTTGGATCTTCAGGGTGTCAGCGACCGCGAAGCGCACGCCGGCGGCTTCGAGCAGGCCGGTATCGCCGACCTGACCGCCCGATTCCGCGTAGAACGGGGTGGCGTCAAGCACGACCACGGCGCTTTGGCCGGCCTGCACTTGCTTGACCTGGGTGCCGTCGACGTACAGGGCCGTGACCTTGACGTTGTCGAGTTCGAGCTTTTCGTAGCCTTCGAAGCGGGTTTCCGCGCCTTCGTAGCTGAGGCCTTCGGCCATCTTGAACTTGCCCGCGGCGCGGGCTTGGTCGCGCTGGCGCGCCATGGCGACGTCAAAGCCGGCCATGTCCACGTCGACTTCACGTTCGCGGCAGATGTCGGCGGTGAGGTCCACCGGGAAGCCGTAGGTGTCGTACAGCGTGAACAGCGTGGTGCCGTCCAGCTGGCCGCCCTTGGGCACGTTGGCCAGCGCGCCGTCGAGGATGCGCATGCCGTGTTCCAGCGTTTCGCCGAAGCGTTCTTCTTCCTGCTTGAGCACCTGCGCCACGCGCTCGGCGGTGGCGGCCAGTTCGGGATAGGCTTCGCCCATCTCGGCGACCAGGTCGGGCACCAGGCGGTGGAAGAACGGCTTGGTCTGGCCCAGCTTGTAGCCGTGGCGCAGCGCGCGGCGAACGATGCGGCGCAGCACGTAGCCGCGGCCTTCGTTGCTGGGAATGACGCCGTCGACGATCAGGAACGAGCAGGCGCGGATGTGGTCGGCAATGACCTTGAGGGAATTGTTTTCCAGGTCCTTGACGCCGGTTTCGCGCGCGGCGGCGGCGATCAGGTTCTGGAACAGGTCGATTTCGTAATTGGAGTGGACGTGCTGCAGCACGGCCGCGATGCGCTCCAGGCCCATGCCGGTATCGACACAGGGACGCGGCAGGCGCGGCATGTTGCCGGCGGCGTCGCGCTCGAACTGCATGAACACCAGGTTCCAGATCTCGATGTAGCGATCGCCGTCTTCCTCGGGCGACCCCGGGGGGCCACCCCAGATCTCGGGGCCGTGGTCGTAGAAGATTTCCGAGCACGGGCCGCAGGGGCCCGTGTCGGCCATCTGCCAGAAGTTGTCCGACGCGTAGCGGGCGCCCTTGTTGTCGCCGATGCGGATGATGCGCTCGGCCGGCACGCCGACTTCCTTGGCCCAGATGTCGTAGGCTTCGTCGTCTTCCTGGTAGACGGTGACCCACAGCTTTTCAGCGGGCAACTTGTACACCCGGGTCAGCAATTCCCAGGCGTACTGGATGGCGTCGCGCTTGAAGTAGTCACCAAAGCTGAAATTACCCAGCATTTCGAAGAACGTATGGTGGCGGGCGGTATAGCCCACGTTCTCCAGGTCATTGTGCTTGCCGCCGGCGCGCACGCTGCGCTGCGACGAGGTAGCACGCGTATAGGACCGCGATTCCTTGCCCGTGAAGACGTCCTTGAACTGGACCATGCCCGAATTGGTGAAAAGCAGGGTCGGATCGTTGCCCGGCACGAGCGACGACGAAGGAACGATGGTGTGTCCCTTGGACTTGAAGAATTGCAGGAACTGCTGGCGAATCTCGGAGGATTTCATCTTGGATGAAGCAGGATTTAGGCGAATCTTTGATTATAGAGGGTAGTCGGCGGCTTGCGCTGCCGGGGCCAGCCCTGCCCTCAGTGCATGCATATGTAGCCGGTGGTCCACCCCACATCAGCATCCCAGACCCCGCCCGCCGACACCATGACCGCCGAATAACCGGGAGGACAAGAGCAGGCGCCGGTGCGCGGATTGGCGGTGGATTGGCCCGACACCTGGAAACAGCCGCGGATATGGTTGATGCTGAACGCTCCACCGAAGCCGCCACCGCTGGCCTGCTGCCAGAGGCCGGACTGGCAGCTCAGCAGTTCACCCGAACCCGAGCGCGCGATGCCTGCGGGCGCCTCGCTGCAGTTCTGGCCGGCGCTCGCCTGACCTTGCAGCTCCAGGTATTCGCTTGCCCGCAGTCGCCCGGCGACCGTCAGGTTGCCCTGCAGGTCCGGATCACGGGTGTCGCGCAGCTTGACGTATCTGTCCGCTTCCGAACGCTCCAGGCCGGCCCACGAGGCGACCGTACCCGCCGGATAGGCCGCAGCGTCGGGCGCGGCGGGATTGGCGAAACTGAAGGCGGCCCCCCGCAAGGCGTCTGGCGCCGTCGGCCAGACCGCCCCCCCGTAGCCGCCAGCGGCCTCGATCACGACCGCGATGGCCGCCAGATCGGGATATTGCGTCCCTGTTTTAAGAAGGGGCTTGTCAGCGTAGATCAGCGCGTCCAGGCGGCACGGCTGGCCGGGACACGTGGCCGTTCGCACCACCCGGATCCGTGCCCCCTGGCCCAGGGCGGATTGCAGCGGAAAGCCGGACGGCAACGCCCCGGTGCGCCGCAGTTCATCCACGGTGGGCGCCATGGGGTCGAGGAACAAGGCGGCCCCACCCTCGCCGTGGGGCGCCTGACCCGCGGCCCAAGCGTCGAAATGCCGCATCAGCGCCTGCTCCATCGCCCCTCTGACCTGGGCCAGCCAGACACCGGTGGAGCGCGCCGCGGCATCCTCGATACGATGTGCGACCTGACTTGACGCCCAGATCGCGATCAATGCGGTCAAGGCCAATGCCAGGGCCAATTCAAGCAGCGAGAATCCGCGCTGCCTCGCGGCTGCGCCGTCCTGTCCGCAGTCCCCACCCCAGCCCATCGTGCCCGGGCTCATTTGGCGGTGAACACAAAAGTATTGGTGTCGCCCTGGCTGCAACGCGTCTGGGCCACGGCCGCGCGATACGGCACCACCGGGACGGCCAGCGCATTTTTGACGATGCCCGACCCGCTATCGCCCTCGATGGAGATGACCTCGGACACGCGCTGCAGCACCGACGCCAGCGCCGGGCACGCGGCGTTGCTGACATTGTTCAAGGTGACGGTGAAGGCCGCCCCCACGCCCGCGCCGGCCAGCGACGCCGCGGCCACCTGCACCACGCCATTGCTGCCGGCGCCGCTGCCGCCCAGGCCGTGTGCGATGCGCGCCGACGGACCACTGCCCTGCACCGACAGCACGCTCGAATCGCGCAGCATATTGGCCATGGCGCCCGTATCCAGGCCGGCATAGGGTGTGACGCCACCGCCTTGCGCGTTGACTCTCATGCTGACGATGAAGCGCTGCAACTCCTCGGCCACCTTGGGCACCTTGTTTTCGATAACGTAACTGCCGATGGCGGGAATGCCGACGATGGCGATCAACAGGACGATCGCCGTGACAATGGACACCTCCACCAACGAAAACCCCCGCTGGCGCCTGACGCCCGGGATGCTTGCCATGCAATGTTTCATTCGCCTCTCCATGGTGAAAAACAAACCGCTTCCGAAATGCATCTGGCCCCGCTAGCGGCTTGCGTAGAAATTCGTCAGCGCCTGACGCAGCTCGTCAATGACCGTGTAGTGCCACAAGGTGATCCCCAGGGCCGTGGCAACAGAGGCGATCAACAGCGCCCAGCGCAATACGGTGGCCTGCAGGCGCACACGGACCAAGAGGCGCGATTCGACTCGATGCCGAATCCGCTCCAGGCCGGCTTCCATGCCCAACGCGTCCATCATGTCCGCCATGAACCACCAGGTTTCGCGGTCCAGCAAGCCGGTGTCGAAGATTTGCGCGTCGGTCGCGCCGCCGTCGATCCGCGTCAGCATGCGTTCCAGGTGCATCGCCAACCAGGGTTGCGCGCCACGTCCCTGCACCATCAGCGCGCGCCGCAGCCGTGTATCAGCGGCGCCGTGCTGGCGCACCAGTACCGAGAGCAGAGACAAAAAGCGGATGGCGTGGAAATCGCGGTGCAGGCGCCAGATCAGCCCCTTGTCCAACCAAGCCCGGCCCACCCCGATGTAGTGCGGCAGCGACCATAATGTCAGCGCCCCCAGTCCCGCGACCATGACCAGCCAAGGCGCCAGCCATTGGCGGGCGGCGGCCGCCAGCGCGAACAGCGCGCGAGTCTGCCGGCCGTAGTCTTCGGCGGGCAACGCCTGGAATACCTGTTGCAGGCGCGGCACGGTAAATAGCGGAATCGCGCAGAGCATGGCAAACGCCACCACCGCCGCCACCACGCCTGCGGCAGCGGTGGACACCAGGGCAAAGCGCGCCTCGGTGGCCAACCGGACCGCTCGGGCCAGATCGCGCAAGGCGGCGGAAAGATCACCGCCCTCTTCCTGCACACACGCCAGCAGCCGGCATTCCGCGGCAGGCAGGGTGCCCTGCCAGGCTGCGCCCAGGTCGCCGCCGGCATCCAGATAGGCCCCGGCCCAGTACTGTGACAGACGGCCCCGCGTCGTATCGACCCCGTAGCGCCGCGCGTCGTCCTCGAAAAGATCGCGCAGCGTCCTGCGGCCCTGCAGGCCATCGATCAAGTCGGCCAGGTATTCGTAATAATCGGCGCGCCGGGGCAGGAAGCGCCAAGCGTCCAGGCGCAGGCCCAGGTTGCCGCTCCAGCGCCAACGCCGGAAGAGCCTGTGCGGCAAGGATTCAGCCATGTCCGTTCTCCGGCGTTCGGGAGCTTGTCCCGCCGAACAACGCCAGGTCGAAACGGCGCAGCAGCGCGCGCGGGTCCACCTCGCCTTGGGCGACTTTGAACAGCGCGCTGTTCAGCGCCTTGGCCCCGCGTGCGGCCTCGTCGCGCCAGGAGGCGTCGGGGCCGGGCCGGGCCGAGGGCCGCAGGGGGCCGTAGTCCCGGTTACGCACGCAGTCCAGGAAGCCGTCGGCGCGTTCCGGTTCGATCATCTCGGCCGCGACGCTGCGTCCGATCGTGCCGTTGAGCTCGGGTAACTGGGGCCGCCGGCAATCGGGACACCCGTCCGGATTGCGCACCTTCAGCCTGGCCGCATCGAGCAGGAAGGCCCGCTCCAGCGCAGCCATCCATCGACGCCAATACTCGGCTTCGTGGGGCGCATGGCGCCGCGGCGCCGCCCCCCAGAGTTGGGCGGCGGGCAAGGCGCAAGCCGGACACAGCCTGGGCAGCAGGGTCTGGTAGACCAGCAGCTTGAGGATGCCGGGCGCGGCCAACAGCTCGCGCGAAACACCGATGGCGTCTGAAGCCAGCCGCTCGGGGATCATTGCCGCCGCGCCGGCGTGCGTGGTGGCATAAAGGCTGATGCCGGAACTGGCCAGGTCCATGAAGGCCCGGCCGGTATCGATGTCGCGGATCTCGCCGATCAGCAGATCGTTCAGGGCCGAACGCTTGATGGTCTTGAGCTTGGCATCGAAAGCCGGCCAGCCGGACTCGGCCAGGGCGCCGCCCAGGCTGTTCTGCAACGCGTTGCCGATGACGTATTCGACCGGGTCTTCCAGCGTGATGACCTTGCGCGTGGGCTCGATGCCACGCATGAGCGCGGCCAAGGTGGTGGACTTGCCCGCGCCGACGACCCCGGCCAGCACGATGGCGCCGCCCTCGCGTTCGCGCGCCGCCAGCAATGTCGCCACCTGGCCCGGCAGATAACCCAGCGCATGCAGATCACTATCGGCCTTGGCGTCCAGCCGCAGAATGCGCAGGCACACCGACGGCCCCCCGTCGGTAGCCAGCGACGCCCAGCGCAGCACCACGGGAACACCGGCCAGTTCCAGCGCAATCCGCCCCTGCTGCTCCAACGCGGGATCGAACACCGCGCCATTGCCGCCACGGACATCCATCCAGGCCACGGCCAGCACTTCGAGCAGCGTCGCGTTGGACAAGCCCGAGAAGCGTTCGGTGGTGACGTAATCGCCGTGGATGGTGTAGCGAATCTCGCAGCGCTCGCGCCGCTGGTTCACATTGATGTGCACGTCGCTTGCGCCCTGCGCGGCACCCCACCCCACGATGTCCAGGAACAGCGCCGCCAACGCGGACGTGCGCGCCGCCTGCCGCGTCCCGCCACGCCGAGACAACCCCGACGCGGCGAGCTGACCGCGTGCCACCATCAGCAGCAATGCCGCCGGCAGCAAGTAACGCGACGGCTGGGCGAGCCGGTAACCCTGCGTCCGCACCATGCGCTCGACCTCGTCGATGGCGTCGCCAACGCAGAATTCCTTGACGGCGAAGATGGCTACGTCGCCGTTTTCGAGCAGGACCGGGCAGAGCCGCCCCGCCATGGCCGCAAGGTCGAACTCGCGGCCCAGCGCACGCGAGAAAGCCGGATCGAGGCGTGCGATGTCTTCCGGCGCGTCCAGCGAGCGCAGGGCGGCGCCTAACGCGCCAGGAATAGGAACTGACGAGGTCATGGCGTTGGGCCCCCTGCGCCCAGGCAGGCACGGACGTCGCGGTCGTCTCGGCGCAACCGCACGCAGCCGCCCTCCACCGCCACCAACTGATAGGCTTGCGCCACCCGGGCGCCGGCCACCGGCGCACCGCGGCCGGCCTGGTAGCGCAGCAACGCGCCATTGACGACCAGATCCACCTGCAATTGCCGGGCCACGCCGAAGATCGCCGCCACGCGCACGTCGTCGGCTTGGGGCACAGGCGCGCGCGCCGCCGTGAAGACGCCTGCCGGACAAATGCCCGGCACCCGGCAATCGGCCAGTGCGGCGGCAGCGTCGGCGCGCAACAAGGTGCGGACGGTTTCCGCTTCGGGCCAGGCCTGTGGGTCAGGTTCGGAGGGCGTCTGCGCCGCGGCGCTCGCTATCAGCGTCGCCGCGCCGGCCACGGTTAAAGCCAAGCGCCACACCGTTGCGTGACAGGTGCTATTCCTGTTCATAGATGACTCCCTGCAATTCGGCGACCAGCGTGCTTGCAGTCAGGCTGGATCGAAGTTGAGGCTGGATGTTCACCGCCAGCCGGGACCAGCGCGCCGCGCCAAGACGGCCCGGCAGCAAGGTGAATGAACGCAAAGGCCCATGGAGCGTGAGCGCGCGCGCTCGCACCCCGGGCCCTGGGGCCGCGACGTGCGAAGCGGCCACGACGGCAGCGGCCGGCAACGCGGGCACCGCCGCCGCCAGCACGATCGACGCGAACGCAGGACGCAATTGCTGCAGGGTTGCGGCCACGCCGATGTCGACCTGCAGCGGCGTGGGCAGCGTCAGGTCGGCCAGCGACCGCACTTGCGAGGCGACCCGCCACGACAGCGAGGCCTCTTCCAGCGGATTGAACGACACCTGCCAACCTCGCGGCAGCCGCGCGAACAAGCTTTGGTTCGTGGCCTGCGGATGCACGCGGGCGTAGACGGCGTGGCACATCCAGCGTTCGGCCTGGGCGTCGCATTGCGCTCGGCGCAACGCCCAGCCCTGGACTTCGAGCGGCGCTTTCGCCAACCCTGCCAACAACCGGGCGAGTTCGGCGGGGCCATGTGCGGGGATGGCGCTTAACAGGGCCCGCCGTGCCTGGGCCTGGTCCTCGGGCCCCACGAGCGGCGCGGAGACCGGCGGTGCGGCGCGGGATCGAGGCGCAGCGATCTGGTTCCATAGGGCAGGCGCAGCAACAGAGAGCACGAGGCAGACCAGGAACAGCCGCAGCACCCGCGGTAGCGCCTGCCAGCGCGATGGCAGCGCGACCAGTTGCGCGACGGGATCGACGGCGGCATGCAGCGCGGCGTAAACCTCGCCGGCGTCACGGCCGGCCAAGTCAGGCCGCGCGATCAACAGACGCGCCTGCTCGCGCAGCGCGTCTTCGTGTGATCCGAAGAGGCGGTCTGTCTGGGACAGCACGGCACCCGCATGCGCAGCCACCAGCCAGTACTGCCCGTTCGGCAGGCAAACCAGGCTATGGCCGCCATCGGGGTAGCGCAGGGCGAACAACTGGGCCGCCGCCAGCAGGCGTGGTGAAGGCCTGCCCGCGCCTGCGCGGCGCCAGGGCAGACCGCGACGCGCAGGCGCGCGGCCATAGCCCGCGACGGTCGCAGGCGAACCCGCCACCACGTAATGGGTGGCGCGCAGGCGACGCCCGCGGGAACGCGCCAGCGCGGTCACGTCGGAGCCGATCAGCGCGTGCCAGCGCAGGCCGAACGCCAGTGCCCGGTCCGTCCCGGGACAATCGATCAGCAGGTAGTGCGGCGCTCGATTCATGTCGGAGTTCCTGGGACGCAGCGCCATCAGAAGCCCT
Organism: Achromobacter xylosoxidans; assembly: GCA_040396375.1. GTDB lineage: Bacteria > Pseudomonadota > Gammaproteobacteria > Burkholderiales > Burkholderiaceae_B > Achromobacter > Achromobacter xylosoxidans_D. Next base: position 23,369 of record JBEBOQ010000023.1, read on the forward strand.
CTTCGACTTGGGCCGTGACCAGGATCAGCGTGGTCACGCGTTCGGTGGCCGCGCTGTCCTGGCCGCCGGCCGCCAGCGGCAGACTGGGTGCCAGGCGCTGGCGGTCGTGCTGGTCCTGGCTGCGGTCAAAGCCGGACACGATGACGGGCTGCCCCGGGCGCAGTTCGATCTGCTGCACGGTGCCGTTGCCGTCCACGGTGATCTGCTGCACCTGGACCTGGTTGCCGCGCTCGCCGAAGGTGACGGTCTTCAGCGGTTGGGCCACGGCGTTGTCGTAGGCGATGGACAGCAGGATCTGGCCGTCTTCCTGGATGTCGGGCACCAAAGTCAGGAACGAGCCGACGGTTTCTTCTTTCTGGCTGATGGACACCGCTGGCAAAGAGCCGTTGGCACCGTCGGCCGTGGCCCCGGGCACGGCCGTGCTCTGCACCCGATCGATGTACGAGAACGTGGTGCGCACGGCGTGGGTGACGGGTCGGCGGTTCAGCGTCAAGACGGGGACGCGGCTATGCCGCACCACCGCCCCGCTCGCGCTGAGCGCGGACAGGATGGCCTTTGATGCATCGAATGGCCCGCGCCCTGCGGCGGCCTCGAATGCGCCGGCCGCAGCCACCGTTGTGGCTGGCATGGCCAGGCGCGCCGCACCGCCCGCCGCCGCATAGACCGCATTCCAGTCAATGCCCCCCGAAGCCGTGTTGCGGGAGATCACCGTGATTTCCTCGAACACCAGCCTGACCCGTCGCGTCAGCGCCTTGTTCTCGCGTTCGAAATAGCGGCTTACCCGCTCCAGCGCTTCAGGGGTATCGGTGATGACCAGTGCGGTCTCCCCCTCGACAGCGTCTGCGATGACGCCTGAACGGGTGAGGAAAGCCTGCGCATGCGCGCGCAGAATGGCCAGTGCCTTGTGCTCGCCACCCGACAGTGCCGTACTGGAGGTGTTTTCGAAGCCTTCCGCCTCGGCGCGACCTGCCCGGCCCAGGCGGACATCCACCTTGCTGGCCAGCGACAAGGCACGCAGGTCGAAGACGCGGGTGTCGGTACGGTAGAACTCCAGCGCGTTGTGTTCGTAGCGCCAATGCACCGAATAACGCGCCGCCACCGCGTCCAACAGGTCGGCCAGCGGCTGCGCGCCGGCGCGAACCTCGAAGCGCTGGGCAACGGGTGCGGCCAATGAGCCGTTGATGGCCAGGCGCGGCAGGAACAGGTCGAGCGGCAACAACGCCTCGGGCCTGACGCGCACCGGCATGCCCGTGGCGGCGGCCAGCCGTTGGGCCAGGGTGGACAGGTCGGCGTCGTCGGCCAACATCATGGTCGTCTTCACGTTTTCGCGCAGGGCCGGCGGCAGGGAAACTTCACGCGCCAGCGGCTGCGGCTTACCCGCAAGCCAGGGCGTGGCGACCTCTTGGGCGGCCTGGCGGGCATTGCGGTCGGTCAGGCCGTCGGCAAACGCCTGATGGCGCGCGGCGGCGTCCGCCTGTTTGCCGTCCGAAGCGCGACGCAGGTCGTTCACTTGTTGGGTTACGGCGCAGCCGGCAAGCTGGGCGGAGAGCGCCAGGACAAGGGCGTAACGGGGCTTCATGCCGCCCCCGGCGTCGCGGTCAAGCGGGTGCAGGACTGCGCCAGCGGCACCACGCGCAGCACCCGATTGCCGTAGAAGCACGGCTGTAGCGGTTTGTCCGCCAATTCGGTAGCGCCGAGCAAGCCGCGCACCGCGGATTTGAAATCACCCGGGAAGTCCGCCGAGGCGGCCAGCGGGATATCGACATCCACCGCCCAATGCTGCGGCTGAAAGGTCCATCCCGCCAGTCCGGCCCATCGAGCCAGCACGGCGCGCAAGGTGGCATCAGGCGGTGCGGCGCGAAACCGTGGAGAGGAAGGCTGCGTGACCGCAGACGCCGTGGCGGCGGGAACCGGGTCCAACGCCCCCGGCTCGCGCAGCGGCGCCAGTGGCCCCGCGCCGACGTGTCCGGTCGGAATGGCGGCGACGGCCGCCGCAGTGGCCGCGGGTTCGAGCGCAGCGGCCTCCTGCCCGCGCTGCGCGCGCGCCGCCAATTTGCCACCCCGAAACGACAACGCGCGCCAGCCGCCCGCCAGCACCAAATAGGGCTCGCGGCGCATATAAGGCAAAGCACGTTCGCCGTCGGGACCGACGCCGAAAATGGCCGGCAAGGCCTGGCCCGGCGCGAACTGCAGCCAGGTCTCGCGGCCGTCGTCGAACACCTGCATTGGTGCAACGGCGGGATCGCCCGACAGTTGCCAATCAAAGCGAAAACCTTGCGCGGCCGGGCCGGAAGCCTGCCAGGATTCGCTGGCAGGCCGCTTGGCCAGGGGCATTGCGCAACCGGCCAGGCCGGACAGGCCCGCCGCCAGAAAGAATATTCGAACCATGCTTCACCGCAAGCAAAAGGCGAACCGGAAGTGGGTCGCGGTGAAGAGATGGTGGAGCAAGGCCAGTCCTCGCAACAGACTGGCATGTACGCACGGAAAAAAACGTCACACAAAGAAAAAGCCCGGTTCGGAAACCGGGCTTTCGGGGCCTTGCGGGCGGTGCGGCGCTTAGCGTTGCGTCGCGATGCTGCGGGCCTGGTTGGCGGCGTTGTTCAGGGCAGACACCGGCGGGGTCTTGCCTTCGAACGCGTCATTGAGCTGCTGGTTGAACACGGGTTCGATGCGGTCGTAGTTGGCCATGCGGAAGCCGCGGCTGTTGGTGACCGGACGAGTGCTCATGGAAGCCACCACCGCTTGGGCGCCGGGGATGCTCTTGTAGAACGACACGTCGGACGCGCGGAACGCGGCTTCGGTCAGCGGCAGGTAGCCGGTACGCTGGTGCCATTCCGCCGCGATGACGGGCTTGGACAGCCAGGCCAGGAACTGCGCGGTCGCCTTTTCTTCAGCCTGGGGACGGCCTTCCAGCGCCCACAGCGCCGAACCGCTCACGAACGGCTGGCCGCCGTTCTGGGTGACCTGGTCATAGTAAGGCAGCGGGGCCACGCCGAACGCCAGCGACTTGGTGTTCAGGAACTGGCCGAACGAACCCGAGGAGCCGGTCAGCACGGCGCACTCGCCCTTGGCGAACAGCTTGTCGGCGCTGTTGTCGGCGGTGTGCGCCATGAACAGCAGCGAACGCTTCCAGCTGACCATCAGCGAAATGTGGCGCATGTAGAGCGTGTCGAACTGCATCGCCGGCGCCGCGCTCTTCTTGGTGACCGCGTCCAGGCCGTTGTTGTTGCTGGTGTACTGCTGGTTGTTCACCGGCGCCAGGTTTTCCAGGTGGACCGTGACCTGGTCGCTGGAGGCATAGGGACAGTCGAGGTCGGCCACGTCGCGCAGCTTGAGCAGCTCGCCCTGCAGGGCGGTCCAGGTGCGGGCGGGCTTGTTGGGATCGAGGCCGGCCTTCTTGTAGGCGGCGGTGTTGTAGAACATCACCGGCACTTCGGCCATCCAGGGGAACGCCAGCAGGCGGCCCTTGCCGTCGCGCACGAAGCTGCTGGTGGCCGGCACGAACCAGTTCAGGTCCTTGACCGGATACTTGGCCAGCAGGTCGTACATCGGCAGGATCGCCTTGTGCTCGGCCACCACTTCCGGCGAGTGGTTGTCGTTCAGCTGCACCAGGTTGGGGGCCTTCTTGGCCTTGACCGCGGCGGTGGCTTCCTGCTGCAGCTGCGCCTGCGAGGCGAAGGCGCGCAGGGTCACTTTGACCTGGTCCTGTTCCTTGTTGTACTGCTTGGCCAGTTTCTCGAACTCGGCCTTGTTGGCGTCCGGCAGCGTGTGCCAGACCTGGATTTCGACGGGTGCGGCGTGGACCGCGCCCGCGACCGCCATGGCGGCGCCAAACACCCATGTGCGCCGGCTGGCGAACATCGCGCGGGCAATGCCCGCCAATTGCAATTTCTTCATAGGTTCATAGACCAAGAAAAGGGAATTCCGGTTCTGGACGGCGTCCGCTCAGCAGATCGGCCAGTGCCCGGCCCGAGCCGACGCCCATCGTCCAGCCGAGAGTACCGTGTCCGGTATTGATATACAAATTGGGGATACGGCTACGGCCGATGATGGGCACGTTCGAGGGAGTGGACGGGCGCAGGCCCGACCAATAGCTGACGCGCTCGAAATCGAGCGCGTCGGGAAAGAGTTCGCGGGCGAGCCGCGTCATGGCTTCGCAGCGGCCGGTGTTCAGGCCGCGCGAATAGCCGGACAGCTCGGCGGTGCCGGCCATGCGCAGGCGGTCGCCGAGCCGCGAAAACACCACCTTGTGGCTGCTGTCGGTCAGGCTGACCGTGGGCGCGGCGCCCGGTTGCAGGACCGGGAAGGTCGCCGAATAGCCCTTGGCCGGATAGACATTGCACGGAATGCCGAGCGGGCGCAGCAGCGAGGGGCTGAAACTGCCCATGGCCACCACGTAGGCGTCGGCGGCCAGGGCGCCGTAGCGGCCATCGGGTTCGATCAGTTCGACGCCGCTGACCGCGCCGGCCTCGGTGATGAGCCGGGTGACGCGGGTGCTGTAGCGGAATTCGACGCCGGCGCGCGCGCAGCGCTCGGCCAGCGCGACGGTGAACAGGTGCACGTCGCCGCTCTCGTCCTCGGGCGTGTAGTCGCCGCCGACGATGGTGTTGCGATGCGGCGCCAAGGCCGGTTCGATGGCGATGACCTCGTCCGTCGACACGACGCGGCGCTCCACGCCGAAGTCGCGCATCAGGCCGGCGGCGCGCTGCGAGTTCTCGAATTCGTGTTGATCGCGGTAGAAATTCAGGATGCCGCGCTCGAGGTGGTCGTATTCGATGCCCAGCTCGGCGCGCATGCCGCGCAGCGTGGCGCGGCTGTATTCAGCCATGCGGACCATGGCGCGGATGTTCGGCGCCAAGCGGCCGGGCAGGCATTCGCGCAGGAAGGCCAGGCCCCACATCCATTGCCGCCAATCCAGCTGCGGACGGAACAGCAGCGGAGCGTCGTCCTGGAACATCCATTTGAGCAGTTTCAGGGGCGCTTGCGGATTGGCCCAAGGTTCAGCGTAAGAGACGGAGATCTGCGCGCCATTAGCGAGGCTGGTCTCCTGGGCGGGGCCGGTGCAGCGGTCGATGACCACGACGTCGTGGCCTGCCTGGCTAAGCCACCAGGCGCTGGAGATTCCGATGATGCCGCTACCCAATACCGCTACTTTCATGCCCGCATTGCTCCTTGCGTACCCACTGGGTCCGCAGACACGATGTCCGCGCCCCGCGGCAAGCCGCTGCCAAGGTGACAGCGCAGTTTACCCCGATGCCCCGCCCTCGCCTACGACTGAAAACATCAAAAAAAGGGGCGGAATCCATCAGCCTGGGACAGGCTGCCGGTTCGCCCCTTTTTGCTCGATCGTAGCCCTGAAAAGATCAGGACGCGGCTTTCGCCAGATCGGCTTCGGACGTGAAAGCGTCCGCGTAGAACTCGTCAGGCGGCAGGCCGCGCTGGGCGCTGAATTCGCGCCGGGCGGCGTCCACCATCGGCGGCGCGCCGCAAGCGTAGACCTGGTGCCCGGACATGTCGGCGATATCGTGCATGACGGCTTCGTGGACGAATCCGTCGCGCCCGGTCCAGTTGTCTTCTTGCAGCGCATTGGACACGACCGGCACGTAGCGGAATTGCGGCAGCGCCTCGGTCCACGATTGCGCCAGCGCGTCCATGTACAGGTCGCGCGGGCGGCGGCCGCCCCAATACAGCGCGACCGGACGGCGGATGTTCTTGTGGATCATGTGTTCCACAATGGCCTTGACGGGCGCAAAACCAGTGCCGCTGGCCAGCAGGATGATGGGCTTGTCGCTGTCTTCGCGCAGGAAGAACGAACCGAACGGGCCTTCCAGGCGCAGGATTTCGCGCTCTTTCATTTGCGTGTCGCCGGCGCCGAACACGTGGTCGGTGAACAGCCCGCCCGGCATGTGGCGAATGTGCAATTCAAGCGGGCTGCCGGTGTGCGGCGCACCAGCCATGGAATAGCTGCGGCGGCGGCCATCCTTGAGGATGACTTCGATGTACTGGCCGGCGTAGTAGCGGAACTGCTCGGAAGCCGGCAATTGCAGCTTGAGCACGGTCACGTCCGGCGCCACGCGTTCCATCGTCTGCACACGCGAAGGCAGCTTGCGGATCTGGATGTCGCTGGCCAGGCGAACTTCGGTGGATTCAACCACCATATCGGACTCGGGCCGGGCCTGACAGAACAGGGTGTAGCCGTCGGCCAATTCCTCGGGCGACAGGATCTGCGCGGGGTACTGGCCGGCGTCGAACTCCCCGGACACCACTTTGCCCTTGCAGGTGGAGCAGGCGCCGTTGCGGCAGCTGTAGGGCAGCACGATGCCCGCGGCCAGGGCGCCGTCGAGCACGGTCTGGCCGGGCTCGACCGGGAATTGATGCTTGCTGGGTTGAATGATGACCTGGAAGCTCATGATGAAACGTATCGGGGTTGACGGCGCGCCGTCTGGCGCGCCGCCCGGCCCGGCCTCAGGCCGGGAACTTGCGGATTTCCTTGACGCGGTTGGCGTCGTCCACCAGCACGACCTGCGGCTTGTGCGTGGCCGAATCGGCTTCGGACATCGGGCCGTAGGTGCAGATGATCAGCAGATCGCCGACCTGGGCCCGGCGCGCGGCCGCGCCGTTCAAGGAAATGGCGCCGCTGCCGCGGGCCGCCTTGATGATGTAGGTGTCGAAGCGTTCGCCGTTGTTGACGTTGTAGAGTTCGATGCGTTCGAACTCGCGCATGCCGGCAGCGTCCAGCAGGTCTTCGTCGATGCCGCAAGAGCCTTCGTAGTGAAGGTCGGCTTCGGTGACCGTGACGCGGTGTAGCTTTGCCCGCAGCATGATGCGTTGCATGATAGAAATGTCCTGGTTTCGCGTACCGGCGCGCGAAGTGATGCAATAAATGCGAATATGCCTGCGGACGGCAATCCGCCGCGGGCCTTGAACCGCGCGGCACCCGGTTTTGCCGTCGGAAGCCGGTATTCTATAATTTTTGCTGCAACGGGACGGCCCGTCGCTGCGCCCGCCGCCACTTGGCGGCGTTTGCCATCCGAAACGGCGGCATTGGCCATCGCCAACAGGCGCATCAATCCGGGGACGACCCCTTTATTTGGAGTCGTCATGACCTGGATCATCCTTGTACTCGCGGGCTTGTTCGAAATCGTGTGGGCCGTCGGCCTGAAATACACCCACGGCTTCACTCGCCTGGTCCCTTCCCTGGTTACCGTCGGCGGCATGATCATCAGCTTCTGGCTGCTGGCCTTGTCGATGAAAACGCTGCCGCTGGGCACCGCCTATGCAGTGTGGGTAGGCATCGGCACCGTCGGCGCCTTCGTGGCCGGCATCATCCTGTTCGGCGAATCCGCCGGCTGGATGCGCATCGCCAGCGTCGCGCTGATCGTGCTGGGCCTGGTGGGCCTGAAACTATCCACGGTATAGCGGTCACCGCGCGCCCCGCCACCGGGGCGCGATCGGCTCAGGCCTGGCAACGCTAGAAATCCAGTTCGATCTCGACCCCGTCGCCCACCTTCAGGCGAGCGCCTTCGGGCGCATCGACGATGGCGTTCTGGCCGAACACCACGCCAATATCCAGATTGCGGTAGCCCGCCAGCGTGCGGCCCGGCTCGTCATGCGGTATGGCCGTGCGCTGGTCGATATCGGGAATCGAGCAACGGGTGCAGGGCTTGACGAACGCCATGCTGACCGGCCCGGCCGTGATCATGGCGGTATGGTCTTCCTCGAAGGCCTCCCATTCGCCTTGCACGACGATGTTGGGCCGGAAGCGATCCATCGGCACCGGCGCGACGCCCTTGGCCTGCAGGCGGGCGTTCAGGTCGTCCAGAGACGCCTGGTTTGCCACGAGCAGTGGGAAACCGTCGGCGAATCCAAAGAAATGGTCACCATCGAACGCATCGGCCAGGTCGGGATGGCCCCCCACCCACTGATCCACCCACTCGGGCTTGGCAGGCCGCGCCGCGGCTTCGTCCACCTTGTACAGGCGGCACGGGGTCTTGAGGAAATCCGAGCACCACTGGGCCGCCGCCTCGTTTTCGCGGCGGGCGTCGATGAAGTCCTTCCAGACCCCCACCGATTCCACGCGGGCTTGCAGCCCGGAACCATCCAGCGGCACGTCCAGGTCGGCCATGCCGGGCGCCGACAGGCGCAGCGCACCCGGGGTCAGCGCCGTGCGGATCAGCGCCATGGCAGGCCATTGGCGCTGCGTCATGAACTGGCCGTCGGCCCCGATGATCATCCAGCGGCGGTCATACGCCAGCCCTGCCCGGTCCACCGGCGACTCGGCCAGGTCGATACCGGCACAGGATTTGATCGGATAGATATGCAGGCTGAGGATACGGGCGGACATGGCAGGGGATTCAGGCGTGGCAAAGAGCGGGAAAGCATAGCGGATGGACGTAGAAAAGCCCAGGCGAACCTGGGCTGGGATAATGCGGCGCCCCCTTTAGCCGACGAGCTTTAACGCATCCAGCGGCGTCACCGCCTTGAACGCCTTGCGCGTGGCGATATGCTCGGGGCGCGGGGTCAGGCCGTACTTGGGCGGCTCCAGCGTGTTTTCCATGCTGTTGTAGACCATGAACACGTTGGCGCGCGGCCACGGCGAGATGTTGCTGTTGGAGCCGTGCATGGTGTTGCAATCGAAGAACACCACCGACCCCGCCTTGGCCGTCATCGTGCGGATGCCGCCCTGCTCGACCAGCAATTGCAGGCTGACCGGATCCGGCACGCCGTACTCCTGCTTCTTGAGCGACTGCTTGTAGTGGTCGTTGGGCGTTTCGCCGACGCACGAAATGAACTGCCGATGCGAGCCCGGCACCAGCATCAGCGGGCCGTTGCAGTCATTGTTCTCGGTCAGCAGCACCGAGCAGCTGAGCGCGCGCATCGACGGCATGCCGTCTTCCACGTGCCAGGTCTCGAAGTCGGAGTGCCAGTAGAACTCCTTGCCCTTGAAGCCGGGCTTCATGTTGGCGCGGGACTGGTGGATGTAGACCTCGGACCCCAGGATCTGGCGCGCCACGTTGACCAGCCGCGGATCGCGCACCAGGCGCGCCAGCACGGGGTTCAGGACGTGCACCATGAAAATGGAGCGCACGGCGTTGCTGCCGGGCTCGGTGATCGACTCCTCGCGGCGCACGATCGACGGGTCGCGCGTCATGCGCTCGACCTCGGCCGACAACGCCCGCACTTCGGCTTCGGAGAACAGGTTCTCCAGCAGCAGGAAACCATCGCGCTCGTAGCTGCCGATCTGCTCGCCGCTCAGGGCGTCGGCGTACTTGCCTTCTCCATAGACCACCGGATCCTGGCGGGAAATGATGGCGGAACTTCGATCCGTACGGGAGGCGTACGGATCCTGCGCAGGTGAGATCATGCGAACCTCCTTGTATCAGGCCGCTTGGGCTTCGGCTTCAGGCAGGGCGTAGACGCCCTCTTTGTCATGCACTTCCTGGCCGGTCAGCGGCGGGTTGAAGACGCAGATGACGCGCAGCGGCTCCTTGCCGCCGCACAGCCAGTGCTCGTCATGTTCGTTCAGGGCGTAGACCACGCCGGGGCCCAGTTCGTACTTCTTGCCGTCCGCGATGGTCTCGATGGAGCCGTCGCCTTCGATGCACCACACCGCTTCAAGATGGTTCTTGTAGTGGATATGGGTACGGCCGCCCGGAAAGATGGTGGTTTCGTGAAAGGAGAAGCCCATGCCGTCCTTTTTCAGCAGCACGCGGCGGCTGACCCAGGTATCGGTGCGGACTTCGTCGGCGGTGCCGATCACATCTTTGACATTGCGTACGATCATTGACGTTTTCCTCCAAATTTCAGAATGCGGGCGGACTGCCCTTCTTCGGCCAGCGCGTCGGCCACGCTGGCCTCGATCACATCCAGGCCCTTGCTCAGCAGTTCTTCCTCGATGGTCAGGGCCGGCAGCAGCTTCAGTACTTCGTCATGCGCGCCCGACGTTTCGATGACCACGCCACGCTTGAACGCGTTGGCGGCGATGCGGTTGGCCAGCGCCGGGGTGCTGTTGCACACCAGGCCCTGGATCAGGCCGCGGCCACGCACCGACAGGCCGGCGTTGGGATAGCTGTGGACCAGGTTTTCCAGCCAGTCGCGCACCAGGCGCTCCTTGCGCTGGATCTCGGCGGTGAACGCGGTGTTGGCCCAGTAGGTCTCCAGCGCCTGGGTGGCGGTGACGAACGCCAGGTTATTGCCGCGGAAAGTGCCGCTGTGGGCGCCGGGTTTCCAGACGTCCAGCTCGGGCTTCATCAGCACCAGCGACATCGGCAGGCCGAAGCCCGACAGCGACTTGGACAGCGTGATGATGTCCGGGCGGATGCCGGCGGCCTCGAAGCTGAAGAAGGTGCCGGTGCGGCCGCAGCCGACCTGGATGTCGTCCACGATCAGCAGCATGTCGTGGCGCTTGCACAGCTTGTCCAGCTCTTTGAGCCAGCGCAGGGTGGCCACGTTGACGCCGCCCTCGCCCTGCACCGTTTCCACGATGACGGCGGCGGGCTTGTCCATGCCGCTGCTGGGGTCTTCCAGCATGCGCTCCAGGTAGGCCATGGTGTCCACGTCCGGTCCGAAGTAGCCGTCATAGGGCATGAACGTGGTGTTGGCCAACGGGTAGCCAGACGCGTCGCGGAACTTCATGTTGGCGGTCACCGCCAGCGAACCGCCGCTGACGCCGTGAAAGCCATGCGTGAAGGAAATCACATTGGGACGCCCTTTCACCTGGCGCGCGATCTTCAGCGCCGCCTCGACCGCGTTGGTGCCGGTGGGACCGGTGAATTGCAGGGTGTATTGCCAGTTGCGCGGCTTGAGCAGCACGCGGTCGACGGTTTCAAGGAATTTCTTCTTGGCGCTGGTGGCCATGTCCAGGCCGTGGACCACGCCATCGGACTGCACGTATTCCAGCAGTTTTTCCTTCAGCACCGGATTGTTGTGGCCGTAATTCAAGGTGCCGGCGCCGCTGAAGAAATCGATGTATTCGCCACCGTCCTCGTCGATCAGCGTCGAGCCCCTGGCCTGGCTGAAGATCACGGGAAACGAACGGATGTAGCCCCGTACTTCCGACTCCATCCGGTCAAAGATTTTCAAGTCCATGTGATTAATCCTCCCTTTCATCTCATAAGTTGACAGACGGCCAGATCCCTTCCGCATGCGCGCCGGGCGCATCCGGATGCGTCAAAGCCATCCCGGTTTTCGACAGAACCGCGTTGCCGCCTAGGGGGCGGGCAGGGTGAACGGGCCTATCCTCAACAACATCTCGTCGTCATGGTCCGCGCCGCCGAACAATTGCCGATCGAAGAAAGGCTGTTCGGAAACGTGGGCGCCCAGCTCGCCGGCCAGGCCGGCGAAGGTGCGGCGCGATGCCTGGTTGTCAGGCGCCACCGTGGTTTCAAGATGACGAACATGCTCGAGTCCCTTGCGTTGCAAGAGCTCCCGAAGCATGGCGCGGCCTAACCGTTGGCCGCGTGCGCGGGTGTGCACGGCGACCTGCCAGACGAACAACACGTCGGGCCTGTCGGCAAGCACGTAAGCGGAGATAAATCCATCGATGCGTCCACCGGCGCTTTCGGCCAGGACGCAGGTGCCGCGGTTGTGCTCGCACAGGAGCAGGTACGCGTACAGGGAATTGAGGTCGAGTGGCGGGCACTCGGAAATGAGCTGGTGGATCGCGGCGCCGTCCTTGCGGCGGGGCTCACGCAACAGATGCGTTTTGCTGCCCGCCGCCGGCGCCACGGCACTTGAGGTCGTAGGGTCGTTCAGTTCGTTTGCTCTCATACAACCAATCCTGATTCGGGAGGCGCGCCACCCGTGGGCACCTCGAGGATGGGCGACGAGACGTCGCCCTGGGTTTCCGTCGCCACCCCGCTCTCTTCTTCCATGAGCGCGACGATGCGCTCGAGCGACAGGGTGATGGTGGCCTGCTCCAGCTCCGGCAACGCGTTGAGCGCGTCGGCCAGGTGCTTCTGCAGCGGCGACGGCGCCTGCTGCGCGACTTCGCGGCCGGCATCGGTGGCCGTCACGAAGACGATGCGGCGATCTTCGCGGCCGCGCTCGCGGCGGATCAGGCCCTTGTCTTCCAGGCGGTCGAGAATGCCGACGACCGTGCTGGGGCTGACGTGGATCTCGCGGCTGATCGCCGTGGCCGTCAGCGGCCCGTTTGCAATGACCGTGCGCAGGCACATCAGCTGCGGCGCGGTAATGTGGCTCACCGCGGACAGCTGGCGCGAATGCAACGCAATGGATCGCGTGATCCGGCGCAGCGCCCGCAGGATGCGCAGGTCGTATTGCTGCGCGGGGTCGGTTACGGTCTGTTTATTCATGACTGAATTAGTTCAGCTAAATTGATTTCTATACGAATGATATGGGTGCCCCACCCCTGTGTCAAACCCGATCGCCGCCCATTTTGTAATCATTTCCGCGCTATTGCCCGTCATGTCCCCAGGGGCGTTCCCAGGGCGCAGCCGACGTTACGGTTTGTCGAAGCGATCGTACAGATCGCAAATAAAACATCTGTTTTTTACTTAAATAACGATGTAGCATTTGTTTTATTCCTCATTCATTCCCACCGCCATCGTGATTGCCGCCTTGCAAGAACATCTACGCGAGATCAGCAGCGGGCTCCCCGCCGAAATGCAGCGCGCGGCGCGTTGGGTGCTGGCCAATCCGGCACAGGTCGGCTTGTGGTCGATGCGCCGCCAGGCGCAAGCCGTGGGCGTGTCGCCCGCCACCATGCTGCGGCTGGCCCGCGCCGCCGGCCACGACAGTTACGAGGCTTTCCGCGCCCCGTTCCAGCGCGCGCTGGCCGGCGCGTCCGACGCCAGCTTGCGTGACCGCGCGGCGCGCCTGCAGGCCTCGCACGCGGCACAATCGGGCGGCGACGGCCACGACACCCTCACCCAATTGCAAACGGCGGCCCTGGCGTCGGTATGGCAGGCCAATGACCCAACCGCATTCGATGCGGCCGTCGACGCGCTGCTGAAGGCCCGCCAGGTTGGCTTCCTGGGCACGCGCTCGGCGTTCGGCATCGCCTTCCAGATGCGCTACGCGTACCACTTGGTGCGCCGCAACGGCATCCTGATCGACGGCCTGGGCGGCGCCTCGGCGGAAGACGCAGACAGCCTGCAGCAGGGCGATGCGCTGGTGGTGGTGTCTCAAGCGCCCTACCCGGCGGCCACCGTGCAACTGACCCGCCAGATCGCGGCCCGCGGCGTTACGGTGCTGGCGCTGACCGACAGCGCCTCCAATCCGGTGGCGCAAGCCGCGGACCATGTGCTGCGCTTCACGCGCCCCGATGACCCGCCTGCGACCCATGCGGGCCCCGATGCGTCTGCGCAGCGCGGTCCCGGCTCTTTCTTTCACAGCACCGCCGGCCTGTTGGGCCTGGCCGAACACCTGATCGCGCGGCTGGCGGCCCGCGGCGGCGACGAAATGCTGCAGCGCCTGGCCGAAATCGAACACCGGTTGCAGACGGACGGCGCCTATTGGCGCGAGGCGCCGCGCAAACGTGGCCGCGCATCGCCGGCCGAATGAGCTTGCCGCTTGAATTACCCGCGTTATGCCCTCGTTTGAATTGCCGTTTTGCATTACCCGCTTGAATCATTGCCCTGCGACGCCCCCTTTTGTTTTCCAAGCCTTGGAGACCCCAGCCATGACCAGCACCCGCGTTCTACATCGTTCCCTGCGCAGCACGCCGCCCGTCGCGGTGCGCGGCCAGGGCGTCTGGCTGTATGACCAGGACGGACGCGCCTATCTGGACGGTTCGGGCGGCGCCGCGGTCTCTTGCCTGGGGCATAACCATCCCGACGTGCAAGCCGCGATGCACGCGCAGATCGATGCGCTGGCCTACGCCCACACCGGCTTTTTCACGACCCAAGTCGCCGAAGAACTGGCCGCGATGCTGGTGGCCGATGCCCCTGCGGGTACGTCGCACGCCTACTTCGTGTCGGGCGGCTCGGAAGCCATCGAGGCCGCGTTGAAGATGGCGCGCCAGTACTACGTTGAAACCGGCCAGCCGCAGCGCCGCCACATCGTGGCACGGCGCCAGAGCTATCACGGCAACACGCTGGGCGCGCTGGCCGTGGGCGGCAACGCCTGGCGCCGCACGCAATTCGCCCCGCTGCTGATCGACGTGGAACACGTGTCGCCCTGCTACGCCTACCGCGACCAGCGCGCCGGCGAAACCGATGACCAGTACGCGGAACGATTGGCGCAGGAACTGGACCAGACGTTTGAGCGGCTGGGCTCGGATACCGTGATGGCGTTCGTGGCCGAACCCGTGGTGGGCGCCACGTCCGGCGCGGTAACCGCTGTGCCCGGCTATTTCCGCCGCATCCGCGAGGTCTGCGATCGTCATGGCGTGCTGCTGATCGCCGATGAAGTGATGTGCGGCATGGGTCGCACCGGCACCCTGTATGCCGTCGAGCAAGAAGGCGTGACGCCCGACCTGATCACCATCGCCAAAGGCTTGGGCGGCGGTTACCAGCCGATCGGCGCGGTGATGGCGCAGGAACGCATCGTGCAGGCAATCCAGCAGGGCAGCGGATTCTTCCAGCACGGCCACACCTATCTGGGCCATGCCACCGCCTGCGCGGCGTCGCTGGCGGTGCAGCAAGTGATCCGGCGCGACAACCTGCTGGCGCGCGTGCGCACCCAGGGCGATGGCCTGCGCCAGCGGCTGCAACAGGCGCTGGGCGAGCACCCGCATGTGGGTGATATCCGAGGGCGCGGGCTGTTCATGGGCGTGGAACTGGTGCGCGACCGCACCAGCAAAGCGACGTTCGATCCGGCCCTGTCGCTGCATGCGCGCGTCAAGCGCGAGGCCATGGCGCGCGGCCTGATGGTCTACCCCATGGGCGGCACCATCGACGGCCGCCAGGGCGATCACGTGCTGCTGGCCCCGCCCTTCATCGTCTCGGATGATGAATTGGACCAATTGACCGAGCGGTTGGCCGGCGCGATCGACGCGGCTATCGCCGACGCCGCGCGCTGAACCTGGATCGATGGCCGGCTTGGCCGCCCGCCATCGGCCTTACTGCCGAGCCAGCCCTTAGCCGCCTCGGCGGCTGTCCCGGCGGCCCCTAGCCGCCCGTATCCCGCTGCGCCGGCGCTCGCCGCCAGGCCGGCCACGCGCCGATGGTCAGGGCCCGCAAGAACCATTCGACCGGGCCGTATGCGTGACGACGCAGCCACCATGCCGACAGCGGCAACTGGACCAGGAAAATCGTCACGGCGATCAGGAACGCCATACCTGGCGACACGCTGCCGGACAGCCGCAGCCCCCACGCCGTGAAGATCCACGCGCACACCACCGACTGCATCAGGTAGTTGGTCAGGGCCATGCGGCCAGCCGGCGCCAGCCAACGAGCCAGCCCGGCGCCCGGCCGCGTGCGCATCGCCAACAGCAAGGCCGCAGCATACGACATGCTAAGCAAGGGAGCGGTCAACAGATCCAGCGCCAGGCCAGACAGTTCCCAGATCCGCGACACCGTTGCCAGGGAAGAAGTCGCGTAAGCGGCGGACCCGGCCAAGCCCGGCAACACGCCCAGCGCGCACAACAACCACAGCACGCGCGGCTGGCGCCAGGGATCGGCCAGCGCCTGATGCCGCCCCAAGGCGTAGCCCGCCAGGAACATCGCGAAGACGAACGGCCCTTGCACCATCACGATGACGCCCCAGATCCGGGTGGTCAGCTCGTACCAGTGCTGGGCGATGGTCGTCGCGATGGTGCCGCGATATGCGCCGATGGCGGCCTGCGCTTCGACCGCATACTGGCCCAGTTCTTCGGGGCTGGGGGGATCCAGCAAACCCAGGAGCCCCAGAGCCGCCCACGCCAGCGACACCAGCACCATCAGGCTCAGTGCGATCCGCAGCGCACGGCCAGCATCCATATTCCGGCAGAGCATCAAGGCGCCTCCCAGCACGGCATAGGTCAGCAGGATGTCGCCCTGGTAAAACAGCAACGCATGCGCCAGCCCAAGCACGGCCAACCCTGCCAATCGCCGCAGGTAGCGCGGCGCAAAGGCTGCCCCGCTACGCTCGGCCGCAGCCATCTGCAAGGTAAAGCTGTAGCCAAACAGGAACGAGAACAACAAATAGAACTTGGTCTCGAACAACCAGGCGGTCAGCCAGCCCACCACCAGATCCTGAAGCCGCGAGAACCCCGGATCGGCGATCCCGCTGCCGTAAAACGGCGACGCGAACACGCCGATGTTGACCACCAGAATGCCGAACAGCGCGAATCCGCGCAGCGCATCAACCTGCGCCAGACGCTGCGGCGCCCCTGGCGAGGCCGGCTGCCGCTGCGGCTGGCCTTGTGCGGGCAACGCGTCCAGAGGCAGATCCGGCTGCACCTGCTGAACGGACCTCATGAACGGCCTCCCGCCAGATCATTCCCTGACAATGACGGCGGCAGGCAGCCCTGCAGCGCGGCATCGAGCAGCCGACTGCCCGCAGTGGCATCGAACCGGGGATCGACCACCGAACGGCTGTAGATGCCATCCAGCAGCAACAGCAGCAAGTCCGCCATTTCCGCCAGAGGCCGCGGCAACGCATGGGGCGCCACATCGCGCCACACGGCCGCCAGCAACGCCATCAGCGCCGCCTTGCGTTCGTTTTCATTGGCCATCACCAGCGCATGGACCCGCGGATTGCGCACCGCCTCGGCCAGCACTTCCATGCCCAGTCGCACAAAGCCGGGATCCTGGTATTGGGCCAGGTTGTCGCCGACCCAGCCCGCCAGGGCGGCGCGTGCGTCAGGTGCGGCGCTGGCGGCCTGCTGACGTTCCCGCAACGCTTCGGTATCGGACGCGATCAAGGCCTCGATAATCTCGGCTTTGCTGGCGTAGTAGTGAAACAGGTTGCCGGGGCTCATCGATGCGCGCGCGCAGATCTGCGCGGTGGAGGTGGCATGAAAGCCATTTTCGGCAAAGCACTCAGCGGCGGCGGCCAGAATCTGGCGGCGACGCTCGTGCTGCTTGGCGGGATCGACTTTTCGCATAGGCTCGTGCGATGGGGTTAATTAATAGACTGATTGATCTATCTATTAAATATCGACGCTTCAGGTTGAGTCAAGTCCATCGCGCCAATAAAACGCGGACCCCGCAGGGTCCGCTTTTGAGCCATGCCGCGCCAATCTGGCGCAATCAAGCCAGCACGGGCGACAGCAGCGGCTGCTTGGGCCGCACGTCCAGCGCCCGCCCCTTGCGCGCGCGCTTGCCGACATAGACCGCCAACGCCTCGCCAACCAGGATGTCTTCGGTGTGCTTGTTGCGGTAGATGCCCGCGGCGCGCAGGCCCAGCGCGCCGATCGGCACGGTCTGTTCCAGCTTGTCGGCGCCATCCAGCCCCATCAGGATGGTGCCGCGCCCGCCGCCGGACAG
This sequence comes from Achromobacter xylosoxidans, assembly GCA_040396375.1. GTDB lineage: Bacteria > Pseudomonadota > Gammaproteobacteria > Burkholderiales > Burkholderiaceae_B > Achromobacter > Achromobacter xylosoxidans_D. Next base: position 40,741 of record JBEBOQ010000023.1, read on the forward strand.
CGACTTGACCTCGTCCAGCCCGAATACCAGGAACTTGCCCTTTTGCGACAGCAGGGCCAACTGCTTGGCGCCTTCGAACAGCGGCACCGGACGCAGCAGCTCATCGCCCGCTTCCAGCGTGATGAATTGCTTGCCGGCGCGCTGACGGCCCGTCATGTCCGACAGCTTGGCCGAAAAACCGTAGCCGCCGCGCGTGGCCAACAGCCAGCGGCTGTCGGGCGCCGCCGCGATCGTGTGCACGATGCGGGTGCCGCTTTCCAGGTCGATCATGGTTGTCACCGGCTGCCCGTCACCGCGCGCCGACGGCAGGCTGGCCACCGGCACCGAATAGACGCGGCCGTTGTCGCCCATGGCGATCAGCGTGTCGGTGGTGCGGCATTCGAAGGCGCCGTACATGTCGTCGCCCTGCTTGAAGGCGAACTGGGACGCGTCATGGCCGTGGCCCTGGCGGGCGCGCAACCAGCCCTTTTGCGACACCACCACGGTGACCGGCTCGTCCAGCACCTTAGTTTCGAGCACGGCGCGTTCGGCGGTTTCGATCAGCGTGCGGCGTTCGTCGCCGTACTGCTTGGCGTCGCCCTCGATTTCCTTGATCAGCAGGCGCTTGAGGGTGTTGGGATTTTCCAGCAGTTCTTCCAGCGCGATCTGATCCTTGCGCTTTTCTTCAAGCTCTTTCTCGATCTTGAAGCCTTCCAGGCGGGCCAACTGGCGCAGGCGCATTTCCAGGATGTCTTCGGCCTGCCGCTCGGACAGCTTGAAGCGTTCCATCAGGGCCGCGCGCGGCTCATCGGATTCACGGATGGTCTGGATGACCTCTTCCACGTTCAGGTAGACCACCATGCGGCCTTCCAGCACGTGGATGCGGTCGATGACCTTGTCCAGACGGAAGCGGGTGCGGCGCAGCACGGTATTGGTGCGGAACGCCAGCCATTCGGCCAGGATGTCGCGCAGGCCCTTCTGGCGCGGACGGCCGTCGGTGCCAATGCAGACCAGGTTGACCGAGGCGCTGCTTTCCATGCTGGTCTGCGCCAGCAGGGTGTTGACGAACTCGTCGCGGTCGACGCGCGAGGTCTTGGGTTCGAACACCAGGCGCACGGCGGCGTCCTTGCCGGATTCGTCGCGCACCGCGTCCAGCAGGTTCAGCATCACGGCCTTGGCCTGCGTCTGCTCGGGCGTCAGGCTCTTCTTGCCGCTCTTGACCTTGGGATTGGTGATTTCCTCGATTTCTTCGAGCACCTTCTGGCACGAGGTGCCGGGCGGCAGCTCGGTGACCACCAACTGCCACTGGCCGCGCGCCATTTCCTCGAACTGCCAGCGCGCCCGCACCTTGAGCGAGCCGCGCCCGCCGGCGTAGATCTGGGCGATGTCGGCGGCCGGCGTGATGATCTGGCCGCCGCCAGCGAAGTCCGGGCCGGGGATCATGCCGAACAGCTCGGCGTCCGGCAGTTGCGGCTGCTTGATCAGCGCCACGCAGGCCTGCGCCACTTCGCGCAGGTTGTGCGGCGGGATTTCGGTGGCCATGCCGACCGCGATGCCCGATGCGCCATTGAGCAGCATGACCGGCAGGCGCGCCGGCAGCATCTGCGGCTCTTGCTGGCTGCCGTCGTAGTTGGGCACGAAATCCACGGTGCCCTCGTCCAGCTCGTCAAGCAGCAGCTTGGCGATGGGCGTCAGGCGGGCTTCTGTGTATCGCATGGCGGCGGCGTTGTCGCCGTCGCGCGAACCGAAGTTGCCCTGGCCGTCGATCAGCGGATAGCGCAGCGAGAAATCCTGCGCCATCCGCACCATGGCGTCATAGGCGGCCTGGTCGCCGTGGGGGTGGTACTTGCCCAGCACGTCGCCCACGACGCGCGCGGACTTCACGGGCTTGGCGCCAGCCGCAAGCCCCATGGCTTGCATGGCGTAAAGGATGCGGCGTTGCACGGGCTTTTGCCCATCGCCCACGTCCGGCAGGGCCCGGCCCCGCACAACGGACACTGCGTAGTCCAGATAGGCCTGTTCGGCATAGCGCGCCAGGGTGATGGCGGCATCGCCGCCCTCTTCGGGCGTGGCGTCGAACAAACCTTGTTGATTGCTGTCGGTCATGATGGTTTCAGGTAGACAAATTCATTGAAACGGCGTCATTGGGAACGCGCGGCGCCCAGCAGCTGGGAGTCGGCCACGTGCTCGCGCAATTGGGCCCGCACCGCGTCCAGCGTGGCGGCGTCCTGCCCGCGCTTGGGAATGATCACGCCCTGCAGCGTCCCCAGGATGACATACAGATGCTGCGGCGTTTCCTCGACCCGCCGCACGTCGACCCAGTCGATGCGCCCCGAGGCGTCGGCGATGCTGTCCTCGATGCCGTCGGCGCCGAAGACCAGCTGGTGACGTCCCAGGAACATCCCGTCCGGCCGCTTGGCCAGCATGCGGCGCGTGTTCATGCGCACCAGTCCCGGCAGCACGAACTCGTAGGCCAGCGCCAGCAGCGCCAGGATGCCCAGGCCGACCGCCAGCCCCTCGAAGTACACCGGCAGCAGCAGGCCCCAGTTCGGGCCATGCCCGTCCCAGGTCTGCCAGACCAGGTAGCCCAGCAGGACCACCACCATCAACACCGCGAAACGCAGGTGCGACAGGTAGCGGCGGCGGCGCAATTCGGGCCGCTTGTACACATAGGCCGCGAATTCGGCGTAGTCGTCGGCGGTCAGGTCGACCGCCATGGCGGCGGACGGCGGCGGGGACGAGGGCAACGACATCAGATGTCCAGCTCCGCCAGGTTGCCCTTCTCTTCGATCCAGGCGCGGCGCTGCGAGGACTCGCCCTTGCCCATCAGCATGTCGAACATGCGGGTGGTGTCTTCGGGGGTCTGGTCGCCATAGCCCACCGGCAACAACCGGCGCGTGTCCGGGTTCATGGTGGTTTCCCAGAGCTGTTCGGGGTTCATTTCGCCCAGGCCCTTGAAGCGGCTGACCGCCCAGGCGCCTTCGCGCGAACCTTCCTTGCGCAGCTTGTCCTGCGCGGCTTCCAGCTCGCCCTCGTCCAGGCAGTAGATCTTGCGCGCCGGACGCTTGCCCTGCGCCGGCACGTCCAGGCGGAACAGCGGCGGCTTGGCCACGTACACGTTTCCGGCTTCGACCAGCTTGGGAAAGTGCTTATAGAACAGCGTCAGCAGCAGCACCTGAATGTGCGAGCCGTCGACGTCGGCGTCGGACAGGATGCAGATGCGACCGTAGCGCAGGCCCGACAGGTCCGGCGTGTCGTTCGGGCCGTGGGGGTCCACGCCGATCGCGACGGAAATGTCATGGATTTCGTTGTTGGCGAACAGGCGATCGCGGTCCACTTCCCAGGAATTGAGCACCTTGCCGCGCAGCGGCAGGATGGCCTGGAATTCCTTGTCGCGGCCCATCTTGGCCGAGCCGCCGGCCGAATCGCCCTCGACCAGGAAGACCTCGGTGCGGGTGGCGTCGCTGGATTCGCAGTCGGTCAGCTTGCCGGGCAGCACCGCCACGCCGGAACTCTTGCGCTTTTCGACCTTCTGCGCCGAACGCTGGCGCGCCTGCGCCTGGCGGATGGCGAGTTCGGCCAGCTTCTTGCCGTATTCGACATTGCTGTGCAGCCACAGGTCGAGCGCGCTCTTGGCGAACCCGCCCACCAGGCGCACGGCGTCGCGGCTGTTCAGGCGTTCCTTGATCTGGCCCTGGAATTGCGGGTCCAGCACCTTGGCCGACAGCACGAAGCTGGCGCGGGCGAACACGTCCTCAGGCAGCAGCTTGACGCCCTTGGGCAGCAGGCTGTGCAGTTCGGCAAAACCCTTGACCGCGGAAAACAGGCCTTCGCGCAGGCCCGATTCGTGGGTGCCGCCGGCCGGCGTGGGGATCAGGTTGACGTACGACTCGCGCACCGCGTTGCCGTCTTCGGTCCAGGCCACGACCCATTGGGCGCCCTCGCCTTCGGCGAAGTTTTCGTGGTCGGCACCGGCGTATTGCTCGCCTTCGAAGAACGGCACCATGAGTTCGGCGCCGGACAGCGCCTCGGCCAGGTAGCCGCGCAGGCCGTCCTGGTATTGCCAGGTCTTGGTGTCGCCGGTCTTTTCATTGACCAGCGAGACCTTCACGCCCGGCAACAGCACGGCCTTGCTGCGCAACAGGTGCGTCAGCTCGCCCAGCGGGATATTGGGGCTGTCGAAGTATTTGGCGTCGGGCCAGACCCGCACGCGGGTGCCGGACTTCTTGCGGCCGCCCTGGTCGTAGGGCGCCAGGGGTTCGGCAACATCGCCGCCCTTGAAAACCAGACGGTTGACCGACCCATCGCGCCAGACCACGACTTCCAGCCGGGTGGCCAGGGCGTTGGTGACGGACACGCCGACGCCGTGCAGGCCGCCGGAAAACGCGTAGGCGCCGCCGCCGGCCTTGTCGAATTTGCCGCCCGCGTGCAGGCGGGTGAACACCAGCTCCACCACGGGAGCGTGTTCTTCGGGGTGCAGGCCGACGGGAATGCCGCGGCCGTCGTCTTCGACGGAAACGCTGCCGTCGATATGCAGCGTGACTTGTATCTGTTTGCCGTAGCCGGCCAAGGCCTCGTCTGCGGCGTTATCAATGACCTCCTGCACGACGTGCAGAGGATTTTCGGTGCGGGTGTACATGCCCGGGCGCTGGCGCACGGGCTCCAGCCCCTTCAGGACGCGAATGGACGCCTCGGTGTAACGTGGAGTGGCCAAGTTATCCCCAACATCTGTGGAAAAAAACCGACATTTTACGGATAAGCCCAGATTCTGCGCGGCTCCGGGTGGGATGCGCACGACCTGACCAGCTCCGAATTCGGTAGGATGACGATAGAGACACAGCCAGCGGATCCGGGTTCAATGCGCCGGATCGCGATAACTGCGCCGCGATATCCTACACAAAAGCGGCGAATACTGTTGTTATAAACAGTAGTATGCCTGTTGTTATTGACAGTGGTATGCTTTAATCCATTCCACAAACAAGAACAACGGCAAGGCGCGTCCCTTTTTTACGCGCCTTTTGCTGCCGAACCGAGAATCACCATCATGAGCGACCAAATCAAGAACGTCAGTGACGCGAGCTTCGATGCCGATGTGTTGAAATCCGGCCAGCCGGTGCTGGTGGACTACTGGGCTGCCTGGTGTGGCCCCTGCAAGATGATTGCCCCGATCCTGGAAGAAGTCGCCACCGAGTACGCCGGCCGCCTGACGATCGCCAAGCTGAACGTTGACGAAAACCAGGGCACCGCCACCAAGTACGGCATCCGCGGCATTCCCACCCTTATGCTCTTTAAAGACGGCCAAGCCGCCGCCACCAAAGTTGGCGCGCTGTCGAAGTCGCAACTGACCGCATTCCTGGACGGCGCGCTGTAAACCGCGTGCCGTGAACGAAGGCGCCGCCCTCGGGGCGGCGCTCATTCAATACCGCGTGAGCCCGTCCGTGGCGCGCCGCCAGAACTCTCCTTCACTTTCCCCCAAACACCCACCGCGATGCACCTCAACGAACTGAAGGCGCTGCATGTCTCGCAGCTGCTGGAAATGGCCGCTGGCCTGGAAATCGAGAACGCCAACCGCCTGCGCAAGCAGGAGCTGATGTTCGCCATCATGAAACGGCGCGCCAAGCAGGGCGAGCAGATCTTTGGCGACGGCGTGCTGGAAGTCCTGCCCGATGGCTTTGGTTTCCTGCGCTCGCCCGAGACCTCGTATCTGGCCAGCACGGACGATATCTACATCTCGCCGTCCCAGATCCGCCGCTTCAACCTGCACACCGGCGACTCGATCGAAGGCGAAGTGCGCACGCCCAAGGACGGCGAGCGCTATTTCGCCCTGGTGAAGGTGGACAAGGTCAACGGCGTGGCGCCGGAAGCGATCAAGCATCGCATCATGTTCGAAAACCTGACGCCGCTGCACCCGAACCGCACCATCCGCCTGGAACGGGACATCAAGAGCGAAGAGAACCTCACGGGCCGCATTCTTGACGTCTTCGCCCCCATCGGCATGGGCCAGCGCGGCCTGATCGTCGCCAGCCCCAAGTCCGGCAAGACGGTGATGATGCAGCACATCGCGCACGCCATCACCACCAACTACCCCGACGCCGTCATGATCGTCCTGCTGGTGGACGAGCGCCCCGAGGAAGTGACCGAAATGCAGCGCACGGTGCGCGGCGAAGTGGTCGCATCGACCTTCGACGAACCCGCCACCCGCCACGTGCAGGTCGCTGAAATGGTCATCGAAAAGGCCAAGCGCCTGGTCGAAATGAAGAAGGACGTGGTGATCCTGCTGGACTCGATCACCCGCCTGGCCCGCGCCTACAACACCGTGGTGCCGGCTTCCGGCAAGGTGCTGACCGGCGGCGTGGACGCCAATGCCCTGCAACGGCCCAAGCGCTTCTTCGGCGCCGCCCGCAACCTGGAAGAAGGCGGTTCGCTGACCATCCTGGGCACGGCGCTGATCGAAACCGGCAGCCGCATGGACGAAGTCATCTACGAAGAATTCAAGGGCACCGGCAACTCCGAAGTCCACCTTGAGCGCCGCCTGGCTGAAAAGCGCGTCTACCCGTCGATCAACCTGAACAAGTCGGGTACCCGTCGCGAAGAACTGCTGATCGCTCCGGATCTGCTGCAGAAGGTCTGGGTCCTGCGCAAGTTCATCCACGACATGGACGAAGTCCAATCGATGGAATTCATCCTGGACAAGATGCGCGCCACCAAGACCAATGCCGAATTCTTCGACATGATGAAGAAGAAGTAAGCCGGCTCGCGCGACATAAGTTGATTTGGCGAGGATTGCCCCAGGGCAATCCTCGCCAAATGCATTATGGGCCGGCGCTCAATTCAATTTGGGATCGGGGAACGGCAACTTGTCCTGGGAGGAGCTGGGCTGGGCCTTCCATTTTTTCCCCTGCTTGTAGAAATCGAGCTGGCTCTCGTTGACCGCGGCGCCCATCGTCACCGCCACGGTGCAGGCGACCTGCCCCGAATGGGTGGCCTCTTCCGCAGCCACGCAGGTGCCCAGTTTGACCTTGGACGGGCGCGACAGGCCGGAGCCCGAGAACATCTCGACAATCGCATCCGTCGCCTCGGGAACGGTGGGCAGGGCCAAGCTTTGGGCTTGAGCCCAGGCGGAAACACTCATCAAGGCGACCACCGTTGCCATGCGGATCCGGGACTTGAGCATGTGACAGCTCCATCAGTATTGGGAAGGACGCAGCTTATAGGCAGGGCCGCGTTGCAGTCTGTACTGTCTGTATCCCAATGTCAGGCCCGGTGAGGGCCAGCCGGATCAATGTTCGATGAATTCTTCCAGGCTGCCCGGCTTGGGCGTCGGCTTGGGTGTCTGCTTGGGCGCCGGCTTGCCCGAGCTGTCGATGGGATCAATCTGCGGATCGTCCCAACTGCCCGTGACGGCATATTCCATGGTCATGGCCCGGGCCAACGGCTGCTTGAGCAGCCACTGCGTCACAAACGCCCCCAGGCCGATCAGCGGGTTGACCGCAAGCGCCGTCACCATTGCCGCCCCGCTGGCATCCAGGTTGGGGATCACCACCGCCTTCAGGTTCCAGCGTTCTTGCACGATATTGACGCCCCCGGCCAACACGATGGCGGCGACCGGCCCGTTCAGCTTGTAGCCTTCGGTGGTGAGCGAACCGTCGGCAAGCTTGACCTGCCCGCGGACCGTGTCGAACGGGAAGCCGTCACGCAGCAGGTTGGTCGGGTTGACGTCCAGCCGGGCCAAGCGCTGCAAGGATTGCAGCGACAGCAACTCGAGCAGGCGCGCCGTGCGTGAATTCACGTGCATGAAGCGACCCTTGTCCAGGCTGATGTCGGCCTGTCCAACCACGTCGGCGATATTGTGGGTCCAGGGCAGATTACGCCAGGTCGCCTTGCCCTTGATGCTGCCCGTACCGCCCGACACAACGTGCTCGAAGCCGATGCGGTCCATGAAACTGCCGACATTCTCGAATTTCACGGCGGCGTCGACCGTCAGGCCCCGGTCCGCCCCTTCGAGCAGCCAGGCGCCGGTCGCGTTCAGCGCGGCTGCGTCATTGGTGATCGACAGCTTGTCCAGGCGCCATTGCCGGCCCCGCTCGAGATTGGTGCCCAGCACCTGCAATTCGCCCAAATTCTTGCCGTACAGCTTGAATTCCTTGGCCTGCAGGTCGATGGCGGGAATATCGGACAAATCACTGCCAGAAGACAGCGCCTTGTCGGCCTCGTTGGAGTCGTCGGCGCCGCCCAGCGCCAGGTGCTTGAGCCGGGCCGTGATCTGGCCGGCGATGGCGCCCGAGGCCTCGCGCCACGACAGCGAACCGGCCGCCTGGCGCGATTCGATGTCCACGCGCCATTGGGCTGGCGCTGGACGAGTGGCATACAGAGTCAAGTCGTTCAGCGTATAGCCACTGGTGCGCAGGACGCCCGTGGCCAGGCTCACGCGCTCGGCGGACGGCAACAGGGGTCGGGCGGGGGCACGCCCCTTGACGGCCGGCGGACTGAAGCCGTCGGACACCGATTCCCATGCGTCCATATCCAGTTCCGGCAGGCTGGCGCTCAGGCTCAGGCCGCGCTCGGGCAGGCTGGCGGGCCGGCCAATGCCCAGTGTGCCCCGTGCGAAATACGAGGGCGCCGCATCCGCCGGATCACGCTCGAACAGCGCGTTGATGTTCTCGCCCAGGCTGGCGGTCAGCCAGCGCCGGCCCTTGGCGCCTCGGTCTTGCGCGGCGCCCCATTGCAGCTTGAGCAACTGCGCGGTCGACGCGGGCTTGCCCACCGGGGCGGGCATGTTGATCGCCATGCCGACCAGATCGGATTCCATCGTCAGTTCGACCGAACCACCGCGCTGATAGCCGACCGTGCCCTTGTAGGCGGCTTTGCCCGAAAAGCGCGCCATTGACGGCGTATTGCTGATTTGCGTCAGGCCCGATCCCGCCAGAACGCCATCGAATCGCAAGACGTCCTTGGGCTGGGCCAGGCTGCCGGTGATCTTCACCGAGCCGCCCAGGAATTGCGCGCGGATTTCCTTGGCATGCACGCCTTTTTCCGAAAAATCCAGGTCGCCATGCATCTGGCTGAGCAAGGGCATTTCCGGCATGAAGGTAAAGGTGTTGTCGGTGAACTGGATCTTGCCTTCGACCTGGGTGTCGTCCGTGTTCATCAACGGCACCTTCAGTTTGAGCGGCATGCGCCAATTGCCGGTGCCGCGGGCCTCGTCCAGCGCACCGTCCAGCAACCCGCCCAATGGCGAGTTTTCAGCCAACGCCAGATAGGCGGGCACGGGGCCGCTGGTGTCGCCGTTGACGGTCAATTCGGCCTGGTGCTCCATATCGGGAATGGAGGCAGTCACCGCCCCCATCGTCACCGTCTGGCCCGGCCCGGTACGGGCCACCGCGCCGCCGGGGCTGTCCAGCACCAAACTGACCTTGTCCACCCGGAAGCTACCGGACAGGTTCTCCAGCATTGGCCAGCCCTTGCGACTGCCGCGCGCCGGCGCGTAATCGACCTTAGCGCCGGTATAGGCGCCGGCGATGACAAATTCGCCTGTCGAACCCGCAGCGGCGTAGGGGAAATCGTCCAGGTCGCCCTTGAGCGTAATGGCGGCCGATTCCATCTGGCCCGCGGGCAAGCCGGAGGCCAGCCATTCCCGCGCGTCCGCATTCACCTCCAGCGGCAGGTAGCGGTGGATCGCGTTCATCGCGCCGCGCACCAGGGTGCCGCGCATATCGACGCTGCCCGCCGCCGTCTTGCCCTCTTTGCGCCACTGGCCTTGCAGCCGGACGTCCAGATCGGCGTTGGCCACCCGCAACTGGCTGACATCCACGAACCAGTTATGCGCATCGACCCCTTTTATCTGAGCGTCCAGCGCCAATTCGTCGGCCACCAGCTCGGGCTGCTCGAACACGCCGGGCAACGCCACGCGCAGTTGCTCGACGCGTCCCTTGACCGATAGATCCGCCGCGCCAGAGCTGCGTTCCAGCGGCACGCTATCGGTTTGGATGAAATCGCCGGGTGCGCCCTCGACGCGGACCTGGGCATAGCCGGTACGCACCGCCGGTGCATCGGCAGCGCCCGACCAGCCAGCCCCGCGCGCGGCGACGTCCGCCGTCAGCGTGGTGAACTTGCCGCGGTCCAATTGCAGCCAGGCCCGGCCGCTGATACGTCCCTTGACGGGAGGCGGCGGCGCCCAGGGCGCCCAGGCCTGCGGTTCGGCGTCGTCGATGGCGGCGTAGAGCTGACCGCTCCAGTTGGCCGGGTTGGACGCGTTGCCGGCGAACAGGCTGCGGTTGAACTCTCCGCGCAGGTCCACTTTGCGAGCCAGCGCCGGGTCGGCGTCGGCCTGCAGCACGAAACGATGCGACAAGCTGCCATTGCGGATCAGGAAATCGACATTGCTGAGCACCAGGTCGGGCGCCTGGCGCATCTCGTCCTGCCAGTGGATCCGGGCGCCACGGATCAGAAGCTCGCGCTGCGCGATCAACCAGCGCAACGCGGGATGGTCCAGGTCGGATCGGTGATCGCTGGCGTTCAGATCGATGCTTTGCCCGGCTACCCACAAGTGGTTGTCTGCATCGCGGCGCAGGGTCAGCTCGGGCTGCTCCACGCGCAATCGCAGCAAAGTGGGCGACAGGGTCAGGATGCTGCGCCAGGCGAGCACCGCGGAAACCGACGGCAGCGCCAGCACCGGCGCCGCCGCGTCGTCATGGACTTGAACGGAGGACAGTTCCAGCCTGGGATTGAGCCCCTGCCAGTCCGCCCGGATGGCGCCGATCGTGACGCGCGCGCCCAACGCCTGACTGGCGTAGGCTTCGATCTGGGGACGCCACTGGTCCACGCGCGGCAAGACCCAATAGCGCACGCCCAAGAGCCCGACGGCCACGACGCTATATATAGTCAGCGCCGCCCAGAACAGGCAGCAGAGCACTTTTTTTGAAACAGACACGGATCGGTGGGCAGGAGAATATGTCTTGCGGTATCGTCCCCACTTATACCTGAAACGCGCCTTTTCGTCTCCCGCCTGATCGCCATGTCCACGCCCTCTTTGCTTGCCCCCGCCCTCGCCTGGTCCGGCCACCTGCGCCGTCGCCTGGATGCCCATCCAGATCTGGCCGCCTGGCTGGAAGACGCTGTGCACCAGCCCGTCACGCCCGAGCGGTTGACCGAGTGGCAGGCCGAGCTGGCGGGCCTCGGCGCACCCGCCGTGCTACCGGTGGACCAATGCCGCCAGGTACTGCGCAAACTGCGGGAGCGCGTGTTCAGCACGCTGATCGTGCGCGACCTGGCCGGCCTGGCCCCCCTCGAGGAAGTGGTCGGCGCGATGACGACGCTGGCGGACCTTGCGGTGGCTGCGGCCTACCGCAGCGTCGCCGCCGACCTGGCGGCGGTGCATGGCATGCCTCGGGATCCGGCTACCGGCCAGCCCCAGGAAATGCTGATCGTGGGCATGGGCAAGCTGGGCGGCTGCGAATTGAATGTATCGTCGGACATCGACCTGATCATGCTGTACGGCGAGGAAGGCGACACCGACGGGCCGCGCCGTATCAGTCATCACGAATTCTACGGACGCCTGACGCGGCGCATGATGCCGGTACTGTCCGAGGTGGATGCGAACGGCCAGGTGTTCCGGACCGACCTGCGCCTGCGCCCCGACGGCGACGCCGGCCCGCTGGCCTGGAGCCTGGACGCGCTGGAGCACTACCTGATCGGCCAGGGCCGCGAGTGGGAGCGTTATGCGTGGCTCAAGGCGCGCCTGATGCCAGGGCAGGCGTTCGAGGGCAGCGACAGTTCCGCACAGGCGCGGCAGCTCGAAAGCCTGCGGGTGCCCTTCGTGTATCGCAAGTACTTCGACTTCGACGCGCTGGCCGCGCTGCGCGCCCTGCGCGAGCGCATCCGCCAGGACTGGCAGCGCCGCGCCATGGCCCGCAACGGCATCGACAGCGCCAACAACATCAAGCTGGGCGACGGCGGCATCCGCGAGATCGAATTCGTGGTGCAGTTGGCCCAATTGATCCGTGGCGGCCGCATGCCGGCATTGCAGAAGCGGGGGCTGCTGGAAGCGCTGCACGCCGAATGCGTCGCCGGCCTGGTGCCCGAGGAAGACGCGCGCCGCCTGGAAGACGCCTACCGCTTCCTGCGCCGTACCGAACACGCGCTGCAATACCGCGAAGACGAGCAAACCCACCTCCTGCCTGGCGACCCCGCGCTGCGCGCCGGCCTGGCCGCCGCCCTGGGATTCAGCGCAGAGGACTTCGAAAGCACGTTGACGGCGCACCGCCAATTCGTCTCGCAGACCTTTCGCAACGTGTTCCGCATGGTGGGCATGGACACCGACGACAGCGCCGGCGCGGCTGAAGCCAACGGCAACACCGCCTCGGACGAGGTGGACAGCGAATGTGAACTGGCCGAACAGATCCGCCAAGCCTTCGGCGACGAAGCCCAAGACCTGTTGCGCCGCACCGAAACGCTGCTGAGCAGCCACCGCATCCGCAGCCTGCCGGAAAGCAGCCGGCGCCGTATGGAGGTCCTGCTGCCCGCCGCGTTGCGCGCCGCCCGCCAGACGACGGCGCCGCTGGACGCTGCCGTGCGTCTCTTCGACCTGATCGAGAAAATCGCCCAGCGCAGCGCCTATCTGGCCCTGCTGGCGGAATATCCGGACACGCTGGCGCGCGTGGCCCGCATGGTGGCCGCCAGCCCCTGGGCGGCCCAGTACCTGACGCAGCACCCCCTGCTGCTCGACAGTCTGATCGACTGGCGCACGCTGTTCGAGCCCCTGGACTTCGCCCAGATTGCCCGCCAACTGAGCGCCGACCTGGACGCCTGCCGCCTGCCCGACGGCGATCCGGACATCGAACGTCAGATGAACCTGATGCGCGACGTACAGCGCCAGGCCAGCTTCCAGCTGCTGGCGCAGGATCTGGAAGGCGAACTGACGGTTGAAAAACTGGCCGACCAGTTGTCGGCGCTGGCCGATCTGCTGCTGACCGAGGCCATCCGCCGCACCTGGCCGCTGGTGAACAAAGTCCAGGGCGCCGCGCCCCGCTTCGCCGTGATCGCCTACGGCAAGCTGGGCGGCAAGGAACTGGGTTACGCGTCGGACCTGGACCTGGTGTTCCTCTATGACGATCCGCGCGAAGACGCCTCCGAGGTCTACGCCAAATTGGGGCGGCGCATGACGTCATGGTTGTCCACCATGACCTCATCGGGCCGCCTGTACGAAGTCGACCTACGCCTGCGTCCGGATGGCGATGCTGGGTTGCTGGCGGTCTCCGTCGAAGCCTTCGAGCAGTACCAGCAGAAACACGCCTGGGCCTGGGAGCACCAGGCCCTGACCCGTGCCCGCTATGCGTCGGGCGACCTGGATGTCGGCCAGCGTTTCGAGCAGATCCGCGAAGCCATCCTGGTGATGCCGCGCGATGCGGCCGCGCTCCGCGACGAAGTGCTGGCGATGCGAGCAAAGATCAATGCGGGCCACCCGAATAGCAGCGGCAAATTCGACCTGAAGCACGACAGCGGCGGCATGGTCGACGTGGAATTCGTGACCCAGTACCTGGTGCTATGCCATGCCGGCACGCACCCGATGCTGGTGCGCAACCTGGGCAATATCACCCTGCTGCGCCTGGCGGGCGAAGCGGGCTTGATCGACCCCGGCCTGGCGGCCCGCGCGGGCGACGCTTACCGCGTGCTGCGCCGCATCCAGCACCAGTTGCGCATGCAGGGGGTGGAAAAGGCCCGCGTGGCCCCGGACCAACTGCAAGCCGAGCGCGCCGCCGTACGCGAACTCTGGAGCGCGGTGTTCGGCTGAAGCAATCGGGGACGGCGTTGGCTGACGCGCCTGGGCGGCAGCCCGTGCAAAGTCGGCAACTCGTCGTAAAATAAGGAGTTTTCCGCCTTACTAGCCTGCCAGCCATGTCCGAACTCGTGCGCCCCAAACTCGACCTGCCCACCGGCCGCAGCAAAGTGCTGATGCACTCATGCTGCGCGCCCTGTTCCGGCGAAGTCATGGAAGCCATGACCGCATCCGGCATCGACTACGCGATCTACTTCTATAACCCGAACATCCATCCGGTCAAAGAGTACGAGATCCGCAAGCAGGAAAATATCCGTTTCGCTGAACAGCACGGTATCGAATTCATCGACGCTGACTACGACATGGACAACTGGTTCGATCGTGTCAAGGGCATGGAAAATGCCCCCGAGCGCGGCGAGCGCTGCACGGCCTGCTTCGATATGCGCTTTGAACGCACGGCGCTGTATGCCCACGAACATGGCTTCGACACCATCACCAGCTCGCTCGGGATCTCGCGCTGGAAAGACATGAACCAGATCAACGGCTGCGGCGAACGCGCGGCCGCGCGCTATGACGACCTGATCTACTGGACGTACAACTGGCGCAAGGGCGGCGGGTCGTCGCGCATGATCGAAATCAGCAAGCGCGAAAACTTCTACCAGCAGGAATATTGCGGCTGCGTCTATTCGCTGCGCGACACCAACCGGCACCGCCGCGCCCAGGGCCGCGAGCGCATCTACATCGGCGTGAAGTTCTACGGCAAAGAAGACCTGATCAACGAGGAAACCCTTTAAGGGCGTTCCGACCAGTCAAATGTGAAAAGGAGCCCCACGCAGGCTCCTTTTCGCGTTTTGGCGGGTGCGAGCCGTATCAGGCGGACTCGCCGGGCAGGCATCCCTTGCGCCGGTATTCCGACGGCGACACGCCGTAGCGGTTGCGGAATGCGTGGCTGAACCGCGCCGCATCTGAAAACCCATGCCGGAAGGCAATGTCGCCGATCTGCCGGGCGGTTTGCGCGGCGTCGCCCAGCATCTGGCGGCTACGTTCAAGCCGCGCGCTCAGAATGAAATCGGCCGGCGTGGTGGCGGCCTGGGCAAACAAGTTGTACAGATAGCGGCGCGACACCCGCAAGGCCACCGCTGCCGTCGCCGGCGACAGGTCCGGATCGTGCAGGTTTTCAACCAGGTATTGCTGCACGCGACGCAGTTGCGCCTGGCGCAGGTCGGCCTGGTCCTGTTCGACTCGCCCCCCTGCCCTTTCGCTGATGTCCAGCCCCATCATCTGCATGACGGCATTGGCCGCGTCACGCGCAGCGCTATCAGACAAGTGCGCGTGCTCGCTCAAGGCGACCCGCAAGAGATCCATGGCCATGCGTCCACAGCCGTGGCGGGCGCTGAAGCTGCGGGCCACGGCATTTTGCATGAAAGGCTGCCAGGCCTCGGATTGCTTGCCGGGCACCTGCATCACCAGAAAATGCGCGTCGTCGTCGACATCGACCTCGTAAGGTCGGGTGGTGTCGTAGATGCCCCATTCGCCGGGCATGAGCAAGGCGGTGCGCGCGGCTTGGCGGATTTCGCTGCGGCCATCCAGTTGCAGCGTGACCTTGTAGCCGGACGCTTCGGCGCGCTCGGCAAGTAGCTTGGTGCGCCGCACGCGTTGCGCGCCGGTATGCATTTCACAGATTTGCATCCACCCCAGGGAATCGACGGCCACGCTGCTGCGAAAGCGCTTGGGATTGACCGCGCACACTTCCAGCGGCACGAAGGTATTGCTGATGTTTTCCTTCCAGCTGGCGCAATCCAGAAACTGCTGGGGCACGCTGCGTACAAGGGGGTGGGACATGGCGACTCCGGCGCGCGGCATGGAACAAATGGCTGTCTTCTTTCTATCACCGAGCGCCAGGCCCCGAGTATCCGTGACAACCCCTAAGCGCCGCACGGCCCTAGGGCTTGCGCGCGCTGCCGTACGAATAATCAGACAAGGTAAAGCCCTGCCTGGCCAGTTCTTGAGCCAGTTCATGCCGCACCGGCACCACGTCCGCGTAGCGCCGCGGCCGGGCGGCCGCCACCTCACCTTCGGTATAGGGCTGAAAGTCCGCCGGTAACTGCTTCGGACTGAATGTCTGCAGCACCCAGTTGAGCACCGCCGCCAGCTCGGCATTGTTCAACTGTGAATACGCCGCACCCGGCACCCGCACCAGGTATTCGCGGCCCGCGGGCAGGTGGACGAAAGCGCCTACCGAATTGCGGAAATCCGGAATGCCGTGCGGCGTGCTGCCGCGACCGTCCACCCGATGGCAACCGGCGCATTGCAGCACGTAGTCGGCCCTTGCTGCCTGTCGCAGCGTATCGGCGGTGTCCACGGCGGGGGCGATCACAGCGGGCGTGGCCGGTTGCGCGACTACGTCAGAGGAAGCGCCCCAGGCGCCCGCCACTGCCACGGCGATCGCCGCGCCGACGCGCGCCAGCACGACGGCAACGCCCGGCCTCCCGCGGTGGCGTCGCCCGGTGCAAGCTGGCCCGCCCCGGGATGGCCCGCCCCGGGATCGCCCGCCCCGGGATGGCCCGCCCCACCTTCCGCCCATCGGCTTTGTCATGGTTTTTTCTTGGCCAACCCCACGATCACGGACGTGGTGCAGTGGAAGATGGACGACTCGTTGGACATGCACCAGTTGACGTCGTTGTGCAGGAACATCTGGTAGCCAGGACGTTCACGCTCGGCGGCGGCGCACATGCACTTGCCGCAGGCCGTCTTGCCGCAGCAGTCGTTGTAGCTGATAAGGTAGTCTTTGCCGTCCATCGGATTGTGGCAGGTGCCTACCCACGACACCGCCGACGGTGAAGTGCCCGGCGGGCAGGAAGTCGTGCTGCCACCGCAGCATGAGCATAGGAAGCCATCCACCGCGCAATAGCGCCAATAGTCGCACGCGGTTTCGTCGGTCTGCGGCTTCTTGCCCGCCGCCGGCGCCGACCGCGCCACCGGCAGCACCGGCACCAGGAAGGCGGTGCCCACCAACACGCGGCCGATGCGGTTCAGGACGCTGCGCCGCGACGTGGCGTGCGCCATCGAGCGCGTGGCGCGCTCTCCAAGCTTATCCAACCAGAGCATTGCGGTTCTCCTTGCGGGAAATACGGGTCTCGCCCATCAAGCCAATCGACGCGGACGAACTTGCGGCAGGCGCTCCTGCGGCAGGCGTCCCTCCGGCAGGCGTCCCTGCGACGGGTGCTCCTGCGACGGGTGCTCCTGCGGCAGAGACGCCAGCCGCCAGGAATTCCTGCACCGATGCCACGCCCAGCTCTTTGGCGGTGAACAGGCTTTCGAGTTGTTCGCGGGAATTGATCAGGCCCTTGGCGCGGATGACGCCAGACTCATCGATCAGCACGGCGTACGGCAGCTTGCTGATCTGGAACTTCATGCCCAGTTCGGTCGACAACAGATAGGGAAAGCGTTCCAGGCCTGCCTGCCGGTAGAACGCCAGGTGCTCGGGCATTTCGCCGTCGCTGGCCAGCACAATGCGCAGCCAGGCGCTTTCGGTGCCGGCCACGGATTTGAGGATGGGCAGCAGCTTCTTGCATACCGGGCAGGTGGGCGACAGGAAGAACAGCAACTGGCTGTGTTGGCCCCGCTCGCCGACGGTCAGGCGACGGCCCAGCAGGTCGGGCAATTCGAAACGCGGCGCCGGCTCGCCCACCGCGGGCCCCTTGTCCATGGTCAGCGCCCCCATCGGGGCCACCCGTTCGTACAGCACGCCAATCTGGCGCGACAGCGCCAGAATGATCAGAATCAGGCAGAGCACCACGCCCCACAGCAGAAAATTGGAAATGATCAAGGCTTCCATGTGTCGCTCCGTTGGTTCTAGGTATGCAACTGCTGCAGCTTCAGGTGCGAGGCCAGCAGATGATTGACAGTGAAGTACAGGGCCACGGCGCTCATCGCCAGGCCGAAAACCGAGGCCGCATCCGCCCATTGCAGGCTGCGCGATGCGCCGTGCGCCGCGGCAAAGACGGGTAGCGTCCAGAGCGCCAGCAGCGCATTGCGCAGCACCATCCACCACGACAGGCCGGCGCCACGCGTCGCTGCGCCGCGAAACGCGGGTCCGCCACAACCACAATCGATGTCGCGGCGCCCGCGGACCAGGTTGACCGCCACGCCGGCCGTCGCCAGCCCCAACACCGCCAACGCCAGCGCCGCGCCTACCCCTTGGCTGGACGGCGTCAACAGCAAGGCGCCCGCCAGCGCTTCGGCCAGGACGTAACCCCAGGCGAATGCGGCGCCCAGACCGGTCGGCAAAATCTCATAGGCCGCCACGGCGCCGGCAAAGCCGGCCATGTCCTTGAGCTTTTCCAGCACACCCAGCAGCAGCACGCAGGCCAGCGCCGCGCTTGCCGCGTAGAACAAGACGGGATCGGTCATTGGGCGCCTCCAGGCTGCGGCTCGACCTGCAGCGCCGTTTCGCCGGCGCCCTGGATCGTGCCCTTGAACACGGGCGCAGCCGGCGCCGCGTCGTAGATGTTGACGTTGCCGCCGTCGATCGTGAACAGGCGCGGCTTGTCGTCCTGCGACACCGACATCGACAGCGCGTTCTTGCCCGGCACGCGCGCCAGCCGCTTGTGGGTGGCCAGGTCGTACACCCAGATCTCGGCAGCCGGCGTCTTGTGCGAGCCCTCGACGCCGTTCGGATGCATACCCACGTACAGACGCTTGTTACCGCGGTTCACCGCCAGCAGGTTGTAGCCGCCCGGACGCCAGCCGCGATCCTTGCCGGATTTGTCCAATAGCGACCAGGGTTCGCTGAAGCTGGCCTCTTTACCGCTGAAATCGGCGCTATAGACATTGCCGTTGTAGGACACGAAATAAAAGGTGTCGCCGACGTTGCCGGTGTGCGTGAAGATCGGGTCTTTTTCGACGTCGAACAGGGGCTTGCTGCGCTGCTGGCCCGAGGGCTTGCCGGTAGCGTCCAGGTCGACAGTGATAAGCGATCCGTCGCCGCAGATGCTGACGAAGCTGCGCGGCTTGGACGGGGGCACGATGATGCTCCAACAGCCGGCGGCGGCCGTCACTTCATCGGCGAACTTGCGCGTTTTCAGGTCGACCACGGTCACCGATGAGGCCGGCGTGGCGTTCTGCACGAACAGCAGGTCGCCGTCCGAGCTTTGCTGGAAGTAATTGCGGTAGTTCAGTGCCTGGGCGCGCTTTTCCGGGATCGGCACCTCATATTTGGACGTCAACGTCTCGGCATCCCAGGCTTCGACCACATCGGTACGCTTGCCTCGATTCAGACGCTCGTAGTAGGTCGTCATGATGAAGATGTCTTTCCCATCCGCCGACACAGTCATGTGACCGTTGAACGACGCCGGCACCAGGCCAAGGAACTTCATCGTGTCGCCGTCGTAGATGTTGACGCGGCTGTCGACCAGGTGGTTGAACACCGCATCCATGACGTACAGCCGGTGCGGCGTGGCGGGCGGCAGGCGGGTACCTCCCTTGAGTTCTTCATTGGGCAGATCGGCCCGGGCAAGCCCGGCGGCCGCGACCAGCGCCGCGCACAACGCCCATTTTCCGACGCGGGTTGCAGCCCGGGGAGCGGCTCGCGTTGCAGCGCGGGTTGTGTTGCCCCCGGCGCGTCTGTCGGCACAAAGCGCAATCATTGGATGTCTCCTGGTGTCATGTCCGTTGCTCCTAGAAGGCGTAGACGTAGCGCATCTGCACGCCCCGCATGCGCGGGCCGTTCTCGACCTTCAGGTCGTGGATGTACTGCATCTGGATCTGGTTGGCGTCGTTGATCTGGTGGGTCAGTTCAAGCGCCAGTTGGTGGTTGCGCGCGCGGCTGGTCACGATTTCTCCGTTGGAGCGCTCGCGCCCGCCGGCTTCAAAGCGGTAACGTATGCCGGTGTAGGTATCGGCGGTGAGGTTGGTGGACGCCAGCGCGAAGAAGCGCAAGGACGGGTCCTTCTTGAGCGTCTGGCCCATCCAATCGGTGTTGCGGCCGTAGATTTCCACTTCGCCAATGGCTTCGAGAAAGGTGGATTCGCCCACCCCTTTCACGAAGGAGAAATCCTGGATGGTGGACCAGCGGTTCTTGCCGGGGGAGGTGTCGGGACGCGAGCTGTCGTAGCGGCCCACGGGCACCACCACGAAGGGCTCCCATGCGAACCAAGTTTTGGTCTGATCATTGTTGTGCAGCCAGATCGCAGACCCGAGCGTGACATCGCCGATGCCGGTCTGGCGGTCGCGCGAGGCGCCAGGCAGTTCCATCGTGGTGCGAGACATGGGCACGATGAATTCAAGCTGCACGGTCTTGCCGTAGAAATCGCGGTAGTGCATCTGACGGTAGATCAGCGCGTCGACATCGACCGAGGCGCCATCCACGCGCTTGCCTGCCGAGTACAGCCCCGACGAACGCAGGCCGGCCAGGTAGCCGGCGATGATATTGGTACCCACAGGTGCGGGTATCCAGTCACGGGCGCTGGGGTCTCCTGCCCACGCCGTTTGCGCCGTAGCCGCGCTCGCCAGCAGCAACGCTGCGCTTGCCCGGGCCCGACAACTTGTCTTGCCTGCCATGCACTTCCCCTTGGTTGCGCGGCCGCGTGTGCGCCGGTATGTTCCGGCTTGTTCGTTGCGGCCGTCGGTCTAGTAAGCGATACAAACGGACTTCTTCTCCAGGTACATATCCAGTACGGCACGACCATGTTCGCGGCCGATGCCCGACTGCTTGAAGCCGCCGAACGGCATGTTCGGATCGAGCATGTTGTGCGTGTTGACCCAGAGCGTGCCTGCGTCGATACGCGGAATCAGGCGCTGAACGCGGGCCAGGTCGTTGCTCCAGAGGCTCGCACCCAGGCCGAACGCGCTGTCGTTGGCCAGCCGGACGGCGTCGTCCAGCGTGTCGAACGGCTGGGCCACCACGACGGGTCCGAAGATTTCTTCGCGAGCGATGCGGGCATCGGCCCCCACGTCGGCAAATACGGTGGGCCGCACGAAGTAGCCGGCCCCGTCGCCCGCCCCGCCGCCCGCCAACACTCGACCGCCCTGCTTGCGGCCAATGTCGATGTAGTCCAGCACGCGCTGCTGGTGGCGGGCCGATACCAGCGGACCCACCTGCGTGTCCGGCGCAAAGCCCGAGCCCAGCTTCATGCCGGCGGCCAGATCGGCCAGGCCCTGCACCACCTTGGGGTACAGCGCCTTTTGCACATACAGCCGCGAGCCGGCGGTGCACACCTGGCCCTGGTTGAAGAAGATGGCAGCCGCCGCCCCCTGGACCGCGACGTCGGGGTCGCAATCGTCCAGCACGATGACGGGCGATTTTCCGCCCAGTTCGAGCGACACGCGCTTCATGTCGTCCATGGCGGCGCGGCCGATAATCTTGCCGACCTCGGTGGAGCCGGTGAAGGCTATCTTGTCCACGCCCGGGTGCGCCACCAGGGCCGCACCGGCCGTTTCGCCGCGACCCGTGACGACATTGACGACGCCCGGCGGAAAGCCCGCCTCGAGCACCAGTTCAGCGAGCCGCAGCGCGGTCAGCGGGGTTTCTTCGGCGGGCTTGAGCACCACGGTACAACCGGCGGCCAGGGCCGGCGCGATCTTCCAGATGGCCATCAACAGCGGAAAATTCCAGGGGATGATGGCAGCCACCACCCCGACCGGCTGCGGCAAGGTGTAGGCGTTGTATTTGACGCCCGGCGGGAACGGGATGGACAAGGCGAGCGTGTCGCCGGTGAGCTTGGTCGCCCAGCCCGCCATGTACCGCAGCCATTGCGCGCCTGCGCCGACTTCCAGCCCCTGGGCCACGCCCAGCAGCTTGCCGTTGTTCAGGGTTTCCAGACGCGCCAGTTCGTTGCCGTGGCGTTCAACTACGTCGGCCAGATTGAGCAGCAGACGCTCGCGGCCGGCGGGCAACATGTCGTGCCATGGCCCCGTAGTGAACGCCCGCCGCGCCGCCTGCACGGCTACATCGATCTGTTCGGGACCCGCGTCGAGTTGATGGGCGATGACCTCGCCCGTGGCCGGGTCATACACCGCGATGGGCTCGCCATGCCCTTGGCGTAGCGGCTTGCCGTCGACGATCATGAATTCCCGGATGGCGGCCAGTTCGGGGCGGCTGGCGGCGGAATCGGCCGCCGAACGAGTGGCGGTATCGCTGGCGGTGGGGCGGGCGGACGACATGCGGGAAGCTCCGACGGATAAGTTCGGGCCAGAATAGCAACGGCCCGCCGCGCTGGCTTGTCCGCCCGTGCATGGGGTTTTGTCCCGGTGCGCACGACAAAAAAAACGGCGGAACGCTTATCGCGTTCCGCCGTGCTTGCGGCACCAGACGGGCTGGACCGATTTAGTCCAGCGTCAGCACCGTGGCGCCGGTAGTCTTGCGGGAAGCCAGCGCGGTCTGGGCCTCGCCGACCTGCTCCAGGCTGTAGCGCTGGTCGATACGGACGTTGATCTTCTTTTTCAGGACCAGGTCGAACAGCTCTTCGGACGCAGCCTGCAGCTTTTCCAGCGTGTTCACGTGCACACCCAGCGACGGACGCGTGACGTACAGGCTGCCCTTCTGGTTCAGGACGGCCAGGTTCACGCCCGCCACCGGACCGGACGCATTGCCGAAGCTGACCATCAGGCCACGCGGTTCGATGCAGTCCAGCGAGGTTTCCCAGGTGTCCTTGCCCACACCGTCGTACACCACCGGCACTTTCTTGCCGCCGGTCAGTTCCAGCACGCGCTCGGCCACGTTCTCGCGCGAGTAGTCGATGGTTTCCCAGGCGCCATTTTCGCGGGCCAGTTCGGCCTTTTCGGGGCTGGACACCGTGCCGATCAGCTTGACGCCCAGGGCGCGCGCCCATTGGCAGGCGATCAGGCCCACACCGCCGGCGGCCGCGTGGAACAGGATGGTTTCGTTGCCTTGCAGGCGGTAGGTCTGGCGGAACAGGTACTGCACGGTCAGGCCCTTGAGCATCACCGCCGCCGCTTCGTCGAAGCCGATGCCCTTGGGCACCTTCACGACCTGGTTGGCCGGCACGTTGCGGGCCTTGGCGTAGGCGCCGATGGGGCTCTGGCCATAGGCCACCCGGTCGCCCTTTTTCAGGTGCTTGACGTCGGCGCCCACGGCGGTGACCACGCCAGCGCCTTCGAAGCCCAGGCCATGCGGCAGCGGATGGGGATACAAGCCCGTGCGGAAATAGATATCGATGAAGTTCAGCCCGGCCGCATGCTGGTCGATGGTGACCTCATTGGCGGCCGGCGGCGGCACTTCGACTTCGACCAGTTTCAGGACTTCGGGACCGCCATGCTGCTCGATACGGATTGCCTTGACGAGATTGCTGGCCATGCTGGCCTCCTTTCATTGGATTGTTGCGACGCAAGCTTGAGAATCAAACGGGAAGCCCGGACTTCAACGCGGGGCAGCGTTGCCGCCGGGCGCGGCGGGCGAAGGCCTGGCGGCCCCGCCCCCCATCAATACGAATACACCCGCCAGTACCAGCGCGGTCCCGGCCATCTGCCAGACCGTGATGGGCTCTTGCAGGAACCACGACGCCAGGAACAACACCGACACCGGCCCCAGCATGCCCAGGAGCGAGGCGGTCGGCGCGCCGATCAGCGCCACCGCCCACATCAGCATGAAGACGGGCACCACCGTGTTCAGGGTGGCGTGGATGATCGAGTAGCCGTACACGCCCATCGGCTGGACCAGCACGGAGGCGGGATGGATCACGAAGAACTGCACGATGCAGGCCACGCAGGACACCAGCATGGCATAGGCCACCAGCCGCGTGGGTCCGACGCGCTTGATCAGCTCCCCGGAACAGATCAGGTACACAGAATAGCTGAGCGCCGAACCGAAAACGAACAAAGACCCTGTCAGCACCTCGGCAGACCCGCCGAAGCTCAGATCATGGGCAAATACCAGCACCACGCCGGCATACGACAGCCCCATGGCCAGCCACTGCCGGCGCTCGACCGGCCGCTTGAACCAAAATGCGGACAGCAGCACGACCAGCGACGGCGACAGGAACAGAATCAGGCGCTCGAGGCTGGCGGTGATGTAGCGCAGGCCCAGGAAATCGAGGAAGCTGGACAAGTAATAGCCCAGCAGGCCCAGCACGCAGACCTGGATGCGTTCTTTCCAGGTCAGGACCACGATCTGGCCACGGGCCGCCAAACGCGCCTGATACCACGCCACTACCGCGAAAAACGGCATGGCGAACAACATGCGAAACGCGATGAGGGTGACCGCGTCGATACCGTAGCGGTAGGTGAACTTGACGACGATGGCCTTGCCCGAAAACAGGACGGCGCCAAGGGCGGCCATGAACAAGCCGGCCGCGCGGCTGGAGGGACGGGAGACCGGCAAAAGCCTGGCAATGCGATTCATGCGATGATTTTAGATTCAGTGCATGCCCATTTGCACGCCCGGCCGCGCTTTTTTAGCCGCTTTCCGCCTTAGCCTTCCGCCTCGAATGACCCGACACCGCGCCCTGACCTACATCCACATCGCCGCCGTACTATTCGGCCTGACCGGCGTTTTCGGCGAGCTGATCCAGGCCAGCGCCGCGGTCATCACCCTGGGACGCGCCGTGTTCGCGGTGATCTCCCTCGGCCTTTTCGCCCGCATGCGCCGCCGCCCCCTGCTCGGCGCACTGACCCCAGCCCAGCTGTTCGTCCTGGTGCTGGCCGGCGCTCTGCTGGCGGCGCATTGGGTGACCTTCTTCATCTCGGTGAAAGTGGGCGGCATTGCCATCGCCACCCTGGGCTTTGCCAGCTTCCCGGCCTTCATCACGCTCTTCGAAGGCCTGATCTTCCGCGAACGCGTGCGGCTGGCTGAATGGCTGGTGCTGGGCCTGGTCACTGCCGGACTGATCCTGGTCACGCCGTCGTTCGACCTGGCCGATCAGGGCACCGTCGGCCTGGCCTGGGGCCTGCTGTCCGGTCTGACCTTCGCCCTGCTCGCCCTGAGCAACCGGCGCTCGGCCTCCGGCATGGACCCCATGCAGGTGGCTTGCTGGCAGAACCTGGTCGTGGCCTTGGTCATGCTGCCGTTCGCGGCGGGCCAACTGCCTGCCCTGCCCGCAGTGGACTGGTTCTGGCTGTTGCTGCTGGGCGTGTTCTGCACCGGCCTGTCGCACTTCCTGTTCGTTTCCAGCCTGACCCGCCTGAACGCACGCAGCGCCGGCCTGGTCATCGCGCTGGAACCCGTCTACGCCATTGCCTTCGCATGGATGCTGTTCAGCCAGCAACCCACCGTGCGCATGATGGCCGGCGCCGCGCTGATCGTGGCGGCCATTGTCTGGTCAGGGCTGCGCAAAGCGCCCGCCGCTGTCCCTGAAAGCACCGCCGAAAGCGTCCCCAAATAGCAGTCTTGACAATAACTGACTAGGCAGTAAAATTCAGCACATGAATGCCTCGTCACGCCCTGATTCTTCCGAAAATCCAGTTCATTACCGCGGAGACACCCGCTGCATGACAGAGGATAACGTCGGCTACCTGATCAAGCTGGTCGCAAACTCCCTGAACCGGATGCTGGATCAGGAAATGGCGCCGCTGGATCTCACCGCCATGCAATGGCGGCCCATCGCCATGCTGTACCTGGGCCGGGCCGACACACCCGCCGAGCTGGCCCGCCTGAACGGCATGGACACCGGCGCCATGACTCGCGCACTGGACCGCCTTGAAGCCAAAGGCCTGCTGCAGCGGGCCCGCAGCCAGCAGGACCGGCGCGTCGTAAAGCTCGAATTGACCGAACTCGGCGAAGAAAAGGCGCGCAACATTCCGCCCAACATCGCCCGTGTGCTGAATCACCACTTGCGGGGATTTTCCACCGATGAAGTCACGCAATTGATGCACTTCATGCGCCGCATGATCGCCAACGGCTCCGTTTCCGGCGCCGCGCCCGAGCGCTGACGACGCTCCGCCGAGCGCCCCCTGCCCCGGTTGATCGGGGTTTTATTTGACATAATATTTGCCTAGGCAAATACAGATTAATCAATTACTTTCAGCAGATTGTCAGG
>JBEBOQ010000024.1:0-64864 GCA_040396375.1 Achromobacter xylosoxidans
TGCTGGACCGCCTGGAAGACAGCGGCACCGGCCGCCTGCTGCCGCAAAGCCTGCACTGCGAAATCCCGGCCGAACGCGTCGAACAGGTGTCCGCCACCGCGCGCATCCTGGGCGACGAAGTCTGGCGCCGGTTCCCCTGGAGCTGCGGCGCCGAAGGCGGTTTCGTGCTGCCGATGACCACCGAACCCGAACAAGCCCTGCTGAACCGCACCTGGCGCCCGACGCTGTCGGTGACCGGCGCCGAAGGCCTGCCGCCGCTGTCCAGCGCCGGCAACGTGTTGCGCCCGCGCACCGCCTTCAAGTTGTCGTTGCGCCTGCCGCCGCTGGTGGACGCCGTGGCCGCCTCGCAGGAAATCAAGGAACTGCTGGAAGCCGACGCGCCGTACAACGCCAAGGTGCTGTTCAAGGCCAACGAGGGCGCCGCCACCGGCTGGAACGCGCCCGCGTCCGTGCCGTGGCTGACCGACGCCCTGGACGCCGCCTCGCAGCAGTACTACGGCTCGCCTTGCGGCTACATCGGCCAGGGCGGCACGATTCCGCTGATGAGCATCCTGCAAAAGGGCTTCCCCAAGGCGCAGTTCATGGTGTGCGGCGTGCTGGGCCCGAAGTCCAACGCTCACGGCCCGAACGAATTCCTGCACGTGCCCTACGGCAAGAAGCTCACCGCCGCGGTCGCCCAGACCATGGCCGCCATGCCGACCGCCTGACGGGCGGCCACGCAATACAGAGCGCGGGCTTGGCCAGGCCCGCGCTTTTCTTTTTTTCAGGATTGCCCAGATGATTTCCACTTCCGACGCCTACGCCAACGTGGTCGCAGAAACCCGCCATTGGCTGACCCAGGCCGTGATCGGCCTGAACCTCTGTCCGTTCGCCAAGGCGGTTCAGGTCAAGGACCAGATCCGCTTTGCCGTCAGCGATGCGACCGACGCCGAAGGTGTGTTGACCGATCTGCAGGACGAACTGGCCCTGCTGGCCGAGACCGATCCGGAAAAGATCGACACGACCTTGCTGATCATCCCGGACGCCCTGGATGACTTCCTGGATTTCAACGATTTCGAGGAGCTGTCCGACCGCCTGCTCAAGCGCATGCGCCTGGTAGGCGACCTGCAGGTCGCGACCTTCCATCCGCAGTTCCAGTTTGCCGACACGCAGCCGGACGATATCGAGAACTTCACCAATCGCTCGCCATACCCGATCCTGCATCTGTTGCGCGAAGACAGCATCGACCGTGCGGTCGAATCCTTCCCCGACGCGGCCGAGATCTACGAAAAGAACATCGATACGATGAAGCGGCTGGGCCTGGACGGCTGGAAGCGGCTGATGACCAAGGCGTGATTTTGTTCTGCCTGGCTTTCTCCAAGCCAGGCAGGCCGGACCGGTCCGCAGACTGGGCGCCTGGCCCTGCACCGGGATATCCCTAGATAGCCCCGGCGCCATATTGCATACAAGATACCGTCATTGAGACCCCCCGCCGTTCGGCGGGCGGCCTGTGCTTCCTTCCCCCTTGTTCATCGCATGGCTCGCGCGGCCGCCTGTCGCGCGGTCGTCGTGCGCGCCTGTCTGGAGAGAGCCTTATGCCGTTCACCCGCCGCCACGCCCTGGGCGCGCTTGCCGCGCTGCCGTTGATGCCTCGCCTGGCGCATGCCCAGGCCCAGGCCAATTTCCCCACCCGTCCCGTGCGCCTGCTGGTCGGCTTCGCGCCCGGCGGCCTGACCGACATCGCCGCGCGCGCGCTGGCCGAACGCATGGGCAAGGTCCTGAAGGGCAGCGTGGTGGTCGAGAACCGGCCGGGCGGCCAGGCCATCATCGCCACGGTGGCGGTGGCGCGGGCCGAACCCGACGGCTACACGCTGGGCTTTGCCGGCACCAACGGCATGATCCTGAACCCCTTGCTCTACAACAACCTGCCGTACCAGCAGTCGGACTTCAAGCAGCTGGGTTCGATGGGCAAGTCGCCGATGCTGCTGATCGTGCATCCGGCGCTGGGCGTCAAGAACGTGCAGGAATTCATCGCGCTGGCCAAGAAGAAGCCGGGCGACATCACTTGCGCCCATGCCGGGCGCGGCGTCATCAACCACCTGGCGCTGCTGCATTTCCAGTCCAAGACCGGCACCCAGTTCCAGGACGTGCCCTACAAGGGCAGCGGCCCCGCGCTGCTGGACCTGATGGCCGGCACGGTGCAAAGCACCTTCGACTTTCCGACGTCGGCGCTGGCCAACATCAAGTCGGGCAAGTTGCAAGTGCTGGCGGTAACAGCAGACCAGCGGCTGTCCAGCCTGCCCGATGTGCCCACCATGAAAGAAGCGGGTGTCGACGGCATGGAGCTTTACACCCGCATGATGATTTCGGGCCCGGCCGCGATGCCGGCCGGCGTGGTCAAGACGCTGGAGAACGCCGTGCGCGAAGGCACGCGTGACCCCAGCCTGGTGCAGCAGTTCGCAGAGCAGGGCGTGACGGTCGAGTTCACGTCATCGGCCGACCTGGACCGCGTCATTGCCGAAGAATCCGC
Source organism: Achromobacter xylosoxidans (assembly GCA_040396375.1). GTDB lineage: Bacteria > Pseudomonadota > Gammaproteobacteria > Burkholderiales > Burkholderiaceae_B > Achromobacter > Achromobacter xylosoxidans_D. The sequence continues at coordinate 2,510 of JBEBOQ010000024.1, forward strand.
ATTGTGGGCCGGGGTGATCCGCGCCAACGACGTGCCCAAGACCGACTTGAAAGGCTAAGGACCCGCCATGACCGAGCAGCCCCGCATCACCGTCAGCCCGGAATTCGCGCTGATCGACGTCGCCCGCGAGATCCGCATCGACGGCTTTGCCCCCTATGCCTTCATTACCGTCACCGCCAACATGCGCATGTGCGGCGCGCCGTGGGAGTCGCAGGCCGTGTTCATGGCGGGCCACGACGGCAGCCTGGACCTGGGCCGCGACTGCCCGGTGTCCGGCAGCTACGCCGAGCCGTCCGCCATGGGCATCGTCTGGTCGATGGTGTGCACCGAGATGGAACGGGTGGTGTTTCCGCCCGACCGCACCGAACCGCTGGTCATTGAATTGCAGGCCACCGACGGCCAGCACACGGCCACCGCGCGGCTGGTGCAGGACTTCCTGGCCGACGACGTCACGCACCGCGCCGTGCGCGAAACCGTGGACGGCATGACGATATCGGGCGAACTCTACACGCCCGCCGGCCCGGGCCCGCATCCGCTGGTGATCTACATGAACGGTTCGTCGGGTGGCGTCAATGCACCGCGCGCCGCGCTGTTCGCCGCCCGCGGCTATCAGTGCCTGGCGCTGGCGATTTTCAATTACGACGGCCGGCCCAAGTACCTGAACGACATGCCGCTGGAATACTTCGAGCACGCGTTGCGCTGGGCGCGCGCTGAACTGCAACCGCGCGACGGTTTCGTGGCGTTGTCGGGCATCAGCCGCGGCGGCGAGACCTCGCTGCTGGTGGCCTCGCACTATCCCGATCTGGTCAGCGCGGTGGTGGCCTATGTGCCGTCGCCAGTGACGCATGGCGTGGTCAGCGCTGGCGAACCCGGCACCGGCCGCAACGCGCAGGTCTGGCGCAAGGCCGGCGAGCCGCTGCCGCACTTGTGGCAGGACAACGCCAGCGCCGACTGGGAGGCGGCCTATGCGTCCGATCCGCCGTACCGCCAGACCCACGCGTTTCTCAGCGCCAGCCGCGATGCTGCCGCCTTCGAGCGGGCGCGCATTCCGGTTGAAAACTATCCTGGCCCGGTCATGCTGGTCAGCGCGTCCGACGATGGTTTCTGGCCGAGCACCGCGTATTCCGAGATCGTGATGCGCCAGCGCCAGGCGCACGGCCTGCCTACGTTCCACCACGTTTGCATGGGAGCGGGGCATCACGTGCACTATCCCTATCTGCCCGCCACGTTGATCAGCAAGCCGCACGCCATGTCCGGCCTGCTGCTGGACGCGGGCGGCACGCCGGCCGCCAACGCAGCAGGCAACGAAGGCTCGTACCTGGCCGTGCTGGATTTCCTGGGGCGCGCGTCGGGCGGGTAGCGCTGCGCGAGCGCCTTTGAATGTCGACATGCGCCAAGGGCGTTTGCGGGTGGAAGGGCGGTGGCGCGGTATAAAAGGCTTCGGTCGGAAGAAGCTTCCGACCGCCACCGCCAAGGAGCCTTCCGCCATGAGCACACCCACCCCCGCAGGCGCGATCCTGTTGCGCAACACCATGGCCTACGACCGCGCCCATGCGGACGAATTCAAGCAGGCGATCGACGCGGCCGTGCAATTCGCGCAGCGCCATGCGCCGCAATTGATGGTGCAGGTGTTTCTGAATGCCGACGCCGGCCTTTGCTACAGCTTCCAGCTATACGAGGATTCCGAGGCCATCTTGCGCCACTGGGAAGTATCCGACCCGCATATCGCCGCGGTCATGCAGCACTGCGTGGTCCAGCGCATGGAGGTCTACGGTAGTCCCAATGACGCCGTGCGCAATGGCATCCTGGGGGCGGTGGGCAGCGACAAGGTCACCTTCACGCCTGGGCTGGTGGGGTATCACCATCTGCGTACGCCGCAGGTTTGAGCGCGGGAGGTGCCGGCCGACACGCGCCGCCCGCCGCGCCGCCAGGGTCCTCAGCGGTCGTCTTGAAACAGCCGTTCGCTGATGAAATCCACGAATACCCGGACCTTGGGCGACAAGTTTCGGTTCGACGGCCATAGCGCCTGGAAGCGGCCTTCGCCCTGCACATGGTCGGCCAGCACCCCTAGCAACGACCCATTGGCCACCGCGCCGCGCACCAGGAAGTCGGGCATGCAACCAATGCCGAAGCCGCTGACGGTGGCGCCCAGCAGGGCTTCCATGTTGTTGCAGGTGAACGCGGTCGGAATGTGCGGCGGCGTTTCGCCGGCAGGCAACGCCAGCGGCCATTCCTGCAAAGTGCCTGCGTTGGGATAGCGAAAGCGCACGGCACGATGCTGTTCCAGATCGCGCGGCCGGACAGGCGTGCCGTGGCGCGCCAGATACGCCGGCGCCGCGCATAGCTGTAGCCGGTATTTGCCCAGCGGCCTTGCGGCCAGGCGCGAGTCGGGCAGGTCGCCGCTGCGGATCGCCACGTCGACCCGTTCGCCGATCAGGTCGACGATGCGGTCGTTGAAATCCATGTCCAGTTCGATGCCCGGATAGCGCGCCGCGAATTCCGGCAGCACCGGCAAGAGGAAATGGTAGCTGACCAGCGGCGCGCTTACGTGCAGCCGCCCGCGCGGCACCTCCAGCGTTTGCGACAGCATGGCGTGGGCGTCGTCCAGGTCTTCCAGAATGCGCTTGCAGCGTTCGTAGAACAGCCTGCCTTCTTCGGTGAGCTGCATGCGGCGCGTGCTGCGCTGGAACAGCCGCACGTGCAGGTCCTTTTCCAGCTTGGCCACGGCCTTGCCCACGGCAGACGGCGACAGGTCCAGGTCGCGCGCGGCGGCGGCAAAGCCGCCCAGTTCGGCGCTGCGGACGAACGGCATCAATCCGGTCAGGCGGTCCATGGGGTATTCATCAGGCGGGCCATTGAGGCATTCATCGGGTGTCCTTCAGGGAATTCATTGAAGAAATTAATTCCCGTATGTGTGGATTTTTACCCTATTTATCCAGGGATGGCGCAAGGGTATCTTCAATCTCGTTCCCTTCCTCTGTGTCGTTCTCTCATGCAAACCCCCGTTTCGCCGCCGCTGGCTGCGGCCCGCAAGACCTTGATCCTGATCGCCGTGTGCCTGGCCTGCGCGGCCATGCCGCTAAGCTTTACCGGCCCGGCCATCGCATTGCCGTCGATCGCCCAGGCGTTGGGCGGCAGCCCGGTCGCGCTGAACTGGGTGACCAACGCCTTCATGCTGGCCTTTGGCAGCGCGCTGCTGGCGGCCGGCGCCCTGGCCGACCGGTATGGCCGCCGCCGCGTGTTCCTGGCGGGGGCGGCCGTTTTCCTGGCCGCTTCCGTCGGCCTGGTCTACGCGCCCGATATCGTCGCGTTCGACCTGCTGCGCGCCGCCCAAGGCCTGGGCGGCGCGGCCATCTTCTCCGGCGGGGCGGCGGCGCTGGCTCAGGAATTCGACGGTCTGTCGCGCATGCGCGCCTTCAGCCTGTTGGGGGCCAGCTTTGGCGCCGGCCTGTCGTTCGGCCCGATTTCGTCGGCCTGGTTGATCGAGCACTACGGCTGGCGCAGCATTTTCCTGTTGGTGATTGCCTTGGCCGCCATCGCCTTTGCGCTGGGCGCGCGCACCCTGCGCGAATCGCGCGACCCCTCGGCGGGCCGTCTGGATTGGCCGGGTGCGGTGACGTTCACCGCGGCCCTGGCGCTCTTGACCTGGGGCATCCTGCGTGCGCCGCAAGACGGCTGGGCCGATGCGCTGACAATCGCGATGCTGGGCGGGGCATTGCTGCTGTTCATCGCCTTTGCCGCGATTGAACTGCGCACGACGAAGCCGATGCTGGACCTGACCTTGTTCCGCTACGCGCGCTTTCTGGGCGTGCAGCTGTTGGCGGCCGCGCCCGCGTACGCCTTCGTGGTCTTGCTGATCCTGCTGCCGGTGCGCTTCATTGCCGTGGACGGCCTGAGCGAAATCGAGGCCGGCCGAATGATGATCGCGCTGTCGGCGCCCTTGTTGCTCTTGCCGGTGGCGGCCGGGTTGCTGACACGTTGGCTGACGCCTGCGCTGATCTGCGGCGCGGGGTTGCTGGTGTCCGCTGCCGGGCTGGCGTGGTTGGGCCAGGCGATGGGGCACGGCGACGTGCAGGCCTTTATCGGGCCGATGCTGATGATCGGTGTGGGCATCAGTTTGCCGTGGGGCCTGATGGACGGCCTGGCCGTCAGCGTCGTGCCCAAGGAGCGCGCCGGCATGGCCACGGGCATCTTCAGCACCACGCGGGTCGCGGGCGAAGGTGTGGCGCTGGCGATCGTCAGCGCGGTGCAGGTGGCGTTGACCGCGCGGCACCTTGCGGCGGCGCTGCCCGGCGCGGTATCGCAGGCGTCGGAGGCCGCCCAGCGTTTGGTGGCGGGCGACTTTCCGGCGGCGGCGCGGCTGCTGCCCGATGTCGGTCGGGCGGCGCTGGCGCAGGCGTCAGGAGATGCGTTCGCCACGCTGCTGTGGATATTGGCGGCCATCACGGTGCTGACCGCCCTGGTCGTGTTCCTGTTCCTGGGCAGGCCCGAGCCGTCCCTTCAACCCAGCCGCATCGACACTTCGACGTCGCCGCTGAAGGCCGTGGACAGATAGCCGGATTCGGGCGAGCGCACGCGCGCCAGGTATTCGGGGCAGTAGTCCGCGTTGTCGGCCACGATCATGGCGCCCGGACGCAAACGGCTTTCCAGCAGCGCCAGGATGTCGGAATACAACGCCTTGGCGCCGTCCAGCAGAACCAGGTCGATGCGGTCCGGCAGGTCGGTGGCCAGCGTTTGCAGCGCGTCGCCTTGGCGGAATTCAACCAGGTCGACCAGCCCGCCCGCCGTCAGGTTGTCACGCGCCCGCGCCACTTTGGACGGTTCGAATTCGCTGGTGATGAGGCGGCCGCCGCCGTTGTCGCGCAGCGCCGCCGCCAGATGCAGCGTCGAGATGCCGAACGAGGTGCCAAATTCCACGATCGTGCGGGCGTTGCCGCTGCGCGCCAACATGTAGAGCAGGGTGCCGGTTTCGGGCGACACCGCCAGCGGAAGATCCTTCATGCGGCCGTAGAAGTCCCGGTAATCGGTCTTGCTGCGCATCAGGCGCGTCTGTTCGTCTTCGGACAGGTGGGTCAGGGCGGGGTCGGCGGTGGACCACGAGGCATCGGCTTGCGTGAACAGCAGGTCCAGCAAGGGGGCCAGAGGGGAAGAAGTCAGGGTGTTGGTCATGCGATATGTCCGGTGTCAGAAGGTGATTTAGAATACGACGAATTCGTCGCATTTCTCTATTCGCATTTCCGGACGCCCCATGGCCACTCACCGCAACGCCAAGCTCTCAGAGCGAAAACAGCCGCAGCAGACCCGGTCGGCGGAGCTGGTCGCCGCCATTCTGCAAGCCGGGGCTCAGGTTTTGGCCAAAGAGGGCGCACAGCGCTTCACCACCGCGCGCGTCGCTGAAAAGGCTGGCGTCAGCATCGGTTCGCTATACCAGTACTTTCCCAATAAGGCGGCCATTCTCTATCGGCTGCAGATGGATGAATGGGCGCAGACGTCCGGCCTGCTGCGCCGCATTCTTGAAGACACCCGCCAGCCGCCGCGCGAGCGGCTGCGCACGCTGGTGCGGGCTTTCATCCTGTCCGAATGCGAAGAGGCCGTGATGCGCGTGGCGCTCAACGACGCCGCGCCGCTCTACCGCGATGCGCCCGAGGCGCAGGCCACCAAGGAAGAGGGCGCGCGCATCGTCCAGAGCTTCCTGCGCGAAGCGCTGCCGCGCGCCGCCGATGCCACGCGGGTTCTGGCCGGCGACCTGATCACCATGACGCTCAGCGCGGTCGGCAAGCAGTTCTCGGAAAGCCCGCGCACGGCTGAGGAAATCGACGCCTATTCAAGCGCGCTGGCCGACATGCTGTGCGCCTATCTGGACAGCTTGGCGTCACCGGCCCGGGAGTAAGATTGCCGCTCTTTCCGGCGCCTGCGAGGTTACGCCATGCATTCCCGTTTTGAAGTCGTCAGCGGCCATGCCGTATTGGCCGCCGAGGCCGTGGGCAGCGGCGACCCCGTCGTCTTTCTGCATGCCTCCATTTGTGATCGTCGCATGTGGCGCCCGCAGATGGCGGGCATCGCCAACATCTGCCAGGCCATCGCCTACGACCGGCGCGGCTTTGGCGACACGCGTGGGCAAGCCGAAGACCACTCCGCCGTTGCTGACCTGATCGCCGTCATCGAGGCGGTCGCCGGCGGCAAGCCCGCGATTTTGGTGGGCTGTTCCCAAGGAGCGCGCATCGCCCTGGACGCCGCGCTGACGCACCCGGCGTCGGTGCGCGGGCTGGTACTGATCTCGCCCACCGTGGCCGGCGCACCCGAAGCGGTGCTGCCGCCCGAGTTGCAAGCGTTGATGGCGCCTTTGAAAGCGGCCGAAGCCGCTCGCGATATTGATCGCGTGAACCACCTGAAAGCCCGGTTGTTCCTGGATGGCCCCTTGGCCGCCGAAGGCCGGGTGACCGGCGCGGTCCGCGACCAGTTCCTGGACATGCACGGGCGCGCGCTGACGATCGGGCCTGCGGGGCCCAGCCGGGACGACGTGGCGGCCTTCTCGCGCTTGCGCGAGTTCACCGCGCCGGCGCTGGTGATCTGGGGCAACCTGGACTTTCCCCACATCCAGGAACGGGCGCGCCGGGTGGCGGATATCCTGCCCCAGGGCGAGGCCTACGAGTCGGCCGCCGCCGCGCATCTGCCCAACCTGGATCACCCGGCGGACATCACCGAACAGATCGCCGCATTTGTCCGTCGCTGCTCCGGCGCGGCGGGCCCATCCTCTTGCGCGTAGCAGGCAAGCATGCAACATACCTCTCCCGTCGCACTGGTCACCGGGTCCACCTCCGGCATTGGTGCGGCCATCGCCCGGCGCTTGTCGCGTGACGGCTATTCCGTGGTTCTGCATTCACGCCGTTCGGCGGATGCGGGGCACGCGCTGGCCGCCGAACTCGGTTCGGCCGTTTATGTGCAGGCCGATTTGGCCATCGATGCGGACCGGGTCCGCTTGGTACGCGAGGCCGTGGCCGCGTGGGGCCGGCTGGATGTGCTGGTCAACAACGCCGGCATCAGCCGCGTCATCCCGCACGGCGACCTGGCGGCCGCTACGCCGGACGTCTGGCACGAGATGCATGAAGTCAATGTCGTCGCGCCGTTCCGCCTGGTGGCCCAGGCGCAGGCCGCGCTGCTGGCGTCGGCCGCAGGCGGCAAACCGGCCTGCGTCGTCAATGTCAGTTCACACGCCGGCGTGCGGCCCAAGGGCGCGTCCATTCCCTATGCGGCGGCCAAGGCGGCGCTGAACCACGTGACTCGTTTGCTGGCCGTGTCGCTGGCCCCCGCCATCCGCGTCAACGCCGTCGCGCCCGGCCTGGTGGACACGCCGCTGACGCAAGACTGGACCGCGGCGCAGCAGTTGTGGAAAGAACGCTCACCGATGCGCCGCGCGGCCAGCCCCGACGATATCGCCCAGGCGGTGGCGTTGCTGGTGCAGTCCGACTACCTGACGGGAGAAATCCTGCTGTCGGATGGCGGCTTGAATTTGACGTAGCGGGGGTAGCCGGCTAGCCGGTCGCGTCCTTGGCCTGGGCCAGGTCCGCGGCGTTGTCGACACCCGGCACGCCGCGGCGGATGTTGCGCGAATACTCGGCGGCGTCTGTCGTGGCGCGGGCACGGTCGGTATAGCGGCCAGCCCGTCGAAAGGCCGCCGCGCTGTCCGCGCCTTCCAGCGCGCCCAGCCGGTACAGGTACTCGGGTAGATAGCCGGACAGCAGCAGCCGGTAGTCCAGCGGCAGGCCGGGCACGATCCGGTCGGCCAGTTGGTAGATGATGGTGATGCAGTTGGCCGTCAGCGTGTTGTAGAAGCGCGGCCGGCGCGCCAGCTGGCTGGCGGTGTCCATATACGACAACAGCAGCTTGCGGGCTGCGCCATCCGGCATGTGCACGCGGTACAGATAGCCGTCCTCGCCGCGGACATTGGTGCGCACGCGCAGGCTGTCTTCTTCGGTCGAGGCCAGCACCGACAGCTCGTATTGACGGAAGAACCCGCCGATCTCGGAAAACTTGTCGCGCAGCTTGCGGCGGATCTCCACCGAGAACACCACATATTGGCCGTCGGTAAAACCGAATGACACCAGCGCATGCGCGATGGCCGGACGGCCCCAATACGACAGCGCCAGGTCCACCGACGCCAGGCGCGACAGATCGTAGGTGCGCGTGTCCCAGCGCACGTCGTAGTCGGTGGCCGTGCGCCAGTTGAAATTGCGAACATTGCGCAGGGTCAGCGTGTCGCCTTGCACCGAGCCCTGCGTGACGCGGGCGACTTCCGGAATCCATTCGCGGTCGTTGGACGGGCGTACGCCCCAGCGCCACCAGGCCAGCATGGCCAGCAGCAGTGCGCCAAACCCCCAGGCGGGCAGCGTATAGCCCCAGGCCAGGCCGATCAGCGCGACGACCGCCAGCGCCAGCCAGGCCGCCGGCAGCAGGGCGCGCCTGCGGCCATTGCCTGCCGGCTGGAACCAGAGCGCCAATGCACCCCACGCCGCGCCGGCCACGATGACCACGCCAACGGCAAGCAGCCCCATCATGGCTGGGTCTGCGCGTTGCGGGCGCCGGCCTCGCGGTCCTGGCGGCGCCAGCCGGCGCGCAGCGCCGCGATCTGGCGAATTGCCGCCTGCGACATCTTCCACCAGCCGAACGGCCGCGGATCGGCCAGCATGCTGAGCGCACGGGCGTAGTCCAGCGTCAGTCCCGGGGTCCAGGCCATGGTCAGCGCGCGCTTGCGGATCTGCGCCGCCACCCACAGTTCAGGCGTCAGCAACAGCCGCAGCAGCACGCCCCAGCCGGCGCGCGGGCCGTGCAGCCGACCCACCACGCCGTCCAGCGCGGCCTCCAGCGCGGCAGATACCGAACTGGAACAATTGCGATGCGTCAGGTTGTAGATCTCGGTCTTGCGGTAGCTGTCCCAGAACGCCTGCAGCTTGCCGGCGTCGTAATTGCGGATGCGCACCTGCATGGTGGACGGGCACCAGGCCTGCGACTCGGTGGCGTAGTCGGGCTGGTACACGCCGGGCACATCGTTGTCGGCGGTGGCGCGCAGCAACGTGCCGAACTGCTCGGGTGAATGGTCGATCTCTTGCGCGGGATACAGGCTGATGTACACGCCTTCGGGCGATTCCAGCGCGGCGTGGCCGGTGGACACCACGCCGTTGATGTCCACGGCGGCGATGTAGCGGTCCAGCACCGGGTAGTTGCGCGTGGCGGTCTTGGCCGAGCCGGAGGGCGTCCACACATGGACCGTCAATGCCCGTTCACTGGCTTGCGGCGGCCCGTCGTATACCGTCTGGGCCGGGGCATCGATGCGGGTGGGCATGAAGTCGGGATGCGGGTTGGTCGCCAGCGCCGGGTTGGAATCCAGGCTGCGGACGCGCCGCGCCAGCCACAACAGCTTCATGCCCGAAAACGCCAGGAACAGGCCCAGGCAGTACGGCACCGTGCCCACATAGTGCGTGGGATAGGGCTGGAAGAAGAAAATCGCCAGCAGCACTTCGGCCACGCCAGAGGCGAACACATAGCGCCAGCGCGGGTAGCGCACCACATACGCGGCGATGCACTGCATCAGCCCATCCACCAGGAACAGCAGGCCGAAGATCATCGACAGCACGAAATGCCCGTGATGGTGGCCCGCCAGGATCAGGATGCCCGCGGCCAGCACGAACACGCCCTTGGCGTAGCGCAACACCCGTTGCCCGCCCACGCCGGAGGTGGCGATGGCCAGCGTCGCCAGTCCTTCGACGACGAACAGCGCGGCAAACAGATACAGCGGAAAGTACAGCGCGCCATCGAGCGCGTCGACGAAGATCGTGACGCCGGCGGCCAACACGATCCAGCCGCCGATGGCCAGTGCGCGTGCGCGCTTGTGCAGGTAATCGACGCCGAGCAGCAGCAAAACCAGGTGGCTCATGTTCCTGACGCTCCGTAGAGTGGGACGGGTATTGCGGCTGGGGGTACTGCGAAAGCGCATCGCGCGGCGCGGTGTTGCACGGGGGGAGTGCGATGGACGGCGCTGGCGTGCCGCTGCGTTGAAACAGCGGTATATAAGGTATCACGCCATGGCGCTTGCCCCCGAGGCGACGACAACGCCGTTCGGGGCGGGTTCGGCTTACCGCGCGGCCACGGCTTTCAGCCATTGGCCGGCCAGGTCCAGCACGATGCGCTCTTGCTCGCGGTGCGGTACGTGGCCGCAGTTCTGCAGCAGCGCCTGCTTGCCGCCGGTCAACCCGGCGATGCGCTCGGGATGGGCCGCCGAGCCGTACTCGTCCAGCTCGCCGTGCAATGCCAGCACGGGGCAGCGCACTTGCCGCAGGGCTTCGTTCAAGTTCCAGTCGGCGAAAGCGGGCGACAGCCAGGTGTCCACCCAGGCGCTCAAGACCCAGGCGGCCTTGTCGCCGTGATACTTCTTCAAGCGGTCCAGCTGGCCCGGTTCGGCGAAATTGCGCTGGGCCGCGCGGATGCCGTCCAGCGTGCGGTCTTCGGCAAACGCCTGGGCCGACTCGGTGATCAGGGCCGTGCATTCGTTCGGGTAGGCCGCCGCGCCGCAGATCGCCATGCCGCCACCCACGCTGTGGCCAAAACCGACGTACGGGCCAATAGCGAGCGCCTGGCGCAGGTCGTGGAATCCTTCGCGAGCCTCGGCCTCGACGAATCCGGTCGCAAGCGTGGCGGGGTTGGGGTCCGACTGGCCGAAACCCAGTCTGTCGTAGGCGATCACGCTGCGGCCGGTGGCCTCGGCCAGGCGCTCGGGAAAGTCGCGCCACAGCTCGACGCAGCCCAGCGAGTCGTGGAACAGCACGATGGGCGCCGAATTCGCATGCCCGCCGGCGGGGTCCCAGCGCCGCGCGAAAAGGCGGCCTTGCCGGGTGGGCACGTGGATATCCTGGCGGGCAATCGGAAGCATGTAGGGATCCTGGGGGGAGGGGGCGCCATGGCGCCGTCCGTGGGGTTGCCCGGGATTATAGGAAACCCCTGCTGGGCTTATTCCTCGCTGGTCCACTCCACTTGCACGCCCAGGCTGCGCAGGTTTTCGACAAAACGCGGGTGGGCGCGGCGGATCGGCGTGGCGTTGCGGATTTCCGAGCGCCCGTCGATGCTGCTGGCGATCATGAACAGTGCGATCGCCACCCGGATGATGTAGGGGCTTTCGACCACGGCCGGGGTCAACGGATTGCCGCCGAACGTGATCACGCGGTGCGGGTCCGACGAAAACACGTGCGCGCCGAACTTGGACAGTTCGCCGGTCCAGCCCAGCGCGCCGTCGTAGACCTTGTTCCAGAACATCGCGTTGCCCTCGGCGCACACGCCCAGCGCGATGAAGATGGGCAGCAGGTCCACCGGGAAATACGGCCACGGCGCGGCCTCGACCTTGGTCAGCACGTTGCTGGTGAAGGGCGTCTGCACCTTCAGCGGGCCGTCGCGCAGCGCGCGCGACCAGCCGTTCTCGTGCACGATCCTGACGCCGAACTTGGCGAAGGTGCGGTCGATCAGCGGGAAGTTGGACGGCGTGCTGTTGCGCACCACCACGTCGCCGCCGGTGATCGCGCCCAGCGCCAGGAAGGTGGTGATCTCGTGGAAGTCTTCCTCGAAGGTGAACTCGCCGCCGCGCAGGGTGGCGCCGCCGCGCACCGTCAGGCGCGAGGTGCCGATGCCGTCGATATCGGCGCCCATCATCGTCATGAAGCGGCAGAACTCCTGCACGTGCGGCTCGGACGCGGCATTGGTCAGCGTCGATTCGCCGGCCGCGGCGGCCGCGCACAGCACGAAGTTCTCGGTGGTGGTGACCGAGGCGTAGTCCAGCCAATGGTGGGTCGGCTTGAGCGGGCCGGCGCTGCGCACCAGCAGCGAGCCGCTGGCGCGTTCGACCTCGCCGCCGAACGACCGGAAGATGTCCACGTGTGGATCGATTTCGCGCACGCCCAGCGTGCAGCCCTTGACGTTGTCTTCCAGCCGCGCCACGCCAAAGCGCGCCAGCAGCGGCGGCACCAGCATGATGGACGAGCGCATCTCTTCGGGCAGCCGGTGCTGCGCCGCATCGAACGCCGTGTCGCGGTGGTGCAGGTCCAGTGCGCGCGTGCTTTCGTCCAGCCGCACCTCGCTGCCCAGCGTGCGGAAGATGTCCAGAATCTTGCGCACGTCGGTGATATCGGGCACGCCGTTCAGCCGCAGCGGCTGGTCGGTCAGCAGCGTGGCGCACAGCACGGGCAGCACCGCGTTCTTGTTGGCCGACGGGATGACGCGGCCGCGCAAAGGCGTGCCGCCGTGGACGATGAGATTGGACATGGGCGAGGAGCTTGGACGACGGGAGAGGCGGATTAGGGAAATAGCGCGGGAAATTGTACCGGTCGGGCTCGGCGGGCGTTCTGCGAGAGGGGTAAAAATGGTGTCAGACTGCAATTTCGGACCCGCGCCATCCCTGGATGAGAAGGGGGCAGCCCGCAAGGCCGGGGGGGGCACGCCGGCGATGGCAAGATGCCTGGACGGGGACCGGCCCGCGTGGGTATAAAGACCGGCGGGCCGCTATCGGTCCGCAGCCCTCCAGGACAACCGTCATGACCCCTGCCAAGCATGCGAGCAAAGCCCCCGCCACGGACGCCGCGCCGGCCGACTCACCCGCGCGCCAGATTGACGCCCGCATCCGCGAACTGGACGATTGGCGGGGCAAGACCCTTGCCCGGGTGCGCCAGGTGATCCTTCAGGCCGACCCCGGCGTGGTCGAGGAATGGAAGTGGCGGGTGCCGGTGTGGTCCCACGGCGGCATCCTGTGCACGGGCGAAGCCTATAAAGCAGCCGTGAAGCTCACCTTCGCCAAGGGTGCGGCGCTGGCCGACCCAAAGGGCCTGTTCAACGCCAGCCTGGACGGCAACACCCGCCGCGCCATTGATCTGCATGAAGGCGACGAGATCGACGACAAGGCGCTCGCCGCGCTGATTCGCGCCGCCGTGGCCTTGAATGCGTCAGCCACCAAGCCTGCCAAGGCCCCCGCGGCGGCCAAGGCGGCAAAAACGTCTAAAACGCCCAACGGCGCCTGACACGCCACGATTTTTTTCAGGCCGAATTAAGCGTTTCCCCTTAATATTCTCCCGTTGCCCGGCATCTCGCCGCCGCACCGTAAGCGTTCACGTCAACCAACGCGCCTTCGGACCGCCTTCGCCGCGGCCGGGCGCGCCCGTGCGAACGCTGGGCCAAGCCAGGTTTGGCGTAGGCGCTCCCCCGCATCGGGACCGCATTTCATGACCCAACCCGCTATTCAAACTGCCCCCGCCGCCGCGCCTCCGGACGCGCGCCGCCTATTTTTCACCGCCTTGCTCGTCGCCGCCGCGTTCTTCATGGAGAACCTGGACGGCACCGTCATCACCACCGCCTTACCTGCCATGGCGCAGGACTTCGGCGTTTTGCCCGTGGACCTGAACCTGGGCGTCAGCGCCTATCTCTTGACCCTGGGCATCTTCATCCCCATCAGCGGCTGGATGGCCGACCGCCATGGCGCGCGCCGCGTGTTCTGCTCGGCCCTGGTGATCTTCACCCTGGCCTCGCTGGCTTGCGGGCTGGCCGACAGCCTATGGTCCTTCATCGCGCTGCGCGTCCTGCAGGGCGTGGGCGGGGCCATGATGGTGCCGGTGGGCCGGCTGGTGGTGCTGCGCCACACGCCCAAGCACGAACTGATCCGCGCCATGTCCATCCTGACCTGGCCCGCGCTGACCGCGCCGGTGCTGGGCCCGCCGATTGGCGGCTTCATCACCACCTATGCCTCGTGGCGCTGGATCTTCTACCTGAACCTGCCGCTCGGTCTGGCCGCGCTGGCCGCTGCCTGGGTGCTGATACCCGACGACCGCGCCACGGAACGCCGCCCCTTCGACTGGGCCGGATTCCTCTGGATCGGCGGCGGCCTGTCGGGCCTGTTGTGGACCCTGGAACAATTCGGCGGTTCGGCTCCTTCATGGGCCCGCATCGGCCTGTGGCTGGCCGCCAGCGTCGCGCTATTGGCCCTGGGTGTGCGTCACCTGGGCCGCCATGCGCATCCCATGCTGACCCTATCGCCCCTGAAAATACGCGCCTACGCCGTCAACTTCTGGGGCGGCTCGCTGTTCCGCATGTCGGTAGGCGCGGTGCCGTTCCTATTGCCGCTGATGTTCCAGGTGGGCTACGGCATGGACGCCTTCCATGCCGGGCTGCTGGTGATCGCCGTGTTCGCCGGCAACCTGTCGATGAAGCTGTTCACCACCCGAGTGCTGCGGCGCTTCGGCTTTCGCCCCACGTTGCTGGGTAACGGCACGATCAACACCGTGGCGTTGGCGGCTTGCGCCTTGATCGGGCCGCAGATGCCCGTTGCCCTGACCGCGCTGATCCTGTTTATCGGCGGCATGTCGCGGTCGATGCAGTTCACCGCGCTCAATACCCTGGCCTTTGCCGATATGCCGCAGCCGCAGATGAGCGCGGCCAACACCTTGTTTTCCACGGTGTCGCAGTTGGCGCTGGGGATGGGCATCGCACTGGGCGCCATCGCCATCCGCATCGGCGAATGGGCCGTACCGGTGCTGGGCCTGGAAGGCGCGCCTGGAGCGGCCTACCGGCTGGCGTTCGTGGTGGTGGGGTTGGTGTCGTTGATCGGGATGCTGGACTTGCTGGCATTGCCGCGCGGAGTGGCCGACGACGTCTCGCGAGGCCGCCGGGCATAACGGACAACCACGGCATGCGGTGCACGAACTCGTCGGCGCCGCGGTGAACGGCGGCCTCCGGCCGTCGCGCAAGGCCGCGCCGTGGCCGCTTATTCGCCCTGCGCCAGCAACCCGCCATGGCCGAAGGCCCGCTGGGCAAAGCGCTCGCCGATCCGCCGATGCGCCGCGCCGTCCGGATGCAACTGATCGGGCAGCGGCAGCTCGGCGAAGTCCGCCGGGCCGTAGAGCTCCAGCCCATCCAGATACCGCAGATGCGGATCGCTGGCTGCGCGCTGCCGCACGATGCGTTGCAGTTCGTCTCGGATCAACGTCAGCGTCAGCTTGCCGGCCTGGCGTTCGGCCGGATTACCGGTGGCGCGGAACGCCACCTTGCCAGCGGCCAGCGCGTCCAGGTCAAAGGCGCCCGGGCCCGGAGTGTCTTCGTGGATGGGGCAGTAGATCGGCGACACGACCAGCAGCGGCGTGGTCGGATGACCCTCCCGGATCGTGTCCAGGAAACCGTGCACCGCCGGCCCGAAGGCGCGCAGACGCATCAGGTCTGTGTTCACCAGGTTGATGCCGAGCTTTACGCTGATCAGGTCGGCTGGCGTGTCCCGCAGGGTGCGCGCGGTAAAGGGATCAAGCAGGGCGCTGCCGCCCAAACCCAGGTTCACCAATTCCACCCCGCCCAGGCTGGCCGCCAGCGCCGGCCAGATGGTGGTCGGGCTGTCGCCGTTGGAACCATGGCTGATCGAGCTACCGTGGTGCAACCACACTGGCCGACCGTCGTCCGCGACAGGCGTGAGCGGGCCGTCGCTGCGCAAGGCGACCAGTTCGGTGGTTTCGTTGTATGGCAGCCAGATTTCGACCCGTTTGCCGCGTCCGGGCAGGCCGGAGAAACGCAGGGTGGCGACGGGGCCCGTGTGCCGCGACGCCGTGCCGGCGGTCATGTCGATCGTCACCACGTCGCCGCCGTTGGCGCTGGCCTGAGCCGCGAGCTTGCCGTCCACGCACAGGTCGTAGATGCCCGCCGGGCGGGGCGGCGCGCCGACATAGGCGTAGCGCGTGGGCGCCACATCCAATTCGATCTGCGTGGCGGCAGTCTGGAACACCAACCGCACGCCCGACGGCTGCGATTCGGCCATCGCCAATTGCGGATCCGCGCACTGTGCCCGCGCCCAGGCGGGCAGCCGATGCGGCATCAGGCCGCGTGCGGTGGCTTCCAGTTCCAGGGCCCCGCGCAGCAGCGCTGGGGTGATGGGCGTGGTGATCCAAGAGGGTTGGGCGTTCGTCATGCGGTGTTATCCAATAGCCAAGCGCGCGATCTTACCAAGGGCGCGTTACGGCCGATCGTGTGGCGATGGCGCGATGACGATGCGGGCCGTGGCAGGGGTACTGCTAGCCCTGGGCGGGCGCGCGGTTCTTGCGGATCAGCACCGCGCCGCCGATCGTCAGCAGCAATCCGCCGCCCAGATAGGGCAGACCAAAGATAAGCAGCCAGAAGAACAGCGCGGTATTGGCGTCATTAGCGGCCTGCTCGCCAGCCGTGGCGGGATCATGCGCCGTCGGGTCCATCATCAGCGCGCTGGCCGGCAGCGCCAGCAGCAGGGCGACGCCCAGCAGCACGCAGCCCCAGCCCACCAGGCGGCGATTGTTGGGAATGCGCGCCAGCGCCGCCGCCGCCACAATGGTGATCAACGCGGAAATGATCGTGCCCGTGATCAGCATGCGGTCCACCACGGCTGGATCATCCATCACATAGGGCTGCGCTGCCGGGTGGTTCAAGCCAAAAGCCATAATCAGGAATGGGTTGACGACGCTAAACGCCGCTCGGCCGATAAGCAGGCCGAACACAACGCTGGAAATCCATTTGATCAGTGTGGGGTTCATTCAGGTGTCCCGTGTGTCCCGAGGTCGGGACAGGATACCGCTAAACGACGAACTCCCCAGAGCCCTGAGCACGCGTCGCATTCGCCTGCCAAAACCGCGACACGACAGCGACGGCGGTTTCCGCACCGCTCTCGTGGGTGGGGCAAGGCAGCGCGTATTCGTTCGAGTGCTGCGCGTAGCGGGTTCTTGGGCTTTTACTGGCATGCCTGGGCGGTCGGTAGCCCGTCGCCATGTTCAGCACAATGCGCTTGCTGACGATGGTCGTGGCGCTTGCCGTCATGTTCAGCTGTTCCTCGGTGCGGACCTGGGTGATTTGGCTCCACGGGATCAGGGTGTTGCGGTCGGGTAGCCAGATGCCCTTGTGCGACAGCACGGCAAAGGGCTTGCAGCGCAACCAGAGCGTGCGCAAGGCCGCCCAGAGCAGCAGCAAACCGCTAGTGACGGCAATACCGCCGATCAGCCATCGCTTCAATTCCAGGCCCGCCAATGTGCCGACGAGTAGTAGCGACACGCCCGCCAGTCCGCAGACGGTGGGGGCGCCCCAGCCGGTTTCGTAGAGGTTGACAGGGGCTGCACCCGCCCGGGATTGGCGCCGCAGCGCGGCAATATCTTGCGCAAGCGCATGGTTTGCCAACGCTCGGAGATCGAATTCTGGCAGGGTGTCGCTAGATGTGTCGTCCCGGGCGCTGACGGCGTCCAGGTGGGCAGGGGTATTCATTGGGAGATCGGGGCAATCGGTACCGCCGCGGTAGCGAGGGCGGCGGTGTTCTTTTGGGCGGGCATGGGGGGGGAAATTGGCAGGGGCGATTGCGCCTGCCGGTCAAATTGAGTGGTTGCAGAATAAGCAGTGCGGCACAAGGCGAACATTGGAAAGTTCTAATTTTTTGCCGTGATACGGTATGGACTTTCTCTAGCTGGCTTGCCTGCGCCGACTACCGACATGTCCGACCACCACCAATTCTTCTTTCCCCGCCACCCCCATCTGCCGTCGCCGGATTGGCCCGCGCTGGAGGCACGGCTGCGGCAAGCCGGTTATGTGCTGGCGCCGCGTGGCGACCGCGTGCCACGTGCCGCCTTGATTGACTTGAGTCTGATGCTGGCTTGGCCGCGCGAGGGGTCTTATCAGTACCGGGATGGCATGCGCACCCCGGGCGACGTGATCGACCTATACGTGCAGGCCGGCCATCTGCCGCCTGGCGTGCCGGTGCGCCATGAAGACACCATCGAAGAAACGTGGGCGATGCTGGCGCGCCATGGCATCAGTCCGAACCCGGCTTTGGTCGACGACGAACGCAGCGCCTGGCAAAGCCCCAGTTATTGCCTGGGGCCGGCGGCGCGTGAATGCTTGAGTCCCCAGGGTCGCGAGCAATACGACGCGGACTTGCCGTCGCTGGACCTGATGCTGTTGGCGTATGACGGGCCGCACCCGCACGTCGCGGTAGGCGAAAACCTGGAAGTGCCCAGCGTGCCGGGCTCGGACGAGCCGCTGGACGAACTGCCGCCGTTCGGGTCGCACATCGATTTCATCGGCGCGGCCTACGACGATCCGGCGGTGCAATGGCGCAATCCGCGGGACGGGCGCGATTACCGCATTCTGGACCTGGATTGGCACTACAGCTTGGCGCTGGGCTTTCGGATGATCCGCGCCCAAGGGCTGGACCGCGAAAGTGCCGAAGGGCTGGCCGCCGCGTTCAGCGGCCTGGTCGGCCAGCCCATGGGGTGCAGCCACCGGCATCTGTGATGCCGGATTCGTACCCCGGCATCCGCGATGCCGGGGGGGCCACCATCAATAGTAGATATCGACGTAGTCGGTCAGGCCGCCGCACGCTTCCATCTGCTGCAGGCGCCAGTACTTGCGCTTGCCGGTGGCGCGGAACTCGAAATCGCCCTTGCGCTCGCAGCGGCGGCCCTTGTCGGGCGCGTTCAGGATCAGGATGGTGCCGCGGAAGATGAAGCGGTCGGCCGAAATCGACACCACATCGCCGCTGATCTCCAGCGAGCCTTCGCCATTGATCTGGCCGCCTTCCAGGCTCACCACGTCGCGGTCGTCACGAGCCGTCAGGTGGCCGCGCGTGTCCGTCCAGAGCCATTGCAGGCTGACGCCGCTGTTATTGCGCAGGCGCTCGTAGGCGGCCTGGTCCCGGATTTCCGTCTTCTGAACCCGTTGCAGGGCTTGACCCTGGGCCGGCGCTTGGCCGGCTTGAGGCTGCGCCTGTTGCGGTTGAGTCCGAGGTTGAGCCTGCTGCGGCTGCGCTTGGGGCGGGGTTTGCGGTTGGGATTGGGATTGGGATTGGGATTGCGGGCGGGGAGGGAGCTGGCCCGGAGCCAACGCCGGTGCGTCCCCGGGTGCCGCCATGACCGGCGCCGCAGCCGCCATGGCCACGCCCAAGGCAAAAGCGTAAATGCCGGACATCATCCGCTTTTTAGCGGGTGCGAAAGCCGGGGCGCGATCGGGGTTCATGTGCATATGGGTTGTCGTCTAGGAAGTAGGAAGCGCGTTGTCGGTATGGCAGAGCACGATTCGGTAGGTACGTTTTTACTAGGTACGTATTACCGGGCGGTAAATTAGCACGCGCCACGGCGTTCGATAATTGCCGATTTTCTGTCTTATGTATCTATTCGTTAACAGAAAAACGACGGCCCGATTGCCGCTGGCGTATCAGGGTTTGGGCGCGCGATTCATTTCATACTTCGGGCGGCTGCGGAAATTCTTCATCGCGTAGGCAAGAAACTCGGCTTTGCTGATACGCCCGTCGCCGTCCGTATCCATTGCGGCGACTTGTTCAGCCGTGGCTTCATTCAAGAGTGGGCTGCGGGTGAGATAGCCGTCGCCATT
Source organism: Achromobacter xylosoxidans (assembly GCA_040396375.1). Taxonomy (GTDB): domain Bacteria; phylum Pseudomonadota; class Gammaproteobacteria; order Burkholderiales; family Burkholderiaceae_B; genus Achromobacter; species Achromobacter xylosoxidans_D. The sequence goes on from JBEBOQ010000024.1 coordinate 21,914, forward strand.
GATATCCTGCTTATCGAACGCGGCTTCCATCCGGGCGTGATACTCGTGCTCGGTCATCGGACGGTTGACGGTATCGGCCGTGCCTGCACCCGGCTTGCCGTCGTCGGCTTTACCCGCATCCGCCTTGCCAGCGTCCTTCTGGCTTGCATCGGCTTTGCCGGTATCGGTTTTCCCCGCGGCGGCTTTGCCGCTGTCCGTCTTGCCGGCGTCGGCCTTGCCGCTCTGGGCGGGGGCGGTCGGGGGCGAGGCGGGAGCGGTTTGCGCCATCGCGCTGCCCGCGAATAAAGCCAGCAGCAACGCGGCGGTCAGGCTACCGGTCCGGGTGACATTCTTCATGGTTATCCTTTTAGGCATTTACGCGGCGCAAATGATATCGCCGACTCGGATAATCCGTGTTGCCATATGTTTTTGAATAATAACCAGGCGATTCTCGACCACAACAGGGGGCGCGGGTACGGCGCCTACTGCGGCAATAACCTCATCCCCGTGCGCTTCACGAATTCTTCATAGCTGATCGGCGGGCCGGCCTTGGTGCTGGCGCTGTTGGCCTGCCAATGCACCCACGATCGGCCCGTGGTGGCGTCGTAAACCACCTTGTAGATATAGGTCGGCACCGCCACGCCTGAGCCGATGGTCTTGGGGCGGTCGGCGTAGACCGGCCCCGTGAATACATACACGTCGCCGGCGGCGCGCATCACGTATTGGCGCGTGTCCTGTTCGATGCGGCTCCAGGGGCCGGCATTGTGGGTCTGGTCCTGCGGCACCATGTTGGCCAGCGAAAAACTCTGCGCCATGGCGTCGGGCGTGGCCATGTCTCCGGCAGGCGCCATGTGCCCGCGCGAAAATCCCGATCCCCGGTAGTCTTCCAGTTCGGCCCGCTCGGCGCGCGGCAGGCGCGCGTCGGCGTAGAACTTGTCCGTGCGGTGCAATCCCTTGGCCTGCGCCAGATTCTGGCGGTTCAGGCGTTCGGCCACGAACACGGGCGTCTTCGTCTGGCCGTTGTGCAAAATCGCGAACGACGAAAAACACACCTCGCGCAGCCGTTGGCTGGCGGGCACCGCAGGCGGGCGCGCGTTCGGGAAGAACTGCGGGCATTCCGTGAAGGTGGTCTGGACCAGCGCCGAGTTGGGCGCCGGCAGCGCCACCGGCGCCGTGCGCTCTTGCGACGGCCAGCCCAGTCGCGACAGGATGTCGCTGGCCGATGCCGGCATCCGCCAGTGCGGATTCAGCATGTAGGTGGCGGCGCCGAAGCTGGCCAGCGATGTCACGACCAACGCCCGCAGGAAGCGGGGGATGCGGCCAGATGACCGGATATTCGATCGGGAGGGAGTGCTTCTCTTTCTGGGAGCGGGTTTCTTCGCGCGCGTCATGCTACCTGGGGCTACTGACCGGCCGCCATAGGCGGCCAATGTGACCCCGGATTGTAGATGAGTGACGAATTTGTCACTTGGCGGTGAAAAGCCGCCTATGCCACCCCCCGCTGGAGTGAATCGGTCCTAGCGCCGGATCATTGCGCCAGTTCAGGCCGCGCGATCTCGATCACCCAGTCCACGAAGGTCTTGACCGCGGCCGTGGCGCGGGCCTGGGGATAGACGATGGAGATCGGCACCGGTTCGCAGCGGGTGTGCGGCAGCACTTCCCGCAGGCGGCCGCTGCGCAGGTAGACGGACGTGGCGACTACGGACAGCTGGATCAGGCCCAGCCCCTCCAGGCCGCAGTGCAAGTAGGCTTCGGTTTCGTTGACGGCGTAGCGGCTGGGCAACGCCACCGTGGTCTCGTTGCCGTCAACCCGAAAGCGCCAGTCCAGGGGCCTTCCGGTGGCGTTGGACACGTAGTTGATGATGCGGTGCGAGGCCAGGGCGGCTACGGACTCCGGTTCGCCGAACCGGGCCAGGTATTTGGGCGACGCGCAGGTCAGCCAAGTCAACTGGCCCAATCGGCGAGCCACCAACGTCGAATCCGCCAACGTGCCGCTGCGGATCGCGCAGTCGATGCCCTCGTGAATCAGGTCTGCCGGCCGGTCGCTCAGGCCCAGTACCAATTCGATGTCCGGAAAGCGGGCCTCGAATTCGATCAACCGCGGCACCACGATCGCTCGTCCGATGGTGCCCGGCATATCCACGCGGACGCGCCCGCGTGGCGCCTGCATCGTGGCAGACACGTCGTTTTCGGCATCGGAAATGTCGGCCAGGATGGCCTGGCACGCCGCCAGGTAACGCGCGCCCGCGTCGGTCAGGCTCAGGCTGCGGGTGCTGCGCCGAAGCAGTGGCGTGCCCAGGTGCGCTTCCAGGTTCTTGATCGTCGTCGTGACCGACGAACGCGGCATCGCCAGGGATTGCGCCGCGCGGCTGAAGCTGCGCGCCTGAACGACCCGTACGAACGTGGCCATCGCTTGAAGTTTGTCCATAAGCCGTGCCTGCCGAGAGTACGTGCGCCGGATGCGGCGGGAGTCTGCCGATGTTAACAATGCAGCCGTCGTCCAAGGCCTTTTGTCCGTGCGTTGTGTATTCAGCCGCGGCGAACAATGGCTGCCCTGCGCGCTCCTACACTGCCATTCACTTCAGGGCCATCCGGCTTCCCGCATCGCAAATACCGCTGCATCGACGCCGTGGCCCCTTTTCCAGACCCGTATTTCCCCGTGAGGATTCCCATGTTGAACGACAAACCCATTCTGGTTCTAGGCGCAGGCCAACTTGGCCTGGCCATGCTGCGCCACCTGGCGCCGCACGCCGATCGCGCCGTCGGCGTTTCGCTGTCGGTCTTGTTGCGCCCCGCATCCGTGGCCTCCAGCGACCCGGCGAAGCAGCAAGACCTGGCTGACTTGCGAGCCCTGGGCGTCGATGTTGTCCAAGGCGACCTGGCCGAGCAATCGGCGGCCGAGCTCGCCGCCATCTTCAGCCGCTTTCATACCGTGATCTCGTGCACGGGATTCGTCGGCGGCCCGGGCGTGCAGCGCAAGATCGCGCGCGCCGCTCTGGATGCGGGCGTCAAGCGCTATGTGCCTTGGCAATTCGGCGTGGATTACGACGTCATCGGCCGGGGTAGCCCGCAGGACTTGTTCGATGAACAACTGGACGTGCGCGACATGCTGCGTGCGCAGCAGGGCACCGAATGGATCATCGTGTCCACCGGAATGTTCACCAGCTTCCTGTTCGAGCCGTCCTTCGGCGTGGTCGATCTGGCCGCCAACACGGTCAATGCGCTGGGCAGCTGGGACACCGCCGTCACCCTTACGACTGCCGACGACATCGGCGCGCTGACCGCCGAAATCCTGTTCACCGAGCCGCGCATCGCCAACCAGTCGGTCTTCGTCGCCGGCGATACGGTCACTTACGGCCAGGTGGCGGACTTGCTGGACCGCACCCGCGGCGTCAAGGTCCGGCGCCATGAGTGGACGGTGCCCGAATTAAAACGCCAACTGGCCGCGGATCCGGATAACGCCATGCGCAAGTACCGCGCCGTGTTCGCCGAAGGGCGCGGCGTGGCCTGGGACAAGGCGCAGACCTTCAATGCCCAACATGGCATCGCTGTCAGCGGGGTGGAAAAATGGCTGACTGACCATTTGGCCGCAGGCTAGGGCCGGGCGATGCGCCTTGGCGGTTCAACGGGCGCTGGGGCACGACTTTTGCCAACGCTTGGCAACGCCTGTAGGCGGGCGGGGCGCAGTATTCTCGACGACGCAGCATCCGTCACGCGGATCACGTCCATCCCAGGGCCCCATCCGCCGGCTTGTCATCGACAGGAGAACCAGGATGGTCAGCAAAAACACGATTTGCCTTTGGTTTGACGGCGGCGCTTTGGAAGCCGCCCAGTTCTACGCCAAGACGTTTCCAGACAGCGCCGTCGGCAGAGTCATGCATGCGCCCAGCGACTTTCCGTCCGGCAAACAGGGGGATGTCTTGACGGTGGAATTCACGGTGATGGGCATCCCGTGCCTGGGTCTGAACGGCGGCCCCGGCGTGAAGCACAGCGAGGCTTTTTCGTTCCAGGTCGCCACCGACGACCAGGAAGAAACCGACCGCTTGTGGAATGCCATTGTCGGCAACGGCGGCCGCGAAAACGTCTGCGGCTGGTGTCAGGACAAATGGGGCTTGTCGTGGCAGATCACGCCGCGCGTCCTGACCGACGCCATTACCGACCCCGATCCCGCGGTTGCCAAGCGCGCCTTTGAAGCCATGATGCAGATGGGCAAGATCGACGTTGCCCAGATCGAAGCCGCCCGCCGCGGATAAGGCCTTTTGCAGCGGCAGCGCGCTAGTTACGCCGCGCTTCGAACTCGCTGCGGTTCAACAGTTCGAAATACAGCACGTCGGACCATTCCAGGCCCAGCGGGTATTCCGTGGCGTTGTCGCGGGTGCTGTCGAATTCATTGTCCAGCCGCAGCCCGAACAAGACGTCCAGCGGTTCTTCGGCTTGCTGCACCGTGGCCAGCTTCAATTGGCGCGCGGCTTCGGTGATGTCCGCCGGCAGCGCGTCGATCGCCGCGCCGGCGTGCTTGCACCGCGCCAGCTCTTGTTCCACGCTGGCCTTCAGCGCGGCTTCGCCAGACTCGCTCATGATGTCCAGTTCGATCGTTTCGAGCAGCAGATGGCTGTCGCGGTGGGCTTCCAGGAAGGCGATGGTTTCGCCCAGCGCCACCAGCAAGTTGGAAGGGGGCGCATACGACTTTATGGCGGCCTGCACCGGGATCGACGAGCCGGGCTTCTTACCTGGCGAGAACAAGCGCTTGACCCGCTCGAAAAACGACGCGGGCTGCGGCGGACCGGATGCCGGCAACGCAGACACGGCCGGCGGCAGTACCGCCACCGCCACCCGCAAGATTTCCGCAAAACGCTTGACCCGCTCGAAACCGGGCTCGAATGGGCTGCTGATCGCGTAGAGCTTGGTGCGCTGGCCTGGCTCGTCGTCGTCCAGTCCGTCCGATATCAGCGAGGCGCACAACTGCGGATCGCCGGACATCAGCAGCCGGTAGATGAAGGGCACGTCATACGCCCATTCGGACAACCCGGAAATCGTCTCGGGCCGGTCGGAATAGGATGTGGGGCGGTTGCTCAAGCTGTACAGATAAGAGCGGTTGGCCATGGGGACAGTGCCTCGGAAACGATCATGAAGGGGCGAAGGGTGGGGGGGGTGCCGCGCAGCCAGGCGCGCAACATCGCGTTTCCCTCCCTATTGGGGCGTAAGTTGACTGCAAATCTCGTTCGCAGGGGAAACAAATTGCAGTCTGACACCGTTTTCGATGTCTTTTCGCTCGTCTGGCCCCTTTTTTTGGCGAAACCTGCAGACGCCGGGCGTACCGGCCGCGCCGTCACATCTGCACGGCGGATTTCCCCCTAGAATTGCGATTGCCGCTGCAATCTCCCGGTGCCAACCCTCCTTATTCGAGATGTACGTCGATCTCCTCACCCTGTACCTCATCACCATCGGCACGCTGCTCGCCAGTGCGGCCCTGACGTTCTGGGAGCATCGGACCCATCCCAATCGCAGCCGGTCCTTGCGCATCCTGTCGCTGGGGTTTGCGACCCTGGCGGTGGGTTGCTCCACCGTGCTGTTTCGGGCGGATCTGCCCGGCGTGTTTGGCGCGGCGCTTAGCAATCTCGTGTTCCTGGGCGGCTACCTGCTGATCCTGAACAGCGTCGCGTCTTTGAGCGGACGGCACTACCGCATCAGGTCGGTGGGCTTGCTGGTCGTCATGGCCCTGATCTGGGCGGTGGCAGGCGCCCGCTACCAGGATCTGGTCTGGAAATACGTCAGCGCCTTTCCCATTGCGCTGGTCAGCGGCCTGACGGCGTGGGAACTGTGGCGCTGCGACTCCCTGAAAGTCTTCAAGACCCGCCACATCGCGGTGGCCGCTGCCGGCATCCATGCGCTGATCTACCTGGGCCGAGCCTTCATCCTGCCCTGGTGGGTGGCGGCGCACGGCCCGTCCGTGCAACTGCTGGCCAGCAACATCACCATGTATGAAGGCGTGCTGTATTCCGTGATCTTGCCGATGACCCTGATCAAGCTCATTCGCGAAGAAACCCTTAGCCGGCTGGTGCTGGAATCCCAGACCGACTACCTGACCCGGCTGGGTAACCGTCGCTGGTTCTTCGAGCAGGGCGGCCATGTTATCGACAGCGCGGCGGGGCGCGGACGGGTAGCCGTATTGGCCTTCGACCTGGACCAGTTCAAGAGCATCAACGACCGCCACGGCCACCAGGCCGGTGACCAGGTGCTGAAGGCGTTCGCGCGGATCGTGCGGGACGTGATGGGACCCAAAGCCATATTGGCCCGCATCGGCGGCGAAGAGTTCGCGGCGCTGCTGGTGGGCCAGGACGCCGGCCGCGCCCAGGCATTGGGCGAGTCCGCGGCCAGGCGGTTCGCGGAAACGATCGCGCATCCCGTGGACGGCATCGGCATACGCGCCACCGTCAGCATCGGGTTGGCGCAGTTCGATAGTGATGCCCCGCCGCTGGCCGACGCGCTGGCGCGCGCCGACCAGGCCCTGTACCAGGCCAAGGCGCTGGGCGGCAACCGGCTGGAGCCGGCGATGGTCCTGGAATCCGCCGCGGCGGATTGAAGCGGGCGTGGCCTTGCGGCGATACGCCTGTATCCGGTTCGCGCCTATCGTTGGGAACGGCGCGGCACGGGCCCGCCGTCCCCTCCCTTAGCGTGCCGGCCAGGGCTTGTCCGCCATGCCCAGCTTGGGGTCGCCCAGCAGCGGCGTCGATAAGGCGTAGGCGCCGTTTTCGGTGAAGGCCCAGATGATATTGCGGTCGTACTCGGTATAGATCGAGAACACGCCCTTGCCCAGCGTATAGACGGGCAGTTCGGATTCGTCAGCCAGCGCGGGCACGAAATAGCCCGCGATGGTGGGCTTGGCCGGATCTTCCACGTTGAAGATCTGCACGCCTGCGTTGTAGAACGAGTAGGGCACGATGCCCTGGCGCCACTGGCCGGGCTGGCCGATGGCATTGGCCCGCTTCGGGCCGAAATTGCCGCCTCGCTGGCAGAAACTGGTGAACGGCGCGCCGGCCGGCACTTCCGGCTGCGGCATCTTGGCGGCGACCTTCAGGTGCGAAGGATCGCGGGCGTCGATGACAAAAATGTCCTTGTAGGGTTCGTAGCAATCGCGGTTCATCGGATAACCGTTGGCGAACACGTAGCCGGTGCGTGCGTACTGGCTGACGTCGGCGTTGTCGAACTCGGTGCCGGCGAAGCTGGGCGCCGTGTTGACGCCGCTCAGCATTTTGGGCTTGGCCGGGTCGGCCAGGTCGAACGCGTACACGCCCAGGCCGCCCATGGCGCCGAAGCCGATCTTGCCGCCGCTCTCCAGCGGCTGCGACAAGAAGATGGGATTGCGCGACCCCATCCAGGATGTGCGGTTGCCGGCCCGCGGGTTCATCAGATAGGCCTCTTGGTGTTCCTTGTCACCCAATATCTGGCCCGGCACCGCGATCTGCGAGACGAACTTGGGGTCGGCCGGATCGGTCATGTCCCAGACCTGGTAACCGGGGGAATACAGATAGTTCGGATATTCCGTCAGGCCGTAGGTGTCGTCCGGGGCGGCCGACAGGATCATGTATTTGCCACCGTAGTACTCGGGCGAATCCAGCGAACCGGAGCCGCGCTGCTGGCCGACGGGCGCATCCGGGTGCTGGTAGTCCGTCGTGCGGGTAGCGATCAGGCGCCACTGGCTGGGCAAGGGGCCGTCCATGACGAAGACCTTGAAGCCCTTGAGCGAGTTGTACTGACGCTGGGCGGCGACTTTGTCGGGCTGCTCCAGCTTTTCGTTCAGCAAGCCGTAGCGGCCAATCTCGAACGACGCGACCAGCACGGGTTTGCCCAGCTTCTTGCTCCAGGCGATGGTGGCGCCGCCCAGATAGTCCTGGACGGTGTTCGGATCGTACTTTTCGCTTGAGCCCTTCGGCCCCCAGACGCCGCCCTTCGAATAGACGACCTTGCCGTGGGCCGGGTCGGTCACGTCCAGGATGCGCAGGTAGTCGCGGTCGTGCACGTACAGGTAGCGGCGGCCCTCGAAGTCGGCGATGTTGTTCCAGGCATGGAAAGGCGAGCCCACGCCGGGATAGAAGGCCAGCACCCTGACGTTCTTGGCATAGCTCTTCTTGTCCCATGTCGCCATTTCGCCGGGGAACTTCTGCCCCCTATGAACTTCGGGCGTGGCCTTGGGCCAGATGAACTGGCCGGTGGCGGGGTCCATGCCGTAGTCCACGCCGGGCTTGAGCGGCACGGGCCGGCGGTCAGGCGTCAGGCGCAGCCATTGGGCCAGGTAGGGGTCCTGCACGTCGGGGGTGCCGGGCGTCGGGGCGGGGGCGGCTTGTTTGGGGGGCGCGGTCTGGGCGGATGCCGACAGCGCGGCGCCGGCAAGCAAGAGGGACGCGAAGGCTTGGCCCGCGAAGCGGGCGGGCCGAAGGTGTCGTTTGCTGGACATGCTATCTCCTTGGGTACAGGGGGGGCTCGCCGGATACCGCGCCGGCGGCGGGGATTCAGAAGGCGTGGCGGATGCCGACTTGGTAGCCGGTGGGGTTCTGGCCGGCATTCGGATAGTTCTGGAACGTCACGGGATACGGCACGGGCGCGGCGCGGCTGTGCTGGACGTGGGCGACGCTGGCGTAAAGGTCGGTGCGCTTGGACAAGCCATGGATAAAGCCCAGAACGAAACCGTTGGCGCTGGACAGGCTCTTGTTTTCGCCGTCATGGCGATGGACCACGCTGGCATACAGGCGGTTGCGGCCGTCGATGTTCCAGCGCACCCCGAGCTGTGCGTCCCAGCCCTGGGCGTTGAAGGCCGTGTACGGCGGATACGCGTAGTAGCCGTTGTAGGTGTGGAAGATGAACGTCGGCTCCACGGAACCGATGCGATAGACGGCGGAGAAGTAGTTGTCGCGCGACGAATGCACCTCGGACGAGCGGAAGATGTCGCGCGTGTATTGCTGTTCGCTGGCGACCCCCAGGAACAGCGGGCCTTCCCGGTACTCGAGCGCCGTGCTGATGAAGCGGCCCGCTTTCGAGCTGCCGCCTTCGCCGTTCGTCATCATGAAGCGACCGGTAACCCCGTGGAATGTCGGCGTCTTGTATTGGACCGCGCCGTCCACCCGATACGAGGCGTAGAAAAATTCCATGTTGTTGACCATGCTGAATTCGGCGGCCCAGCTCGGGTCGGCATAGCCGGCTATCCAGTACGAGGGCGTGAATTGCCGGCCCAGCGTCAATTCGCCCCAGTTGCCTTTTAGCCCCACGAACGACTGGCGGAACTGTGCGGCTTGCTGGCCGTTGTTGGCGGAAAACATGGGTTCGATGGTGAAGACGGCCTTGTTGCCGTCGCCCAACTCTTCAACACCGCTCAGGTTGAAGCGCGAATTGTTCAAGCCGCCGCTGGACATGCGCGTCGTGGAGCCGGGGCCCGACGACTGCAAATGCTTGATGTTCATGTCGATGTAGCCGGACAGCCAGACACGGGTTTGGGCTTGCGCCCCGGAACACGCGAATAGCGCCGCGACGGCCACGGCTACCGATACTCTTTTCATCAGGCCTCCCCTCCACAGTGAGCCGTCCTGTCCGCGTCGCGGGTCAAGCGCTCGGTCAACGTTGGTTTTGTGTTGTATACATTGATGAATAAAAGTATACGAGTGGGTTAGGAAGGTTTATTCGACTGTCTGCTTATAGTCAGTGGCGATTTGGTTATAGCGGGCAGGGCAGCGGATCGCGGGAAACAGGAAGGGGCCTGCGGGTGGTATTCAGCTTATTTAAAGCTGTATACATAAGGGCCTTCCTGAATATGCAGGAAGCGGCGTATGTACCAAAATCGCGGCAGGCAGCGTCCGACCGACCAGGTCAGACGCCCTCCATGGCATTCGGACAAGAGGAATCAGACATGCATGCAGCGGAAGCGCTTCCCTTGAGCGATCTATCGCTGATCCGCCGCCTGAAGCTGAACCAGCTGATGATTTTCGGGCGGGTGCTCGAGGCAGGTTCCGTGATCGGCGCGGCCCATGAATTGCGGCTGTCGCAGCCGGCGGTGACCAAGGTCATCCAGGAACTGGAAGCCTGTTTTGATGGCCCGTTGTTCGAGCGCTCCAACCGCGGCGTGGCGCCGACTGAATTGGGGGCGCTGCTGGGCCGCCGGGTCAAGCTGCTGATGGCCGAGTTGCGGGGCATGACTGACGAGCTGAACGATTTCCGCCTGGGCGGGAGCGGGCACGTGACCATCGGCACGCTGATTTCGGCGTCGGCGCGCCTGCTGCCCAACGCGATCGCTTTGCTGAAGGCACGCTCGCCGGGCGTGCTGGTCACGTTGCGCGAAGGCGCCACCGCCCATCTATTTCCGGCACTGGCCGCGGGCGAACTGGATATCGTCGTCGGCCGCCTGCCCGAACCGGAACTGCCCCTGGCCAACGCACATGCACTAAGCCACCATGCACTGTTTGATGAAGCGCTGTGCGTGGTGGTCGGCAAGGGGTATGGCTCGGCGGCGGACCGCGTGACGCATCTAGCCCAGCTGACCGGGTCGCCGTGGATCTTGCCGACGCCGGATTCGCCGGCCCGGCTGGCGGCCGAGCACCTGTTCCGGGCTGCCGGTCTGCCGCTGCCGACGGACATCGTCGAATCGCTGTCGATCCTGACCAACATCGGCCTGCTGCTGCACACCCCGCATGTGGCGCTGATGCCGCGCGCCGCGGCCCGGCAGTTTTCGGACGCCGGCCTGCTGCGGATTCTGAATCTGCCCGAAACGGGTGCGTTCGGCACGGTGGGGTTTTCGGTGCGCTTGAACCGCGAGCCCAGCGCCGCGTGCCAGACCTTCATCGAATGCCTGCGTGAGGCCGCGCCTACTGGCGGCGCGGCCTCACGCGTTATTGCGGCTCGATGCCCGCTGCCTCGATCACCGGTTGCCACAGGCCCTGTTCCGTCTTGATGCGGGCGGCGAAGGCGTCGCGCAGTTCGCCGTAGGGCGTGATGCCGGCTTCTTCCAGCCGGGCACGGAACGCCGGATCGGCGACGATGCGGCGGCCCTCATCGGCCAGCCGGGCCAGCACCGGCTCGGGCATGCCGGCGGGGCCGACCAGGCCGTTCCAGGTTTCCACAACATGGCCCGGATAGGTTTCAGCGATGGCCGGCAGGTCCGGCAATTGCGCCAGCCGCTTGGCGCTGGAAACCGCCAGCAGCGACAGCTTGCCGGTCGCGGCATGCGGCAGCACCTCGGACACGCTGGCGCTGTACAGGTCGATTTGTCCCGCCAGCACGTCCGCCAGCGCTTGCGCGCCGCCGCGGTACGGCACCATCGTCGCTTGCACGCCGGCACGGGTCAGGAACAGCAGCGCTGACAAGTGCGTCAACCCGCCCGTGCCGGCGTGGCCCACGTTCAACGCGCCGGGATTGGCCTGGCCGTAGCTCACCAGGTCCGCCAGCGTCTTGAAGCCGTGCCGGGCGCTGGCCGCCAGCACGAACGGATTGCCGCCCACATTGATGATGGGCGCGAAATCGCGGATGGGGTCGTAGCGGATCTTGTTGGTCATGGGCGCCGTCACGATCTGCGTCATGGTCGACATGAACAGCGTCTGCCCGTCCGCTTTGGCGCGTGCCACGTATTCCGCCGCGATCAGGCCGCCCGCGCCGCCACGGTTATCCACGATGAACGGCTTGCCGATGCGCTGGCCCAGCTTCTCGGCCATCATGCGCGCGATCAGGTCGGTGTTGCCGCCAGGCGAGAACGGCACCACGATCGTGACGGGCCGGTTTGGCCAGCTGTCTTCGGCCCGCACCGCAAACGGGGCGCCGGCCAGCAGGGTGATCGCGCCCAGGCTGAAGCGCCGCCTGCCAGGGTTGATGGTCGTTGTCATGGTGTCTCCTTTCTCCTTGTTTTATGTGTCCGCCCGGCGTTGCCGGGTCGGTTATGCGATACGGCAGGCTTGCGCGAAGTCCAGGCGCGGCAGGCGCGGAAAGAGCCGCGCAGGATCGCCTTTGCCCAGGTTGCATAGGAAATTCACGCGCCACGAGCTGTCGGCGAAGAACTCCCGGTTCACCGCGTCGGCGTCAAAGCCGGACAGCGGTCCGCAGTCCAGGCCCAGGGCGCGCGCAGCCAGGATCAGGTAGCCGCCCTGCAGGGAGCTGTTGCGCAAGGCGGTTTCCTGCGCCAGCGCGGGATCCGCCGCAAAGGCGTCGTATTGCGAAGGCCGGTGCGGGAACAGCGTTGCGCCCAGCCGGTGGAAGGCGGTGTCGTAGGCGATGATGGCTGTCACCGGCGCGCCCAGCACCTTGGCGACGTTGGCGGGCGCCAGCGCGGACGCGAGCTTGGCCTTGGCCTGCGGGGTCTTGACGAAGACCAATCGCATGGGGCTGGTGTTGGCGCTGGTGGGGCCGTGGCGTACCAGCTCGTACAGCGCTTCGAGTTCGGCGTCCGCGATGTCGCGGGGCAGCCAGCCGTTGTGGCTGCGGGCCTGCAGAAACAACTGGTCCAGCGTGGGGGAAGGGTTCATCCGGCGTCTCCTTCTTTCCTGGGATGGGCCGTTATGCCTGCGGCGCCGACAGCGCCGGCAGCGCGGCGCGCATGCGGGCCTCGACCTGCGCCGCCGTGTCGGTATCCAACGGCACCAGCGGCGGGCGCAGGTGGCGCCAGCCGTCGTCGCCCGTCAACAGGGACAAGGTGTGCTTGACGGCGGCCACCATCGGGAATTGTTCGGCGGTCTTGCGTGCCGCCGTGATGCTGTCGCCAAGGCGCGCGGCGTGCGTGGGTGAGCCGTAGGCCAATGCAATATCGCGCGCATTGATATTGTTGGTGGCCGAAATGCATCCCGCCGCGCCCAGTTCCAGGCTGCGCAGCATCAGCACTTCGGACGCGGGGAAAATCGACAACTGCGGAAAGCGCGCCAGCATGGCGGTCAGGTTGTCCCAATCGCCCGAGCTGTCCTTCACGCCGACGATGTGCTGGGGATAGGCGGCGGCCAGCCGCTCGATCAGCGACAGCGTGACGGGTACGCCGGACACGGCGGGGATGTGATACAGCACGATGCGCAAGGCCGGGTTGTCCACCCGCTCGATCAGCTGGCGGTAATAGGCGAACACGCCGTCTTCGTGGGCGTTCTTGAAGAAATAGGGCGGCAGTACCAACGTGCCGGCGCAACCCTGTTCCAAGGCATGGCGGGTCAGCGCCACGGCGTCGTCGACGGCGCAGCATCCCGTGCCCACCAGGATACGTTCGGGTGGAATGCCTGCGTCGATCACGGCTTCGACCAGCGTCATGCGCTCATCGAAAGTCTCCGAGCAGGCCTCGCTGTTGGTGCCCGAGATTGCCAGGCCGGCGCCATCGGCGACCAGTTGTTTGCAGTGCGCGACGAACGCCGGCACGTTAAGCGAGGCATCCGCGCGGAACGGACTGACCACGGGCGCGAACACGCCGCGCAGCATAGGGTGTGACATGGAAGGTTCCTCAGGACGAGCGTCCCGACGCGGGGGCGGCGGGCGGGGAAGTCGGCGTAGCGGCCGCGTGGGTGGCAACGAAGTCCAGCAGCGCCGCGGCAAATCCGCCATCGGCGCAGCCCAGGTGGGCGACGACGGACGTGTGGTTGTGCTTGGGCACCTGGACGAAGCGCGGCATCCGCCCGGCGGCGGCAACACGCGCCGCGTATTGCAGCGCGTACAGATCCAGATAGGGATTTTCGTATTCCGCCACGGCGACCATCAGCGGCACAGCCATGGCGCCAGCGTGTGCCATCGGCGCATGGCGCTGCTGCCGCGCGGGGTCGGCGCCGTAGTAGGCCACCACGCCCGCGGCATTGGGATTGTCGGGCAGCGTATCCGCGTCCAGGCGGGCACTGATCAGGATCGCGGCCGCCACGCCGTCGGCCTGGCCTTGGAATCGCGGGTCGGTCAGATAGCTGGCGACATGGCTGCCGCCGGCCGAATGGCCGATCAGTACGATGCGCCGCGGGTCGCCGCCCCAGGCGGCGGCGTGCCTGCGCAGCCAGTCCACCGCCGCGGCCACGTCGTCGGCCCCGGCGGGATACGGCGCCTGCGGCGCCAAGCGGTATTCGATGTTCACGCCGATGCAGCCGGCGCGCGCGAACAGCTTCGGCACGTTGGCGTAGATGTGCGGCGTGGCGTCCTTGCTGCCGCGCAGGAAGGCGCCGCCGTGCACGAAGGCCACGATGGGCCGCGGCGCGCTGCCGCCTGCGGCCGGCAGATACAGGTCGAGCTGTTGGCGCGGATCGTCGCCATACGCTTGCGCGGGCACGGCGCGCAGGCCGTCCGCGGGCAGGGCGTCATGGACGGCGTCGTAGATCTCGCAGACCTGGCGCCGATTGCCCTGGATATCGCGGGCCCAGCTCGGGCCCAACGCCAGCATCGCGGCCCGCTGCGCGTCGTCCAGTTCTGGAAACGGTGCTGAGAGGGGAAGGGATGTCATCGTGCGTCCCTGTTCACTCGGGTTTGTCTTTTTTGGCGGGTGCGGGCCGGCCTTCCTTGGCGGCGAGGATGGCGGCCGACGGCTGCACCACGAAATGCGCCAGGCGATGCCGGTCGAACGATTCAAGGTCGCGCGCCCAGGTCTGGGGCTCGTGTTCGGCGTTGCTGGCGATCTGGTCCATGTCGGTGTAGATCTCGACGTTGTTGCCGTCCGGGTCCTTGAACACCAGGAACCAATTGCTGCCCGGGCCGTGCTGCCCGATGCCGCGTTCGATCTGCACGCCCTGCGCACGCGCCACGTCCACGGCGCGTTTCATCTCGTCCACAGAATCCACGTAGTACGAGAAATGCTCCAGCCCCGGCCGGGTATAGCGGGGCAGGTCGTCGCGGTCGGGCGCGTCGGCCGGCAAGCGCGACAGGGCGAGATCGTGGTGGTCTTCGCCTGCGCGCAGGAAGACCATCTGGTCGGCGATGCGGTCCGATACCTTCAGGCCCATCACCTCGGTATAGAAGCGCGTCGACGCTTCCAGGTCGCGCACCATCAGGACCAGGTGCCCGAGCTTGCGGGTCCGGATGGGGGCAATGCTCTTGCTTGTTGCGGCATTCACGGTTGTCTCCTCGCGGGGCTGTGGGCCCCGTCGTGTTCAGGGTTGCATGGCGCGGTGGCTTATCGGTCTTCCAGGGCGACTGGGTTCTCGATGGCGCCGATGCCCTCTACCCAGGCCAACATCGTATCGCCGGGCTTGAGATATACGCCACGGCCCATGCCTACGCCGTCGGGCGTGCCGGTGGCGATCAGGTCGCCAGGCTGCAGTGTGAGGATGCGCGACAGGTAGGCGATCTGCTCCGCCACGGAGAAGATCATCTGCGAAGTGTTGCCGTCCTGCATCGGCTCGCCGTTGACGCTCAGCGTCATGCGCAGATTCTGCGGATCGGCGATGCAGCCCGCCGGCACCAGCCACGGCCCCATCGGCCCGAACGTGTCAAAGCTCTTGCCGCGGAACCAGTCGTGCTTGAAGGGGTAGTCGGTGCGGCGGTTGAGGTCGCGGGCGCTGATGTCATTGAAGACGGTGTAGCCGGCAATGACGGACAGCGCGTCCTCGACCGCCACGTGGCGGCAGGTCTTGCCAATGATCACGCCCAGCTCCACTTCCCAGTCCAGCTTTTCTGTTTCCGGGGGCATCAACACCGTGGCCTTGGTGGCAATGGCGCTGGTCTGCGCCTTCATGAAGACGTAGGGCTGGCTTTCGGCGCGCGCCGCGAGTTCGGTGCCCATTTCATCGGCGTGCTCGTAGAAGTTGGACGCGACGCCGAAGATGCGTCGCGGCCGGTAGGGAATGGCGTAGGTCGCGCCGTCGATGGCGGCCAGGCGGCCCTGCGCGGCCAGGCTGGGCGCGCGTTCGGCCATGGCGGCCAACTGGGGGGCGGCGGCGTCCCAGACGTCCAGCAGCGCACCCACGTCGGACGCTTCGGCCGTTTGCCCTGCCTGGCAGGCGTGGGCGAGCTGCGCCAAGTCATACAGCGTGTTGTCGACGACCAGGCCGGGCCGCTCGTTGCCGTTCAATTCATAGGTTGCTAGGCCGTGCCAGATCACGGGGATCTCCTTGTTGTTATGACGATGGGATGGATTTCAGGGTGTCGGCATATGTTTTTAATGCCGTCGTTGTGAATACTTTAATGTGTATGTGTATACACGTCAAAGGGTTTGTGATAATTTTTGAGCCCTCGTATTCACCCTTAACGGAGGCAAGCGCCGTCATGAACGGAACCACAAAAGACAAGAATGCCAAGCGAGGCCGCGAAGGCCTGCCGCTGGTGTTGACACGGGTGCCGCTGGACGCGGATTGGTTGGCCATCATGGCGGCCTGCTACCAGGTCACGCCGTGGGCGCAGGCCGACGATGCCGCTCGCGCCCGCGCGCTTGCGGTGGTCACCAACGGGTCGACGGGGCTGAGCGCGGATGAGCTCGCGGCGTTGCCCGCGTTGGAACTGGTCGCGAGCTTCGGCGCCGGCTTTGAAAAGATCGACCTGCGCGCGGCGCAGGCGCGGCAGGTGCGCGTCTGTCATGCGCCGGATGCCAATAGCCAGGTGGTGGCCGACCACGCGTTGACGCTCATGCTGGCGCTGGCGCGCGGCATTCCGGCGTTGGACCGCGGCGTGAAGGCGGGCGGCTGGGAAGCCCTGCGCGCAGCGCGGCCCGGCCTGCGCGGCAAGACGCTGGGCATTGTCGGCCTGGGCAATATCGGCCACCGGCTTGCCAAGCTGGGAACGGCGGTGGGCATGCAGGTGGCCTACCTGCAACACGAGGGCACGCAGGGTGGCGCCTACGTGCCGCACGGCGACGCGGTCTCGCTGGCGGCGGCATCCGACGTGCTCGCCTTGACGTGTCCGGGCGGGCCGCAGACGCATCATCTGGTGAATGCGCGCGTGCTCAAGGCATTGGGGCCGAGTGGATTCCTGGTCAACGTATCGCGCGGCACGGTGGTGGATACCGACGCGCTGATCGAGGCGCTGGCGCACGGTGTCATTGCGGGCGCCGCGCTGGACGTACTGGAAACAGAGCCGCAGGTGCCTGACCGGCTGCGCACGATGGACCAGGTCATCCTGACGCCGCACCTGGCCGGTCGTTCGCCGGAAACGCGCATTGCGCAGCACGAGGCGCTGGCCCATAACCTGAACGGATGGTTCGCGCAGGGCGCGCCCGCGCATCCGGTCCGCTTGCCCGCCTGACATCAGGCGGCAAGACGGCGATGCCCCGCCGGGGCATCGCCGCGCGGGTTTGGCGTCAGAGACCGCCCCGATCGGCCTTCAAGTCGGGGTTGCGCAGGGCCGGGCCCGCCTCGCCGTCGCCGCCGGCGCGGGATGCGCCGCCCCAGCCGTGGTCGGTCAAGTCGATGATGATGCCGTTCGGGTCGCGGTACTTCACCTCGTAGAAGATATTGCCTTTCACCGGCACCTCTCCCATGTAGTAGTTGCCGCCAGCGGCCTCGACGGTCTTGCGGGCTTGCGCGATATCTTCGACCCAGACGCCGATGTGGTGCAGGCCGACGAAATCCTTGCCGCGGTCTTCGCCCGCCGCATGGTCGCTCTTATAGTTCAGCAGCGCGATGCTGATGGTGCCATCCGTCAGGTAGACGCCGCGCGCAAGCGACGAATCCGTTTCCCCGACCTTCTGGAAACCGAACGCGTTCTGATAGAACTCGGCGGCGGCCCAGGGGTCGGGCACGGACAGGGCGATGTGGCGCAGTTTGTTGCTCATGGAGTTACTCCTGGTTTGAAACCGGTGGGTGAAAAACGGTGGCGGGGCGCCATCAGAATTTGTGTGTGATGCCTACCCCGAAGGCGGTCGCGGCATCGCCCGCTGTCAGCTGTGGCAGGGGGTTGCCGGACAGGTTGTAGCGAGAGGTCTCGCCGTTGAAGAGCCGCGTGAATGACGTCCAGACCTCGGTGCGCTTGGACAGCGTGTAGCCGTAGCCCAGCGAGACCTGCCAGGCGCTGGAACCCGCGCCGGGCAGGCCGATGCCGCCCACGGCCTTGGTCGTGTCGCCATGTGCATCGGCGCCATAGGTGTAGGACGCGCGCAATTGATGGGGACCAAAGCTATGCGTGGCGGCCAGTTGCCAGGCGTCCCGGTACACCGATTGCCCCGGCGCGGGCTCGTAGCGCAAGCGTTCGTAAGCGCCGCGCAGCTTGGTGCCGCCAAAGGTATAGGTCACGGCAAGGCGGTCGGCATGGTCCGCCGAGCCATCGTAGAAGTAGTCGCGGTGGTACTCGTGGCCCCAGGCCACGAACCAGTCGCCGCTGGCATAGCTGGCCAGTGCCGACCACGCCATGGGATTGCCCGTGGGCATGCGCTCTGGCAAGGACACCCCCATCTTCAGGCTGAACCCGCGCCAATTCGGCGTGGCGTATTGAAAGAGGTTCTTCTGGCGCCGGTCGAAAGAGTGGGGCGCCACGCCATTGCCGGCCGTCGTGAAGCCATTGCCCATGATGGAGTTCGACGCGAAGACGCCCGCCGTGAACGGGTCCACCGTATAGACCGACGCGAAGCGCAGCGGCATTTCCCACTGACCCATCAAGAACTCGCCCCAGGGGCCGCGCATTCCCAGCCCGGAATTGCGGTCGGATATCTCCGACGTACCGGCGCCGGTCATGCGCAGATTGGTCTCGATCTGGAAAAACGCCTCCAGGTCGCTGCTGATCCGCTCCTGCCCGCGAAAGCCAAGGACCGACAGATCGTTGGCGAGCCGGGTCAGGGATTCGCTGCGGCCATTGCCCGACAACCTGACCGTTTCCACGTCTTCCTTGATGAAGCCGTAGATCTGGACGCTGCTGTCGGGCTGGGCCAGCGCCGGCCCTGCGGTAGCCGCCAGCACGGCCACCACCACGGCCCGTGTTCCCCCGGCCTGTCGCCGTGCTCCCTGCCGTGGCCGCCGAGTCCCTGCGCAATGCACTGAAGTGGGTGTCATGTCGTTGTCTCCCCTTTCCCTTTTGAAGTACATAGTTTTTATAAAGTGTACATGTATAGTTAAATGTATACACCATGGATTTTAGGAATTCCCTTTGGGGAGAACCCGAATTTCAAGCGGGGAGGATGGGAGGGGACTTAGCTGAAGGGCTTGGACGGAAGGAGGGGACGGCTAGCCGACACCTGCGGTGGTGCGACGCGGTGGCAGCGCAATGTGTACAAAATGCAGAATGTGAGCGCAGATGGATTCGCTAGAACATCTTTCGTCCCCATTTCAATCAAAAAATGGGGGCGTGTATAATTTTTCGCACCCCCGACACTGATTCGAAGGACATTAGTGCCAACTATCGCCGCCCATATCAGCCAACAGCTCGCCGAAGACATCATCTCTGGCGTCCTGCCTCCCGGCGAAAAACTCGAAGAACCCGCCCTGGCGCAACGATTCCAGGTGTCACGCACGCCGGTGCGCGAAGCATTGCGCTTGCTGGATGCGCGTGGCCTGATCGAACTGGTGCCGCGGCGCGGGGGCGTCGTCATCAACACCAGCCCCGAGCAACTGGCTGACATGCTGGAAGCCCTGTGTGAGCTGGAATCGCTCTGTTGCCGCATCGCGACGCAGCGCATGAGCGCCATGCAGCGCCGCCAGCTTGAACTGCTGCACGAAGAAGCCGAATCGGTGGCCGACAAGCGCGACGCCGAGGCCTATCTGCAGCTGAACTCCCGCTTTCATCAACTGATCTGCCAGGGCACCCAGAACGCCACGTTGGTGGCTGCCGTGGAAAGCCTGCGCGAACGGCTTGCGCCGTTCCGGGCCGCGCAATCCGGCGTCGAACGTCGTTTCGAGGTCTCGCATCGCGAGCACCAGAAGATCGTCGAGGCCATCCTTGCCGGTCAGCCAGAGCAGGCTTATCTGGCCATGCGCAGCCACACCACGCGCCTGACGCTGAACGTGATGGAGCTGATCCAGGCCCAGCGGGCGGGCAAGGCGGGCTAGCGTGCCTGCCGACCCCGAAGGTTTCTGGTTCGATCATTCCGATTCTTCATTGCGCCTGGCGCGATCCGGCAACCAGGTCAGGCTGGCGCACGCCGTGCCGCCCTGGATCGTGGTCGACCAGTCCATTGCCACCCTGACCATCGGCAGTGGCTGGCCCGGCCAACTGTGGCGCGTGCGGGTGACCCAACTGGGCGACATGTCGGGCCTGGTGGCCCAACCCGGCTATTGGCGGGCCGCGGCCATCGAACTGCGCGAGGCCATGCCGTTGGCGGCGCTGTTCGGCCCGAATGGCGATGCGGTGGTGGACATCCTGGAAAAAATTGGCAGCCTGTCGCGCGTGCAAGCCCAGCAATTGGGGGCAAGCCTGGCGCCGAACGCCTGGGCCGCCTACGGCAGGGCGTGGATACGATGGTCCGAAGGCGAGTGCGGCCCCGGGTCTTTGCCCGAATCCGCAGGTAAGCCAAAGGACGCAGGAGCCTGTGCCGAGCAAGTCGCCGCCTGGCGCGGCGTGCTGGCCGCGTCGCGCCGGCAGGACAAGGACCGCTCGCCGCTGCATTCCGGTCTTGCCCTGATCCACACGCTGTTGCGCCAGCGGGCCCAAGTGGTGGATGGGGCCAACGCCGTTGTACTGATCGAGGAGGACGGCGAAACGGAAGAAATGCTGGCGCCGACGTGGCGGGGCGCGTGCCATGCCTTGCTGTGCGCCGCCATGGGCATGGGCGCTACGCAATATGTGTCGCGTGCCGACGCTGCTGAATTAACGCAGGCTTGGCGTGGCGTGTTCGGCGGACAGGCTGTGCGGTAGCCAGATAACGGGCATGGGCGGGTATCGAAAATTTCGACCCGCCCCAGCGGAAATTTCCTGGCTAATGGGCCTGGTTGGCCCGATCTTTGGCGATATCATGGCGGCGCCATCGCGGCCGCAAATCTTGTGATGCGATGCCCCCCTGCAGCGTTGACCAAGGTCCCCCGATGCGTCTGAACCAGTGCCAGAACTTCCACGACTTCCGCCGCATGGCGCGCCAGCGGCTGCCCGGCCCGATCTTCAACTACATCGACGGCGCCGCCGACGATGAAACCACCTATCGCCGCAACATCGACGCCTTCGATGCCTGCGACCTGGTGCCCGACGTGCTGCGCGGCGTGGCGCAAGTGGATACGTCGGTCACCGTGATGGGCCAGAAACTGGCGCTGCCGGTGTACTGTTCGCCCACCGCCTTGCAGCGCCTGTTTCACCACGACGGCGAACGTGCGGTGGCAGCCGCCGCGGGCAAGTTCGGCACCATGTTTGGCGTATCGTCGCTGGGCACCGTCAGCCTGGAAGAAGCCCGCCAGATCAGCGGCGGCCCCCAGGTCTACCAGTTCTACTTCCACAAAGACCGCGGCCTGAACCGCGAGATGATGGCCCGCGCCAAAGCCGCCGGCGTCCAGGTCATGATGCTGACCGTGGACAGCATCACCGGCGGCAACCGCGAACGCGACAAGCGCACTGGTTTTGCCATTCCGTTCCGCCTGAATCTGGCCGGCATCGCTCAATTCGCCGCCAAGCCGGCCTGGGCCATCAACTACCTTACCCACGAACGCTTCCGGCTGCCGCAGCTGGACAGCCACGTCGACATGGGCGGGGGCGCCATGTCCATCAGCCGCTATTTCACCGACATGCTCGACCCGGCCATGAACTGGGACGACGTCGCGGCCATGGTGGCGGAGTGGGGCGGCCAGTTTTGCCTGAAAGGCATCATGTCGGTCGAAGACGCCAAACGGGCCGTCGACATCGGCTGCACGGGCATCGTGCTGTCCAACCACGGCGGCCGCCAATTGGACGGCTCGCGCAGCGCCTTCGACCAATTGGCCGAAATCGTCGACGCGGTTGGCGACCGCATCGACGTGATGATGGACGGCGGCGTGCAACGCGGCACGCATGTGCTCAAGGCCCTGGCGCTGGGCGCCAAGGCGGTGGGGCTGGGGCGCTACTACCTGTTCCCGCTGGCCGCCGCCGGCCGTCCTGGCGTCGAACGGGCGCTGGACCTGATGCGCATCGAGATCGAACGGGCGATGAAGCTGATGGGTTGCCAGTCCGTGGCCGAACTACAGCGGCGGCAGTTGCGGTTTCGGTAAGCCGCGGCGGGGCCGCGCTGTCCTTATTCCTGGCAAATAGTCGGATCACAAATTCCCCTGCGGGATGCCGGGGTAAATTGTGGTCCGATTTTCTAACTAACGGTAATATTCAGCCGCTTCGGCCTCCCCGGGCGATCAACCTGTGGTCCGTCTGGATGGCCGGAGCAGGGAAGGCCTGTGCGCGTTCCTTGCGTCAGAAATTTTCTATCCAACAAGCCTAAGAAAGAGAGATTTCGATGTTCCGGTTCAGTATCGCTATCGCCCTGGCGCTGACGCTCGGCGCTTGCACCACGGTTAAACACACGCCCATTACTCAGGATTCGCTGGACAAGCTGGACGGCAAGTCGATCGCCTCGGCGCGGTACGGGCAGCCTGATTTCGTCGCATTTACGGCTGGCAAGGCGGCTTTCGCGATGCTCGGCGCTATCGCCGCGATCTCGGAAGGCAACACTATCGTGAAAGAAAACGAGATTGAAGATCCCGCCATCGCGATCACGGCTGCCCTGCAAAATCAGCTTGCCACTGTCAAACGCACGACGTCTGTCGCGTCGACAAACGTGGCAAAAAAAGACGACATCGCCACTGTCGTCGCCTCCAATCCGGGCAGCGACTATATCTTGGACGTGAAGACGTTGGGCTGGATGTTCAATTACTACCCGACGGATTGGGCGCACTACCGCGTGACCTACAACGCCCGGCTCCGGTTGATTGATACGAAGACAAAGACGGTGGTAGCTGAATCCGCATGTGCCTCGGTGCAAGGCGACGACAAGAATCCTCCTACCAAGGACCAGTTGCTGGATAACAAGGCGGCGTTGCTGAAGGATTATCTAGGGAAGGCGGCCGCGGCTTGTGCGGAAGTGCTGGCGCGCGATGTGCTGAAGGTCTGAAGTTCTCCCAAGTGAGCGGCGCACGAGCCGGAATCGGTCCGCGCGCCGCATGAATGTCGTGTCTGACAATACGTTGCGACGTCTTAACCATAGAAATTCAATAGCCAGTGAAAATTCCTGCTGCAGTTTTCGATGTGTGCCGGCGTGCTGCCGTCAGCGTTCTGGTGCTGAGCGCGACGGGTTGCGCTGCCAAAAATACGTTTATCCAGCCTGATGATTCGTCGGCGGCAAAACTTCGAGTGGTGCAGTCCAATCCGGACGACTACGGCATTCTGATAGGCGAGATGGACATCAAGACGTGTCAGTTGCGCTCGCAAGTCGGCTTTCTTAGCCAGGGCGCTCAGACGGATTCGATTCGGGTCGGCATGCTCGATTCACCACCAGTAAAAGACGGGGTATTGGAACGTCGTATCCCGGTGGGTGAGCCCTTTGCGGTAGTGCCCCAATGGTTCGTCACGATGCTCTCTCTAGGAACGACCTTGTTTGCGCTGGGTCCGGCAGGGCCGGCCCTGGTTCAAGAAGCGAATACGGCGAAGCGCGCGGGTGAATGCCGGTTTCCTGTCTTCGTGCCCCAGCAAGGCGAACAATACGAGTTGACCCTGGACATTGCTCCTGGCAAGTGCGATATCGCTTTGCAGCAGCTCGTGCAGTCGGCGTCTCAGATCGTGTCTCGCCAGCCGGTGAAGCCGCTGGGTGCCGTTCTATACCAACTTGGTGGCACGGGCTATCCAGAAGGCAAATGCGAAGTGCCGAAGCTTGCGGGATAGGGCTGGCGCGACGCACCTTTATCTGCTCCCCCTCGCCGCCGTCGTGATTCCTATCTGGGGCGGGGGCGACGGCGGTCGCAGCAAAAAAATAAGCTTGCCTGTCATCAGGCAGCTGTCGCGCGCGTGCCATGGGCCAATTCCTCTCGCAAGACCGGAATAAACAGGGCCGCATTGTTCGATGCGTTCTTGCAACACAAATAAAGATGAGAAGCGTTTGCATTACACTTCCTTGCGATTTATTGTTCACCCCCGCGCAAGGAAGTCATCATGCAAGACCCCCGGCCAGTCGGCCATCTCCCCGCCGTTCGTCCACGCGCCGTCTTGCGGCGCACCACCAGCCTGGTGTTGATGGCGCTTGCCAGTAGCGCCGCGCTGGCCCAGGAGGGCGGCGTCGCCACGTTGCCCGCCGTGCAAGTGGAAGGACAGGGCGACCTCACCACCACGGAAGGCACAGGCTCCTACACCCCGCGCGCCACCGCCGCCAGTACCGGCCTGCCGCTGTCGCTGCGTGAGACCCCCCAATCGGTCACCGTCGTCACGCGCCAGCGCATTGACGACGAGAACATGCGGTCGCTGGCCGACGTCATGGCCAGCACGCCCGGCATCTCGGTGCAGAACTACGACAGCGAGCGCTATTCGTTCAACTCGCGCGGCTTTGCCATCAGCAACTACATGTATGACGGCATCCCCACGTCGTTCGACATGGGCTACGCGGCGGGTGAGTCGTCGCTGGACTCGATCATCTATGACCGCGTTGAAGTCGTGCGCGGCGCCACGGGCCTGTTGACCGGCGCGGGCAACCCGTCGGCGTCCGTCAACCTGGTGCGCAAGCACGCCATCAGCCGCGAGTTCACCGCCGACATGAGCGTCAGCGCCGGCAGCTGGGACACCTATCGCGCCACCGTCGACCTGTCGTCGCCGCTTAATGCCAGCGGCAGCGTGCGCGGCCGCATCGTGTCGGCTTACCAGGATGGCCATTCCTTCCTGGACAACTACGAAAACCGCAAGAAAGTCTTCTATGGCGTGATCGATGCCGACCTGACGTCGCGCACCACGCTGAGCGTGGGTTTCAACTACCAGGACAACCAGCCCAAGGGCAGCAGCTGGGGCGGTTTCCCGCTGTGGTACGCCGATGGCGGCCGCACGGATTGGAAGCGTTCGCTGAACACCGGCGCGGACTGGACCTCGTGGGCCAGCACCACGCAAGGCGCCTTCGCCAGCCTGGAGCACCGCTTCGACAACGACTGGCGCATCCAGACGACGGCGTCCTATTCCAAGAACGAAATGGACGGCAAGCTGCTGTACCTATACGGCTTGCCAGACCGCAATACCGGCCTGGGCGTGAATGGATCGCCCGCCTGGTACTACGGCGACCGCCAGCAGAACAGCCTGGACGTCAAAGCATCCGGCCCCTTCAGCCTGTTCGGCCGCAAGCATGAAGCGGTGTTCGGCGCCAGCTTCAGCCGCCAGTACGCCGACTTCCGCGGCCGCTTCCCTGCGTCGGGCGCCGCGCCCGTGGGCAATTTCTTCGACTGGGATGGCTCGTACCCCGAACCGCAGTGGGGCGATTCCACCACCGCCAGCCGCTACACCACCAAGCAGACCGGCTGGTACAGCGCGCTGCGCTTCAGCCTGGCCGATCCGCTGAAACTCATCGTCGGCGGGCGCTACAGCACCTGGAAAACGGACTCGGTCGGCTATGCCGGCGGCAACAAGCAGGCCTTCGACAAGGAAGCCTTCACCCCCTACGCCGGCCTGCTGTACGACATCAACGAAAACTACACCGCCTACGTCAGCTACACGGGCATCTTCAACCCGCAAAGCTACCAAGACCGCAGCGGCGGTTGGCTGGACCCGCTGGAAGGCAAGGCGTACGAAGCTGGCGTCAAAGGCGAATTCCTGGAAGGCCGCTTGAACGCGTCCGCCGCCGTGTTCCAGATGAACCAGGACAACGTGGCCCAGATCGACCCGGGCCAATTCGTGCCCGGCACCATCAACCAGGCCTACCGCGCCGGCCAAGGCACCCGCAGCCGCGGCTTTGACCTGGAAATGTCCGGCGAAATCTCGCCGGGCTGGAACGTTGCCGCCGGTTATTCGCACTGGACCGCCCGCGACGGCGACGGCAACGGCATCCAGACCGACCAGCCGCGCAGCCTGGTGCGCCTGTTCACCACCTACCAGTTGCCCGGCAACTGGAACCGCCTGACCGTGGGCGGGGGCGTCAACTGGCAAAGCGGCATCTACACCATCGCCAGCGGCCCTAACGGCGACGAGCGCGTCGGGCAGGGCAGCTACGCCCTGGCCAACCTGATGGCGCGCTACAAGTTCGACCGCAGCCTGTCGGCGCAGTTGAACATCAACAACCTGTTCGACCGCAAGTATTACTCGCAGGTGGGGTTCTACAACCAGGGCGCGTGGGGCGCGGGTCGCAGCGCGACGTTGACCGTGCGGTATCAGTATTGAGGCGTCGGCGGGTTGGGGTCTTTATTCCTCGGCCCGCCACGACTTGCGCCGCCGCGACTTCGGTTTGGGGACCACGCCCATGCGCGGGTCCCGCGCCAGGGCAAGCTCCACCAGATGCGTGGCCCGGGCTTCAAACTGCTCGTCCGCCTGCGGGAGATACAGCCACTTGCCCAATTCCGGATGCGGCACCAGGCCAGGAACCTCGCTCATCAGCGCTTCCTGGCGCTCGTGCGAGGTACACACCATGACCCCATTCCACGGCTCGTCCCGGTCGGCCACGACCAGATACAGCGATCCATCCAGATACGCGGCATCGCAGCCAAACATCTTGCGATGCGTGTAATTAGCGTCCCGCTCCAGGGGCTCAAGAATCCACAGCAGCGAGTTCTGGCGGACAGGGCGCTGCTTTCTGGGCGGGGCGAACGGATCGGGTGGGTGACGCATGGGGCAAGTGTAGCTAATCAGGCGGCGCCAGCGGGCAGGGCGCCGCACTGCCTATAATCTTGCCTGATCCCCGCTTTGACGGCAGCTTTGCCGTGCCTCATGTCCCCTCTGCCTTTACGCGTCCTGTCGGTCATTCCGCCGATGACGCAGCTCAACACCCCGTACCCGTCCACCGCCTACCTGACGGGCTTCCTGCGTTCACGCGATGTCCCGGCGGTGCAAGAGGACCTCGCGCTGGCCCTGGTGCTGCGCCTCTTGTCCGTAGACGGCCTGCGCGCCGTGGCGGCCCAGATCGACACTCTCCCGCTGGAAAAGCACACCCCGCCGATCCAGGCCTTCATCGCCATGCAGCCGCGCTACCTGGCCACCATCGGCCCGGTGATCGCCTTCCTGCAGGGCCGCGACTCGACGCTGGCGCACCGCATCGTCGGCCGCCACTTCCTGCCCGAGGGCCCGCGCTTCGCCTCGCTGGACGTGTACGTCGATGACGAGGGCGGCGACCCGCTGGGCTGGGCCTTCGGCGCCCTGGGCCTGCAGGACCGCGCCAAGCACCTGGCCACGCTGTACCTGAACGACCTGGCCGACGTGCTGCGCGACGCCATCGATCCGCGTTTTGAATTCGTGCGCTACGCCGAATCGCTGGCCGGCAGCCAGCCGACCTTCGACCCGCTGGCCGAAGCGCTGGCCGCGCCGCTGAACCTGGTCGACGACACCCTGCGCGACCTGACCCTGGAAGCCCTGGCGCGTCACCAGCCCACCATCGTGCTGCTGTCGGTGCCGTTCCCCGGCGCCGTCTACGCCGCCTTCCGCATCGCCCAGGCGATCAAGGCGCAAGACCCCAGGATCATCACCGTGCTGGGCGGCGGCTTCGTCAACACCGAACTGCGCGAACTGAAAGACCCGCGCGTCTTCGACTATTTCGACTTCGTCAGCCTCGACGCCGGCGAGCGCCCCTTGCTGGCGCTGATGGAACACGTGCAAGGCAAGCGCTCGCGCCAGCGCCTGGTGCGCACCTTCCTGCGCGACGCCGACAGCGGTGCGGTGCGCTACGTCAACCTGGTCGAGCCCGACGTCGCCTTCGCCGAGGTCGGCACGCCCACCTGGGACGGCCTGCCGCTGGACCGCTACCTGTCGCTGCTGGACATGCTGAACCCCATGCACCGCCTGTGGAGCGACGGCCGGTGGAACAAGCTGACCGTGGCGCACGGCTGCTACTGGAAGAAATGCAGCTTCTGCGACGTCAGCCTGGACTATATCGGCCGCTACGAAGGGGCATCGGCCACGGTGCTGGCCGACCGCATCGAAGCCATCGTCCGTGAAACCGGCCAGACGGGTTTTCACTTCGTCGACGAAGCCGCGCCTCCCAAATCGCTAAAGGCCCTGGCCACCGAACTGATCGAGCGCAACGCCGGGATTTCGTGGTGGGGCAATATCCGCTTTGAAAAGACCTTCAGCCCCGAACTGTGCGAACTGCTGGCCGACAGCGGCTGCATCGCCGTGTCCGGCGGGCTGGAGGTCGCGTCCGACCGCTTGCTGACCCTGATGAAAAAAGGCGTCTCGGTCGACCAGGTCGCCCGCGTCACGCGTGCCTTTACGGACGCCGGCATCCTGGTGCATGCGTATCTGATGTACGGCTTTCCCACGCAAACGGTGCAAGACACGGTGGATGCGTTGGAATACGTGCGGCAGCTGTTTGAGAACGACTGCATTCAAAGTGGCTTCTTTCACCGCTTTGCCTGTACGGTGCATTCCCCGGTGGGCAAAAACCCCGAGGAATACGGCGTGACGCTGCAGCCGCTGCCCGAAGTGACGTTCGCCAAGAACGATATTGGTTTTCATGATCCGACCGGAGTGGATCACGATGCGTTGGGTCGGGCGTTGAAGAAGGCAATTTATAACTACATGCACGGCATCGGGCTGGATGAAGACGTGCGCACGTGGTTTCCCTTCAAGGTGCCCAAGACCACCGTGGCGAAGAACCGGATCAGTAAGGCGTTGAGCCAGCGGGGGTAGGGCGGGCTGTCAGAGGCGGCAGATCAGGTATTGCTGTTAGCGGCGTTTACTCTCTGCTGCACCTTGCCCCGCCGCGCCTATCCACCGCTGCAGCCCCGTTGCGGTGCCCTGGTTCGATGCGTGGAGTCGCTGTCCCACGGGCGGCCTAATACAGAATGCGCACAGCAGCCGAACTACGGTCGGACTCACCGTGGAACACCGCTTCAATATTGTTGCCGTCCGGGTCCAGCACAAACGCCGCGTAATAACCCGGGTGGTAAGACCGTTCGCCCGGCGCCCCATTGTCTCGGCCGCCTTGCGCCATAGCTGCTTGGTAGAACGCATCCACCATGGCCCGGTCCTGCGCCTGGAACGCCAGGTGTATGCGGCCGGTCAGGTGGCCTTGCACCTCGTCGCTGTCCGATGTCGAGATAAACAGCTCGTCCGCCCATAGATTGCGCTCGTCCGAGCCGCCAATAGGGATATTCAGCGCATTGAAGACGGCGGTATAGAACGCCTTGCTCGCGGCAAAATCGCTAACGACCAATCCGATATGGTCGATCAGGCGGCCGCGATATCGTTCCCGATTAAGCATGCAATGCTCCTGGCGAGTGAGGCCGGGCGAGGGCGCCCGACGGTCTATTCAGCGAGGCTGAAATTGTAGAGCCAAGGCGGGCTTCACCAACATATTCAGTTAAATAATCGCGGGCCGCTTGACGCACATCGCACGCTATCATCCCAACCTGTTCCTGGGCCGGCCGATTCCATGGCTATAAGGTAGACCGATGAAAAAATGCATTCCGTTCGTGCTTGGCGCCTCCGTCCTGTTGACGGCCTGCGGTCCCAACAAAATCATTGTCGATCTGCCGTCGCCCGGCGGGCAATACCACGTCGAGGTCCGCCAATGTCCGCAAGCCGGTGCACTAACGCGATCGGAGAAGACGCAAGTCTCCGTTCTGGCAGCGGGTGTGTCGGAAGAATGCCAGTCCGCGGTCAAAGCCTTGGCGCAGTTCGACTCGCCTACGCCGGAAGATCAGCTGCAGCTTGAATGGCTGTCGGATGCCGAGCTAAGGGCATGGCATCCGTCGTTCAATCCGCAGTACGGGCCCCAGTCTGCGTCGTACAAGCCTGGGACACCGATCAAGTTGATCTTTGCGCCTAAGAAGTAATCTGAGGTCGGTCGGCCTCATTTTCCCGTCAGGCAAGTAATGCCGGGCGCATCAGAAACCTTGCGCAAGCCCCTTGGCGGTCTCTTCGACCGACTTACGCTCATTGACCGCGTCTTTCAGCTCGGTGATGAACCACGGCAGCACGAGTTTCGTGCTGCTGTCCGACAGGCCGATACGCAGCGGTTCTTGCGAAGCGGCCGAGCTGGAAGTGGGATCGGTGCTTTGTGCGGGAACCGGCTTGGTTGGGGCCGGGGCCGGGGCAGGAGGAATAGGCGCAGCCGTAGCGGCCGCCATGGCGCTTAGCAGCACGGCGGCTGCCAGCATAGGTATTCGGTGAACGGTCGGCATGGTGCTCATCCTTTGAAGGCTACAGATTCGTCCGCTGCGACTGCGTGGAGCTTATGCGCAGCAGGACAGGGCTCTCATTGTGCGACCGGCCAAGCCGCCGAAGTATTGGCGAGTTGTGATCATCTGTGAAGGTCTTTGGTGAGCACACCGTAGCCTCTGGCACGGCAATCACCTCGCGTGGATGATCGGGTCATGGCTACCAGCCGAACGCGTCGGCCGGGCGCCGTTCATTACTTAAGAGATAAGCGAGGAACTATGACGGACCGTTGGGCCAAGGTTGTACCGGAGTTGCTGGTCACCGATATTTCGGCCAGCTTGAAATTCTGGGTGGATACGTGCGGCTTTTCCATTCTGTACAGCCGCATGGAAGAGGGCTTTGCTTACCTCGATTATGAAGGTGCGCAAGTAATGCTCGAAGAGATGGGCGGCCGCAATTGGGTCACCGGGCCGCTAAGCGCGCCTTTTGGCCGCGGCGTGAATTTTCAGATCACGGTGTCGTCTATCGAACCCTTGATTGCGGCGTTGTCGGATGCGGACTGGCCGTTGTTCATGGAACCCGAAGAGAAGTGGTACCGAAGCAATGCCGTTGAGTTGGGCGTGCGGCAATTTCTGGTTCAGGATCCGGATGGGTATCTGCTGCGATTTTCGGCGGGAATTGGGGAGCGGGCCTATGTGGCCGCGCAAGCAGGTTAATAGACTTGGCGTCTCGATAAGTAGTTCCGGGAAGTACCCGCCGGCTTATGCGGAAACTGTAGTCTGACTCCACTGTGGGCCGAGCGTGCAGAGTCAACCCATATCGAGCCGCTAGCATTAACGATCGTTATTGAGGACGCGCTTGGCGTTGCTCGGCATATGCCTTAAGTGAAAGCATGGTTCGAGGAAGCCCCTCTCGAATCTGCTTGGCAACGCGTGGCCCGAAAAGAAAGGCAAGGGCGCCTGAGAACCACACGCGGTGCACGACCTCCGAGCCGCCATCCACCGGAGAAACCGTGTGCTCGAAGTGCATGCGGAACAGAGGGATGTAGCCTTCCACAGTGAACGATCGGCCCTCAGATCGCGCGGTGACAATCAGCGGAACGCCCATGCCCTTGCTGGGAACTATCCGGCCTTTTGTTCCCACTGCAAATGGCCCATTCAGTTGGGCTTGCTTGGTGTCCGGGTCCCAAAGGTGCCAGCGGTCTACCTCGCTCCAAATCTGGTCGATGATCATGGGTGGGACTGCGATTTGGATGCGTTCTTGGATGTGCATTGGAGGGGGGCTAACTATTTTTATAAAGCAGCAATCATATGCTGCCGGGTCGTCAGGATAGCCGCGCATGTGCTTGGCCGGATCAATAGTTCAAATTCCTCTCGGAGTTGATGCGTGAGACTGGCCGAGAGTATGCACCAGCCCGCTGGAACTCACCGCTCGTCAAAAGATCGCCGTCATCCACAACAGCGCTGCCCCCTTAAAGAACTGGGGTTGACGCGATGACAGTCTCGTCAAGACTGAAGTCCGACTTATGTAGTTCTTGCTGAGGTTGCGGATCATTGTGGTACTCGACAGAACTTCCTCATCTAAACAAATCAAGCGCGATGACGATTCGTCGGCCGCCCTAAAAGTTGTACAGCTAAAGTTCAGGTACTATTTGAAAAGAATAGTCATAGGCCGGGTGTTCGCCTGTGGCCTTTGGCTGAGCAATAGGCGAGGGAGGTCGAGAACCCTCGTTGTTCCAGGCATTTCTCGAGGCGTGTTTTGCCGAATGCGACTCGGGTAATGGTTGAAATCGCCATTGTTCGTCTGCCGATCTTGCAATTGACTTATGAAATCACGGGAAAAATCTCGTGCAAACATTGGAGCAAAGCATGGAGTTGATGGAAAAACTCAGAAGCCTTTCGGAGAAAATTCGCCAACAGGGCTCGGGAATCAAGACGGAAGAGGCAACGAAGAACGCATTCGTCATGCCGTTCATTCACAACATACTCGGCTACGACGTATTTGACCCCACTGAGGTCACACCCGAGTTTGTCGCCGATGTTGGTACGAAGAAAGGCGAAAAGGTCGACTACGCAATTCTCCAGAATTCGCAAATCCAGATCTTGATCGAGTGCAAGAAGATTGGCGATGCGCTGAATATAAATCATGCGTCGCAGCTATTCCGCTATTTTCATGTTACGACGGCGCGGGTCTCTATTCTCACCAATGGGCAGATCTATCAGTTCTACACCGATCTAGATGCTCCCAATAAAATGGATCAGAAGCCATTCTTGGAATTGGATCTACTCGATATCGATGACTACATCGTCCCGGAACTGAAGAAGCTCACAAAAGATGCCTTTGACCTGGAGTCGGTAATTAATGCTGCCGGCGAACTCAAGTACCTAAGCCAGATCAAGAAGATTGTCGCGAATCAATTCGTCGCGCCTGAAGAGGATTTCGTAAAGCTTTTCGCCGCGCGGGTCTATGAAGGAGCAATTACGCAACGTGTTCGCGATCAGTTTTCATCATTGACCAAACGTGCTTTAGGTCAGTTTTTGAATGATCAAATCAATGAACGTCTCAAGTCGGCTATGAGCAACAACGCCGTTGCGGCAGTCGTTTCGGATACGCCTGAAGCGGAAGATATTGATGAAAAATCGGATGACTTAATTACCACAACGCTCGAGGAAATCGAGGGCTATCACGTTGTCAAAGCGATTGTCCGAGCGGTAGTAGACTCCAAGCGGGTCGTTCAGCGGGACACGCAGAGCTATATGGGGATACTTCTCGATGACAACAACAGAAAGCCCATTTGTCGCCTTCATTTCAACCGTGCGCAGAAATACGTTGGAATATTTGATGAGAGCAAATCTGAAACTCGGCATCCCATCTCTTCGATAGATGAAATTTACAACTTTGCCGATGCTCTTAGGAAAACCGTGAACTTCTACGGAGCTGATCCGGTCACGTGAGTAGTGGTATATGGCTATGATTTCGGGAGGTAAAACTGTAGTCTAGGCCAAAATCGTAGTTCTGCACTATTTTCCGATTATAGGTAATGCACTTCATGAAATTTCGTAGATCTACTCCTTGGAAAAATCCGAAATTAATCAACCAGTACACGGAGAATTTTTCTGATAATGCTGTCGGTAGTAGATCAAAGGGCTTGGATCTAGATCTTAGGCTTCGAGAATTTGAGATAAATCAATTAACGCAACGAAATAATTTTTTTATGATATTCCAGGGGGTGCTGATTGCCGGATTGGTTCAATCCCAGGGTACGGCGGCACCGATAATTACATTTGGAATGTCTGTGCTTGGGGCGTTTACATCTTTGCTGCAGATAGGCATGGCGGGAGGTGCCAAATATTGGCAGAGCCGATGGGAAGCATCTACGCGTAGTTCAGAGATCGCAATAACTCTTGAATTGCTAAAGGCCAAAAAACTTGCGGTTCAAACTTTTACGCACGATTTGTCTCTTCTCACTGAAAGCGAAAAATTACAGATAGAGAAATGGAATAAAAATAATCCAGGAGAGGAGGTGGTTGATCTGGATAAACATATTAGAGAGATAGTCCTGGCTGATATAAATGGGGGGTCGAAGAACAAATTTGCGAGAGCCATTGATTGGTGGGTCCGAGTTCTGGCTATTGCTCCAAAATGGTCTGTAAGTAGAATTCCTATTTGGGTGGGAGGTGCGATATTAATTTTCTGGGTGACCATGGTAGTCAACTGTATTCATATTGCAGGATTTGATATTAATCGTTTTATTCCTGATGCAGTAATTCTGGTTCCATTGAAAATATAGAAGTAAGGAGCTGACTTGTGTTGGGGCTCTCTAGATAAATGATAGGCATGAAAATAAGGCACTTGGGTCTTGGTAAGAAAATCGTGTCTAAATGGATTTTTGATTAGCGGGCGAGTTGTGGTGAAAGAATTTGTGGAAGCTATCAATACAAGGGCGAAGAGTCCAGTTTTCGGCTATTTTGTAATTGCCTTTTTTTCATGGAACTGGCAGGCGATTCTTTTTGTTGTCGTGTCAAATGCAAGTCCGCTTGTTCGCATTGAATATTTCGAGAAAAATGTGACGATTTTGTCGACGCTGGTGTATCCGACGATATTCTCGTTTTTCATGGGCCTTTTCTATCCGTGGCTAAATCTTCTATTTATAAAGCTTGAGTCGTTTCCCGCGCGGATTCGCAATTCTATATATGCAGAAACAGAGCATTCGCACTTGTTAAGAAGGCTGCAATTACAGCGAATACGCGGAGATATTCGTGCTGAAAAAGAAAATCAACTTATTGATGAGACCAAGCGTGATGAAGAAATTGAGCAAATTGGTGATGCTTTGCTTCGTAATAATTTGAAAAAAAAGATTAGTTCGTTGAGAAGAAAAGAGCCGGAGACAAATAATCTGGAACTCGGAGACGCCGCTGCTCTTGCGCTTGAAGGCGTAAATATCGAGGCAGATGAAATTTCGACGACAGGGGGGAAAACCGGTGTACGTATCTGGGTGTCGAAAGAAATTGCAGATAATTTGTTGAAATTTCTTCATGAAGAAATAATCCGTCTTCATGGGAGGCCTGTCGGACTTGATGTTCGAAATTACGCTGATAATAGAAGCTTTTACTCAATGGAAAGGCCTCGTGACTCGAAATCGTAGTCTGAGCTGACATCATTTTCTCGGACGTTGCAGACATTCCATAAATTGGTCCCCAAGAAAAGCGGAGCCTCAGCATCGAGGAAGTCCAAGGGCGGCGAGAGTTACTAAGCGACCACAGGATGCATGCAGAAAGTGCGAGCACACGTGGTATCCGAGAGGGAATAATCGTTCGTTGAAATACCAAGCTGGAGCAATGGAGATGTGAAGATTGTCGGGCCAGGAATTCTGGGAGCCGTCTTGCTCGTGGGGTTTCTGATTCTGAGTGGTGGCAATAAAGAGAGTTTTTCCGGCGCGTACTCCACGGCTGGTCGCTCGCCTAGTTCATCGATCGTTCAGCGACCGATAGGGGCTGACACCACTTATTCGAGCCGTGCCCTTATGTCGAGGGGAATGCAGGGCTTTGATTCATCGCCAGGCGCCCAAGCATTTCTCGCAATTCCCGTCCCCCTTGCTGGCGAGCCGAGCAATAGCGGTAGTTGGGTAAAGCAGCCAGCCTTAGATGTGCCAAGAGCGCCGAACTGGGCAACGTGGCCTACCCCTGCTGGCTATGTTGACGGGCATGAGTCGCGGGATTACGGTGGCTCCGTGGTCAATTTAGTCGGAAATAATGGTGTCAGATTACGATTTTTAGCATTCGAAATCGTAGTCTGAGAGGCGCTAGGCGGCGCTGCATAGTAGCCAGGGTGGCGGATAGGCTAGTGGAATGTCTGCGGTGCGCCAGTCGGAGAAGAACCGAGACTGCATTTTCTAAAGCGGCTGCTGCATGATCCGCTATGTAGTCGCAAGGACTTTCCACCTGCCCGTCAAGTTCGACACAATCGAGACTTCTAGCGGCTGGGTACCAGTGGACTTCGGCTCATTCGCACTATTTATCAGGATCCTGGCAATCGCCCAGAGAAATAATGGTGGCAGATTACGGGTTTTAGGCTTAATGGTGTCAGATTACATTTTGCTGCATATGACTAGTGGAGGGAAATGTGAGGAAGCGATATCAGGTCGCCTTATTGTTGGGTTTTGGCGCATTGTTCGCAGCATTCGTTTTTAACCCACCGAAATTTAGTGCGGATTGGGCATCCTGGGTCCAGGCTTTTGGTTCCATTGGTGCGATCCTTATCGCAGTTTGGGTTTCGCATCGAGATAATAAAAATGCGGTGGACCGTGAGCGCGTGAGCGAAAAAAACGAGGGCGAGCAAATGGCGCGAGCGCTTGCTTCGGAGTTGGCTGTCCATTGGAAGCACTATCACGATGTTGCGGGCTCGGCGATAGAACTGCATGATACCGCTACCGCGTTTCGAAGCTATTGGATGCCGCCGGAACACCCTTTCCCAATGTTTATGGCAAATGCGGGACGATTGCATCTCATTCCTAGCGTCGAGGCGCAAGAGGCATTTGTTTACGCCTTTTCAAGCTTTCAGACTTTGTTTACAGCCTATCGATCTAACAATAAGGCGATGGACGAGTTGGATAGCATAAATCGATTGATCTGTGAGAATTATGAAAGTGCAAATGAATTGGGGAAAACAGTGATTGGAAGAATGGCGCGTTATAGTCCTTCTATATTTAATGCGCATAATCGTGTTAAGTCTGCTGTCTCTGTAGTAGATGCCTTGGTTGATATTTATAATAAATAAGAGTGTCAGGCTACGGTTTCGCTCATTCGAAACCGTAGTCTGAGGGCTTTATCTGAAACGGTGCAGATCTTGGTTTGGTGGGAAGACGATATTAGTGTGCAGCTTTCGATGTGCTGGCCTGAGCCAAATCGAACTCAATATTATCTAATGCTGAGGCCACAAGATCGGCCATATGATCGCAAAGACCCTCTATCCCACCCATCAAATTAGACACAACCCAAGCATCTAGCGGCTGGGTGTCAGCAGCATCCGGTTCGTGCGCACTGTTCCCCACAATCCGGGCAATCGCCCAGATCCCCTGGCAAGCTCGCTCCATTCGCCGCAGATCAGCAAATCGAACAGCGCCATGCTCCGGATCATCCGGTGTGGCCCAGCGGTCGAGGGTGTAAGGGTGGTCGTTCATTGCAGCCTCCTGTTGGTCATGAGACCTGCGCCCCGCTGTCAATCGGGGTGGGCAGGCACAAGGCCGGGTTGACAGACCGGTAACAGGAGCAACCGGCGCACGCGAGCGTGCCCCAGCCAAGGCCCGCCCATAGAGTAGAGACGTGCATCAGCCTACGGACGTAAAAATGCCGCTATTGCGGCGGCTGTCCGCTCCTGTTAACTCCGGCTGTCAACCCGGGCGATCATTGGTGTGATCGCAGGGCAAGTATACGGTGTATCAGGTGGTGTATGGCTTACCTGCAGAGCGATCTATTTGTCACGCAGAGGATCAGAGAAAAGGCGCTAGTGGCAGGCCTCAGTTTCGCTGGAAGATTTGTAGTCAGCCTAGCGTTCTGCAATGTGAATGGCCGATGCGCGACACGTTTTGGAGATTGCGCGGCTGCAGCCTGGTCCAGTTGAATTGCGCAGACCTAGCGCCCCATTTGCCAAGCAAACGATACGTGGATCGTCCTCTGCAACGGCAAAGAAATACCGGCAAACCGCGCTTCGATGCGATCGCGCTCTCGCGCATCAATGCGTTCCCCGAGCACTAACGGAAGCCGCCTGCAACGGCCAAGCGCATCGGCCACGCCGATCTGTAGCAGTTCCGCCGTCGCACGTGCCGCGGCAGGGATGCCGTCCGCAGGACACGTCACTAGTTGAAGATCGTACTCAGCGTAAAGGTCACGCGAAATTCCCGCTAATGGCTGCGGTTCGCTGCCACCGCTATAAAAGTCCCCGCGATCCAAAAACGCGTCCCGCTCGGCATAGTGCTCAAGCGCCACCGCATAGTCTTCAAGCTGCGAAAGCGGTTGCTGCCGCTTCTGCACGCTCAGCACGTCGGCAAAGGTGGAGGCTTCGAGGTAACTGACCAGCCCATGCTCGACGGCGAATGCGGGATGTTCCTCGCCGTCTCCGTCGGGCACGAGTTCCATCTCGTCTTCGCTGGAAGACAAATAGATCTGCGCTTCAAGAAGCGGAACGTCGTCGGTCACATAGACCCAGGAATAGCGGTCCCAGACATCCCTGTCGTCGTGACAGGCAGCGAGGGCTTCGATGCTGTCGAGAAGGCTTAGAAGCTTGGCCATGGAAAACTTATCTGTCGAAAGGAACGATGATGCCAGATCACGGTTCCGCTAACCCAGACCCGCAGTCTGACACCATTTTTTACCGGATCGCGCGGCCAGAGTCGGCATCCTCACCCGTACACTACTCCGATCATCAAGGAGCGATATGTCGATTCAAACGTTGGGCCGCTACGGTGTTGTGCTGTTTCTTGCCGTGCTGAGTTCGGGATGTGCGAAAGTCGTCGGCGAGTGCGGCTGGGTCCGCAGCAGCTGCATGTATGACGGCAAGTATGAGCAAGGCGAGGAAGATTACGCGGAAGCGGAAGCGAAGCGCTTGAACAAGCAGTCGGCTGATCAGTTGCGTCGAAGCAATTGATCCCCGGGCGGGGCCGTTCATGCTCGTGAGGTCTTACCCAGAGACTTGCCAGTTCCGAAACTGTTCGAATAAGCGAAACCCGACATAGGTTTCGCTGTTGGGCTGGCGCCGCCGGTAGTAACAATCCCAGTAGCTGATCATGCGTTGCTGCGCCAGATCCAGAAAGGCCGGGTTTTCTCTGAGCACCGCGCCGTAGACGTGCTTGTCCAACAGCGGCAAGCGCGCTTCGATTTCCTGCAGTATTTCAACGACGTATTCGCTGCAAAGCTGCAGCAGGAACGGCGCAACCCAAGGATCCGAACCCCCGGTCAGCCGCCCGATCTGGCGCTGGCGCACGTGGCCGTCATGATGGCGCGACTGTATGCATGCATAGATCAGCGCCTGGGGTTCGTTCAACTGAGAAAACAGGGAATCGTCACCTTGATGCTGGACGCGATAAGGCAGCGTCAATGGCGTTTGCTGCACGACGACGGACAATCCACGACCAGTCATGACGCTGGGACAAATGTCTTGGGCGATCAGCGCCACGTCGGATCGCAGTTGCGGAGGGAATGCCGCTGTTAAAAGCGCCGTTTGCTCTGGGTCGTCCTTGGGCTGGCGAGAGGGCATATAGGGGAATCTGCTGGTATGGCGTTACTGTGCCATACGGTGCATCAGCCAGCGCACGGCGGCCTGTATTTACGCCGCGACGGCAGGTTCCGCCACGAAGAACCGATCCTTGAGTTCCTGCAGCCCAATCCGGTCCAGCATCTCGGTCAGCCGGTCGGCCGGCTTCTTGCGCGGCAGGTTCTTGTACTGGGCGATGATCAGCTCATTTTTCATGGAATGCTCCCACCCGACCAGCTCGGTCACGCTGACCTGATATCCGTGTGCTTCCAGCTGCAAGCAGCGCAGCACGTTGGTGATCTGGCTGCCGAATTCCCGCGTATGCAGCGGATGGCGCCAGATTTCAGCGAGGGGATCGGCCAGGGCGCGGGCCTTGTTCTTGCGCAGTACCGACGCGACTTCCGCCTGGCAGCAGGGCACGACGACGATGTACTTGGCTTTCTTTTCCAACGCGAAGTGAATCGCGTCGTCGGTGGCGGTATTACAGGCGTGCAGGGCGGTGACGACGTCGATGGTCTTGGGCAGCTTGTCCGACGTAATCGATTCCGCGACCGACAGGTTCAGGAACGACATGCCGTCGAATTCCAGCCGCTTGGCCAGTTCTTCCGACGATTTGACGAGATCTTCGCGGGTTTCGATGCCGTAGATGTGCGAGCCGCTTTTGGCGGCATCTTTCTGCTCTTTGAAGAACAGGTCGTACAGGATGAAGCCCAGGTACGACTTGCCCGCGCCATGATCCGCTAGCGTGACGGCGCCGCGTTCCTGTTGAACGTCTTTCAGCAGCGGCTCGATGAACTGGAACAGGTGGTAGACCTGTTTCAGCTTTCTGCGGCTGTCCTGGTTCATCTTGCCGTCGCGGGTCAGGATGTGCAGGGCCTTGAGCAGTTCGATCGACTGGCCGGGGCGGATGTCGTGGGTTTTTTCGGACATGGGGTAAGGCAATGCGCCCCGCGGGGAGCGGGGCGCAGAAGAAGGCGGAAAGCGTCAGTTTAACGAAAACTGGCTGTTTGCTTCTAGACTGAGCAAGGCGGCACTGCTCGCGGCGTAGCTTAAAGCAGTGCCAAGCACCCCCAATGAGTCCGGCTTGAGGGCCGTTGGGTACAGTCTCCCTCGTGCTGTCAGCGTCGCGCGCTAGCGGTTCGGGGAGGCCACCTCGTTCGCGGTGCTACTAGCGCCGCCCTTGATAGCGGCAGCGCTAGCGGGCAGGAACTCTATTCAGACTGCCGGAAAAACCGGTTCGCCCAGGTTCAACATCAAGCGGTTCGCCCACGCAAAAATCGCGTCCGAATGCAGCAGGTCCAGCACTTCGCCTTCGCTCAATCCCACATCCTTCAAGGCCTGAATGCTGTCGGCATTGACCGCAGCCGGCGCTTCCGTGATCTGGATCGAGAACTTGCCAATCGCCAGTTCGCGCGCCGTGGTGCCAGCGGTCGCAGGATCCTCGAACACCTGCGCAATTACATCATTGCGCTTGGCCAGCTGCTCAAACCGCTGCGCATGCACCGACGCGCAATACACGCAGCCGTTGATGCGCGACACGACGGTGGCGCCCAACTCACGTTCCGCGCGCGACAGGCCGCCGGGCGCGTACATGATGGCGTTGAATGCGGTGGAGCGCTGACGCAGGATCTCGGGCTGATGCACCAGAAAGCGGTAGTAATCCGAGACCTTGGCCTTGGGGTGGCTTTCTTCCAGCACGGCGATCTGGTCGGGCGTGGCCTTGTCCAGGTCGACGACGTCGAGCCAGGCTTGCCATTCCAGCGATTCGTTGGTGAAGCCGTGGTTCTTGATGACATCGCCGGGCGCGGTGGCGGCGGTGTTGGCCGGGAAGGGCGCGGCGGGCGTGCCGGCGGCGTGGCCGGGCTGGGCTTCCAGCGACTTCATGGCGTTCAAGCCGGCGACCAGGCGGACCTGGTACGACAGGAAGGCGATCAGCTGCGACAAGGTGACGACGGCGGGCGTGGAAACACCGGCGGCCGGCAGGGTCTTGAGCGCGGCTTCGTCGCCTTCGACGGGCTTTTCGATCAGCTTGCGGGTGAACTCCAGGATCGCGGCCAGGCGCGGGTCGGCGGCGTCCGCCGGCTTGCCGGACTCGGCCACCTGGATGTCGGCGGCGCTGGCGCCGGCCTCGACCAGGCGCTGGCGGTAGTGCGCGGCCAGCGCCGGCGACGGCGTCAGGCGCGCGGCGTACAGCGCGACCAGCAGGCGCTCGGCCAGCGTCAGGCCGGGCAGGGCCGGGTCGAACAGGGCGTCGTAGCTGCCCTGGGTGGCGGCGGCGACCTTGTCGCGCTGGTGGCGCACGGCGTAGGTGGCGCTGTCGGCCTTCAGGCCGACGAGCTGGTCCACCAGGTCGCGGGCGGCGTCATAGACGATGGGTGGTTGTGCCATTGAGAAAGTCTCCTTGGATGTCGTTCAGCCGGCGTTGCCGGGCGTGGCGGCCGCGCCGGCGTCGGCGCGGTTCGCGGACGGCGCTGCCTGGCCGCGCGCCTTGACCGCGGCGTCCAGGAACTTCAGCACGCCTTCCCACGATTGCTCGTCGGCGCGCGCGTTGTCCTTGGGGTTGCCGCCGCTGGTGCTGATCTTGCCGGACACGGGGTGGGCGTAGACCAGTTGCGTGGTGGGCACGTAGGGGAACAGGATCGAGTGGCCGCCGTTCTCGTAGTCCAGCCATTGGACCGGATACGGATGCTTCACCTCGGCCAGCTTGTCGCGCACCATCTTCGAGTACAGGCTGGACGGCCACGAGCCGTCGTCGGTGGCCGACAGCAGCATCACCGGGCCCTGGATGTCCTCGACCTTGATGCGGGCGCGGGCCACGGCGTCGGGGTCCTGCAACGCGGTGAGGATGGCCTTTTCGTGACGATGCGGCGCGGGGCCTTCGTCGAACGGCGCCCAGGTGGCGGTGCGGTTGTTTTCCCAGACGTGCGGCAGGGGCTTGCCGCCCAGCAGCCAGGTCGGGCCTTCGCGGCCGATCTTGGGGTCGCAGGCGTTCTGGCCGCTGTGGACCACGGCGCCGGGCACGTAGGCCACGACCGCCGACACTTCCGTGGGGAAGGTGGCGCCCAGCAGCAGCACCAGTTCGCCGCCGCGCGACTGGCCGCTGATGGCGACGAAGTCGTGCTTGGGCTGGACCTTCTTGCGCAGCCAGCGCAGGCCGGTCTGGAAGTACTCCAACGGGGTGTTGGAGATGTAGTCGGACAGGCCCGGCGCCTTGAAGTAGGCCAGGGCAAAGGCGGCGTAGCCGCGCGAGGCATACAGCGCCGCGCGCGGTTCGTTGATGCCGCCGCCCGAGCCGTTCAGGATCAGCACGGCCGGGTGCGAGCCGGGCTGGGCGCCGGCCGGCAGGTACAGCGTGCCGACCAGGCCTTCTTCGCGGACTTCCTGGCGGGTGACGCCGTCGGCCGCCAGGCGCTGGGTGAAGCGCCCTTGGGCCTGGGCGCCGGCAGCGCGCACGACGATGTCGGTGACCAGGGCGTCGGTGACGGGGTGGTTGAAGTGTTCGCGGCTGGGCGAGTCCACCGGGGACTGCGACCAGATCAGGCCCATGGGCGAGACGCCGGCGTAGTCGCCCGACGCCGGGGCGTCGCGCGACAGGTCGACCACGCCGTCCTCGCCCGCCGTGTAGGCGGCGTGGCTTTGCCACAGCACGCCGTTGCGGCGGGTCAGGGCGGTGATCTCGACCGTCTGGCCGGGCGCGACGTGCTCGACCCGGATGTGGCGCGGCACGTCGATCAGGGCGTCCGCCGGAGAGATGGCTAGGGTCGGGACCATGGCTTTACTTGCCCGTGTCCTTGGTGACCATCATGGCCGCGGTGCGGTCGCTGGTCATCGGGGTGACCTTCAGGCCCTTCTTGGTGGCCCAGATGTTCTTGTAGTGGTACAGCGGGATGATGCCGACGTCGTCCGCGACGATCTTGACCGAGTCACGCAGGATGGCTTCACGCTTGGCTACGTCGAATTCCGAGGTGGACTGGTCCAGCGCGAGGTCGACCTTGGGGTTGCTGTAGTGGCCCCAGTTGGACGCGCCCAGGCCCTTCTTGGCATCGACGGTGGCCAGGATGTTGACCAGCGCGTAGCTGGCTTCACCCGTGCCGTTGCCCCACGCCAGCATGCTGACGGCGAATTCGTTCTTGTTGGCGCGGCCCGAGTACACGGCCCATGGCACCACTTCCA
>JBEBOQ010000025.1:0-60152 GCA_040396375.1 Achromobacter xylosoxidans
GCCTTCCCCGGCAACGCCTTCGGCAGTCCGCACCACTACATCACCTGGATGCGCGGCGCCA
The DNA here is from genome assembly GCA_040396375.1 of Achromobacter xylosoxidans. Classification (GTDB taxonomy): domain Bacteria; phylum Pseudomonadota; class Gammaproteobacteria; order Burkholderiales; family Burkholderiaceae_B; genus Achromobacter; species Achromobacter xylosoxidans_D. The sequence goes on from JBEBOQ010000025.1 coordinate 62, forward strand.
CGCCGCTGACCTCCAAGATGAATACGCCCGTCCTGATCGACGGCAAGACCGGCGAACTCACCACTGTGGCCAAGATGCCCTGGTACCTGACCGCCCTGGAACTGTCGCGTCCGCTGCACTTTGGCGACTACGCCGGCCTGCCCCTGAAGATCATCTGGGCCGTGCTGGACCTGATCACCATCGTGGTCCTGGTCAGCGGCCTGTACCTGTGGCTGGCACGGCGTCGCGCCACCGAAGCCCGTATCGCCGAACTGGTGCGCAAGCACCAGGCCGCCGCCACCCCCCAACGGAGCCCCGCATGAGCAAGAACAGCCGTGGCTTCATGTTCGTCTGGGGCGTGCCGATCCTGCTGGGCGTGCTCAGCGTATTCGGCCTGCTGGCCGCCCTGCTGGGCACCGGCGGCTGGCACTGGGCGTCCTGGACGGCGCTGGCCGTCCTGCTGATCGTCATCGCGCGCTACTGGTTCTTCCCGCCCAAACAGCCGGCCCAGTAGCCGCCCCGCCTTACTTCCCGAACTTCTCCGGATCGGGTCCCAGGCGACCCGCTTCCTTGATGGCGTCGATGGCATCCATCTCGGCGCTAGACAGCTCGAAGTCGAACGCGTCGATGTTCTCGCGGATGCGCGCCGGCGTCACCGACTTCGGAATCACGATCAGGCCGTGCTGCAGATGCCAGCGCAGCGTCACCTGCGCCGGCGACTTGCCGTGCTTGCGCGCCAGTTCCAGGATCGTCTTCTCTTTGGTGATGCCGCCCTGCGCCAGCGGGCTCCAAGACTCGGTCGCGATGCCGTGCTTGGCATGAAACGCGCGCAATTCGCGCTGCGCAAAACCCGGATGCAGCTCAATCTGGTTCACCGACGGCGTCACGCCGGTCGCGTCGATGATGCGTTCCAGGTTGGCCTGCGTGAAGTTCGACACGCCGATCGAACGCGCGCGCCCGTCCGCCTTCATTTCGACCATGGCGCGCCAGGCGTCAACGAACTTGTCGCTGCCTGCCACCGGCCAGTGGATCAGGTAGAGGTCCACATACGCCAGGCCCAGCTTCTCCAGACTCTCGTCCAGCGCCTTGTGGGCCGCGTCGAAATCGTGCTTGTCGTTCCAGAGTTTGGTCGTGACGAACAAGTCCTTGCGCGCCACGCCCGCGGCGCGCAGTCCGGCGCCCACGCCGGCTTCGTTGCCGTAGATCGCGGCCGTGTCCACCGACCGGTAGCCGGCCGCCAAGGCTTCCTTGACGCTGGCGGCGGCCTGGTCGTCCGGCACCTGCCAGACCCCCAAACCCAATTGCGGAATCTTGCTGCCATCGTTCAGTTTTACTGCGGGTACCTTCACCATGAGTTCCTCCGAAGTAGGCGAAAACCAGATAAATGCCCGTGGAATTCGGCCGAAAGTGGTCCTTCCGTCCCAGGGGTTTTCTACTAAATAATAGCGCCGGTGCCGGATAATGGCCTTCAAACCCAGCCTGCGCCCCGCGCCGGCCCATGCCATCGCACCCTGCCGACCCATGACTGCACCCGACTCCCGGTCCCCTGACCGCGGCGGTTTTTCCACCCTGCGCACCCTGTTCCCCTACCTTTGGCCCCCCGGCCAGCGGGGGCTCAAGATCCGCGTGGTGGCCGCCCTGCTCTGCCTGTTCGCCGCCAAGGCGGCCACCGTCTACGTACCGCTGCTGTACAAGCACGCCATCGACGAACTGGGCAAAGGCGCCCCGGGCGCCGTCACCGTGCCGCTGGGCCTGATCCTGGCCTACGGCGCGGCCCGCGTTCTGTCCCTGTTGTTTTCCGAACTGCGCGACGCCATTTTCGCGCGCGTCGGCCAGCACGCCATCCGCTCGGTGGGCCTGCAGATCTTTCGCCACCTGCATGGCCTGGCGCTGCGCTTTCACCTGACGCGCCAGACGGGCGGCCTGACCCGCGCCATCGAACGCGGCACCAAGGGCATCCAGACGCTGCTGTCGTTCCTGCTGTTCAACATCCTGCCCACCTTCTTCGAAATCGGGCTGGTCTGCATCGTGCTCTGGAAGATGTTCGACGCGTGGCTGGCGCTGGCCACCGGTGCCACGGTGATCCTCTACATGGCCTACACGCTGGCCGTCACTGAATGGCGTTCCAAGTTCCGGCGCCAGATGAACGAAACCGACTCCGAGGCCAACACCAAGGCCATCGAAAGCTTGCTGAACTACGAGACGGTCAAGTACTTCGGCAACGAAGAACACGAGGCGCGCCGCTACGACGCCTCGCTGACCCGCTACGAACGCGCCGCGGTGCGCAGCCAGGTCAGCCTGTCGGTGCTCAACGTCGGCCAGGCCATCATCATTTCCACCGGCCTCACCCTGGTCATGTGGATGGCCGCCCGCGGCATCGCACAGGGCCGCTACACGCTGGGCGACTTCGTGCTGGTCAACACCTACCTGCTGCAGCTGTACACGCCGCTCAGCTTCTTCGGCTTCATCTACCGCGAAATCAAGCAGGCCCTGATCGACATGGAACGCATGTTCGAACTGCTGGGCCAAGACCGCGAAGTGGCCGACCGCCCCGGCGCGCAAGCCTTGCAGGTGGCCGGTGGCCAGGTCGAATTCCGCGACGTGCGCTTCGGCTACGACGAACGGCGAGCCATCCTCAAGGGCGTCAGCTTCACGATTCCGGCCGGCAAGACCGTGGCCGTGGTGGGTACCTCGGGCGCCGGCAAATCCACCATCGCACGCTTGCTGTTCCGCTTCTACGACGCCGACGGCGGCGCCATCCTGATCGACGGCCAGGACGTGCGCGACGTCACCCAGGCCAGCCTGCGCGCGGCTATCGGCGTGGTGCCGCAAGACACCGTATTGTTCAACGACACCATCCGCTACAACATCGGCTATGGCCGCCCGGGCGCGTCGGACGCCGAGATCGAAGCGGCCGCCCGGCTGGCCCACATCCACGACCTGGTCATGGCCATGCCCGACGGCTACCAGACCATGGTGGGCGAACGCGGGCTGAAGCTGTCCGGCGGCGAAAAGCAGCGCGTGGCCATCGCCCGCACCATCCTCAAGAACCCGGCGATCTTCCTGTTCGACGAAGCCACCAGCGCGCTCGATACCCACACCGAACGCGAAATCCAGGCCAACCTGCGCGAAGTCAGCCAAGGCCGCAGCACGCTGATCATCGCCCACCGCCTGTCCACCGTGGCGGATGCCGACGAAATCATCGTGCTTGAAGACGGCCGCATCGCTGAACGCGGCCGCCACGCGCGGCTCTTGGCCCAGCACGGCCTGTATGCCGCCATGTGGACCCGCCAGCAGGAAAGTTCGGCTGCGGCGCCCACCGATTGACAAGCCCCGCCCCCTATCCGAATATCGCTCCCTTTGATTCCAAGGCCCGCCATGCAGGATTCCCGTATTGCCCCCGAAGTCCGCGTCTGCGCCGCCTCTGACCTGGTCAACGGCGGGCTGGGCGTCAAAGTGCCGGTGTCCGACAGCGCGGGGCAGACCACCGCGTTCTTCGTGCGCTACCAGGATCAGGTGCATGGCTACCTGAACCGCTGCGCCCACGTGGGCGTCGAACTCGATTGGGAAGGCAGTTTTTTCACGCGCGCGGGCGACCTGATCATGTGCGCCCGTCACGGCGCCACCTACCAGCCCGACACGGGCCTGTGCGTGGGCGGCCCCTGCCGCAATGGCCGCCTGACGGTGTTGTCGGTGCAAGAACGCGAAGGCACCGTCTATTGGCAGCCCAGCGGCAAGATCCAGCCTTTGGGCGCCGCCGAAGACTGACGCCCCGGCACGCCGCTCGCGGACATCGCGGGCGGCAGGCCCGGCCTCAGGCCTGGGCAGTCACCGCAGCCTGACCCGGTTCGCCCCGGTCCGCATAGCGGCGCGCCAGCACCGCGCAGACCATCAGCTGCATCTGGTGGAAAATCATCAGCGGCAGCACCACGATACCCATCTGCGACGTCCCGAACAGCACCGTCGCCAGCGGAATGCCGGACGCCAGCGACTTCTTCGAGCCGCAGAACACCAGCGTGATCTCATTTTCCTTGGACAGCCCCAACTTGCGGCTGCCCCACGTCGTGATCAGCAACACCGCCCCCAGCAGCACGGCATTCACCAGCACCATGGTCGCCAGGTCGATCGCCGGAAACGCATGCCAGATGCCTTGCGCCACCGCTTCGCTGAACGCGGTGTAGACCGCCAGCAGGATCGAACTGCGGTCCACCTTGGACAGCACACGGCTATTACGCTGCGCCCAGGCGCCGATCCACGGCCGCAGCAGGCTGCCCACCGCGAACGGCAGCAGCAGTTGCAGCAGGATGCGGCCGGCGTCGGCCAGGCCGTGCCCGCCCCCCTGGCGATGCAGCAGCACTGCCACCAGCAACGGCGTCAGCACCGTGCCCAGCAGATTGGACGCGGTCGCCGCGCAGATGGCTCCCGGCACGTTGCCGCGCGCCATCGACGTGAACGCGATGGACGACTGCACGGTGGACGACAGCGTGCACACGAAGATCACGCCCAGCCACAACGACGGCGTCAAGAGACCGGGAAACAGCGCCCGCAGCCCCAGGCCCAGCGCCGGAAACAAGATAAAGGTACAGCCCAGGATCAACCCATGCAGCCGCACGTCCTTGACCCCCGCCACGATCGCGTCGGTGGACAGACGCGCCCCGTGCAGGAAGAACAGCAGCGAAATCGCCACATTGCTGGCCACCATCATGAACGACGCCCCCTTGCCCACGGCGGGGAAAAAGCTGGCGAATGCCACGGTGGCGATCAGGATGAGCGTGAACTGGTCGGGAAGAAAGCGGCGCATGGCGGGAAATTCCGGGTAGGTTGCGCAGACTATAGGCGCGCCGCTTGCTATCGTGAAGGCCACTGGTTACTTTAACTGTTATCGGACTTTCCTATGACCAAGCCGCCATGCTCAACCCTCTCTGGCTCAAGACCTTCGCCACCGCCGCGGCCTCGCCCAGCTTCAGCGAAGCCGCGCGCCGGCTGGGCCTGGCCCAGCCCACCGTCAGCGAACATATCCGCCAGCTCGAACTGGCGCTGAACCGCCGCCTGTTCCTGCGCGACACGCATTCACTGGCCCTGACCAGCGACGGCCGCAGCCTCCTGGTGCACGCCGAAATCATCCTTGACGCGCATGAGCGGGCCGAACGCCTGTTCGACGCCCCCCGACTGCGCGGCCGCGTGCGGCTGGGTACGTCGGATGATCTGGCGATGGGGCCGCTGCCCGACGTGCTGGCCGCATTTCGGCTGGCTCACCCCGAAGTGGAACTGGACATCACCATCGGCGTCACCAGTGATCTCTACCGGCTGCTGGACGACAACGGGCTGGACGTCATGATTGGCAAGCGCCGCCGCGGCGACCGCCGCGGCCAGACCCTGCACAAAGAAGCGCTGCTGTGGCAGGCCAAGGAAGGCCTGCGCATCGCGGCCGACGCACCGCTGCCGCTGATCCTGCTGCGCGAGCCCAGCGTCACGCGCACGCTGGCGCTGGACGCGCTGGCGCGCGCCGGCCGCAGTTGGCAGATCGTCTGCACCAGCACCAGCTACGCGGGCTGCCAGGCGGCCGCCCGCGCCGGCCTGGGCATCACGGTGCAGCCGTCGCACCTGTCCACCGCCGGCCTGGCGGCGCCGGCCGCAGCGCATGCGCTACCCGCCTTGCCCCAGGTGGAATTCATCGTCATCTCTGCCCCCGCGCCCAACAAGCCCACGCGCGCACTGACCGAGATCCTGATGCGCAGCTCGCTGACCTGAACGCGCGGCGCCCAGCCGCGGCGGTCATGCTTGCGCGACGCGCTGCCGGCGCCGCCGCGCAGCGCCGATCTATTGCGCCTTGGGCCGCGTATGCCGCACGCTGCCTTCCAGCGGCTGCGGCTGTTTCAGCAGATTCAGGATCGGGCACCACTGCTCCACCGCCTCATGCACGGCGCGCACCGCGCTCTCGTCCGCCGGCGACACGATATGCGCGGTGTAGCGGATGTTGTGCGGAAAGAACGGCACCTTCTCGTAGCCCGGCTTGCCGCCGCGCGGATCCAGGTCGCCCTCGATCTCCACTTCCAGCGACTCCAGCGGCAATTCCAGTTCGGCCGCCTTGATCAAGAAAATATGCGTCAGGCAGCTGCCCAACGATCCCAGCAACAGCTCGGGCGAACTGGGGCCCAGGTCGTAGCCGGCGAAATCCGCCGGGCTGTCGCTCACCACCTGATGGTCACGGATGCGGATGCGGCGCACGCCGCTGCGGCCTTCCGCGCTGACATGCGCGCGCAGCTTCACCGGCGTCACCGTCTGCGGATCGCGCCCGTTGCGCACCAGCACGGCCTGCCGCTTCTGGCCCAGGTATTCGTTCAAGGTACTCATTGTCCTGCCTCGCGTTGGTAAGAATGGATGGATAAAGCGGATGTGCCCGCGCGGCGCTACTGCCTGCGCCGCGTATCCGGAATGCCGATGGGGGCACGGTCCATCGCCAGCAAAAGCGCACCCAGGCCCTGGGCCGAGGTATTTTCCATGCGGCCGCCCGGGCCGCAGACGTTGTCCGCGCTGGTCCAGGCCGGCGCCGCGCCCGGCAAGCGCCGCGCCCGCAGCCAGCCGCGGCGGTCCACCATGAACTGCGCGCCCGCCAGCCCGTCCGGCGGCACACCCGCCGCCAGCGCATAGGCATTCCAGGCGTCTTCCCCGGACGCCACGCAGTCGGCGCCCGTCACATCCGCTCCGCCACGAGTCAGCGCCACGGTCAGCAGGCGCGGGTCCAGCGGTTCTTCCGGTGCGCCCGGCGCCGGCGCCCACACCCGCAGTGGCAAACCGCGCAGGCCGGCCAGCGTGGTGGCACGCCCGTCGCGGCACGTCAGCGCCACACCGGGCGCCGGAATCGCCGGCATGCCCGCGCCGCCGCTGGCGCCGTAGGCCTGCAGACGCAAATAGTCCAGCACCTGCCATATCTCGTCAGGCGCCAGGACTTGCGCGAAGCCCGGCATGGCGGACGCCGCGCCGCGCCCGTCCCCGCCCTGCGCCACCCGCCAATGCAGCTCGCCTTCCAGGCGGTTATCGAACAGCGCCGGCCCCAGCACGCTGGGCCACGATGCCAGGCTCGCCGCCCTTTCGCCGCGACCGTCGGCGCGGGCGCCATGGCAAGCGGCGCAATGGACCTGATACAGGCGCCCGCCCTGCAGCACGTTGTGGTCCGTGAACGCCAGCGGCGAGCGCTGGTACGAGGTGCGCGTCGCCTCCGTCAGCAACAGCTGCGGCGACGGCCAACTGGCGCAGGCCAACAATCCGGCCGCCGCGGTCAGCAGCACCAGGCGACCCCGCCGCGCGAACAATACGGCCACCAGCAACGCCAGCGCCAACCCGGTCAGCCCCGCTGCCAGCCACACCCGGCGCCACGTATGCGGGCTGACCGGCAGGTCGGGGTCGTAACGCCAGGCAAACGGCCAATGCGCCACCGCCAACGCCTCTTCAGGCTGCCAGGCGATACCCGCCGCGATCAGGGCGGCCAGCAGCGCCAGGGCGCCCAGCAGCCTGCCCGCGGCCTGACGCCACGCAAGCTGCTTGGCATGGGCCGGTGCCCGGCTGTGCAGCCAGGCGGCCGCCAACGCGGCCAGCAACAGCACCGCGGCGGCCGACAGCACCAGATGGCCCAGGCGGGACCCGAGCAAGCCCGGAGCGCCCTGCGCCCGCTGCCAACCCAGGGCCAATACAACGGCAGCGGCCGCCAGGGCCAGCGCGGCCAGCCCGGGCAACGGCAAGCCCACCGTGATCGCCCCGCCCCTTGCACGCCTGCGCGCGCCAGCCAGGCACGCCAGCATGCCCGCCGGCGCCGCCACGGCCGCCAGCGCCAACACCGCGTTGTTCACCACGTCGCATCCAGCCCCAGCAGCGCCAAGGCCTGGCGGCGCAATTCGGCCAGACGCGGATCGCCGCGATGGCGCGGATACGGCAGGTCGTTGACGATCTCGTCCTTGATCCTGGCGGGCCGTTCGCTCAGCACGATGATGCGCGACGCCATGAACAGTGCCTCTTCCACATCGTGCGTCACCAGCAAGGTGGTAACGCCCGTGCGCTGCCACAGTTCCACCAGCTCGGACTGCATCGCGATCCGCGTCAAGGAGTCCAGCTTGCCCAGAGGTTCGTCCAGAATCAGGATGCGCGGATCGTTAACCAGCGCGCGCGCCAACGCAGCGCGTTGCGCCATGCCACCCGACAACTGATGCGGATAGGCCTGGCTGAACGTGGTCAGCCCCACGCGTTGCAACGCGTCGTCCACCCGTGCGCGCTGCGTCTTGAGCAGCCCGCGCGCCTGCACACCCAGCGCAACGTTGTGCCACACCGTGCGCCAGGGATACAGCGTGGGGTCCTGGAACACCACGATGCGCGAAGGCGATGGTCCCTCGATCCGTTCGCCGTCGGCCAGCAGTTCGCCCTGTGCCGGCGGCTCCAACCCCGCCACCAAACGCAGCAGCGTCGACTTGCCGCAGCCGCTGGGGCCCAACAGCGCCACGAACTCGCCGGGTTGCACATCCAGGTCGATGTCGTCCAGCACCGGCAGCGCCGCGCCGTCCAGATCGAAGTGATGATTCACGCCGCGCACGGCCAACGCCGCGCCGCGCGCATCGACCTGCGCGGCCGCCGCGGCATGCGCCGCATGCGTTGCTTGCGACGCCTGCACACCCTGTGTCGCCGCTACCATTTCACGACTCCCTTCTGCCAGGCCAGCAGGCGGTCACGCCCCAGGAACAGCAGCGTGATCAAGCCCGAGAACACCAATGCCATCACGATCAGCGCGCCGTACATATTGGCGTACGAAGCCCAGCCCTGCGCCCACGACAGATACCAGCCCAGGCCGGATTTCACGCCCATCATCTCGGCCGCCACCAGCACCGAAAACGACGCACCCAGCCCCATGAACAGGCCCACGAACACCTGCGGCAGCGCCGCCGGAATCGCCACCCGCAGCACCAGGAACCATTCGCTGGCGCCCATGGTGCGCGCCACGTCGTAATACGCGCGGTTCACGCCGGCCACGCCGGACCACGTCAGCACCGTAACGGGGAACCAGGTCGCCAGCGCGATCAAGAACACCGCCGCCGACCAGCTCGACGGAAAGAAGAAAAACGCCATCGGCAAAAGCGCCGTCGACGGCACCGGTCCCAGAAAGCGCAGCACCGGATGCACCCAGTACCCCAGGCCGCGCGACCAACCGATCGCCACACCCGTCAAAAACCCCGCCGCTGCGCCCAGCACAAAGCCATTGGCCAGCAACCACAGCGAATTGACCAGGCTGTCGGCCAAGCGCTTGTAGTCCGAGACATAGACCTCGATCAGTGACTGAGGCGGCGCGAAGAACGGGCTGGGCAACAGCGCCAGCTTGGCCGTGGCGATTTCCCAAGCGCCCACCGCGATCGCCAGGGCCAGCAGCCACGGCCCGGCGCGGTGCAACGCGCGCACCGGCCGCCAGTGGGCCGCGCCCGCCACCGCTACCAGCAGCAACACCGCCGCCAACGCCAGTGCAGCCACGCCGAATTCCTGCGTGTAGCCCCATGACGTAAAGCCCACCTCCACATTGGGCCAGCGCAGCGTCACGCCGCCCACCGCCGCCCACAAGGCGGCCGCGGCCACGCCGGTCTTCCACAGGCGCCAGGGCTGCGCGGCCGACGCGTCGCCGCGCAACCCGCCCACCGCAAGCGCGTCAGCCGAGGACATTGGGCACCACCGCTTGCGCGTATTTGTTGATGTCCAGGTTGGCGCTCAGCACCTTGATCGTCTTCAGGTCCTTGGCATAGCCCACGATTTCCTCGCGCAGCGCCGAGCCGGTCGACGCGTGGCCGTGGCTATGGGTGCGCAGAATTGCCGCCACGCGCTCGGCCGGCACCTTGCCCGGCACATACGGCGCGAAGATGCGCGCGGTCTCGTCGGGGTTGGAGGCGGTCCAGCGCTGCGCGTCGATGACCGCGCGCGTGATCGCCGCGGCCGCCTCGGGGTCCTTGCGCACCAGGTCGCCGCGCAAACCCAGCACGCAGCAGGCGCGGTTCTCGTAATCGCCTTCGATGTTGGTCGCGATCTCGCGCAGCTTGTTGTCTTCGCGCAGCGTGTAGATCAACGGGTCGTCGCCCGCGATCGCGTCCACCTCGCCCTTGCGCAGCACTTCGCCGAACAGATCCTGCGGATACTGGCGCCAGTCCACCGATTCCGGATCGATACCCAGCTGCGCCACGCGGATCGCGAAAAAGTTCTTCACCGGGCTGGCCTGGTCCGACACCGCCACGCGGCGGCCCTTCAGGTCCTGCACACTCTGGATCGGCGAATCGGTCGGGGTCAAGAGCCGCATGCAACCGCCGTGCGTGCCCACGGCCAGCTTCACATCAAAGCCCTGCTCCAGCGGCTTGAGCCAGCGCAATGCCATGCCAATGCCGCCGTCGGCGTGACCGGTGGCAATGGCTTCCAGCAATTGGTCGGTGGAGCCGCTGAAATTGATGCGCTCGACCTTCAGGTTGTACTTGTCGAAGAAGCCGCGCTCCAGCGCCACCGAAACGGGCGACTGGCATACCGCGGTCTGGCTCCATGCGATCTTGTAAGTGCGCGGCGCGTTGTTCGCCGCCAGCACGCGCGATCCCAACATGCCCAGCGGCGCGGCAAAGCCCGCGAGGCTTGCCGCACGCAACAGCGTGCGCCGCGAAATTCCGCGCGCCGCGTGGGCGCCCGATTGGACGTTCGTATTCATCAACCTTCCTTTTGAGCAGACTGTGAATGGCGATGCTTGCCATGCGGCATCATCGGCCCGTGCTCAGGCGTTCGACAAATACAAAGTGGGGATAACAATATGGGACGACGGCGCCGTCGCCGTGCCCGGCAGCGCCTGGCGGCGCTACCTGCGGACCCTGCGAAAACGCCCGAAAATGCCCGCCTGCAGGCGGTTTCGCGGGCGTCGCATCAATCGGGCAAGTGGTCCGGCACGCCCTCGGCGTCCACCGCTTTCACGCGGTCCAGCGCGTTGCGCGCCGCTGACATCGCTTCGACCGTGCTGCGAAAACGACGTGTCACGAAAATCTCGAATGCCAGGCTTTCAGGTTCGTCCGATTCCGCCTGCTCGTCCTCGACCTGCGGTTCGGCTTGCGCGGGCGCGCCCTTGGCCGGCTGCGCCGGTTTGGCCGGCAGGCGCCGCGTTTCCAGGAATGCGCGCGCGGGCACGCGGCCTTCGGGCTGCGTGGCGTACGCCACGACGGAAAAACCGTTGATGATTTTCTCGGCCATACAGATTCCTATAGGCCGCACCGATAGGCGGCGCAGCACGTTGTTAGCGACAACGGCCCGCCGCGGCGAAACTTAAGCTTATGCAAAGCGGCCGCGGTTGATCCTCATCAACCGCGGCCGCTGTCCACGCAAAATTCACGCGCGTCTATTTTGTCGACGATATCGCCGCCATGCGCGTACGCACGTAATTCGCCACCAATTCCAGCACCTGCGACAGGTCCGCGCGCAGGGTCTCGAACCCCGCATTGCGCTCGCGCGTGGCCTCGTCCATGTACAACGGACGGCGAATCTCCACCTGCAAGCTATGACGGTTCAAGGCCGGCTGGCCGATCTGCGCGATCAGCTGAACGCCCTTGTACGGATCATTGCGCGCCACGGTATAACCGCGATCGCGCAGCGCCGCTTCGATCAGCGCGATGAACTCCGGTTCACAGGTGGTGCCGTCGCGGTCGCCCAGCACGAAGTCAGCCAACGGATACTCGCTCTGGCGGCCCAGCCGCTCGTAGGCATCGTTCGGCATCGAATGCAGATTCAGGTGCCAGACCGCGCCGAAGTCCCGCTGCGCGGCCTCGATCGCCTGCGCCAGCGCCGCGTGGTAGGGCTCGTAGTACGCCTGGATGCGATGCCGCACTTCGGCCAGCGTCAGCTTGCGGTCGTAGATGGGCGTAGCCTTGTCCATCCGGCGCCAGATCAGCCCCTTGCCCAGGCGCGTCTTTTCGCCCGGGTCCAGCGGCTCGGGCCAGGGCTCGGCCAGCAGCTCCGGATCCAGGTCGCGCAGCGTGCGGTTGGGGTCTATGTAGACCCGCGGAAAATGCGCCGCGACCAGCGTGGCGCCCAGCGCGGGCGCCGCCGACCACAAGGCGTCCACGTGCGTGTCCTCGCCCTGGCGCAGTTGCGCCAGGCTGGCGGCGGCATTGAAGTCAGCGGGGTATTGCTCGCCGCTATGCGGCGAATCGCAAACCAGCGGCAAGGCCGGCGCGGTCGGCGCATGCACGGAAACAGCTTGGAAGTCGGCGTGGGTCATTTAGTCAGCCTGAATGTTGGCAGCCTTCGCAACCTTGGCGTAGCGCGCCAGGGCCTGCTCGATCTGGACCTTGAATTCCTGCGGGGTCGTGGGCATCAGCGTACCACCGACATCCTCGGCCTTCTTGCGGAATTCCGGGTCCTGCATCGCCGTGCGTACCGCCTGGTTCAGGCGTTCAACCACTGCGGGCGGCGTGCCAGCCGGCGCCACCAGGCCGAACCAGCCACCGGTACCCATGTCGGGGTAACCCAGTTCGATGTAGGTGGGCACATCCGGCAGCAATGGCGAACGCTCGGCGCCCAGCACGGCCAACGGGCGCAGCTTGCCGCCCAGCACTTGCGGCAGCGTCGACGACAGGTTGTCGGTGATCGCATCGACCTGGCCACCCATCACGTCGTTCAGCGCCGGGCCCGCGCCACGATACGGCACGTGCAGCAGCTTGATGCCCGCCAGCATCATGAAATTCTCGATATTCACGTGGCCCAGCGACCCCACGCCCGGCGAGGCAAAGCTGTACTTGTCCGGCGAGCCCTTGGACAGCGCCACGAACTCGGCCATGTTCTTGGCCGGCAGCTTGGGGTTGATTGCGAAGATGCTGGGCACGGCCAGCACATTGGCCACCGGCTCGAAGTCCTTGACCGGGTCGTAGTTCATCTTGCGGTACACGGCGGGATTGGAGCCATGCGTGCTCATCGTCGCCATGCCGATGGTGTAGCCGTCGGCGACCGAGCGCGCCACTTGCTCCATGCCCAGCGAGCCGCCCGCCCCCGCCTTGTTCTCGACCACGATGGTCTGCTTCAGGTCACGGCCGGCGTACTCGGCGACCAGACGAGCCACGATGTCGGTCGAACCGCCCGCGGCAAACGGCACCACCAGCTTGATGGGGCGGGAAGGATAGTCGGCGGCGTGCGCTGGGCCGGCGAAAGACAGCGCGGCGCAAACGCCGGCAAGCGCGATGCGCGCGGAACAGCCGAAAAAGCGGCGGGACATGGAGCGACTCCGGAAAAAGGTGCAGGTCTTGCTGCGAGGCCGCCAGTGTCCGAACTTTACGATCCCCTTTCAAACGACTATATTGCACGCCTTCATTACCAACGCTCATGCTAAGGGGCCTGTCGCCTGGCCCCGGGGACCGCCGCGCCATGCGCCTGCACTCGCCGTCCATGTCCGAGCTGCACGCCTTCATGACCGCGGCGCGCCTGGGCAGCTTCACCCTGGCGGCCGACACCCTCTGCGTCACCCAGGGCGCCGTCAGCCGCGCCATCGCCCGGCTCGAAGCCCATTTCGGCCAGCCGCTGATGCGCCGCAACGCCCATGGCCTGACCCTTACCGACACCGGCCGCAAGCTCTACGAAGGCGGCCTGGCGCCCCTGCAAGCCATCGAGGCCCTCAGCGCCGAACTGCGCGCCGACGACCGCCGCCTGCGGCTGACGCTGGCCAGCGTACCCACCCTGGCCAGCGCCTGGCTGGTCCCGCGCCTGCCCGACTTCCATCGGCGCCACCCCGACATCCAATTGGGCTTCGCCGCCTACCGACGCAACGAGGATTTCTCCGGCGCCACCCCGGACGCGAGCATCCTGTCGGGCGTGGCCGGGCAATGGCCCGGCTGGCAGGCGGACTACGTGATCGGCCGGGAAATGGTCGTGATCTGCAGCCCTGCCCGGCTGGCGGCCCGGCGCGCGACCGGCCTGTGGGACCGGCCCATCGGCCTGCTCGGTGAGCCGCTGCTGTTTCACTCGAACGGCCCCGACAACTGGGCTAAATGGTTCGACGCGGCCGGCGTGCAGCGAGACGCCATCCAACTGGCAAGCGGTTTCGAACAGGTCAGCATCCTGGTGCGCGCCGTCATGGCGGACATGGGCATCGCGGTACTGCAGCGCTGCCTGGTGCAAGACGATCTGCAGGCCGGCCATGTCGCCTCGCCCTTTCCCGACTTGCGCATCGCCATCGCCCGCGGCTACCACCTTTGCGCCCCGCCGCAACGCCGTGACCACTATGCGCTGGCCTGCTTTCGGCAATGGCTGCTGGATACGGCCCAGCAAGACCCCGAAGTCGGCATGCCGTAAAAAACAAACGGGCCCCAAAACGGGGCCCGACTCTTACCGTACTGCCACCGGCGCTCAGGGCGCCAGCTTGAAACCCAGATCCACGCCCCACTTGTCCGTCTCGCGCAGCCACTTGGCGCCGCAGCTCAAGCACCGGAAGTGATCTTCACGGCTTTCCTCGCGGCCCTTTTGCGTCGGGTTGGTGAACCCCTGGTGCCCCAGGTGGGAATGCGGCGCAACGCCCGCAAGCCCAGGGTTAATGCGTTGGCAAGCCAAGCACATAACGCTCATTGATGCTTCCCCACTAACATAGTTACCAAATTGTAAGGGATTTCACCAATATTTTTCTATTAAAACCTGTCCCCAGTAAGACAAAAATTGTTAACGGCGCAATTAAACAACGACTGGTAACGCCGCCAGGCAGGTCGCCAGGTGGTAAGGCGAGGTGGACGGCATGTCACGGCGCACCACCGCCCCGCTACCATCCAGGCATTCGTACCAGCCGCCAGCATGCAGAAAGCGGGCGCGGAAATCGCCCAGCGCCTGGTTCAGCGCCGGCAAATCGCCCACCACCGCCAGCACGCGCAGGTACTCCGTCTGTGCCCAGATCCGGCGCGTGTCGTCGAGCACCGCGCCGCGCTCATCCAACGACGCGATCACGCTGCCGCCATCCACGCCATGCCCGCGAGCCCAATGGACCCCGCGCGGCAACGATTCGGCCAGATCCAGCCCGTCGAAGACCTCGGCCGCCCCGCGCACCAGCGACAACCACTCGAATTGATGCCCGGGTTCGATGCGATTGCCGGCGGTGCCTTGCGGCGCTTCCGAAATGCATTGCGTCGGCGCGCTCAGGAATGCCTGCGTCATGCCCTGCCCCAGCCCGCGCAGACGCTGCGCGAACAGCGTCGGCTCGGCCACCTGGGCCGCAGCCAAGTAGGCTTCGGTCAGGTGCATCATGGGGTTCTGCGCGGGTCCGCGCAGCACTTGGCCCCAGTCCGAGGTCAGCGCCGCGTGGTATAGCGAATCGGCCGCTTTGAAGCGCGACTCGATGGTTTCGGCCGTGGCCAACAACAACTTGCGCGCATCCGCGTTGCGCGAACGGCGAAAGTACGCCGCGCACGCAAACACGATGAACGCGTGCGTGTACAAATCCTGTGTGTCGTCCAGCGGCCGCCCCTGCGGGTCGACGCTATAGCGCCAGCCGCCCTGCGCCTCGTTGCGGAACAGACGGCGCAACGAGTCAAACAGCAGATCCGCATGCGCACTGGCTGCAGCTCCCGGCGCCTCGGCATATACATAGAGTTGACGCGCGCATGCCATGGCGCGATAGCGCTCGGCGGGCAGCGGCTGACCCGTAGCGGCATCCAGGGATTCAAAGGGCAGACCCAGCGCGTCATTGAAGCCCGGCCCGATCCACATGGGCAGGATGACGGAGTCGAAGTGCTCGCGAAAAGCGTTGATGTGCTCCGCCAGCGCGGAGTTGGTCTGTGCGGCAGTCATCTTGGAACGACGCATGCCCGATAAGGGCCGCTTGTTAGGGAGCAGCGACGATAACCTAAATTTACGTCGCCATCGCGCAAGCATCATTTCAAGCGTCATGCGCACACAGACCGGTACAGCCGTTAAGCTTCCTTCAAGGGCGAACGCGCCCTACCGGAAGATGTTTTCCTCGACCCAGTTCTGCGCGAAGATTTCCGCGCGATCACGTGCCTCGTCCAACGAAGCGCAGTTGCCCAAGTGGGAAAACGCGGCATCCACCTCGGTGCCGCCCTCAGCCGTTACCGTCAGCAATACGCCATATCCGCCGGTATCCATGGCCGCTGTGGAAACGTCGATCAGTACTTCCTGGTCACGATGCTGCATGTGCTACCTCCCAGTCGGTTACCTAAACGCGTGAACCACGCGTGACGTAGCGGGTTGCAGAATTCCCGCGCAATAAATAGACCTGAAATCGTCACGCAAGTTCATCTTACCGGCGTGGAGCGGCCGGCGATACGTCCGGACGCTGCCAAATCAGACAAACCGTCTCAGGAGATTCCCGTAGGCCGCCGCAATAACTCTGAAACTCGCGAAATACCGCGCCAAAGTTCGCAAGAAACGCACTAATTCGCGCGATGCGCGAGAAGCGATGCGTCACAAACAGGTAGCGGGAATTGACGATGCGGCCGAGGGGTCGGCCAGATGCCCTAGCGCAAATGCAGGGCGCCGGGTTCTTCCATGCGCAAGGACAGCTTGCCCTTTTCGGTGATGCGCCAGTCGCCGTCGGGGCCGGGTTCGATGCAGCGCAGGGTCTGCAGCGCTTCGGCCACATGCGCGGGCACGCTGGTTTGAACGGCGTCCGGTTCCGAATTATCGGCAACGACGCGCAGCCAATGACCCAGTTCGCCTTTCTCGAAACGATGCAATGCCATGCGTGACTCTCTATTGAATAGTGCAACGATAGCACGCCGCCCCACTGCGCCTGCCCTACACCCCTACGACGGCCGCAGCGCCAGCGGCCGCTTCATGCGCGCAGCCGCGGCGGACGCCGCCACGCTCAGCGCGATCAAGCCCAGGCCCAACGCCAGGTCCGGCGAAATGCGTTCCTGGAACACCACGGACGACACGATCAGGCCGATGAGCGGCACGCACAGCATCGCGATCGACGTCGCCACCGGCGGCAGCTTCTGCGTCATGCTCAGCACCACGATAAAGGTCAGCGCCGTGGCGAGCGGCCCCGTATACAGGATCACCGGCCAGGCGTCCGGCACCGCCAGGAAAGCCGGCGCGCCGTCACGCAGCCACGCCAGCGCCACCAGCGGCACGGTCGCGATCGCCGTCTGCCACGGAATCATGTCCGCCCCCAAGCGCACGTGACGGTTGCCGCGCAGCTGGATGATGTTGCAGGCCCACGCGAACGACGCGCCCAGCAGCATCACCAGGCCAATCACCGTATGCGCCTGCCAGGGGCTGAACGCCGGCGCGACGATCACGCCGATGCCCGCGTAGCTCAATGCCGTGGCCGCCCATTGGGCCGGCGACAGCCGCTCTTTCAGCACCAGGGAAGACAGCGGAATGACCCAGATCGACGTGGCATACGCGATCACCGACGCGCGTCCCGGCGGCACGTATTGCAGCGCCCACAGCGCCAGCGCCGTGAACGCGCCCATCTGCAGCAAGGCCACCCCCGCCACCAACGGCCATTCCTGACGGGTCGGCAGCCGCAGCCGTCCCAGCACCGCCAACACCACCGCGCTGATCAGCGCCGCCGATCCGAACCGGCTGGCCGCCAGCCATAGCGGACTCATGTGCGCCAAGCCCAGCTTCATGACGGGCCAATTGCCGCCCCAGATCATGACCGCCCCCGCCAGGGGCAAGAACTTGCGCAACGTGCTCTGTTGACTCATTACTGCTCGATCTACCGCTTGAATATTCCGTGCTTTGGCCAATCAGCCAAAGAAAGAAACAGTCTATAGGGTAAACCCCAGCACATTTCACCTCAATTCACTGCCGGACCATGCATACTCAGCACAAATGAATTGCCTATCCGACCACAACAGGTGACTTATGCCGGACATCAACCTGGATGCTACCGACATCCGTATTCTCAACGAACTGCAGCGCGATGCGCGCCTGACCAACGTCGAACTGGCCGCCCGCGTCAACCTGTCGGCCTCCCCCTGCCTGGCGCGCGTGCGGCGGCTGGAAACCGAAGGTCTGATCGACCGCCGCGTCACATTGCTCAACGCCCGCAAACTGGGGCTGAAGGTCAACGTGTTCATCCAGATCTCGTTGGATAAGCAACGCAAGGCCGCGCTCGACGTGTTCGAACGCGAAATCGCGGTGCTGCCCGAAATCATGGAGTGCTACCTGATGTCGGGCGACGCCGACTACCTGATCCGGGCGCTCGTGCCCGACGTCGACGCGCTTGAACGCCTGATCGTCGAACACATCACGCGCATTCCCGGCGTGGCCAGCATCCGCTCCAGCTTCGCACTCAAGCAAGTGCTCTACACCACCGCCGTGCCATTGGCCTGATGCCCGCTTGCGGTATCGCGCCAGCAAGCCCACAATGAAAACGTCCGCCGCCAGACCCATCTGGCGCCGGCCCCCTCCATCGCTTAGCAAGGAGCACACCATGCCTGAAACCGACTGGTTCCCCGGCAGTACGCTACCCGATCGTCAGGGCTACTTTGAAGTGGCGTTCGACACCGGCGAAACCGAAATCACGCGCTACGGCATCCTGGGCTGGGAACCCGCCGAAGACCGCGGCCACATCCTGCGCTGGCGCGGCCTGGACCCAAAAATCGAAGCCGCCGAAATCGAGCGCGAAAGCGCCGTGCGCAACCACGGCGACGAAATCCTGCGCTGATCCACGCGCGCCCAAAAAAAACGCCGCGGTGTGAGCCGCGGCGTTTTGCTTGGGGATCAGCATCCCGGGGAATAAACCCCTTACTTGTCGATTCGCGAGATCTTGGTGCCTTCCAGCGAGACGCCAGCCATCAGGCCGCCGTTGTTCAGCACGAAGCCCACTACCGGTTGCTGCACGGTGTTGGAATCGATGCGGCCGTTGGCGCCGATATTCACGACCGCCACCGTGGCGTCCGCACCTACCGTCCAGCCATTGCTGTTGCGGAACTTGTTCAGCGCGTCATCCGTCATGAACAGCACGAACATTGCCTTGGACTGCGCACCGGCCTGGAAGCCGATCGAGCCAGCCGTGGTGCTGTAGTAGCCGGCGTTGGAGCCGCCCACCCGCAACACGCCCTTGCCGTGTTCGGCGCCGATGAAGAAGCTGCCGCTCAGCACGTCAGGGAAAATAAGCACGCCCTTGGCGCGCGCAATCAGTTCCTTGGATTGGGGTGCGGCTTGGTACAGCTTGCCTAGCGACGCGTCGGCCGCGCTGTTGATCGATTGCCGTTGCTCGGAAGTCGAAGCGGAAGACTTGGGCGAAGTGGTGGTGCAGCCAGCGAACAGCAGCCCGGCTACGCTGATCGTCGCGGCGGCCATGCCTACGCGGCGCAAGCGAGGAAAAGTGTCAAACATGGAACTCTCCTTGTTGTTGTCATCCAATAACCACTCTACCGGCCTACCGCGCCGGCGCAAGGCACATGATGTGATAAACGAAACAAAAACTACACCTTGTGCGTCCTTCTGAAACCGCTGCGGGCCACGCGCCGCGTAATACCGACCATTTGGCAATAGTAGTACGCGGCAACATTTGGTAGGGCTAGCCGCTTCTCGATACCTGCCTGCAAGCAGATCGACACCCGGTCGTTCGCGCCAGGACCCTCACTCGATCATCAAAGAATACCGTAGCGCGGCTCGCCAGTAGCCGAATCGACCGACAGGATGCCCGACAGCACCAGCTCGGCATGCTGCCTGGCGACACGTTCATCCGCGAAGGTCACGAAACGCGGCAACGACCAGCGCTGCTGGAAGTCTGCATCACCCGGCCGCGATACGGCTATTTCTATCGCCAGGACACCCGCATCCAGGCTGACCCCTTCGCATTTCACCTCGAATCCGTCGATGTGACGCTGCGGCCATAAGTCCATTTCCTGCGCTCCTGAAATCTGCTTATCCGGCCGCAATATGCCAAAAAAATACGGGCTTGAAAAGCCGTGTTTTCAGGCAGTCATGCAGCACTAGATCAGGTAGTGCGAGCGCATCTGGACAAGCACGAAAAGCTCTTGAATTTGGGCAGGATCTGGATCACCGCGCGGGCGGATGGATCCATTGCGAATCCCACAAGGCTTCGCCGCGTTCAAGCGTCTGGGCCAGTTCCTTTTTGCGCCGCAGCGCCACGGCCGCCAACAATGCGTTGGAGACCGACATCGCCGCCGTATAGGAATCGAAAGGCGATGCGCTGGACGTCCGCGCAAGCAGCACATGATGCGCCAGCGCGGCCGCGGGGGCCGCAGCCGAATCCGTGATCAGTACCACCTTGCCGCCGCGTTCGCGGAACACTTTCACCACATTGGCCGCGGCCGCCGAATAACGCCGGAACGTGAACACCAACAATACATCGTGTTCGTCCAGCCACAATAACTGGTCTTCCAGGAACAGCGGGCCCGACGCGGTAATCGCCTTGACGCCCGGCAAGCAGAGATTCAAATACAGCGCCACGTGGCCGGCCAGCGGCGCCGCCTGACGCAGACCCAATACGTGCACGCGGGACTTGCGCTGCGTCAACAGTCGTACCGCCGCCTCGAAAGCCGCCACGTCGATCGACGCGAAGGTCGCCTCCAGGTTGTGCTGTTCGTGCAGCAACGCATTCTGCAGGCAGGCTTGCGCCGATGGATTGTCGACACTGACCGCGTCGGCGCGCTCGCCCGGCGAGGCCAGCAACGCCGTGACCTCCACGCGCGCCTGCATCTGCGCCTGCGCATAGCTGTCGTAACCCAGCTTGGCCAGCAGGCGCACCACCGTCGACGCGCTGGTGCCAACCTTGCGCGCCAGCGCCGTGGCCGATTCCAGCAGGCCTTGGGGATAGCGCGACTGCATTTCCTCGACCACCAGCCGTTCGGTCTTGGTCAGCTTCTTGTCGTAGGCGGCGATGCGTTGGTTCAGATTCACGATGCGGACGGATTCCATGAAGCGGAGCTAGGTGATAACCCCAAATTCAACAACGTTCATTGCAGACTATATTTGCTTCTGCAATTTTCGTTGCAGAATAGACCGAACCATCCATCACGACAAGTCACTACAAGAGAGCGTCATGAAGCACCGATCCAAGGCGCTGTCGCCTGGCCGCCGCCACCTGCTCATCGCCGGCATGGGCGCTGCCCTGCTGCCAGTGGCCGCACGCGCCCAGGCCGCCTATCCGTCGCGCCCCATCAGCCTGGTGGTGCCGTTTCCGGCGGGCGGCTCCGTCGATCTGGTCGGCCGCCTCTACGCCGAAGTACTGGGCAAGATCCTGGGCGTCACCATCGTGGTCGAAAACCGCGACGGCGCCGGCGGCGCCATCGGCAGCCAGCGGGTCGCGCGCGCCAAACCCGACGGCTACACCCTGGTCGCCTCGTCGCAAAGCTCGCACCTGGCCAACCCGATCATGCACCCCAACCTGGGCTACGACCCGATCAAGGATTTCGCCTCGATTTCGCAGCTGGCGCGCACCCCCAATGTGCTGGTGACCAGCGCCGAGTTGCCCGTCAAGACCTTCGCCGAATTCGTCGCCTACCTGAAGGCCCACCCCGACGACGTGCACTTCGCCACCGCCGGCGTGGGCAGCATGGGCCAACTCAATGCCGAGCTGCTCAAGAACACCGTGCAGGTCAGCGCCGTGCACGTCCCCTACCGTGGCGGCGCGCCGCTCTTGAACGCGCTGCTGGCCAACGAAGCCCAGTTCGCACTGGACAATCTGGCGCCCTTCCTGCCGCACATCCAGACGGGCAAGATGCGCGCCCTGGCCGTGGCCGCGCCTAGCCGGCTGGACACCCTGCCGGGCATTCCCACCTTTGCCGAACTGGGCTACCCCGTGCTTAACTCGATGTCCTGGATCGGACTGGCGGCGCCAGCCGGCACCCCGCTCGACATCTTGCAAAAGCTGCTGGCCGCCGTGCAGACCGGCGCCCGCCAGGACACCACCGTGCAATCCCTGGAAAAGAGCGGCGCCTTGCCTCCCGAACTGCAAAGTCCTCAAGCATTCACCACCATGATGTCGCAGCGCCTGGCCTTGTACAAAGACCTGGTCGACCGCGCCGGCATCCGCCCCGAATAGGTTCAAATCAGATGTCCAATCCCGCCTTCACCCCCGACACCGCCCCGCTTGAAGTCCTGCCGCGCGACCTCTCCGCGTACCGTCAGGGCAATACCGGCATCGACTACGTGCATCGCTTCGAGTCGGGCAAGCCCGGCCCGCACGTGCTCATCAACGCCCTGACCCACGGCAACGAAATCTGTGGCATGGTGGCCGCCACCCATCTGCTCGATACCAGCGTGCGCCCCAAGATCGGCACGCTGACCGTCAGCTTTGCCAACATCGAAGCCTATAACGCGTTCGACATCGACAATCCCTACGAAAACCGGCAGCTGGTTCACAACCTGAACCGCATCTGGTCGCCCGAATGGCTGGACGGCCCCGAGCAAAGCCCCGAACTGCGACGCGCGCGCGAATTGCGCCCGGTGCTGGACGTGGCCGACTACGTGCTCGACATCCACTCCACCCGCGCGCCCGTACAGCCCTTCTGGGTCTACCCCGAAATCGACCGCAACACGGCATTGGCTGCCGCGGTCGGCGCGCCTGCGGTGCAACTGGTGATGCCGGCCGGCCGCTTTCCGGGCACTGGCGTCCTCAACTACGGCCGCCATGGCGACCCCGCCTCGAACAGTGGTGGCGCGCTGGTGGTCGAATGCGGCCAGCACTTCGCGCAATCGGCGGCCGACCTGGCCACCGACGTCACCCTGCGCTTCCTGGCGCACCTGGGCCTGGTCGATGCGCCCGCCACGGCCGCCGCGCCGCCGCCCGCCCAGCCCTTCAGGCTGCTGGAAGTGCATATGGTCAAGTCGGAAGACTTCGCGTTCGTACGCCCCGTCATCGGCTTCGAAGTCTTCAACAAAGGCGAGCTCATCGCCATCAACGCCGGTGAAGAAATCCGCTCGCCTTGCGATCACTGCACGATCTTCATGCCCACGCGCATGCCGATCGTCGGCCGCGAAGGCGTCTACCTGACCGAACCGATGTAAAGCCAGGGTCCCACCCCTGGGGTGGGACCAGCGCGCGCGCTGCCCGACAAGGAAACAAGGCCGGACAAGGCCCCAGCCAACGCCGGACGCTATTGCGCCGGCTCCTGTGGAAACGCCGGCTCGGCGCCGGCTGCGGCCAGCAACCGCGCCACCTCGTCTGCGCCCTTCTCCGTGGCCCAGGCCCAGGCGTTCCAACCTTCGCAGTCGCGCAGATCGGGCGTTGCCCCACGCGCCAGCAGCAAGGCGACGATGGCAGTATTGCCCCGCGCCGCCGCCACCATCAACGGCGTGCCGCCCGTGTCATCGGCGGCATCCACGCACGCGCCCGCGTCCAGCAGCAGCGACACCATGTCCGCGTGCTCCCAGCTGACCGCCTGCAACAACGCGGTCAAGCCCAGCTCGGCGCGGCAAGCCAGGTCCGCGCCATGGGTCAACAACAGCCGCGCCGCCGCGACTGCACCGCTGGTCGCCGCACACATGAGCGCGGTGGAGCCGAACGCATTGCGCGCATCCACCGCCACTCCCTGCGCCAAGGCCAGCTTCACACCCGGCACGTCATCCCGGGTGGCTGCCTGGCGCAACTGCTCATCCTGCATCATCATGGCGAAGCCGTCCTGGAAAAAGAAACAGCGGGCCGAAGCAGCGCGCCCGGTGTGCATTAAACACCACCGTGCGGCGCCTGCCGCGTCGCAGCCGATGACCTGCCCGCGTCACAAATCAGGAATCAGGCGCTTGCCCAGGCTGATCACCTCGTCCTGCTGAAAACCCAGGCTGGCATAGAACGCCTTCACCGCCTCGTTGCCCGAACGAATCATCAGATTGATCTTCGGGCAGCCCATTTCCAGCAGCTTGCGCTCCACCGCCCGCATCAACGCGGCCGCATAACCGCGGCGCTGATGCAGAGGCGAAACCGCCAGGTAATTGATCCAGCCGCGATGGCCATCGTAGCCGCCCATCAACGTGCCCACGATCTCGCCGTCCGCGACGCCAACCAGGAACAGATCGGACTGCACGGTCAGCTTGCGGGCCACGTCCTTGCGCGGATCGTTCCACGGACGCGTCAGTCCGCATTCGGTCCACAGTCCGATGACGGCGGCTTCATCTGCCGGGTGAAAAGGCCGGATGGCCAAGTCAGGGTGCTTCATGCTTCGTTCCTCTCGTAGGGAAAAACGAAGGCCGGGCGCTACGCCTCGATGGCTGGAAAACAGGCGCGGATACCGCGCAAACAAAAAGGCCACGAGGGGTATCGTGGCCTTCTGGTGGGACCGCCGGGCAATCCAGCGGCCGAACGCGGCTTGCCACTCAACGCAGGCGTCGAGTGATTCGTCGGTTGTCTGCCCGGGCAGGCGCGGCCGGCGGGGCGATATGGGCTTGATGCATGGCGGCCAGCATACACGACGGTTGTGGGCTGCGGCAAGCCAATACACGCCTTCTGGCGGGCGTGACGCGCGCGTTCCCGCATGCCGCTTGGGCATAGGTCAAAGCGGCGCGACCGGGTTGGGCCGTTCAGTCATGGTCAGCCCGCCGCCGGTGCCGGCAACGTGCCTTCCATCACCACCACGGCCTGGCCGCCCACCCCGGCCCATACACCGTCCGGCCGCCCTTCAGCGTGCGCCAGCAGCAGGCTGGCCCGCCCCATGTCCACGCCCTGCCCCACCCGCAGCCGCAACGCGCCGCCGCCTTGCAAGGCGGCCCGCAGCGCAGTGGCCGCGCCCGTCGCGCTACCCGTGGCGGGGTCTTCCGTCATGCGTCCGGTAAACATGCGCGCCTGGATGTCGGTCGTACCCTGAGCCGCATCGGTGCCGGTATC
Organism: Achromobacter xylosoxidans; assembly: GCA_040396375.1. Lineage (GTDB taxonomy): Bacteria > Pseudomonadota > Gammaproteobacteria > Burkholderiales > Burkholderiaceae_B > Achromobacter > Achromobacter xylosoxidans_D. Next base: position 24,825 of record JBEBOQ010000025.1, read on the forward strand.
GGTGGTGTAGGCATAGATCGAACGCGCCTCGTCCCGCAACCCCAACGCGGCATAGCCCGCGGCGTCCGGCGCCGCGCGGCGCAGGGCATCGCGGTTGACCAATTGCACTACCAGGAATGGCAAGCCCACCGACACCACCTGCGGCGCGTGCTCGGACAATTCAATATCGCCGGGCTGCAGGCGCAGCGCCCGCGCCACCGCCTCGGCCGTCGCCTGGCTGCCTCGCGTCAGGGGCTGCGGGGCGGCCAGTTTCGCACCCAGCAATTGCCCACCTTCGTCATACTGCAGTTCGATCCGCACCAAGCCCGCCGCTTCCTCGAACACGAAGCGCGCCGGCGCCGGCTGGCCCGCCGCGATCATCTCGCGCGCCAGCACCACCGCCGTGCCTACATTGGGATGACCGGCGAATGGCACTTCGCGATCGGGTGTGAAAATGCGCACCCAAGCCGTGTGCGCCGCTTCGCGCGGAGCCAACACGAAGCTGGTTTCCGTGTAATTGAATTCGCGCGCAATGCGCTGCATCTGTGCCGTGTCCAGCCCTTCAGCCCCCAGCACCACCGCCAGCGGATTGCCTTGATAGGCGTGGGCGGTGAACACATCGGCGGTGACGTAGCGGTAGCGCATGCGAATTCCTTGCATCGGGTGAGGATTGCCAGGAATTATGCGGCCCGCCCGGCCGGCGCGACAGGCACAGAGCGGACGGAATCACGCCATAACAGCCTTGCGGCCATTTGCTCATGCGCTTGGGCCGACGCACTGATCACACCGGCCCTATGCCAAACCGCCGCCCGAACTCAGTCGAACACAGGCCGGAAAAAGCTGCGCTCGTAGCTCAGGATGCAGCGCGTGTCCTCGGCGTACTTGAAGGCTGCCTGGCACGCCGCGTCGTCCATCGACTGCTGGCGATAGCGCTCATATTCCGCCAGGCTGGGAAACGTGAACAACGCCAACGCGATATTGTTGGCGCCTTCGGACGGCAGGAAATAGCCGTGGTGCGTGCCGCCGAACTTCTCCACCAGCGGAATCCACATCTTGCCGTAGGCCTCGAATTCCTTGAGGCGGCTGGGATCGATCACGTAACGCAGATAGCAGGTAACCATGGAAGCTCCGTTGATTGGGACGCCGCGGCGCATATCGCCGCAAGCCGGCGCGTCTGCGGGCCATGAGGTATCGACATTCAACCGTGATACCGCCACGTCTGCGCTTCGCGTTGATAGCCGCTCATTTGAGCGCTCATGCGAGGCGCATTTGAATGTCGATACGCCCTAGGCAGCCCGCTGCCGGGCTGGGACAATCCCATAACCTGCGCGCCCCGTCAATGCGGCGCGCCACCGCCCCTTGCCCGGCTCGCCTATGAACCTGATCGCCCACGTCGAAATCCCCACCGCCGACCTCGAACGCGCCATGCGCTTCTATAGCCACGTGTTCGGTATCTCCTTCGACGGCGTCGTCGACCTGCACGACAGCAAGATGGCCTACTTCCCGTTCCAGGAAGGCCAGGACGGCGCCAGCGGCGCCTTGGCCCAGGGCCCGGCATACCTGCCCACCCTGCACGGTCCCATCGTCTATTTCAGCGTGTCTGACATCGACGACACGCTGCAAAAAGCCCAGGCCCTGGGCAGCGACCTCCTGTTCCCCAAGACCTCGGCTGGCCCCGGCTGGCTCGTCGCCGAAATCCGCGACAGCGAAGGCAACCGGATTGCGCTGCAGGCTCCGGCCAAGCCCTGAGGCGGCACCGCGGATTGCGGGCGTTACATCCTGTCCGACGACAAGCACACGTCTTTACGTTCACCCCTCAATTCCCGCTTATTGCTTGCCCGCGTCTGCCGCAAAATCCGCAGATTGCGGCCGCTGGCCGCGCCGGCCCTCGCCGGCCAACTCCTGCCGAGCGAATTCAATGAAGTGGATCCTGATCTCAACGCTTTGCCTGTTCGCATCGGGTTGTGGCCTGGCCGCCGCGCCGTGCCGCGTCACGTCCGCCGTCATCAAGATCGTGCCGGTCGTGGGCGGCGTCGCGGCCGCACCCACCGACGCCTGTGCGGAGATTATCGACTGACGTGTGTGGCGGCAAAACCTTAGACGTAGGCCCCTGCTCCCCGCCAATGCATCCTCATCCACCCTTGCCCTTTCGTGCAAAATAGACCGCGGGCGATCCTGTCATCGACTCAAGCCGCCGGCGCCGATGATGCCGCACTTGCGTCAAACGCCTGACTCAGTGCTACCTGGCGGATTCAATGGCTTAGCGGAGATAGACATGGGCATCGATGGACGTATCGGGGATGGCGATGACGCACTGATGCATCGCCCCCCGGATACTGAGCGCATGCAGGGTGTCCTGGAAGTGATAGCGCGCGGTGTGGAAGGCTTACACATCCCCGCCTCAACAGACTGGCCGACGGCCAAACTGCATTTTCCGGACAACGACGGGCAATGGAAATTCTCCGCCGTGCTCGTCGTGATCGTGCCGCGGCCAGAGCCGACGATCCTGCTGACGCAACGCTCATCGGGACTCAGCGAATACTCCTCGCACGTCAGCTTTCCTGGCGGGCGTCCAGAGCCATCGGATGCCAATGTCGGCGCCACTGCCCTGCGCGAAGCCTTAGAAGAAATTTGCCTTGATCCCAACTCGGTCCGGTTGATCGGCTGCTTGCCGCTACACAAGACCCGCAAGCGCAACCACGCCATTTTCCCCGTCGTCGGCATCGCGTCGGATAGCGCGCATTGGGTCGTGTCTCCCGCCGAAGTCGAAGCCATCTTCGAGTTCCCGTTCTCCACGCTGCTCAATCCCGATCTACCCCGGCAGTATGTTGACGGCGAGCGTGCAGGCGCTTGGTACTGGGCCGATCAAGCACATGACATATGGGGCGTGACTGCGGTGATATTGAAGTCGCTGGCCGGACTAGCGCTTGCCGCAAAGCCTGCACGCTAAACGCAGCGCATGGGGCAACGTATAAAGGCGAATGCGAAGCGGGCCAAGGCCCAGACCACCAACGGCGATGCGCAATGCTCCCAACGGTAATTAGTACAAGCATCGACAATGCAGTACAAGCTCGGCAATGCAGTGCAAGCATCGACAATGCAGCGCAAAAGAGAAAGGGGGTTAGTGATTTTCATCACTAACCCCCTTAGGGTATTGCTGGTCGGGACGGCGGGATTCGAACTCGCGACCCCTTGCACCCCATGCAAGCCGAAAGACAACAATTACTTATTTTTCAATAACTTAGAGAATGCGGTTGCTGTTGCCAAAGCTCAACGCTGCTCTACAGAGTTCAACGAAGTCACGCAGAATTCACGCAGGCTTAGGTGCCACTTCACTTCCTGTGCTAGGTCGCCCACCCGGATTCGAATTACTCGCCATCAGGCTAGAAGTATTCGTTTGGATGAAAGGAAGTGGGTTGCTTTCCAGCATACCCAGTTCCTGCAATCGGTAATTCACTCCTCCCTTCTACCCAGTCAGCTATCCCGTTTCGCAACGAGACATCCTGAACAGGTGCCCCATGACACTCCGACCTACTCGCGGCCGCGCACCGTGCGGCTTTGATGCGCCTTTTGAATTCCCCTCCACGGCCCGCGATGCCCGCCAGGCGGCACGGCTCTGGTTTCAATCCGAAACCAATCTCACCGCCGTGCAATTCCGGGACAAGCAATTCCGAGATCATTGCAATGGCCGCACGGACTCCAACCTGGAGCGCAGGATCCGCCGCGACACGTTCCACCAGGCGTTCGCGGAGGCCGTCGGCCATATTGTTGTAGAGGAGGGCCGATTCCGTGCGACCCCTGCTTGAATGCCCAGTCGCCTTCCGGTTGAGCGCTGAGGCCTACCGTAAATATGAACAAGCGGCCGCCCAGGCTGGGCTGGACTTATCCAAATACCTGCGCAATCGCCTGGAAGCGGAAGACTCCGTCGCCGAGCACGTGTCCCAACTACGCTTTGCCCTGATGGACAGTGGCGTCGGGCCACAAGACGACGGGCCTCTGCTGCCGATCCTCCTTGAACTGCTGCTGCTGTCCCGTCGGCACTGCTCGCCGGGCGATATGCGAGCAGTGCACCTTGAACTTGAACGCCAGGGTGTCCCGCCCTGGACTCCAACTTGAAACTAAGGACCTCTCGATGCTTCCCATTACCGCTGCGCGCCGGATCCTCGTCGCTATGACCCTTTTCTTGCTGTCTTCTGCAGCGTCCGCCCAGATCCCTGTGTCCGGCGCCTGGCCCCCGCCGCTTCAACCCTTGCCCTATCCAGCCGATCTCGCCCGTGTTCAACTCGACAACCAGACCTGGAGCAGCGATGACGGCCAAGACTGGGTCATCAAAGTCGAGCAGCCCAACGGCATCGACTTCTACTTGTCGCCCCAGGCGTGCGAGCGATGGATCGTGCAAGGCAAGCGCAGCGCCATTAATGCACTCAGGCTCAATGGCGAACCGGCGCAGGTGGCCCGGTGTCATGACGGAGTGAACCTAGCGAGCCTCCCGGTACCTCAATTGAGCGCCAAAGCCTTCGAGATGCTCTTGTTCTCCGGGATGTTCGAATAAACCGCCGTCCACGTCGGTCGTCCCTCTGCCCCACGGAGCCTCACGCGCGGCTGCCGCCTCCCAGCCCACCTAGCCCGTGATCAGCACGGGATACACGCCCCATCCCTTCGGAGTTCCCCCTATGCATGCCCGTCTTCTGGCGGCCGTCATCTCGGCTGCCTGCTTTCTTTCGGCCTGCGGATTCGTACCGCCTGCGCCTCCCATGCCACCCGACTCCAAACGTGTGGCCATCAACCACGAGGATCCGCGCAAGCTGGGTTCCCAGCAACCGGCCGCCGCGCCGACTCCGACACCCGAACCGGTACCGATCGCCCTGGCGCCGTCAGCGCCAGCGCAGGCCGCAGCTCAGAATACCGGTCAATCTGCACCGGCGAATACCACGGTCGAATCCTCTCACGACGGCAAGCAGCCCCCGATTCCAGTACCGCTGGCGCCTCCCGTTGCGAACCCGGCGACGCCAGTCACTCCGGCCCCCGCCGCCGCGCCGACGCTCACTCCGATCGTGGTCACCGCCAACGCCATCCCGACGACGCAGGCACAAGCCAGCCTGCCGCAGTCGGCACCAGCGCCGCGGGAACCAATTGCAGTGCCCGCGCCTGAACCCACCCCTGAACCGATCCCCGTGGTGGTCAAGGAAATCTGGCGCATTGGCCCGGACGACGGCACGGTGCGCCAGGCGCTCACGCGGTGGGCCGCCAAGGCGAACTGGACGTTCGGCCCCGACCAATGGGAGTTGAATTTCGACTTACCCATCCAGGCACCCGCCGAATTCGAAGCTGCGTCCTTCCAAGAAGCCACCCAGGCGCTCTCCCAGGCGGTCGCTATGACCGAATCTCCGATACGCCCCTGCTTCTACGGCAACCGTGTCCTGCGCGTCGTGCCTTTCACCCGCAGCTGCAACCGATCCCCAGCCACGCAATCCTAGCCGTGGCGCTGACCAGGAATACCCATGACTGCATACCGCACTGTAGCGGCCGCGCTGACGCTTGCCGCGCTGTCCGGCTGCTCCGCACTCCAATCCACAGACCGAGTCACCGCCCGTGCTGACCACGAAGGCTCCAAGGGCGCCATTGCTATGGACGCATTCAAGGGCATGGCAGGCGACACCGACCGCGCGAAAGGCCAGGTCGTAGAACTGCCGTGGATCGCTGGCCGTCCCCAGCCGCTTGCCCGCGATGTCACACTGCCGCCAGCGCTGCGCGCCAACGTCAACACGACGCTGTTGTTCGAAAACAGCGCCGCAGACCTCAAAACGCTCGCCGACCGCATCCAACTCGCCACCGGCATCCTGACCCACGTGTCCGCCGATGCGTTGCTGCCGGCCGAGTATTTCCTTCCGCGCCTGGCAGTGGAACAGGGCGTTGCTACCGCAAATACCACCTCTGCGGCGGCGACAGCAGACACACTGGTTCCTGCCCTTGTCCCGGGTATCGCAGTCGACCGCATCGCTGGCCCGGTCCTGCCCCAGGGCGTTGCGCGCACGAAGATGGCTCCTTTGCCGCCTGGCCAAGCGCCACTGGCGTCCGTGCTGGACTCGATTGCGCTGCGGTTGGGCGTGTACTGGCGCTACGACGAAAAGATCGGTGCGCTTCGCTTCTATCGGACGGAGACCAAGAGCTACGTCGTCCGCACGCCGACGCAAGCTGCTGAAGAGAACCTTCAACGCGATATCAAGTCGGCAAATTCGACGCTCGCGGACAAGTCGACCAGCAGTTCAAAGGAAGAAGCCCGCGAACTGGCCGCTGTCGTCACTAAAGTCAGCCAGTTTCTCAGTCGCGCAGGCGTAATCAAGTCGGCGGACGGCGCGGCCAACACCATCGTCGTCACCGATACAAAGGATGCACAAGATCGGATCGGGGAATTTTTGGACGCTGAGAACCGCCAAATGACGCGGCGCGTGCGTCTCGTCTTTGAAGAGATCACCGTTCAGCGCGACCGACTGAACCAAGGCAGCGTCGACTGGAAAATTCTGTTCAACAGCCTTGGACGCGAAAACACTGCATCCGCCATCGGCGTCGGCCCCTTGCTCGACGCAGCCAAGGCAGCGGGCAGTGTGGGCGCCTCGGTGGGCAGCGGACCTTTTGCCGGCACCAACATCGCACTGAGCGCGCTTTCGCAACTCGGGTCGATCGTCAATCACAAGAGCATTCCGCTTCTCTCGCAGAACCGCCGACCCGCGAAGTACGACACGCGCAACACCTTCCAGTACATCAAGGATCTGCAACAGACACAGAGCACGTCCGACAGCTCGGCGCCGACTGTCACGGTCACGCAAGATGAAAAGACAGTCGGCACGTTTCTCACGGTCGTGCCTGACGCACAAGATGACGGCCAGGTTCTGCTAACCATCGCTTACGACGACACCCGGCTCATCGAAATGAAGAAAGAGCCCGTTGGGTCTCGTGACGATCAATCGTTCGTCCAACAGACCAACATCGGCGGTCAAGGACGCGTCCAGCAGGTGATGGTTCGCCCTGGTGAACAAGTGGTCATAGGTGGGTATCAACAATCTGCCGACAGTTCAACCCGCCGCCGTCTTGACGACAAGGCGCCGATGCTCATGGGCGGATCTGATGCATCGCAAGAGCAGCAACTGCTCACGGTGGTGTTGGTGACGGCCATTCCAGAAGAAGGATTCTGACCGTGGCAACGCGACAGAAAGTCGCTCGGCGCACGAGCTACAGGCTCGTCGCGATACCGGGCTCGCCTAATCAACTCGTCTTCGGACTCAAGTGGCGAACAGTTCTGGGGGAAGACCTCCAGAAACTTGCACTTCAAGCCGCGCGCAAAGCCAAGGCAACGCACTACGTGCAAAGCGATGCGCGAAGTTCTTCGGTAGGTCTGGTGACTGCCAAAGGCAGCGAAACACGTGCAAAGACCCGGGCAACGCTTTTCTCAGGCGCCGCCGCATTTGCACAGATGCACCGACATGGCACCCACGTTGTCGCATGCACACTGCCCGATCAATCCGTATGGTTGGCGGTTGTGATCGACGGTGTCGTGCAGACGGGCGGCGACACAGTATTTCCCGACCAGGCTGCGGCGAAGATTGCCGTGGAAGAAGTCACAGCGCGCTACCGGGAACACCAGTTGCACAGCGACTACATCACGCAAGCGCGAGTGTTCTCCTTGCAACAGCTCACCGCGCATGTGAATGCCCAATCGGCGTTGCGCAGGGCGTCCTTCAGACTGTCCATGGTGTCGCCCATCTGGTGGGTGCTAATCGCTGCGGTCCTTGCCTACGAGGCGTGGGATTACGGCTCCACATGGTGGGAAGAACGGCAGGCCCGACTTCAGGATTTGGCTGAGGCCGCACAACCCCAATTCGATGCCAATACGATGTGGAACAACGCCATAAGCACCTGGGCGAATTCGGTCAAGACTCAGGGCAGCACGGGCCTGGCCGAACTCCTCAATGTGGTCCTCGCAGTCCCGGTAGAACCGGGGCGGTGGCGATTGACCGAAGTAGATTGCAGACCGGGCGCCGGCGCATGCACAGCGACATACCGTCGTACACGCTTGGCTGACAACCATACGCTGAGGGCAGCGCTGGCCGATTCGTACCGCATCGTCCATCCGGATTTGGATACGGCTACCGCATCGTGGCAACTACCGAAGGCGCTTTCAGCGCACATGCTGGCGTTGCAAGACCTTCCAACGGCAGATGCGATCCAGACTGCCTGGGAGCCAAGTTGGCAAGCGCTCCGACCTGCTTTGCAAGATTTCACGCTGTCAAAACCGGCGAGCGTTCAGATCGTTGTTCCCAACATCAAATTGCCCAACGGCCTCGAGCAATCGGTACCAATGCCCCAGGGTACCAAGCTACCCGCCGCCCGCGCGCTGGTGGTCAATGCGCCCCTACGCTCGCTATATGGCTTGGCATTGCCGACCACGACCCAGATAACGCAGCTGCATGTGCGTTACCAGCCGGATTCGCCGCCAGGGCTTGCGGCGAGCGCCTTCTCGGTCACCTTGAAAGGAGATATCTATGTACTCGCGCCGTGAAGATTCGCCGCGCACTCGACTTGTCTTTCGCCTGGCGGGCCTCGCCCTAGCGATCGGCATGCCTGCCACAGGGTCGGCGCAAGCTGAAAATCTCTCGGTAGCGCCTGAAGCCCCGCCGGCGCCGCCGAGCCACCTGGTACGCGAGCTGCTGGAGCATGACGCAAAACAAGCGCTCGCTCTGGAACGCTCGAAGTCCAAGACAGCATTCGCAGGTTCGCCGCTCGGCGCACCACCAACGACGGCCACCGCGCCCGCTGATGCGGAACAGGCGGCGCAAGCCGCAGCATCACCCCCAAAACAGCTCCTGGTTCGGCTAATCGCCATCGTCGGGGTTGGCGGTCGCCTGGCCGCGCATCTACAGGTGGACAACAGACAGGCCGTCTACTTGAACGGGAAGGCGGCACCGGTCACAGGTGCTGGCCAGGGCATGCGCCTACTGGAAATTTCCCCTCCCTGCGCCACGTTTCTGTCTCAAGCGGAAGAGACGCTCACCTACTGCCTAGACGAGAGGGCACTATGAAGTTCGGCATTTTCCAATTGGTGCGTCGAATGTCGCGCATGCTGCGGGTCGGCTTTCGGGAAGAGGAGCCTGCCCCCGTCCTTAGCATGGGGCCAGCGCGCTTCCAAGAGACCGACTCCCTCGAAGGTCATCTTGATTCCTTTGAAGACGTTGAAAGCCTGCATCCTCCCTTCGAATTGCTCCGCGTCGACTGGTGCGGCTCAGAAGCCGCGGCGAAGGCGTGCGTGGCGCAGCTAGAGGGCAATAAGTACGTCGTCTTCGTCAAGCAAGGTGAGCAGGAATCCGATATCTATCGCGCAGTCCTACAACGCGCTCGTGAAGCAGCCAAAAGCGACGAGGTCGACATCTACACGGTCAACCCTGTGGTGCTGCTAGCGTTGGTCCGGGAACGAATGCAAGCGAAGGACGTCAAGCAACGCACGTCCCGCACGCGTTCGCTTGGTGGCCGCTCGGCCGTGCGCGTCGGGTTTCACGATCTTTCCGCCTGGGGCATCCGCAACGGCGCAAGCGACATGCACCTAAACATCGACACGACCGCTCCCATTTCCCACGTCAGCGCCACGATCGATGGGCAGTACACAACGCCCAAGCAGTTGAGCATGCCTACTGAGCGCCTCATCGAAATGGGCAACGTCGCATGGATGGACGTCCATGGCGGCAACGGGCTTTTCCTCGACATGGCAAAGGAACAGCAAGGTCGACTGTACGAGGTTGTCGATGAGCGCTCCTACATGCTCCGGTGGGGCTCGTTCGTTACGGACAAGGGTCCTTCGATCACACTTCGGATACTTGACATGGAGGCGAAGGTCGAACCGGTCGACATGGGAACGCTGGGATTTCTGCCCTCGCATATCGCCAAGTTCCAACGTTGTTTGCAAAGCATGGGCGGGGCAATCGTTATCGGCGGCATCCCTGGGTCTGGCAAGACCGTGACAAATGCGCAGCTAATCGTCCGGCTGCCCGAAACGCGTAAGGTCATGACCATTGAGGATCCCGTTGAACTGACGATACCTCGAGCACTGGCCGCAAGCCTTTCGAGGTCGCTTGATGGCTCAGATCGCGACGCGATGCGTTCCAAGCTCATGGCACTCAAGCGTGCGGCTGCCAGCGATGTTTTCCTCGGCGAAATCCGCGATCAACTGACCGGCTCTGCCTTTGTAGACATTGTTCTAGCAGGCGGCAGCTTGTACACCACGACCCACGTCGGGCATGCCCTGTCCATCCCGCAACGGTTTGCATCCAGCGAGATCGGTGTGCCACGCACAACGCTGGGCACGCCAGGCGTCCTCAAGCTCCTGGCACACCAGGCGCTGATGCCTGTCATGTGCAGTTGCGCCCTTCCCGCTGCCTCATTGCTCGACGGTGCTGCAGACCGGCTGGGCGTCCGCCAAGACCGCGATACGTGGTCTCGGTACCTCGGAGACATCGAAGCCCTTTACGGATTCGACAGTTATCGCATCAGGGTTCGCGACCCGCTGGGATGTGAAGAGTGCCGAATCAAAGGTATCCCGGAACTATTCGGATATGCGGGTCGTACAGTCGTCGCCGAAATGTTCGAACCGTCATCTGATCCAGACGCGCTGCGGGCCATCAACCAAGGCGATGAGTTGCGACTGCGCCAGATCTACGCTGGCCACCGTACGTCTGGCTACGACGAGCCGGACATGGAAGGAAAGACCACGATGGATTGCGCCGTATACAAGATGAGCCAGGGCATGATCGACCCGCGCGACATCGAGCCGCACTTCCAAGCATTCGCGACGCTATTACGTGAAAGGAAGCGGGAATGAAACTACCGTTCGCACTCACAAGAGTTGGACAGGCCGCGCGCAAGTTCGCCCGCCAGCGAGCCGATTGGTATGAGTATCTGGCCGACATGGCTGAGGACACCCAGGGAAAGCGCACGATCCTGAACATGCTCGATGGAGACGCCCAGCGCTATGGGCGGAGCGCGCGGGGAATTCTCTCAGCGTACTGGGCGCACAAGATTGTCGAAACCGGCAAGATCGGCCCGACGCTGCACGGCACGCTACCTCCCAAAGAGGTAGCGGAATTTGTCTCGTTGCAGGGCCAAGACCAAGCGGTCTTATCAAGCGGCCTGCGCGATATGGCCGGCCTCGTGCGGTTGAATGCCAAGCTCCGAGGGATTCTCTACACGACGCTGCTGGCGTCGGTGCTCACCATGATTCTTCTATGGCTCGTCATCATGGTTGGCATCCCCTACTTCAGCGCGCCGATGATTATCGACGCGTTGCCTGTAGTCCCCAGGGCGTACCTAAGCCCATCTACGCGGACATTCTTCGACCTGGCCGAATGGATACGGGATAACGGCAATCGAATTTGGTTCGGGGCACTGGTACTTGCGCTTGCGTTCAGGTTCTCCTTCCCGTACCTGGACGGTCCGATACGCAGGCTCCTAGATCGTTGGGGACCATATCGCTTGTATCGAGACGTCCAGGGCATCGGCGTCATCAGCACTGCGGCAACCGCGGTCAAGCCGAGGACCGGAAAGACGATGCAGCTACGCGAGGCCATCGAACTCCAATTCGACGGCGCATCTCGTTGGCTAACCGGTCGCCTGCAGGCCGTTCTAGACCGTCTCGAAGACTCCGAAGCAGGCGCACGAGTTTTCGATGTTGGCCTGATGGACCGCGAGACATATTGGTACCTCGAGGATCTCGCAAGCACCCTCGGTTTAGACCAGGCGTTACAGAAGACTCGGCAGCGGATGGAATCCGTTGTCCTAAAGCGTGTCGAGAAGAGAGCGGAAGTGCTTCGCTGGGTCATCTTGGGCTTCGCCGTTTTCGCAATGGCGGGCCTTTATGGTTGGCATCAAAGCGTCCTCTTTGATATGCAAAACGGGGCGATGCTCGACGCCATGAGTTAGAAGCCGCCACCAATCACACCAATCCCTAGCTATCTCCAAGATGGCCACAACTACCCTTCAGTTTCTGGAATCCGATATGACTCAACCCCACGTACAACCTCAACGTACCCGGAATAACTTCGCCCGCCAACGCCTCCGCCAAGGTGGATACACGCTCTCCGAAATCGGCGCTGTGATCGTGATCATTGGCGTCCTGGTGATTCTCAGCATGCCCGCCATCAAGGGCTTCTTCATCCAGGCGCGCGTCGGGCCGGCCGCTTCTGAACTTCAGCGATTCATGACATCGACCCGATTGCTTGGCGAAGGTGATTCCGTCACTCCCTACGCAGCCATCAACAACGTGGCGAATCTCGCGCCGGCGCTGATGGAGTCCTCGGTGTTCAAGGTAAACGGCGCTACGGTGGCGCACCGCCTGGGCGGCTCCGGCGCGGGCTCGAACGGCACGATCACGATCGGCCCGGTGGCTCTCGGTGGTGGCGCTGCGGGTAGCGGCTTCGGGTTGACGTTGACCAATGTGAACCACAGGGCGTGCCCCGGCCTGGCCACCACCTTGAACTCGGTATCGGAGACGATCAGCGTCAATGGAACCGCCGCCAAGACACTTGGCACGAACAATGAGCCAGGATCATTCAATGCGGTCACGGCGCAAGACCTCTGCGTGAAGGGCGACAACAACACGTTCGTCTTCGCAACGCGATGAATCCGTAAACCCGCAATCCAGGCGAGGCATTGCCTCGCCTGTCATTGCATAGACGGCGAACCTGCCATGTGTCCTTTTGAAGTTACAGTGCCTCGATCAGTTCGCCGCCAGGCTGGCTATTCGCTTGTCGAGCTCATGGTCGTGCTCGCACTTCTCACACTCGCCGTTGTCCTGGGCGGACCGTCACTAAAGCGCCAGGTTGACACGGTCGCTGCGGAATCGACCGGCCGCTATTTGGCTCAAATTCGCGGCGCATTAGTTGACCTTCAGGTAAAGCATGAAGCTTGGCTTCGCGGTGAGAATCTTGCGGGCGCCCCAGCCGGCACTTATCCCCCCCCGCCGGCACTTGCGTGGGTTGCCGCCCCGGGAGCGCAGGTCGCCAGAGGAGGCGTCGCGGATCTCGCAACGCTGGGCCTGCTACCGCCAAGTACGCCGCGTTTCCCACCCTTGGGTCAAACCGCCCGCTTCATCCTTGTCCGTGAAGGAGCCTGCCCCGGTGACAACTGCCGCACGGGCGCCTATGTATATACCTGCCAACCGATCAGCGATGTACGTAGCCGTCGAATCAATGACGTCTGCACAGCACCGGCCGGCAAGGCGGCTCGATTCAATCAGATCCTGCTGGGCAAGGTGATGGCGGCGTCAGAAGGATATGGCGGCCATGACGCCAACGGCGGTACTAGCGTACTCGGACCGCTCATGAACATTCCACGCTCGTGGTTTGACTTCGGAGCAGAGCCCGGCCATGCAGTCCTGGCGGCAGGTCTGGGCGCCACGCCGTTCGGCCAATTTGTTCGGCACGGAGAAACCAGGCCAGTCACATTCAACAACACGCTGACGGTGGCCGGTGCGATTCAGACCAATACCGGTTTACTGCTCAACACGGCAGTCGCACCCGGCGCAGCCTGCACGCCTGAAGGCTTATATGCTTCGACCGCCAACAAGCTGCTCGCCGTTTGCACCGGCGGTGTGTGGTTCGCTCAGAACGGTCACGTAATCACCGGCACATACAGCGACCTTCCGAACGACGCTGCGATCCCGGCGGTGACGTGCCCTGCTGGTTTGTCGCCGTGGCGCCAAATCGCCCTGCAGGGTGTGGATGCGACGGTCCGCGGCGCCGACATCAACATTGCCGGGTCGGTGGGCGGCAGCATTTCCGGCTCTGGCTATGTCAACGCCATCGGCACCGTCACCGTTGGCGGTGCGTTCAGCGGCTCCTTCCAGAACGCAGGATCAAGCTTCGTTCGTGCGGCACAGCGCGTCACGATCGCAGCTGACCGCATCGCAATCTCGCCCGCAGATCCCGGAGCCCGTGCCTCGGTGATCCAGGGCTGCAAGAACTAGCCCCATTCCAGCTTCTTCCCCCACGGCCCACATTGTCAGCATCCGGGCCATTCCCACCGGAGAACCTCATGTTCCTTCCTTCCCTAAAAGGAAAGAGCAGGCATTGGCTCGCCCTGCTCTGCCTGTTCCTGTTCCCCCTCACCTTTGCCCAGGCCTCCCCCGACAACCAGGCCGACGTAGAGCTGCGCACCAACATCAGCACCATGGCAGTACAGATCACCCAGGGCGCGCCACTGCCGCCCGGCGGTTGCGTGTCGGGCTACCTCTGGCACACCACCTATGGTGGGTGCCGGCGGGCGCAAACGCAGTCTGAAGCGGGGCAATGCCCAGCAGGCTATACGGGCAGCAGAATCAGATACCGCACCGCATACATCCTTCAGGCCAACCCCGGCGACATCGCCTACGAGGGGTGGGGCGCCTGGCAGGATGGCTGCACACCGGCGCGAGCCGCAGGCGTTTTCGACACCGTCATCGCAAAAGTGCGGGGAGCCGAGACTGGCGGCACCATGCCCAGCACGCTGTACGGCAACATGGCCAGTCAGATGCAGGTGAACTACGGCACGATGTACGGCGTGACGATCTATCGGCCGACCGCAGAACTGAACTGCCTCTACGCATCGGGCACCACCTCGGGTAGCGGAGAATCAGCCTCCACGCTCTGGTCTGGCGCACTATCGGCGCCGGGTGCGTCGGTCACCCAGGGATCCGCCGGCTACTGCCAGCTCTCCAACGGCAACCGAACCGCCCAGCTCTATGGCAGCTGCGACAGCAGCTCCGGTGGCGATGGCGACTTCTGCCAAGGGGCATCCCGCACGGTCAACATCACGTCGGTCAGCGGGTGCACCGTCGCCACCGAGACCCGCAGCGCCGGCCAATTGGTTGATGTCAACAGCTACTACATCTGCTACTAACCCTCGGGAGCACACCAATGCAACCCATTCGGCGCCTGATGGCGCTCATTGTCCTGACCTTTCTACCAAGCCTCGCACCCGCCCTGGCCACAGGAGTACCTGGCACAGATGTCGGCCAACCGGAATTAACGGGCGACACCCGTCTGGCCTGCGAGGCCATTCTTTGCCTGTCGACCAGTTCTCGTCCCAGCGAATGCGCTGCGTCGCTTTCCCGGTATTTCGGCATCCAAAAGAAGAAGCTCTCCGATACGCTCAAGGCCAGGCGCAACTTCCTGGAACTATGCCCCGCGTCCGAAGACTCCCAAGCCATGAAAGACCTGGTCAAGGCGATCTCGCAGGGCGCTGGCCGATGCGATGCCGACTCATTAAATACCGCACTCGGAGCTTGGATCGGCGACAGCAGCGACGGCCGACCGTTCGTCAGCGATCAACGCCCGGGCTATTGCAGCGTCTACGCCGCCCACGAATACACCGATTTTGACGGCGAGCTCCCGCGCTACGTGGGCAAGCCCGAAGACGGCGGGTACTGGGCCGAGGCCCGGGACTACGAGCGCGAGCTGGCCAAGTACGAGAAAGCGCTCGCCGAACGCCGTGAGCGCGAGGAGCGCGAGCAAAACGGCTACGGCTATGGCAACCAGGGGAATTGATCCATGGATTTTCCGACCTTAGCCCGCCAGTGCGCGCCGGACGTTCATATCAGTACGCTCTCCGCCGTGGTCCGGCACGAATCGGCATTCGACCCCTTGGTGATCGGCGTCAACGCCAAGCCCCACCGCAGCATTCGGCCGAAGTCCAAGCAGGAAGCCATCGAGGAAGTCCGAGATCTGATGGCCAAGGGCATTGATTTCGACGTCGGCTACGGTCAGATCAACGTGCGCAACTGGAAATGGCTGGGCGTCACGCCGGAATCGATCTTCGATCCCTGCACGAACCTGGCCTCCGCCCAGCGCGTCTTGGTCAACTGCTACCAGCGTGCCGCCAAGGTGCACGGCGGTGGGCAGGCCGCGCTCTACGCCGCGTTCAGTTGCTACAACACGGGAAATCTGACCTCGGGCTTTACCAATGGCTATGTCGGCAAGGTGCTGGCCGGGGCGGGATTGCCCGTTCCCGCCCTCACGAAGCGGCCGACCACTGCCGGCGCTGCCCAGGCATCCGCCCAGAACGACGGGACAGTCACTCGGCCCAACGGCCGCCCGGACGCCTTCACCGCGCCCAAAGCCGACGCCTTCTCGGTGCCGCGCCGCGATGCGTTCACCCCCGCCGAGTCCCCGGTGTTTGGCCATAGGGTTCCGGTCGCCCCGCCCAGCCGATAGGCCGCTTCGCAATCCGGTTCCCGGTGCGGGCCATCAAGCCCGGCTTCGCGGTATCAGCAGCAGCTAAACACCTGAACACGGCACCTGGCCCCGGCAGTCCTGCCCTCGCCGCCGCCCTCATGGAGTTCACCCATGGTCACCTTTCTGCAGATCGCGATCCCCGGCATCTTTCTCCTCTTCGGCGCGGTGCTGTGCCTGATGCAGATCTGGCGTGGCCCCCGCAAAAAGCCCCCGGGCCGAATGTAGTGGTCTAACACGCGGCCCGAGCGGCACTCACAGGCACTCGCGCGCCCGCCCCATCCTTTTCCCCCCTTGCCGCACGGCCCTCACGCCGCGTGGCGCTTTGTCATGGAGTTTTCCCATGCGCCTGTCCTCGCGCAACCTCACCCTGCTCGCCTCTGCCCTGGTCGTCTTCGCCCTCTTCGCCTTGCCCACCCCGGTATTTGCCCAGCTGACCAAGGCGACCTCGGCCGTGCAGAAACTCAAAGACTGGCTCTGGATCATCCTGCCCGTCATCTGCCTGATCGCAGGCGGCATCTGCGGCCTGCTGTATTCCTTTGATGTGATCCGCAAGGAAACCGCCTACCAGTGGGCGCTGGGCGTCACGTTCGCCGGCGCCATTGCCGGCGGCATCATCGAACTGGTGTTCTGATGGCCGGGTCATCCACACCCGCCCCACAGCCAGCCCCGGCTACGGGCTCCCAGATCCCGCCCAACCGGTACCCGCTGTTCAAGGGCGCGACGCGAGTCGCCACGGTCAAAGGAGGCGTGCCCACCCGCGCCTTCATCGGCCTGGTATTTTTCGTCGTCACCGCAGCCATGTTCACGGTCCTGGGCTGGCTTCTCTTCCCCATCCTCTACCCGATCATGGCCGTCATCAGCCGCAACGATGACCGCAGTTTCTGGATCTGGGAGCTGTGGTGGAAAACCAAGTTTTCTGTTCCCAACAAGGCTTTCTGGGGCGCCGTCTCCTATACCCCGACCCCCTATAGCCGCAGGCGTCCCTGGTCCCGACTGATCGGAAATATCCCAAAATGAAAGACTCCCGCTCTGCCGCGCCGCCGCGCCACGAACCGGCGGTCAGCGACTACGTCCCGTTCTCCCACCACGTCACGCCCACTATCGTCGCCACCCGCAACTGGGAGTATGTCTCGGTCTGGCGGATCGACGGCCGCTCCTTTGAAGGCTATCCCGAGGCCGACAAGTGCCGCTGGATCGAGGAGCTGAACAACCTGATCAGAGGTTTTCCGGCAGGCATCGGCCTGTGGACGCACCTTGTGCGCCGCAAGGTCCAGGAGTACCCGCAAAGCGAGTACCCCGACGCCTTCTCCCGTAGTCATGACGCCGCCTATCGGGCCACCTTCGACGGCAAGCCCCCGATGATCAACGAGCTGTATCTGACCACGATCGCGCGCGCCAGCGTTGATCCGGCCCTGCGCCTGCTCTCCCGGTTCGAGAAGCGCACCGCCCGGGACGTCTCGGCCTGGCAGGCGAGGGCCATCGAGCAGCTTGATGACGTCAATCTCAAGCTCAAGGGAGCCCTCACGCGCTATCGTGCAGACCAGCTGCAGATTGTCGAGCGCGGCCCGGACAAGCATCTGTACTCCGAGCCCGCCGAGTTCTTCGGCTTGCTCTTAAATGGCAAGCTCGAGCCTGTCCCCGTCCTGGATGCCCGGCTCTACAACACGCTGCCCAGCAGCCGTCCCTTTTTCTCCGTCCATGGTGAGCAGGGCGAGGTGCGCGGGGTGGACTGGAGCCGCCGGTTCACCACTGTCGAATTGCGGGAATACCCGGCCTCCACCCGCCCCGGCCATCTGAATAAGCTCCTGCAGCTACCCGTCGAGCTGGTGCTCAGCCAGTCCTTTGGCACCCTGTCCCAGGCGGAGGGGCTGGCCGCACTGGCCCGCCAGAAAAAATGGTTAGAGGACTCCAAAGACCACTCTGCCTCGCAGATCCAGGACCTGCAGAGCGCCATGGATGATCTCGTTTCCGGCAAGTTCGTCATGGGCGACCACCACGCCACGGTCACAGTCTTCGGCGAGGACGGCAGTCAGACCTTACGTAGCGCGGCCGATGTCATCGGCGCGCTGGCTGAGGATCAGATCATCGCCCGCCTCGTGGACCGTGCCCTGGTGTCGGCCTGGTGGGCGCAGCTGCCCTGCAACTGGAAGTGGCGCCCGCGCCCAGCTCCAATCACGTCGCTGAATTTCCTGTGCTTTTCATCCATGCACAACTTCCTCTTCGGCAAGCCCAACGGCAACCCGTGGGGGCCGGCTGTCACGATGTTGAAAACCACAGGCGGCACGCCGTACTACCTGAATTTCCATGCCACGCTCGAAGAGCTGGATGAAACGGGCAAGCGGCGCCTGGGCAACACCGCGATCATCGGCAAGTCCGGCACCGGCAAGACCGTGCTGCTGGGGCACCTGCTGACCCAGGCGCGCAAGTTCGGCTACACCGGCATGGTCTTTGACAAGGACCGCGGTCTGCAGGTCGCCATCATGGCCATGGGCGGCAAGTATTTCCCGCTTCGTCTGGGGCATCCCACCGGCTGGAACTACCTGCAACTGCCCAAAACGTCGCAGAACCTGGCCTTCATGCGCAGGCTCACCAAAATGCTTGCGGCGGACGGCGATCAGGAAGCAACGCTCTCGGAACAGCGAGCGATTGACCGCGCCATCGGCCGACTCGTCGACCACATCGACCAGGGCGATCGGCGCTTGTCGACGCTGCTGCAGTTCGTGACGGTGACCCCGGCCCCGGAAGGCAAGCTAAATCTTCGCGAGCGGCTTGAGCGCTGGTGCGCCGGACAAGAGAACGGCTGGGTCTTTGACAACCCCACCGACGAGCTGGACTTCGCAGGCCATGATCTTTTCGGCTTTGACCTGACGGAGTTCCTGGAAGAGGGGCCGGTGCGTGATGCGGCGTTGACGTATCTGCTCTACCGCACCGACCAGGTCAATGACGGGCGGCGCTTTGCGTATGTCTTTGACGAAGTCCAGCACCCGCTGAAAGTGCCGTACTTCCAGACGTTCATGCAGGACAAGAACCGGGTCATCCGCAAGAGCGACGGCGTCTTCATCTTCGCCACGCAAGAGCCGCACGCCATCATCACCAATCCGGTGGGCAAGACCCTGATCCAGCAGTCGGCCACGGCAGCATACCTGCCCAATGACAAGGCAACAGCTGAGGAGTACATCGAGCACTTCAAGCTATCGCCGGCCGAGTTCAAGATGGTGCAGGAGCTTGGCGAGTTCTCGCGCCAGTGCGTCATCAAGCAAGGCGATTCCACCGTCACCGCCATGCTGGATCTGCACCAGTGCCAGGACGCGCTACTGGTTTTCTCGGGCTCGGTCGACATGGCGGCCATCGCCGAAAAGGCCATAGAAGAACGCGGAGCAGATCCCGAGCAGTGGTTGCCGCTGTACCTGGAGCGCGCGCGGGCGGCCACGAAGAAGTGACCGAACAGTCACTACCCCTTTCCCCGCAGGACTTTCCTTCATCTCAAAAGCGCCGTCGCGGCGCGAGGAGCAATCCATGTCCAACATCCTGACCACCCTTCGAACTTCGGCCTGGCGCACGCGTGGCGCCGCGCTGATGGCGGCCGCACTGCTGGCCACCTCCATGACGCCGGCGCATGCCAGCGGCGTTCCTACCGTAGACGCCGCCAGCCTCGCGCAGCAGGCCTTGGCACATGCGGAGGACATGGCCAAAGCCGTTGAACAAATCGCGGTACTCAACCAGCAGCTCGAAAGCCAGCGCCGGCAGCTCGAATCCCTCACCGGCACGCGCAATCTGGGCGATATCCTGAACAACCCCGCTATCCGCAGCGCCCTACCCGACGACGTGCAAGCCATGCTTCGCAACCCGGGAGTTGGCAACGAGGATATCGTGCGCAAGACGGAACGCATCCTGAAGGAGGAGCGGCTGTCTGGGGACTATAAGAAGGATCGCCAGGCCCTGGACAAGCGAGCCGAAACGCTCTCCGTTCGCACGAAAGCGTTTCTCGAAGGCGCCCAGGCAGGCAGCAATGCCCGCGTCAAACAGCTTGACCAGCTGCAAGCGCAGATCAACAAGACGACTGATCCGAAGGGGATCGCCGATCTGCAAGCTCGCATGCTCGTCGAACAAGCCAACATCCAGGCCGATCAGATGCGGGCAGACCTCCTGACCCGCCAACTGCAGGCCGAACAAGTCCTCATGGCGCAGCAAGCCGATAAACTCGCCGAAAAATCATTCAGCGTGAATGCGATCCGAGCGCCGATACCCTGGGGGCAATAATGGCTGCGGATCCTGTTCAGCTCGCCAGCCTGGGCAGCATCGCACGCTGGATGGACGACTCCGTGACGTATATGCTCAAGGGCGTCGTCGCCCCAGCGGTCAGCCATGCCACAGCCGCCATCTGGCCTTTCGTGACGGTCGGCATGACCATCGGCCTCATGTGGTACGGGTGGATGATCGCCAGCGGCGCCATCGCGACTCCAATCTTTACGGCCCTGCGCCGCGTGGTGAATATCGTAATCATCGCCAGCATCGCCGGCGCGGGAGGCCTGTATCAGACAGAGATCGTCGATATCATGCTGGAATTACCCACTGACATAACCAACGTCTTCAACAAGGAACCCTCGACGCCGGCCGAAAAGCTTGATGCGGCCGCCAACAATGGCTCGGAAATCAGTACCGAAATCCATGACCGTGCGCCAAATGCCGTCACCAGTCCAGTCAAGGCATTTGCGTTCGTGATCATTGCGGTACTGATAACCGTGATCTCCGCAGTCATGAGCGCGGTGGGCATTATCGTGCTCATCACCGTGAAGGCCGGCATGGGCATCGTGGCGATTATTGGGCCGCTCTTTATCCTGGCGCTGCTGTTCGATTACACCAAGGAATATTTCAAGAGATGGCTTGGGCAAGCATTCTTTTATGCCATCTATGCCGCCCTCTTCACCTTGGTATTTACGATCGTCATGGGGATGTTCGGGATGCTCCAGAAAGCGCTGCTCACCACTGCTAAAGCGGAGGGAGACATCAATATTTTTTCCATGCTCACCGCGCTGGTCCTGTTTGTGATGGGCGCCAAATTCATGCTGGAACAGGTGTCTACAATTACAACCGCGATTACTGGTGGCCAAGGAGGCGGTGTTTCTGTTCCGTTCCTCGGCAAACTGGGATAATATTGAGCAACTCTGGGAAGGATCCGACACAGGTACTTCCTTTCTGATGGAGACACCATCTTCATGGCAATGACTCCCCTAACACCGCTGGGTAAGCCTCTTACCCAGAATGCGCTCCCAGGAAATCAGGTGCCGGCCTCAGCCCCTCATGCATCGGCATCCGCTATTGGACAAGCCGCGCAAGCGGGGCAGCCCGATCAGATCTCTGCATTCCAATGGGTGAGCTTGGCGCGCGCCACATGGACGTGGCTCATTCGTCCGCTCTGGTACTTCTGCTTCGTGTGGCCGACCAAGCTGATGCGCTATATGCTGGTCCAGCCGCCTGAGTCTGATGCGGATCGCCGTCGTCGAATTCAGCGATATAGACAGAATGAAGAGGATCGCAAATTCTTCCAACGATGATCGAGATTCAGTGACTTCTATACGAATCCATCATTTTTCTTATTGCTTTTAGTGAGAACTCGCCGCCCTAACGCGGCGAGTTTCGTTTTACCCCTCCCATATCAGGCTTAGCAGCAGCTTCGCCTATCCAATCTAGCGCCCGCCTCCCGGGCGCTTTTCGTTTTTCCCCCTGGAGTCCCCATGAAGGCTGCCTTTGCGGCCGCGCCTCGCGCGGTCGGCCTCTCTTCGTCCATACGTTTTGCATGGGCGCCGCACGTCATTCTCTGCCCGGGAGAATCCTATGTCGGATCTTGATCCCAAACTGGCGCTCGGCCATGAGCTGCAGCGCGCCGGCGGCCTTGAGCGTGACCTGCTCACCGAACTCATCGCCTCCCGAACGCGGGCCTGGCGTGTCGCATGGGCGGCGATTGCCGTGGCGTTCTTGTCCAACACCGCCACCGCCACGCTCTTTCCCTTGAAGGAACCTCCGGTTCTCTATGCCGTGCGCGTGAACGACACCACCGGCGACATCAACAACGTGACCATGCTGCGCGATGCCCAGGAAGACTACGGCGAGCGCATTGCGCGCTACTTCATTCACCAGTACCTGCTCGCTTGCGAGAGCTACGACTGGAACACGATCCAGAACACGTATGAACGCTGCGGACTATTCAGCTCGCCAGAGGTCCAGCGCGAGTACTACAGCAAATTCGAGGGCGAGCGCGGCCTGGACAAGCGCTACGGCAATCACACCCGCGTGCGCGTCAATATCCGCTCGATCACGCTCGGCCCCAATCACAGCGCCACCGTGCGCTTTACCCGCGCTACCCAAGGCGGCAATCAGCCCATCCGCTCCGAGCAGCTGATCGCCACGCTCGCCTACCACTACGTCAACACCCCGTTATCGGAAGCGATCGGCCGGGATAACCCGCTGGGGTTCCAGGTCGTCAGCTACGCAACGGACATCGAAACCGAGAGGTAAGCACCATGAACAAAGCGCAAATCAATGAACTGGCTCGCCGACTCGAAGGCGCCGACCGTCTCAGCAATGCCGACCGCACCGCGCTCTTGCGCGATATCGAACGCTACGCCCGCAACGACCTCTACGGGGCCGCCCGGCTGTGCAAGGATCATCTCAACGAGAAAGCCAACCTGCGCCTGCCCACCGTCGTCATAGCCGCTGAACGGGTCGGCAAGCATTTCGAGATGCGCACCAAGGAAGCGCGCCGCCCCGTCGAACTGTACGGCGAGCAGGACCGCCAGATCCGCCAACCCGAGGACGGCCGCGACTACCGTGGCCCCATCATCGGCGCCACGCCGAACTGCGTGGTCCAGCGCGATCTGGACACCGGCGATTACATCGTCCACGCCCGCACCTCGCTCGCTCGTCCGTTCGAACCCGACGAAACCGACAAGGACATGTCCATCCGCTATCCGTTCAAGGCTGTCGGCGGCGTGGCCCTGGTGACCGAGGCAGAAAGCGGCCACCAGAAGTCTCACGAAACCCAGTTGTCGCACGATCACCAGCGGGCTGGCCACCACAATTCGATGGAAATGAGCCGATGAAACCGACATCCCGGCCTCTGGTCGCGGCGCGTTTTGTCTCGCCCCTTGCCTCGGCCCTTGCCACGACCCTTGCCGCGGCGCTGTGCCTGGCGCCAGGCCCGGCCTGGGCGCTGGAGCGCCCCACGGCTTCTTCCAAGGATCAGCGGGTACGCTGGGCCAACTACGATCCGGCCGATGTCATCCAGGTCGATACGGCCCTTGGCATCGCCACGCACATTGTGCTGGCGGACGACGAAGAATATGTTGACCACGCCTTTGGCGATAGCGGCGCCTACGATCTGGCCCAAACCGGCAAGCACGTCCTCATCAAGCCGAAGGCGGACCAGGCCGACACCAACCTGATCTACATCACCGACAAGCGCAGCTACACGTTCCTCCTGAAGTACGCCAACAAGCGCACCGGTCGCGAGTTCTTTCGGCTTGACTTGCGATATCCCGAGGACGATCTGGCCAAGACCGCGGCGCTTGACGAGAAGGGCTTTGTCAAACGCGAGCTGGACAAGGATGACCTGGCCATCAACTGGCAGAGCTACACGATGAGTGGGGACACCTCGATTGCGCCCGTCAATGCCTGGGACGACGGCGTGCAGACCTGGCTGCGATTTGCCCCTGGCCAGGATCTGCCGGTCGTCTACTTCGTGGATGCCGATGGCCAGGAAGTGATCGCCAACCGGCATATGGCCGACGAACACACGATCGTGCTGCAGCGCGTAGCCAAGACCTGGCATTTGCGCCTGGGCAACCAAGTCCTGGCGGTCCACAACGAAGGCGGCGTGCAGGCCCGCAGCCTGCCCACCCGCACGATCTCCCCAACGGTGGAGCGCGTGACACGCGAGGAAGCGGACAAATGAGTTTCTTCAAACTTCGCAGACGACGGCCCAAGGCCATTGACGCGGTTGCCGAATTCGAGGCCCATCAGGCTGAGGTCGCCAGCCGCGGGCGCGCAGATCTGCAAGATGCCGCCCGGCCGCTCGCGCCCGGCGCCAAGGCGTTCATGTGGCTTTTGCTGGTGATCGGCTTCATGTTCATGGGGCTGCTGGCCTGGCGGGCGTTCAGCGTCAAGAAGGAAAAGGATCCAGACGCGGCCGCGGCGCTCAGAGCCGAGATTCGCAACGTCCTGCCGAACCTGAAGCTAAAGGCTCCCGAGTCGCAGCCGCACCCGGAGCCCGAAGCGCCCGCCTCGACCACGCCTGTGCCCTCGCCTTCCTTCCCTGCCACCACGGTGCTGGACATTGGCAAGACGGCGGGGGTTGAACTGGATGCCATCGCGCAGCGGCGGCTGGCCAGCGGCCTCAAAGGCGAGCAGAGCAAGGGCGGCGATACGGGCTCGGGCACGGGGAAACCTGCAGCACCCGCCGCCGACAGCGGCCCCATGGCCAACAAGCTGCAGCCCCTGAAGCTCGCCAGTGCGGGGGCTGGCCGGTTGGCCAACCGGGACTTCCTGCTCACGCAGGGCGCCATGATCGATTGCGTCATGGACACCAAGCTCGTGAGCGCCCAGTCCGGGATGATCAGCTGCTACGCCACCCGGGAAATCCGCTCCACCAGCGGACGCGTGGCGTTGGTCGACCCGGGCACAAAGTTCGTCGGCTATCAGCAAAGCGTGCTGGCCCAGGGTCAGCCCCGCATTGGTGTGGTCTGGTCGCGCCTGGAAACCCCCGAAGGCGTGGTCGTCAACTTGGACTCACCGGGCACGGGGTCGCTGGGCGAGGCGGGCCTGGATGGCTACATCGACACCCATTTCGCCGAACGCTTTGGTGGGGCCATCATGGTGAGCCTGATCGGGGACCTTGGCGCCTGGATGAGCAACCGCGGCGGCGGCGAGAACAATAACAACACCGTGCGCTTTGATAACACGGGCAATGCCGCCAAGGACGCCGTGACGACGGTTCTGGACAACACCATCAACATCCCGCCCACGCTCTACCGCAACCAGGGCGGGCGCGTCGGGATCTACGTCGCCCGTGATCTGGACTTCAGCTCAGTCTACGACCTGCGGCCGGTGCATCGCTCGAGCCGCTGACACCTCGGCCGCTAGCGGCCGCCTCTCTCCGGCAAGCCTGGCGGCGCACCCTGCTGCGCCGGGCCCTGCTGTCCCTAACGTCCCCCGCCAGTCCGCCACCCTTTCTGACAGGCGGTTGCCGGCTGGCGGGGTTTTGAATGGAGTTCCTATGCAAAATCGCATTTCAGTCGCTGCGAAACCAATTCTCTGGCTGCGTTGGCTCGCCATTATCAGCGCCGCAGCCGTGATTTCCCTGCCGCTGTCAAAGTACTACGTCCCAATCGCTGGCTGGCCAGGCTTGGCTTGCATGCTGCTGCTGACCGCTGCATTCAGCATTGGCGCAGACTGCCTCTTTCGTAGACAGGAGGCTCGCCTAATGGCGCGGATGCAGGCCGACGCATCACCAGAGTGGAATGTGATGCTGAATGGCGTTTCCGTTGGGCGCATCACAGATGCGCAATACGCCGAGATACGACGCACCGTGTTGCGCGATGGCCGCGTGGCATTTGAACAACTCGGCAACGTAATCCAGATTGGACTGACCGCCGCTGCCAAAGCACTCTCCTTCCTTCCCCTGTTCCTGATCTGGGCACTGCTTCTCTCAATGGTCGTCTTTCCAGAAGCCCTGGTGTCAACAATCCACGAAGTTCAGCGAGCCAGTGTGCAGGAAATCATCACCAGTTTGCATAGCTTGCTGTTGTTCGGCATCGCCCTGTCCGGTGCGGCGATGGGCTTGATGGCGCTATTGGGATACGACTTTGGATACCGAGACTGCTATCGCGAGGCCGTAGCCCGGATGGTGCGCCAGCATTGCGGCGCAGCCGCCATCGGCGAGCTGCAACTCATCCGATCGAAATCGCAATGACGCCCATGAAATGGTCCGAACACACCATCGGCCGAGCGCTCGCACACCAGGTCTTCAACCGCAAATACTTGGTCGTAGTGCCGAACTGCACGTGGCCCGGCCACGAATGCGACATCCTCGCCGTCACCGAAAGCCTGCGCATCATCGACGTCGAGATCAAGATCACCCGCGCCGATCTCAAGGCTGACGCCAAGAAAGACAAGTGGCAGCGCTATCTCTCCTATACCGAGGCCGAGTCCGCCGGCCACGACATCTCACAGTGGAACCCCTACGACCACCCGATACGGGTTGACTGGCCACGCAAGGTCTGGAAGCACTACTACGCGCTGCCCGCTGAGATATGGACGGACGAGCTGTTCGCCTCTTTGGGTTCGTCGGCATCCGGCGTGCTGCTGCTGACCGAGGCGGATGACAAATTGCAGATCCGCGTTCAACGCCCGGCCAAACCCTGCCGCGAGGCCGACCCGATCAGTCCGGCCGCCGCCATCAACATCGCTCGCCTGGCCAGCCTACGCATGTGGGAAGCCTACGAGCTCCTGGAACATAGATGACTATGAACGATACAAAGCACGCCGCCCTGTCGGTAATGCAGGAAGCCCATCGCATCATCGACAACACGATCCGCGCATCCAAAGCCTACGAACCAGGAGAAGCAACGGCCATCGTCACCTTTCGGCTTGATGAAGCACGCGCCATTCGCGATGCGCTGCGCGCCCCTGTAGCCGAGGAGACGGTGGCGTGGATCAGCATCAATGAGGCCGAGGAAGCCATACCCGGCAGCGGCACGCGGATAATCGGATTCAAACCCAACCCGACCGCCCACAAGAATATCCCGCTGGGATACTTCGCGGGCGACGCCGCTCCCGTGGCAAGCGCCCCGGTATCCGGGGAGGCGGTGCGACCCGATACGGACGCTGTCGATTTGGCGCGCGCGGGCATGGATCTGTATTCCGCTGGCATGCCGGAACACACGGTATGTGCCGAGCTCGTGCGGCTGGCGGGCGCCCTCAAGACCCAGGCGGACAAGGACGGCGAACATGAGTAGCCCCGGCACCTTGGCGCGACAGCGCTTTCAGGAAAGGATGGCTCAAATCGCTATCGGTGCAACGCTCGTCCGCCTGTCTCGGCCGTGGACGGTAGTTCGACAGCAGCGCCAAGAGACGGGAGTCGAACTCACGCTCAAGCATGGCCGACGACAGTTCCACGTGCAGGTCCCCTTGTGCCACACCGGCCCAGTCCTCTGGCAAGTGGGACTGCGCGCAGCCGCAGCGGCGCCGTCCCAACATTCATTTTTTGGAGGCCAACACCATGCCTGAAAACAACAATCTGGATTCCGCAAATGGCGCGCCCTGCTCCTACACCACTGGTGACGGCTCCCTGCGCTGGCCGTGCGCTGTGCATCCGCCAAATGGCGCGGGGGAAGTGGCACTGCCGCCGCTGCCTCAAACCATCGCCTGGGCAACCGTGAATCCGAGCCTCGCAACGGCTGTTGATGATCTTCGCCGCGCCGCAGTCCTCGCCGACCTCCAGCAGCGCGCCGGGGATGTTGTGCAGGCTGATACCGCGTGCCACAAGGCGCTCGTCCAAGAACTGGGCAAGGTCATCCACGACATGGTCATTTCTCAGCAGGCCGCCTGGATCGAATGGCAGCACGGCAAGGGTGCGGAAGCGGCCATGAGCTGGATCGGCAATGGGTTGGCCGGGCCGGGACACATCCCGGATGAAACCGAGCCCTACGGCAAAGAGGCGCAAGCCTGGTATGACGCAAACAAGGCTGACCCCTTCCCTGCATGCCACTGCGGCCGCCCGTCCAACATCCTCCACATGGGCAGCGGTTATTGCTCGCAGGAACACTATCGCGCTGCCCTGACCGCGCCCTCACGGGGGGACGGTAATGCGTAAGCCGGTCAACATCACCCTCCCCTTCATTGCTCCGGTCGGCACCAGCGGCTCGATTCAATTGCTGCACGATGGGCAATCCGGCGATATGCCCCACCTATTTATAGACATGGGGCACCCCATCAGTTGGAGCCGCGCAGGCGCATCGCTGACGGTCGACAACATGCGTCAGCTAGTCGATGGCCTGATGGATTGCATCCACGCCGTGGAGCGCAAGAGACGCATCAACAGTGAGGCCTGCCATGGCTGAAAACAGCAAGATCGAATGGACTGATCACACATTCAACCCGTGGGAAGGCTGCCAGAACGTCGGCCCGGGTTGTGACCACTGCTATGCAGAGACCCGCAACGCCCGCTTTGCCGGAGGCCAGGCCACGAACTGGGGGCCGGGCGCACCGCGCCGGCGCACCAGCGCGACCAACTGGCGTAAGCCGCTGGCCTGGAATGCCGCGCACGGGAAGTTCTTCGCCGAGTACGGTCGCCGCCAGCGCGTATTCTGCGCAAGCCTGGCCGACGTCTTCGACAACGCAGTGGACTCTGCCTGGCGCCACGACCTATTCGACTTGATCGAATTGACGCCGGCCCTGGACTGGCTGCTGCTGACCAAGCGGATCGGCAACGTGTTGCGCATGCTGCCGTCGCACGACTGGGCGACGCGCAGCAACGTCTGGGTGGGCGCGACGATCGTGAACCAGGAGGAGGCCGAACGCGACATACCCAAGTTGCTGACTGTACCGGCACGCCGCCGGTTCCTCAGCATGGAGCCCCTACTCGGCCCGGTCGAGCTTGGCCCCGTCTGTCGGCGGATCGGCCTACACCCTGGCGAGGCGTTGGATTGGATCATCGTTGGCGGCGAAAGCGGCCCCGGCGCGCGGCCGATGCATCCGGACTGGGCCCATAGCCTGCGCGATCAGTGCCAAGCAGCCGGAGTGGACTTCCTCTTCAAGCAATGGGGCGAGTGGGCGCCGGCAGTTGTCCGTGCCGGCGGTGACCTGGGCGCTGACATGCGCCGCGGTCAGATCCGCATCGTCAAGGCGCATGGCGAAAACGATGGGCACTTTCGGCCGGGCGATACGCTGATGCGCCGGGTTGGAAAAATAGCCACAGACCGTCTGCTGGACGGCCGCGAATGGAACGAGGTGCCGCGATGAAGGAGCGTCCTATTCCGTTTAGCGGCCCCATGGTGCGCACCATCTTGGCGACACGAAGACGCAGCCACCGCGTATGGTGACGCTTCCGCGCACCAACCCGCTCGGGAAATAGGAAGCAACCACAATTGGCGGTTCCGGTTCCGGGTCCGGGTTGACCCTGGTGCGCAAGCTGTTGGGCACGCACGGCAAGACTACCAACTTGCCATTTGAGCCGTGGCCCTCAGCCAGCGAGAACGCGAGTTTCCAGCTGGACCCAGCTCGGCATTTAAGAACACGGAGATGGACATTCCGGTTTGCGGGTTATCGCCGCTGCCGGAAATTCCGTACCGCCATCTGCCGAGGGTTCGCCTGGAGGCAGGCTTTTCCGGTAAGCACGGCGGACTTCCCCAGCTACGCGCTGGGCTTCTTCCAATGCTTCTTTTTTTGTGTCGTACTCGCCGATGCTGATACGGGATTTCAGCTCCTCGTCAGCGGCAACAAGATCAACCCACGCTCGGAATTTCTTGCGCGGAGTCAGCTCCACGCGTTCTCGGATTTCGACCACTAGCTTTTGCATACCGGCCCCTCCTTGTTGTTGGGTCGGATCATATCTCAACGTTTTCACGGTGTCAGCATGGCACCGTCGGAGCCTCGAAATGACCCAACCCTACGGAGTTGAAAACGGCGATCCCCTGGGCTGCGCCGAATACCTCATGCTCGAAGCCGCCATTGACGACTTCGCCAACGTCTATGTCATGGTCGGCGAAGACGGCGAACCCGACCACCATCCGACCGACCATGAGCAGGACCTTCTGCGCGATGCGCTGCGGCGATGGGTACAGGACGCCGGTGCGCAGGAATTGATGCAGTGCTTGCTGCGGGTGTTGCCGGGTGAGGCTGAGCCTGGCGCCCTAGCCGCGCACGAGACAAACGGGGAGGACACCTGATGCCTTGCTACATCGAACGCACCAAGGACGGCGGCCGCATGATCCTCTGCGGCGATCTGGGTCCCCACTGCGCCGCAGAAAAGTGTGCCGCATCTTCTGACTTCCTCTGCGACTACCCCGTCGGCGAGGGCAGGACGTGCAATCTGCCCCTCTGCGCTAGCCACGCCTACGAGGTTGCCCCCAACGTCCATTACTGCCCAGGGCATCTGACCCTGCGGGGGTTGTAAGCCGGAACCACCGAAAATTCCGGCGGTTCCAGCTTACAACCCCATCATGGATGTCAGAGTTCGCTGGGATGCTTCAGCGTAGCCGACGCGCCGCCTTCGGGCGGGGGCACTTCGTCCACCCAGGCCTTGAGCAGCGTCGAGGTCACCGCCAGGATCACCGGGCCGATGAACAACCCCACAATGCCAAACGCGAACATGCCGCCCAGCACCCCGGCCAGGATCAGCAGCATCGACAGATTCACGCCACGCTTGATCAGCATCGGTCGCAGCAGGTTGTCCAGCATCGTGACCAGCACCGCCCACACCAGCAGCAGCACCGCGGCCAGCTTCATGTCGTTCTGGAACAGCCAGATCACCCCGCCCAGCAGCGGCAAAAATGGTCCCAGCTGCGCCAGGCACAGCATCAGCATCAGCGCCGTGATGATGCCGGCTGCCGGCACGCCGGCGATCCACAGTCCCAGCCCACCCAGCGCCGACTGCACCACCGCCGTCACCACGATGCCCAGTGCTACCGCCCGGATCGACAGGCCCGCTAACCGGATGGCCGCCACCCCGCGATGGCCCGCTAGACGGTTCGCGAAGCGCTGCATGAAGTTGGCGGCCACGTCGCCCTGAAAATAAAGAATGCCCGCAATGACGATGGTGGTCAGCATGTGCATCACAAACACCCCCACGATCGCGGCGTTGCTCAGTAGCCATTTGGCGGCCATCGTCAAATAGGGCTCCAGCCGCGCCAGCAGGCCCCCGGCGCCAGCGTCGGCCAGCGCCTGCCATTCCTGGGCAACGCGCGGAAAGCGCTGCACCCAGGCCGGCGGCGCCATCAGCGCGTAGTCGGGCAGGCTCTTGATCGCGGCCCTAATCGCGCCGCCATGCAGCGCCAAGGTCGAAATCGCCTGGTACAGCGGCAGCACGATCACCACCAGCAGTATCAGCAGCATCGCCAGTGTGGCCAGCCAACGCCGCCCGCCGCAGCGGCGCTGGATCGCCATCATCACCGGCCAGGTGGCCACCACGATGGTGGTCGCCCAAATCAGCCCGAACAGGAACGGTTTCAGCACATACAGGCTGCTGATCATCAGTGCGGAAAGAATGACGATGACAAGCAAGTTACGAGGTAGATCAGAGGACGGACGCGGGATCGGATTCAAACAGTACTCCAGACAAAGGGACCCAAGGCACCTTGGTGCGTGTACGAATTTATCCGAAAACCCCATGACCGGGTTCGCCCGGACGGGAGAAAAATACCTTTTCCGGCCAACTGGGAGTACCGGCATCGGGCACGCCAATTGCTGAACGGTTTCTATCTATTAGTTGTCCCCCTCCCAACAAGACATGCTGTAAATCGCTTGTCGCGCGACGCGCCTGCCCTGCTGCACTGGCGCACCGTAATGCCCCCGACGCCGCCTGGTGGGGTCGGGGCCTCGAAAGGCTGTTGATTGCTTGCCATCGTTTTTGCCCGTTCGCCGGACGGCCCCAAGGGCTGTCCATCGTGGACAGGCGTCGCCGCGCCCGCATCCGGCGCGCTTGTAGCACGCCGGATGCGGGCAGCGCTGGCAACAGCGGCCCGCTTTTCCGGCTTACGACCCCTTGTAGAACACTTTTCGGGAGGCTGGCGACGTCGAGCGGGAATTGGCCAACGTCGTGCCGTTCAAAACGGACCGTGACGGCAATCGCTGACCTGACGCCAGTCCCGCACTTCACTCTGCCCACCATGAACAACCTGATCCCAATCGGTGCCGGGATGCTCCTGGCCACGCTGTACTGCGCCCTCGTTCAAAAGCTGCCGGTAGCCTGGACGCTCCTCAAGATCGAATTGATGCTCGTCCTCGGTATCAGCGCCCATTACCTGACGCAGGCGTATTTCTAGAACGCCCGGCTTTTCCCCTCCCGCTTTCCCTTCCGCAGGAATCCCCCCATGCAAGACTCTCCAACATCCCCGCCTGCGGGCGGGGTGGACCGCGCGCTCGCCCTGCGCCAAATGATGCGCCCGATCGAACCCTACATGGCCGATGACGCCGTGCGCGAGATCGCCATCCCCCGGCCTGGCGAACTGTTCTTGAAGAAGTTTGGCCGCTGGCACTTGCACGCAGAGCCCAAGCTGACCTTGGACTTCCTCCAAGCGTTGATCTCGGCCATTGCCAGCTACAACACCGTCAATTTCGGCCCGGTCATGTCGCTGCGAATGCCGGACGGCGAGCGCGTCCAGGTCTGCCAGCCGCCAGCGGTGATCGACGGCACGCTATCGATCAACATCCGTAAGCACAGCAGCGTGGTCAAAACGCTGGACGAACTGGACGCCGAGGGGGCCTTTGACTCCTGGAAGAACGTGAGCGGCCCCATCCGAGATCTAGCCGCCTTGACGGACCAAGACCGCGAGCTGCTCGAACTCTTGCGCGTCGGCAGAATCAAGGACTTCCTGCACTTGGCCGTGCAGTACTGCCGCAACATCATCATCGGCGGCAAGACCGATTCCGGCAAGACCACCTTCGCGCGCAGTCTCATCGAACGCGTGCCCACCTGGGAACGGCCCATCACCATCGAAGACGTGCATGAGCTGTACCTACCCAACCACCCCAATCGGGTCCACATGATTTACGGCCCCGGCCTGGAGTACATTTCGGCCACTGCCTGCGTTGCGGCCACCATGCGTATGTCGCCCGACCGGATCTTTCTGTCGGAGCTGCGCGGCCCCGAGGCCTGGGACTATCTGAATGCCCTGAACACCGGCCACCCTGGCTCGGTCACGACCACGCACGCCAACAGCGCCCGCGACGTCTTCGATCGCGTGGCGCTCCTGGTCAAGCAATCCCCCGCCGGCCAACAGATCGATGTGCAGACGATCCGCCAGTTCCTCTACTCGACGCTGGATATCTCCCTGTACTTCTCGGCCTACAAGCTCGTCGAAGTCTATTTCAATCCCGAGCGCGCCTCGCTCGCCTGACCCTCATTTTTTTCCCTGGAGCAAACCGATGACTTCTGGCTCGGCTCGCCGCCACTCGCGCAGCCCGCGCGTTCTGGCCGCGTACAAAATCATGCAGCAGGTCTATGACACCTGCCAGGCCGCCGGCGACTCGCTGGAGAAGACCCACCTGGCTATCCGCAACGCCTACCCCTGGGGGCCGCGCCAGCGCTGGCCCTACAAGGCGTGGCTGATCGCCCGCCGCGAGTTCTACGAAGCGCACGGGCTGCCGCTCAAGGCCCGCCGCACGATCCGGGAATCCGTTGACGAGTTCCTGGCGTGACCGCCCGTTTTCTCGGCGGGCCTTCCGACCGGCCTGCCAGCCGCCTTCCTGCGCGGCCGGCCACAACGCCCGATTTCCGGGTAAATAATCTCTATGCAAGGGGTAGGCGATGAGTATTGAAGCCTCCAAGTGGGCCACGCGGGCCGATGTCCAAAAATCCTCCTCTAAACTCGTTTTGATGAACCTGGCGCAGCTGGTGCGCTACAACTCAGCGGAATGGACGGTATTCGCCTCCATCGAGTATCTGGCCAAGGTCACGCACCTGAACCGCAAGACCGTCATCGAAGCGATGGCACGCCTGCGCGAATTGGGTGCCATCCAGGACACGGGGCGGCGTGCCGGCGGCAATCGCAGCTGCGTCATTTACCGTTTGTGCCCGGCCGGCGTGCCGCTGATCGACGCGCCTGAAGTCCAGATCGCGGCCGGTGCGGGCCCAGCTCGCCCGGATCCTCAAGGCGACCTGCCGTTGGAGACCGGCCACGACATGGCCATGGAAGATCACTTCACCGACGGCACCTCGGCTGGCCAACCCTGGACGGACGAGGCGCCACCGCTTGCCCCCGCTCACTACGATGACGAAACCTGGGCCGAGTCCGCTCCGTCCGTCGCCGAGATGGCCATCGACACGGTCGCAGCCCTTGCCCCATCCTCGGTCGAGACGGCACAGGCGTACTTGATCACCACACCCATCACATGCACGCCCAGCGTTTCGCCTGAGGCGCAAGGCCCGGCCCAAGCCCCTGCGGCCGTCCCCGCAACCGCACCGGCCGCCATCGTGATCGCGGCGCCGGCGGCGGTACCGGCATCGGCACCCGCATCTGGCAGCCACCGTATCTCTCGCCCGCATCGCGCCAAGCGGGCCAGGATCCCGTCGACGTCTGCCGCAGGCGCTGGCGCCACGCGGCTACCGGCCGGCTGGGAACTTCCACCGCGCTGGCACGCCTGGACTCACCGCGAACGGCCGCACTGGAGTAAAGAGAAGGTCGACGCCATGGCCACTATGTTCAGTGCGTACTGGCGCTCCAAGCCTGGCCAGGACGGGTTTTCTGAGGACTGGTTCGAGTCCTGGCGGCTCTGGGTGTTCCGTGAACGGGATGCCACCAAATCCGCTGGCAAGCCGTGGCACGGCAGTTGGGGTGGCATCGTGGCCAAGGGCCGCCAGTTGGGCCTGGAGCAAGCCCCCAGTGAGCCCGCTCCGGATTTCCGACTGCGGGTTCATCACGCCGCAGGCGTGCCGCCGCCCCATTGATAGTTATCCACAACCTGGCCCGATTTTGGGACCAGTACCGAAATTGGGCTAGGCCCGATTTCTCCTCCAGCTAGGCCCAATTTTTCCATTCGCTAGGCCCGAAAACGGCTGGCGCTAGGCCCGAAAACGGGACCCAATAGGTTTTATAGGTATTAAAAGGTTTTGAGAGTCGCGCGCGAGGCACCGGCTACGGTGGTCGAGCCTCAGATCGACGACCGATCCGTCTGCCCTCCGGTCGCTACGCGTCCTCCGCCCCGACGCCAGTCGGCGTCGGCCTGAAAACCCTTTGCTTGAGTCCCCCTCCCCGTCGCTGCTGCGCACCGCCGGGCGGGGAAAAAGTAGCCCCCCTAGCGCTGCACGGGCCGATGCCCGTTCGCAGCGCCCGCCACCACCGCGTCCTGAACCTCGACAGTGCCCTGCCACCGGGGTACCCGT
>JBEBOQ010000026.1:0-57498 GCA_040396375.1 Achromobacter xylosoxidans
CGTTCGTGCGCACCAGCGTCGACCACGGCACCGCCTTCGACATCGCCGGCAAGGGGGTCGCCGACCAGGCCTCGCTGATCGCCGCGTTCGACCTGGCCCTGGCCATGACGCCCTGACCGTCCAAGCCCCCGCGTCTACAATACGCCCCGATTCCGGCGCCCGTCGCGCGCCGCCGCCGCTTTTCCTCCCCTCCCTATCTCCATGTCACGCCTTGCCCGCCTCCTGCCCGACCGCTTCACCCTCTACCTGATCTGCACCGTCATCATCGCCAGCATCGTGCCCGCCCACGGAAAGGGCGTGGTGGTGTTCGGCTGGATCACCAACATCGCGGTCGGCCTGCTGTTCTTCCTGCACGGCGCGCGCCTGTCGCGCGAGGCCATCATCGCCGGCCTGACCCACTGGAAGCTGCATCTCACGATTTTCTCGGCCACGTTCCTCATGTTCCCGCTGCTGGGCCTGGCGCTCAAGCCGGTGCTGGAACCGCTGGTCACCCCCGAGCTCTATCTCGGCATCCTGTTCCTGTGCTGCCTGCCGGCCACCGTGCAGTCGGCCATCGCCTTCACCTCGATGGCGCGCGGCAACGTGCCGGCGGCGGTCTGCAGCGCCTCGGCCTCGAGCCTGCTGGGGATTTTCCTGACGCCGCTGCTGGTGGGCACCGTGGTCGCCAACGCCGGCAGCGCGCCGATCTCGTTCGATGCGGTCGGCAAGATCATGTTGCAGCTGCTGCTGCCGTTCGTGCTGGGGCAGTTCGCCCGCCGCTGGATCGGCGCCTGGGTGCACAAGCGCAAGGCGATGCTGAAGTTCGTCGACCAGGGTTCGATCCTGCTGGTGGTCTATACCGCGTTCTCCGAAGCCATCAACGAGGGCCTGTGGAGTTCCACGCCGATCCCGGCGCTGCTGGGCCTGGTGGTGTGCTGCGCCGTCATCCTGGCGCTGGCGCTGGGCCTGTCGGCGCTGGCCGGCAAGATGTTCGGCTTCAACCTGCCCGACCGCATCACGCTGCTGTTCTGCGGCTCCAAGAAGAGCCTGGCCAGCGGCATTCCCATGGCCCAGGTGCTGTTCGCCGGCCATGCGGTGGGCGCCATCGTGCTGCCGCTGATGCTGTTCCACCAGATCCAGCTGATGGTCTGCGGCGTGCTGGCCGCGCGCTACGGCAAGCGCCCCGAAACGGACGAGTGAATCGCCACGCCCGCATGAAAAAACCGCGCTCGGGCGCGGTTTTTTTTGGGGGCTGGGCGCCGGGCGCTCAGTACATGTCGCGGGGCTGCGCGCCGGAGAAGTTCAGGAAGCGCGTGCTCGAACCCTGGAAGGTCAGGCGCACCGTGCCGATCGGGCCGTTACGCTGCTTGCCGATGATGATCTCGGCGGTGCCCTTGTCCGGCGAATCGGGGTTGTAGACTTCGTCGCGGTAGATGAACAGGATCACGTCCGCGTCCTGTTCGATGGCGCCCGATTCGCGCAGGTCGCTCATCACGGGGCGCTTGTTGGGACGCTGTTCCAGGCTTCGGTTCAGCTGCGACAGCGCGATCAGCGGACAGTTCAGTTCCTTGGCCAGGCCCTTGAGCGAACGGCTGATTTCCGACACCTCGGTGGCGCGGTTCTCGCCCGAACCGTTGCCCGACATCAGTTGCAGGTAGTCGATGATGATCAGGCCGAGCTGGCCGCATTGGCGTGCCAGGCGCCGGGTGCGCGCACGCACTTCCATCGGGCTGAGCGCGGGCGTTTCATCGATGTAGACCTGCGCGTCCTGCATCAGCTGCACGGCGTGCGTCACGCGCGGCCAGTCTTCGGCGATGAGCTTGCCGGTACGCATGCGGTGCTGGTCCAGGAGGCCAACCGAGCCCAACATACGCATGGCCAGCTGCACGGCGCCCATTTCCATGGAGAACACCGCCACCGGCAGGCCCTGCTCGATGGCCACGTGCTCGCCGATGTTCATCGAGAACGAGGTCTTGCCCATGGACGGACGGCCCGCCACGATGATCAGGTCGCCGCCGTGCATGCCCGAGGTCATCTTGTCCAGGTCGGTAAACCCGGTGGGCACGCCGGTCACGTCGGAACTGCCTTCGCGATGGTAGAGCTCGTCGATGCGTTCGACCACCTGGGTCAGGAGCGGCTGGATTTCCTGGAAACCCGCGGCGCCGCGCGAGCCTTCCTGGGCGATCTGGAACACCTTGGATTCCGCCTCGTCCAGCAGCTGGCGCGCTTCCTTGCCTTGCGGGTTGAGCGCGGCCGAGGAGATCTCGTCGGCGATGGACACCAGCTTGCGCAGCATGGCGCGCTCGCGCACGATCTCGCCGTAGCGGCGGATGTTGGCGGCCGACGGCGTGTTGTGCGCCAGGGCGTTCAGGTAGGCCAGGCCACCTGCGTCTTCGGCCTTGCCGGCGCTGATCAGCGATTCGTTGACCGTGATGACGTCGGCCGGGCGCGCCAGCCCGATCAGGCGGGCGATGTGATGCCAGATCAGCCGGTGATCGTGGCGGTAGAAGTCTTCTTCGACCAGCACGTCGGCGATGCGGTCCCACGCCGAGTTATCGAGCAAGAGACCGCCCAGAACCGACTGCTCCGCCTCGATGGAATGGGGGGGAACGCGCAGGTATTCGAGCTGGGGATCGGCGGGTGTGTTCATGGCTTCAATAGTAACGGCTGCAGGATGTCCGCAACGCGGAAAAATCCCTGTACATCGCGCGACGGCAGGCGGCCCAGCAAGGGGCGCAGTGGCGTGGCGATGAAGGAAAGCACCCGGGTCAGGCGGCGCAGGCGGGCCTTGACCTCGGGGTCGGGGTTGCACTCGAAATAGACCTCGAGCGCCAGTTTACCCAGCGTCCTGCCGACATCGTCGGGCAATTTACGCAAAGACACCAGCGAGGCCAGCATCTGGAACAGGTCGTACGCCTGCGCCAGCGGACGCGACAGCGTCGAGCCGATGTTTTCCTCGAAATCGATGCGCCACAGTTCGCCGTCGCGCAGGGTGATATTGCGGATCTGGGCGCCGCCATGCCATAGCCCGCGGGCATGGAAGGCGGCAAGGTCGGCCGCGGCCGCACGCGCCAGCCACAGGCGCGAGGTCGTGTCTTCGTTGCGGATCAGGTCGGCCAGGTCTTCGCCCACGAATTCCAGCACCAGCAGGCCCTGCTCCTGCCACCACACTTCCGGCACGCGGCAACCGGCTTGCAGCAGTTGCTGCAGGCGCCTCGCCTCGTGTTCCAGGCCGTTGCGCAGCAGGATGCCGGGGCGCGGGAATTCGCCCAGGAACAGCTTGCAGCCCACCCCGAGGAACAGCGCCCGCACATAGCGCAGCGCGTAGCTGACGCCGCGGGCAAAGCTGGGGCGGCGGCGCTTGATGATGCAGCGCACCCCGTCTATGGTGGCATCCCGCACCGACGGCTCGTTCTCGGCGTTCAGGCTATCGAGCCAGACGCGCAATCCGGCAGGCGCATTGTGATGGACGGGCGGCTGGGTCAAGAGGTCCTCTGTACAAAACAGCGTACGGCACGCGTGCAGCCCGAAAGACTACACGTAATTGCCGGGGGCAAAACTAGGAGAAGCGCGGCAAAAAAGAAAAAAAGCCGGCGCGCGGGCCGGCTCTTTTTTACCGCGAAGTCCGGATTAGGACAGTTCGCCTTCGATCAGCACCGTGATGTCGGCGACGACATCGGCGTGCAGAGCGACTTGGACGGGGAACTCGCCAACCGCCTTCAGCTGGCCATTGGGCAGACGCACTTGCGCCTTTTCAATGCCTTCGAAACCGGCCTTCTTCAGACCTTCGGCGATGTCGGCGTTGGTGACCGAGCCGAACAGACGGCCGTCGACGCCAGCCTTCTGGACGATCTTCAGCTGGTAGCCGTTGACGCGCTCGCCCAGGGCCTGGGCGGCGGCCAGCTTCTCGGCCTGGATCTTTTCCAGTTCGGCGCGGCGGGCTTCGAATTCCTTCAGGGCGGCGTCGGTTGCGCGACGGGCCTTCTTCTGGGGAATCAGGAAGTTGCGGGCGTAGCCATCACGCACGCGGACGACTTCGCCGAGGTTACCCAGGTTGACGACTTTTTCGAGCAGAATAACTTGCATTTCAGTGCCCCGGATTAGTTGTGGTTGTCGGTGTAAGGCAACAGGGCCAGGAAGCGCGCGCGCTTGATGGCCGTGTCCAGCTGGCGCTGGTAGATTGCCTTGGTGCCGGTCAGGCGAGCCGGGATGATCTTGCCGTTTTCTTGCACGAAGTCGCGCAGGGTGTCCAGATCCTTGTAGTCGATCTCTTCGACGCCGGCGGCGGTGAAGCGGCAGAACTTACGACGCTTGAAGAGCGGGTTCTGCTGCGTGAATTTGCGTTTTTCCTTGCGTTTTCCGAAGAAAGCCATGATATGTGCCTTATGTTTGAGAGGACCGGGTCTGCCTTGATCGGGCCCGACTCCCCGTAACCTATCCGTATTCAGAAGGCGCTCTCGCGCCCGTTGCCCTTCCCGTCAAGCCACCAGCGGATCGCGTCCTGCGCTGCCGCTGATCCTGCGCGCCTGCTGCAGATGCAGCTTGAACTTCACGGAGTCCTTGCGCACCGGGGCCAGAAACCCCTGCACCTGCAATTCGGACCCCAGCGCCGTTCCTTGCAACAGCAACGCCAGATCGCCCAGTGCCACGGCCGAGATCGTCAGTTCGACACGGCGCGGATGGCCGGCTTCGATGACCTCGGATTCGTGCGCCAGCACCATTTCCAGGGCTGGCAGACCGGCGGGAGTGTGGCGCAAAGGCTCGCATTCGAGAACGCGGGCGCTGAGTTCCAGCTTGTTCATCCTGCCAGGCACCAAGGGGACTTCATGGGATGGGCTCTGCCTGAGCCCTGCTTACTCGGCCTGAGCCGCGACAGCTTCCGCCGAAGCCTTGCGGGCTTCTTCGCGCTCGACCGACTTCATCATGATCGAGGGAGCGGTCTGGGCCTTCTTGGTCTTGATGACCAGGTGGCGCAGCACGGCGTCGTTGTAGCGGAACGAGTGTTCCAGCTCATCCAGCGTGGCTTGGCCGCACTCGATGTTCAGGCAGACGTAGTGAGCCTTGACGAGCTTCTGGATCGGGTAGGCCAGTTGACGGCGGCCCCAGTCTTCCAGGCGGTGAACCGAGCCGCCTTGGCCCGTGACCAGCGCTTGGTAACGTTCGACCATGGCGGGCACTTGCTCGCTTTGGTCGGGGTGAACGATAAACACTACTTCGTAGTGACGCATGAGTAAAACTCCTTGAGGATGTCTTGCTTGCCGTTCGTCTAGCACCGTCAGTGGTCATGTATAGGCTCGTATCGCTACAGAGACCCGAATCACACCCAACTTTCGGCTTTCCAGTGCTTTCTCTATCACTGGTCTTTTTTCTTTAGACTGGCTTGCAAGGGGCAGCCCGCTACCCAAAAAGCATGGGCGGTCGAGCAAGAAAGCTCTCGATTATCACCGATTGGGCCTGCTGGTGCAAGCCAGAGGCGAATCAGGAAATAGGGGACGCGTTATTTGAACCACCCTGCCCGGCCGGTTGCGGCACATCCGCAACGCCGATCGGCTCGGGCCGGCTGACCACGCTGACCATCACGTAGCTGATGATCATCAGCAGGAACCATGAGCCCAGCTTGGCAAGCGAAACCATGTGCCAGACATGGGCCTGGCTGGGATAACGCCAGGCGTTGGCGAAGGTACCGATGTTTTCGGCGAACCAGATGAACAGCGCCACCAGTAAGAACCCCAGCAAAAGCGGCATGCGGCGGTAGTCACGCCAGATGCGGAAATACACCCAGGTGCGCGCGAACAGCACTGCGGTCAGGCCGAACAACACCAGGCGAAAATCGGGGACAAAATGGTGCGCGAAGAAATTCACGTAGATCAGCACCGACAGCGTCACCGTCGCGGCAAGCGGCGGATGGGCCCGGAAACGGAAGTCGAACAGGCGCCAGACGCGGGCCAGATAACTACCCACCGCGGCGTACATGAACCCGGTGAATAACGGCACGCCGCCAATGCGCAGCACGCTGGCCTCGGGGTAGATCCAGGAACCGGCGGCCGTCTTGAAGAGCTCCATGCCGGTACCGACCACATGGAAGATGAGGATGACCTTGGCTTCGTTCCAGGTTTCCATGCGCAGCGCCAAGAGCGCCGCCTGGACGACCAAAGCGGCCAGCGTCAGGAAATCGTAGCGGGCCAGCCAGGCGTCCTGCGGGTACCACCAATGCGTACCCAGCAACAAGGCGCACATCAGGCCGCCGAACAGGCAGGCCCAGGCCTGCTTCACGCCGAAGCGGAAGAATTCGTAGAGCGCGAGGCCAAAACGACCGCGGCCGGCCAGATATCCGGCCAGCCGCGCTTCCCAACCCGCCAGTCTCGCGATAAGCGGCCAGTCAGTGGCCGCCGGATGACTCACGGCAGGCTCAGCCTTCCACCACGGCGTAGGCCGAGTGGTTGTGGATCGATTCGAAGTTCTCGGCCTCGACGCGGTAGCGCGCGATGCCGGGATGCGCGTTCAGGCGGGCCGCCACGTCGCGCACCAGGTCCTCGACGAACTTGGGGTTGTCGTAGGCGCGTTCGGTGACGTACTTCTCGTCGGGGCGCTTGAGCAGGCCCCAGAGTTCACACGAGCCTTCGTCTTCGATCAGGCGGATGACGCCGTCCATGCTGATGTCGGATTCCAGGATGGCCGAGACCGTCACGTGCGAGCGCTGGTTGTGCGCGCCGTATTCGGAGATGGCCTTGGAACACGGGCACAGGCTGGTCACCGGCACCTGCACCACCAACTCGAACTCGACCGTGTCGCCCTGGGCGCGGGCGATCCATTGGACTTCGTAGTCCAGCAGGCTTTGCACGCCGGAAATCGGGGCGGACTTGTTGATGAAGTACGGGAAGGCGGCGGTGATGTCGCCACGTTCGGCATGCAGCAGCGGCAGCATGTCGGCAGCCATGGCACGGAACAGCGTCGGCGTCATGGGGGTGCTGCGATACTTTTCCAGCAGCGCCACGAAGCGGGACATATGCGTCCCCTTTTCTTCGGGGGGCAGCGCCACCGTCAGGGTCCAGTTGGCCACGGTGCCCTGGGGCGAACCGTCGGCGTTCTCGATGAGCATGGGGTGGCGCACGCCACGGATGCCCACGCGCTGGATCGGGATGTGCCGCGTGTCCGTCGAGCTCTGGACGTCGGGCATCACGATGGCGGGGTCGATCGGAGAATTCATTTCGGCTTACCTGTCTGGGCGACGAGCGTGGCGTAAACACGCAGACCCAGGAATCTTTAAGAGGGGGCCATTATCGCCCAAAGTGCCGCCAGCGCCAGGGAAAACCCTTTCATTCGTAGGCTGTCGGGGCCGGAACACACTGTTTCGCCACACGGACCAAACCACCGGGCCGGTCCGTGGGTGCGCGCAATCAGGCCAGCAGCGCGGCGTAGCGGGTCCGGATCGATTGCTCGATGCCCGCGGCATCCAGGCCGATCCCGGCCAGCAGCGCCAACTGATCGCCGTGGTCGATGAATTCGTCGGGGAAGCCCAGTTGCAGCACCGGAATCGAGACGCCTTCGGCGGCCAGCACCTCCAGCACCGCGCTGCCAGCGCCGCCCATGATCGCGGCGTCCTCGATCGTCACCAGCGCGTCGTGGCGGCTGGCCAGGTCGAGGATCAGCGCGCGGTCGATCGGCTTGACGAAGCGCATGTCGGCCACGGTGGCATCCAGCTTTTCGGCCACCGCCAGCGCCGGCTGCAGCAGCGTGCCGAAGCCAAGAATGGCGATCTTGCGGCCTTCGCGCCGCACCACGCCGCGGCCCAGCTCGACCGTATCCAGGCCGGCCGTCTCGGCCGCGCCGCAGCCCGCGCCGCGCGGATAGCGCACCGAGGCCGGGCCGGGATACTGATAACAGGTGGACAGCAGCAGGCGGGTTTCGTTTTCGTCCGAGGGCGTGGCCACCACCATGTTTGGCACGCAGCGCAGGAAGGCGGTGTCGTAGTTGCCGGCGTGGGTGGCGCCGTCGGCGCCGACGATGCCGGCGCGGTCGAGCGCGAAGGTGACGTCCAGGTTCTGTAGCGCCACGTCGTGGATCAACTGGTCGTAACCGCGCTGCAGGAAGGTCGAATAGATCGCCAGCACCGGCTTCTGCGCCTCGCAGGCGACGCCGGCGGCGAACGTCACGGCGTGCTGCTCGGCGATGCCGACGTCGAAGTAGCGTTGCGGGAAGCGCTTCTCGAATTCGACCAGACCGCTGCCTTCGCGCATGGCGGGCGTGACAGCCACCAGGCGCGGATCCTGCTGGCCCATGTCGCAGAGCCAGTCGCTGAACACCTGGGTGAAGGTGCGCTTGCCGGGCGCCTTGGATTGCTGGATGCCGACGGCGGGATCGAACTTGCCCGGGCCGTGGTACAGCACCGGATCGGCCTCGGCCAGCTTGTAGCCCTGCCCTTTCTTGGTGACCACGTGCAGGAACTGCAGCCCCTGCAGCGCCTTCAGGTTCTGCAGCGTCGGGACCAGGGCGTCCAGGTCGTGGCCGTCGATGGGGCCGACGTAGTTGAAGCCGAACTCCTCGAACAGCGTGGCCGGCGTGACCATGCCCTTGGCGTGTTCCTCGAAGCGGCGCGCCAGTTCCAGCACCGGCGGCACGTGCTGCAGCACGGCGCGGCCCACGTTCTTGGCGGCGGCGTAGAAGCGGCCCGACATCAGGCGCGCCAGGTAGCGGTTCAGCGCCCCCACCGGCGGCGAGATCGACATGTCGTTGTCGTTCAGGATCACCAGCAGGTTGATGTTGGGCGTGACGCCGGCATTGTTCATGGCTTCGAAGGCCATGCCCGCCGACATCGCGCCGTCGCCGATGATGGCGATGTGCTGGCGCTGCACGCCGGCGTTGCGCGAGGCCAC
Organism: Achromobacter xylosoxidans; assembly: GCA_040396375.1. Lineage (GTDB taxonomy): Bacteria > Pseudomonadota > Gammaproteobacteria > Burkholderiales > Burkholderiaceae_B > Achromobacter > Achromobacter xylosoxidans_D. The sequence continues at coordinate 8,853 of JBEBOQ010000026.1, forward strand.
CGCCATGCCCAGCGCGGCCGAGATCGAAGTGGACGAATGCGCGGTGCCGAAGGCGTCGTACTCGGATTCGCTGCGCTTGGGAAAGCCCGAAATGCCGCCCACCTGGCGCAGCTTGGCCATGCCGGCGCGGCGTCCGGTGAGGATCTTGTGCGGGTAGGATTGGTGGCCCACGTCCCAGACGATGCGGTCATGCGGCGTATCGAAGACCTGGTGCAGCGCCAGCGTCAGTTCCACCGTGCCCAGGTTCGACGACAGGTGGCCGCCGGTCTTGGAGACCGACTCCAGCACGAAGCCGCGTAATTCGTCAGCCAGCCGTTTGAGCTCGCGACGATCCAGGCGCTTGAGGTCTGCCGGGGATTGAATGCGGTCCAATAAATCTGTCGTCATGCTTGTATGGGGTTCGTTTGCCCGGCCTGCGGCCAGCCCGGACGGGTCACGGATCAGCGGTCTCGAAGGACGATGAAATCAGCCAGTTGAGCCAGGCGCGAGCCGGCGTCGCCCAGCGGTTCGAGCGCGGCCAACGCGGTTTCGCGCAGCTCGCCGGCGAAGGCGCGCGCCTCGTCCAGGCCCAGCAGCGAGACATAAGTGGGCTTGTTTTCGGCCGCGTCCTTGCCTGGGGTCTTGCCCAGGCTGGCGGAATCGGCCGTGACGTCGAGAATGTCGTCCACCACCTGGAAGGCCAGGCCCATGGCTTGCGCGTAGACGTCCAGCGCCTGACGCGAGGCCGAGCTGGCGCCGGCAACGATGCCGCCCAACGCGACGCTGCAGGCCAAGATGGCGCCGGTCTTCATGCCGTGCATGGTCTGGAGTTCGTCGCGCGATAGCGAACGGCCGACGCTGAACAGGTCGATGGCCTGGCCGCCCGCCATGCCCTGGCTGCCCGCCGCGCGCGCCAGCGACTGGGTGGCCTGCACGATCAGCGCGGGCGCGATCGGCATGGAAGCCAGCAGATCGAAAGCCAGCGGCTGCAGCGCGTCGCCCGCCAGCATGGCGGTGGCTTCGTCGAACTGCACGTGGGTGGTGGGACGGCCGCGGCGCAGGACGTCGTCGTCCATGCAGGGCAGGTCGTCGTGCACCAGCGAATAGGCGTGGATCAGTTCCACCGCCGCGGCGGCGCGGTCCAGCGAGGCCTCGACGGCCAGCACGCTGCCGCTGACCGGGCAGGCCTGGCCGGCGGCGTAGACCAGCGCGGCGCGCACCCGCTTGCCGCCGCCGAGCACGGCGTAACGCATGGCTTCGTGCAGGCGGGCGGGCACGGCGTCGGCGGGCGGCAGGAGGTCGTCGAGCACGTCTTCGACATGCCGCACGCGGCCCTGCAGCCACTCCGGGAAAGCGAGTTGTATTTGCTTCATCCGATTCTTATTCGTCATCCAGCGCCGCCGGATCCAGCGGGCGCAGCAGGTCGCCCTCGAGGACCTTGACCTGTTGTTCGGCCTGGGCCAGGCGGTCCTGGCAGACGCGCGTCAACGCCACGCCGCGACGGTACGCGGCCAGCGATTGCTCGAGCGGCAGCGAACCGTCTTCCATGGCCGCGACCAGCGATTCGAGTTCGGCCAGGGCCGTTTCGAAATCCTGGGGCAAGGGACGGTCGTCGGTCTGCGGATCGGCTTGTGCGGGTTTGGCCAAACGGGTCTCCGAGGGCGCTAGGGGTGGATCAATCCGTGAATTGTACGAGATACCAAGGACACGTCCCGATGCGCCCGCGGTCTCAGGCGCAAGCCCCCGCCAACCCCGCGATCGCGGCTCGCAGCGCCGGCGCCACATGGGTGCGCAGGCCGGCTTCGGGCAACAAGCCTTCCGGCCCGCCGCAGCTCATGACGAACACCCCCTCGCCCGTTATCGACACGAAGGGCACGGCGACCGCGTTGATGCCGGACTGCCACTCGCCGATCGCGAAGCAGCAGCCGGTGTCGCGCAGTTCGGCGCGGGCGCGCTCGATGGCGGCAGGCGCCGGCGCCGCCGGCCCCAGCCGTTCCAGCACGTCGGCACAGGCGGCCGCCGGCAGGCTGGCGAGATAGGCGCGGCCCATGGCGCTGTCGAGGCTGGCGCGGTAGCCGACCGGCAGCCGCAGGTACAGGGCGGACGATCCGTGGATGGCCTCGACGTAGGTCATGGCATCGCCGTCGAACGCCCCCAGCGCCACCGCGCCGCCGGTCTCGCGCGCCAGATCGGTCATCGAGGCCTTGGCCAACTCGCGCACCTCCAGTCCGGCCAGCAGGCCGAAACCCAGCGCCAGCACGCCGTAGCCGGGCGAGTACTTGCCGGTATCCGGGTGATAGCGCAGGTAGCCCAGTTCGGTGAGGGTGTAGGTAATGCGGCTGATGGTGGGCTTGGGCAGGCCGGTCAGGCGGGCCAGATCCAGGTTGCCCAGCGCCGCCACGCCGGGCCGGAAACAGCGCAGCACCTCCAGCCCGCGCGCCAGCGCGGTGATGAAATCCGGTGATACCGGCCCCTCGCCCACGGCCCCCGCCCGCTTGCGGCGCGCCGGCGCGCTCAATTCAAGCTTCTGGTCGGGCTTGGCGGCGGGATGGGGAATGCGCTTGGGGTCAGAAAAAGATTGCATTTCTATTCGCTTCGTTTTTATAGTTTATTTCGAATGACAAAACTAAATTCCAATATACGGAATTCTAAAAGCGATTTCAAGGGGAAAACATGATTCGCAAACGCTACAAATTCCTGGCCGCCCTGCTGCTGGGCGCCGCCGCCTTGGGTGTCGCCCAAGCGGATACCTATCCGTCCCGCCCGATCAAGGTCGTGTCGCCCTTCCCCGCAGGCGGCGCGACGGACGTGCTGACCCGCGTGCTGGCCGAACGCATGGCCAAGACGCTGGGCCAGCCGATGATCGTCGAGAACAAGGCCGGCGCCGGCACCTCGATCGGCGCGGCCTTCGTGTCGCGCGAGGCGCCGGACGGCTACACCATCCTGATGGCCACCAACTCCACGCTGGTGACCAACCGCTATCTGTATAAAGAACTGCCCTACGACCCCGACGGTTTCTCGCCCATCGGGATGGTGGGCGTGGGGCCGCTGGTGCTGTTGTCCAGCCCCAAGCGCCCGTTCAACAGCACCCAGGACATCGTGGCCTACGCCAAGCAGAACCCCGGCAAGCTGACCTTCGCCACGTTCGGCGCCGGCACCTCGTCGCACCTGGCGGGCGAGTTGTTCAAGGAACGCGCGGGCACCGACATCCTGCATGTGCCCTTCAAGGGAGCAACCCAGGCGCTGCCGGCCCTGATCAGCGGCGACGTGGACCTGTTCTTCGATATGGTTGCCACCGGCATGCCGCAGGCCGCCGCCGGCAAGGTCAAGGTGTTCGGCATCACCAGCCCCACCCGCCTGGCTACCGAGCCCAATCTGGCGACGCTGGCCGAACAAGGCTACCCGGCGTTCGACATGACGGCCTGGTTCAGCTTCGTGGCGCCCAAGGGCACGCCCGCGCCGGTGCTGGACAAGCTGCAGGCCGCGCTGACCGAGACCTTGAAGGACGAAGCGGTCCGCAAACGCCTGCTGGACATGGGCATCGACCCGCGTTCCGGCACCGCCGCCGAACTGGACAAGCAGGTCAAGACCGAGCAGCCCATCGTGTCGCAGTTGATCAAGCACGCCAACATCGTCCTGCAGTAACCCGCGCGGTTGCTCGAAAAAACAGGCCCTAACGCCTGGATACAGAACCGGCGCCCCCCTGGCTGCTAAGGTGAAAAACGAAGGCGGGCGCGACGCCCGCCGCCGTTTCACCCTTGCGCCCGGGAGCCCGATGCCACTGACCGATGACCGCTACGCCCGACTGGATGCCGCACGCTGGCTGGCCGCCGCGGCGGTGGTGCTGCTGCACAGCGCAGCCCTGATCGTCAGCGAGCCATCGGCCTATGGCAACGGTGCCTGGCTGGCCGCCAACCTTTACGACTCGGCGGCCCGCTGGTGCGTGCCGGTGTTCGTGATGGTCAGCGGCGCCTTGTTGCTGGACCCATCCAAACCACAAGACGCGCGGCGCTTCTATACCCGGCGCATGGCCCGGATCTGCGCGCCGCTGGTGTTCTGGACCCTTTTCTACCTGGTCTGGCGCTCAGCGCTTGACTGGTGGGACGACGGCCGGGTGGACTTGTCGTTCTGGCCGCGCAAGGTCGCCCAGGGCGAACCGTACTACCACCTCTGGTACCTCTACATGATCGTGGGGCTGTACCTGTTCGCACCGCTGGTGCGTACGCTGTATGCGCGCAGCACGCCGCGGTCGCGTTCGCTCTGGGTAGTGGGCATTCTGGGCCTGGCCATTCTGGAAGCGCTATATCGCCGCGCGCTGGGAGCCCAGCCGGGCTTTTTCCTGACCTGGTTCCTGCCGTACCTGGGCTATTTCGTGGCGGGGCGCCAGATCTTCGACGGCGAACTGCGCATTCCGCGCCCTGCCCTGATGCTGGGCGCCAGCGTGGCGGCCACGGCCTTGGGCGTGCACGTCATGTCCAACGACCGGACACTGGACACGTATTTCTACGACTACTTCAGCCTGACAGTGCCGTTCATGTCACTGGCCGCGTTCCAATGGATTGTGTCGTCGCCGCGCCTGCCCCGGCTGGCGGCCCTGGCCCCGCTGACATTCGGGGTGTACCTGATCCATCCGGTCTTCCTGGACCTGGCGCACCGCGCCGGCGCCTTCACGGGCGGGCGCCGCGACGCCTGGCTCGTGCCATTGTTGACCCTGGCCGTGTTCGCGTTGTCGGCGGCCAGCAGCTGGCTGCTGCGGCGCCATCCGGCCACGCGCAAGCTGGTCTGAAAAACCTACGGCGCGAAGGGTTAATCGGCTTTTGCGCGGGGTCAATTCAGGGTGCCTCAATCTTCACTAAGCTTCACCGATCTTCACGGGCGAGGGAAAAAGGGTTGGGGTACAATTCACGGCCCCAAGCTCCAGCCGTTCTGGCTTTTAACGCCGGGCCGCCCCGAGAAAGACGCCCCCGGCGAAAAGGGGCAACTTAGCCCACAAATGTGGCTTAGCCACACGAACGTGGCCTAGCCCCCAAATGTGGACGTGGTGGGACGCTTAGCCCACGGATGTGGGCGTGGCGTTTGGGGAAATATTCATCCGAGCGGAGGGAATCATGACCGACATCGGTCGGATGGCACATGTTGTGCCAGCTCGCACCCAGCTACCCGTCAGTGCTTATTTTGACGAAGCCCTCTTTGCCCGCGAGCAAGAACTCATTTTCAAGCAATCCTCGCAGTACGTCGGCCACCAGAAGCTGGTGCCGGACGTCGGGGATTGGCGTACGTTGGCCCAGGAAAGCGGGGGACGCGTGCTGGTTCGCAACCAGCAAGGCGTTGAACTCATCTCAAATGTCTGCCGCCACCGCCAGGCACTGATGCTGGGCGGCCAGGCTGGCGACGTGACCGGCACCTGCAATTCGCACGGGAACCTGAAGGCCACCGGCGGCAATATCGTCTGCCCGCTGCACCGCTGGACGTACAACAACCAGGGCGAACTGCTGGGTGCGCCGCAGTTCGACACCACGCCCTGCATGAATTTGCAGAAGTTCCGCCTGCGCGACTGCCACGGCCTGCTGTTCGAAGGCCCGCGCGATCCGGCCGCCGACATGGCGCCGCTGTTCTCGCGTCCGGAATTCGACTTCGGCGACTACGTGCTGGACCACGTCGAAGTGCACCAGTGCAACTACAACTGGAAGACCTTCATCGAGGTCTACCTCGAGGACTACCACGTCGGCCCGTTCCATCCGGGCCTGGGCCGCTTTGTCACCTGCGACGACCTGACCTGGGAGTTCAACGACTGGTACAGCCTGCAAAAGGTCGGCGTGCACAACGCGCTGGCCCAGCCGGGTTCAGACGTGTACAAGCAATGGCACGACCGCCTGCTGTCGTTCCGCGACGGCGATGCACCGGACTTCGGCGCGGTCTGGGTCACGTATTTCCCGACCCACATGATCGAGCTGTATCCGCACGTGCTGGTGCTGTCGACGCTCTACCCCAAGAGCCCGCAGGAAACCGTGAACGTGGTCGAGTTCTACTACCCCGAGGAAATCGCCGCCTTCGAGCGCGAATTCGTCGAGGCGCAGCGCGCGGCCTACATGGAAACGGCGATCGAGGACGACGAGATCGCCGAGCGCATGGACGCCGGCCGCAAGGCGCTGATGCTGCGCGGCGTGAACGAGACCGGTCCTTACCAGTCGCCGATGGAAGACGGCATGCAGCACTTCCACGAGTGGTACCGCCGCATCATGCAGGAGCGGCTCTGAGGACACGCTCCGCCAACGCAAAAGGGCTCGCGATCGCGAGCCCTTTCTTTTTGCCGGGGCGGCAGTTCAGCGGCCGAGGGCGGCGGCGACCGTGCGCTCCCCGATCGCCAGCCCGACCGTCATGCCCACGCCCGAGTGCATCACCGCGACCGTGGTGGCGGCGTCCACCGGCATCACCGAGAACGGCGCCGGCCCATGCGTGCCATAGACGCCCTGCCAGCGCTCCAGCACCCGCAGCCGCGCCCCCAGCGCCTGCGACGCCAGGTCCAGCATGGCGTTGTCGATGGCCTCGTCGTTGAACGGGAAGGCATCCTGGCCGTAGCGGTGCGAATCGCCGATGATCAGTTCGCCATAGGGCGTGGGGCTGATCAGCAGGTGGATGCCGTTTTCCAGCAGCATCGGCGTGCGCGCCTGGATCTGCTCGCGCAGCGCCAACGCCGACGGCAGGTCCGAGAAGGCGCCGTAGTGCACGCAGGACAGGCCAGTGAGCAGCGGGCGGTCCAGCGCCATGGGACGCGTCTCGAAAGCCGCGCGCAACATTTGCAGGCGCGTCACTTCCAGGTTCAGCGGCGCGAACCGTTCGGGCAGCAGCGTCAGATAGTCGTGGCCGGGGCAGACGAAGACGTGCGCACCGGTGAAGTCGCCCGCGGTGGTCGCGACCTGCCCTTGCTCGACGGCGCGCGCCAGGGTGCCGGTGACGAATTCGACGCCCAGCGATTCGGCCAGGTAGCGGGTGATGGCCGGCAAGGCCTCGCGCGAATAGATCTGCAGGTCGTCCAGCCCGCGCAGCGCGGCGCAGTGGTGCGCCAGCTGGCCGTCATACAGCTTTGCCACCTCACGGCCCGACAGCAGCTCGGCGCGATAGCCTTCCTGTTGCAGGCGGGTCCGGGCGAATTCGTCCAGCACGTCGGCCTCGCCGGCGTCGCGCGCCAGCACCAGCGCGCCGTTGGCGCGCACATGGAAGCCGGCCTGGGATGCCAGGTCCAGCCACAGCTCGCGCGCCTGCTGGGCGTGCGACAGCATCATGCCGGGGGCCTGGCCGGTGACGATCACCTGGCCGAAATTGCGGATGGTGGCGCCATGCGCCTGGCGGCTGCGTTCGATCACGGCCACCGACAGGCCGCGCTTGGCGGCGGCCCAGGCATGGGCGATGCCGAGCATGCCGGCGCCGACCACGACTACGTCGAATTTTTTCATTTGGAGAATGAGGCAGAAAGGTTGCGCGGGAAGCGCCCGCCCGGGCGCCTGCCCTGCCGCGGCGGCGTGGCCGCCGCGGTGGCCCGATTACTTCTTCTTGGGCTCGGACTTGCCGTCGTAGCGGCGGGTCCATTCGGCGATGATGCGGTCGCGGTTGGTGGCGGCCCAGACGAAGTCGTTCTTGATCATGCGCTTGGTCAGGTCAGCCGGCAGGTTGGGGTTCGACGTAGCGATCGAGGGGATCGCCAGCACCGCGAAGTTGGCCTTGTACAGCTCGTTGGCCTCGCGGCTGGCCGAGAAGTCGGCCAGCTTGCGCGCGGCTTCCAGGTTCTTGGTGCCCTTGACGATGGCGGTGGCTTCGACTTCCCAGCCCAGGCCTTCCGACGGGAACACGGCTTCGACCGGCGCGCCGTCGGCCTTGAGCTTGGCGGCGCGGTAGTCGAACGACACGCCGATCGGGAATTCGCCGGCGGCGGCCATGTTGCACGGCTTGGAGCCCGAGTGCGTGTACGAACCGATGTTCTTGTGCAGGGCGTCCATGTAGGCCCAGCCCTTTTCTTCGCCGAAGATCTGCAGCCAGGCGCTGACGTCCAGGAAGCCCGTGCCCGACGAGGCCGGGTTCGGCATGACGATCTTGCCGGCGTAGACCGGCTTGGTCAGGTCTTGCCACGACGTGGGCTTGGGCAGCTTCTGCTTTTCGGCTTCGATGGTGTTGAAGCAGATGGCGGCGGCGAAGCCGTCCATGCCGACCCAGGTGGGCTCGGCCTTGGCATCGCGCATGTTGGCGGCGATCTGGTCCAGGCCCTTGGGGGCGTAGGGCTGCAGCATGCCTTCCTTGTCCATCAGGCCCAGCGAGGTGCCGGCCAGGCCCCAGATCACGTCGGCCTTGGGATTGCCCTTTTCAGCCAGCAGCTTGGCGGTGATGATGCCGGTGGAATCGCGCACCCACTGGATCTTGATGTCGGGATTGGCCTTTTCGAAGGCGGCCTGGTAGACCTTGATCTGGTCCGCTTCCAGCGCCGTGTAGACGGTCAGCGAGGTCTCGGCGGAAGCGGCGCCCATCATGCCCGTCAGGGCGGCGGCCAGTGCAAGCAGTTTGAAGCGATTCATGAGGAAACTCCGTGGGTGAGCGGAAAAAAGGGTGAGTCGGGTCGCCGCGGCCGGCAGATGCCCGCTGCGGTGCAGTACGAAAACGGTTCAGTAATGGGTCGGCTGGCGGCCTCAGGGGCGTTGTCCCGCCGCCAGGCGGGCTTCGATGTCGGCGATCACGGCCGGCAGGTCGGCCACGGTGTCGATCAGGTAGTGCGGCGCAGTGGGCGAAAGCTCCCGGCTGGCCCGGTCGCGGGCGAATTGGCGGCCGGCCTCGTCCAGGCTCAGGTATTCGTCCAGCGTCAGGCCGGCGGCATTGCCGGACAGCAACAGGCCGACCGTCCACATGCCGGCGCGACGGCCTTCTTCGATGCCGGGAGCGGTGTCGTCGACCTTGATGCAGCCAGCCACGTCGGACAGGCCCAGTTCCACCACGTTCTTGAGCGCCATGGCCGGCGCCGGACGGGCGCGCGGCACGTCGTCGCTGGCCACAATGCAATCAGGCTCCAGGCCCTCGCTGGCGGCCCGTTCGACCACGCGGCGCATCACGCTGTCGGGGTAGCCCGAGCACGAGCCGATCTTCAGGCCGCGCTGGCGCAGCGCGCGCAGCAGTTCGGCCGCGCCGGGGATGGCCGCCGAATACTGCGCCACCTTGTCCAGCTGCATCGGCAGGAAGCGCTCGTAGATGGCGGTCACGTCGTCATCGGTGGGCAGGCGGCCAAATTGAGCCTGGTACTGCTGCGCGATGACCGGCTCGTCGCACAGGGCGCGAATGTGGTCCCACTTGCCCACGCCCATCGGGCCGCGGGCCTGTTCCAGCGTCACTTCCATGCCGAACTGCGAAAACGCGTCGACGAACACCTTGGTGGGCGCGAAGGAACCAAAGTCGACCAGCGTGCCGGCCCAGTCGAAAATCACCGCTTCCAGGCGGACGGGCAAGGGCGTAACAGTCATGAGGGTCTTCCTTCAGAAATAGGCAATCAAAGGGCGGCGGGACGGCGCCAGGCCTGGCTGCGCGCCACCAGGGCGCGGCTGGCCAGGTGCAGCGCCAGCGCCGCCACCGCCGAACTGGCCATGATCACGGTGCACATGGCGGCGGCCGGGCCGATGAAGCCGGCGTCGTCCATGTTCAGCACGGCGACGGCGGCCAGCACTGTGTTCGGGCTGTACAGGAACACGACGGCCGACACGGTGGTCATGGCGGAGACAAACAGATAGCGCGCCACATCCAACGCGGCGGGCAGGCACATCGGCAGCGTCACCCGCAGGAACGTGGTCAGGCGCGGCACCTTCAGCGACGCGGATGCGGCTTCGAACTCGGGGTCCAGCGCGTTCAGGGCGGTGGCGGCCGTGAGATGCGCGCTGGTATAGAAGTGCACCACCGTGCACAGCACCAGCAGCGGCATGGTTCCGTACAACAGGTTCAGCGGATTCAGCGTGCTGTTGAAGAAGAAGATGTAGCCCAGGCCCAGCACCAGGCCCGGCACCGCCATCGGCATCAGCGCCAGCATGCCGACCACCCCGCGCAGGCTGCGCGCCACCGTGCCGCGGGCCGGCACCTTTTCCATCATCCAGGCGCCCAGGAACACCACCACGGTGCCAAGCACAGCCGTGCAGAACGCCAGTTGCAGGCTGTTGCGCCAGGCGAGCCAGCCGCCGCCGTCCATGTTGTCAAAGTCGTACGAACGCAGCGACAGCGACAGGTTGTAGGGCCACATCTTGACGAACGACGCCCACACCGCCACGCCGATGATCAGCAACAGGAACCCCGCCATGGCGCCGGCCAGCAGCAGGAACGCCGCGTCCCGCCGGCGGTTGACGCCAGCCGCGTAGGGCTGGGCGCGGCCGCTCATCTGGGCGCCCTGGCGAGCGCGCAGACGGCGGTCCAGCACGAAGGTCAGCACGGCCGGCAGCAGCAACAGGATGCCGATGGCCGCGCCCTTGGGGAAATTCAGCTGGCCGACCACCGCCTTGTAGGCTTCCATCGCCAGCACGTTGTAGTCGCCGCCCACCACCTTGGGCACGCCGAAGTCGGTCACGGTCAGCGTGAACACCACGCAGCAGGCCGAGAACACGGCATAACGCGTGCCGGGCAACGTCACCGTCATGAAGGTGCGCAGTGGCCCCGCGCCCATCGCGCGCGCCGCGTCATAGAGGCGTCCATCGGCCAGCGTCAGGCCGGTCAGCAGGATCATCAGCGCGTGCGGGAAGGTGTAGAACGCCTCGCCCACCACGATGCCCCAGAAACCATAGATGGTGGCGCCGCCGGACAGGCCTTTCAGCAAGCCCTGGTTGCCCAGCAGGTAGACCAGCGCGATCCCCGGCAGCAGCGACGGCGCCAGCAGCGGCAGCAGCGCGATGGTGCGCAGCAGGCCCTTGCCGGGAATGCGGCTGCGCGTCAGGGCATAGGCGAAGGCGTAGGCGCAGGGCACCACCAGCATCATGGTGACCACGCCCACCGTCAGGCTGCGCCCGACCATGCCCAGGAAACCGTCGGCGCCGATGATGCCCAGCACCACCGACAGGCCGGCCCAGTCGCCATTGGCGTCGGTGACCGATTTGGCCAGGATGGCCACCAGCGGCAGGGCCAGGAACAGCGCCAGGCCCAGCGCCAGGGCGCCCTGCCCCAGCGTCAGTCCGAAGGCCCCGACCCAGGCGGGCAGCGGCCGGCGGCCCAGTGACGCAGAAACGGGGGCGACGGACGTGTCGGCGGGCGCGGACATGGCGGCGGGTGCGCGGCTCGAAGCCGGATCAAGCGTAGGCGCGAATCGCATGGCGCGGCAGCTCCACCCAGCAGCGGCTGGCGGCGTGAGGGCCCAGCAGGGCGTCTCCGGTTTCGGGGGACACGATCGAATGCACGGTGGCGCCGGGCACGCCTTCCAGGCGCAGCGCCAGGCGGTAGCCGCGGCCCAGGAAGACGCCATCCAGCACGTCGGCCAGCATGGTGTTGGGTTGTTCCGGCCGCGCCACGCTCACGCGCACCGCTTCGGGCCGCACGAACAGCTTGCCGACGTTGCGTTCCAGCGCCTCGTCCACCGCCAGCTCCTGGCGGCCGACCCGCGCGCGGTGCGCGTCGATGCGTTCGAACGGCAGCCAATTGGCCTCGCCGACGAAATCAGCGATGAAGGCCGACTGCGGTTGACGGTAAAGTTCGCGCGGCGTGCCGAACTGCTCGATGACGCCGCCATTCATGACCGCGATGCGGTCGGCCATCACCATGGCCTCTTCCTGGTCGTGCGTCACCATCAAGGTGGTGATGGACAGGCGCTTTTGCAGGGCGCGCAATTCAATGCGCAGGTGTTCGCGCACCCGGGCGTCCAGCGCCGACATGGGTTCGTCCAGCAGCAGCAGGGACGGCGACGGCGCCAGCGCGCGGGCCAGCGCCACGCGCTGCTGCTGACCGCCAGAGATCTGTCCCGGATATTTTTCGGCCGCACCGGCCAGCCCCACCAGCGTCAGCATTTCCTCGACCCGGTCGGCCACGTGCTTGCGGTGGGCACGCTTGCCGCTCAGGCCGTAGGCCACGTTCTGGGCCACGGTCAGGTTGGGAAACAGCGCATATGACTGGAACAGAATGCCGTAGTCGCGCTCTTGCGGCTCGGCGTGGGAAATATCGCGGCCGGACAGCAGGATCTTGCCGCTGTCCTGGCGTTCCAGCCCGGCGATGGCGCGCAGCAAGGTGGTCTTGCCGCAGCCGGACGGCCCCAGCAGGCAAACCAGTTCGCCCGCCCGGATATCCAGGGACACGTCGGACAGCGCCGTGTGGGCGCCAAACCGCTTGACCAGATTGCTGACCGACAGAAAGCCCCCGCGCTGCGCTCCGGTCTGGGGCGAGGCGCCCGTCGGAAGAGTGTCTGTGTCGCGTTGGAGCTGTTGGGGCATGGTGCCTCCGGTCTGGGAACGAAGGCAGTATGGAAGCCGCGTATTGAGTGTTTATGACACTTCGCGCAAATGCAGTAATAAAAACATCAAATTATTTTGGTGTACTGGCGGTCTTGCGCATTGCGTCCATTACCAGGCCCCAGAACATCGTGCTCGTCGCCGAACTGAAATCCTTCTATGCCGTAGCTCGCTGCGGCACCGTCACCAAGGCCGCCGCCCAGCTGGGTGTGAGCCAACCCACGGTGACGGGGCAGCTGCGCCAGTTGGAATCGCGCTATGGCGTCGAACTGTTCCACCGCCAGGGCCGCGGCATGCGGCTGTCGGATGCCGGGCACAGCCTGATGCCCATGGTGGAAAAGCTCGTGCAGCAGGAAACCGAGATCGATTTCCGGCTGCGCGACGCCAGCGACCTGCGCGAAGGCAATCTGCGCATCGGCGCCACCGGCCCCTTCTACATCATGGATACGGTGCGGCGCTACAACCAGCGCTACCCGGGCATCGACCTGACGGTGGCCATCGGCAACTCGCAAAGCATGCTGCAGGCGCTGCATGACTATCGCATCGAGATTGCCACGTCGTCGTTTCTGATGGATGACAAACACCTGTACCGCCGCATGATCGCGGCGGACCCGATCCGGGTGGTCACCCACCGCGACCACCCGTTGGCCCGCCGTGGCCAGGTGGCGCTGGCGGACCTGGCCGACCATGCGCTGCTGTTGCGCGAACCCGGCTCGATGACGCGCCAACTGACCGAGGACGCGTTGCAGGCGGCCGGGGTGAGCGTCAAGCGCACGTTGGAAATCGGCAGCCGCGAATCAATCCGCCAGGCCATCCTGTGCGGCCTGGGCATCAGCCTGATCCCGTCGCGTGAAATCCCGTCCCATCCCGACCTGGCCGCCCTGGACATCCAGGGCGCGGACATCGTGATGCATGAATACCTGTACTGCTTGCGCGAGCGCCAACCGGTGCAGCTTATCGCGCGCTTTCTGGAGATGGCGCCGGCAGCCGGCTGATCCACGGATCACTGCCCGCCTCTTCCCCTTGCGGCCACTCAGGAGACAAACATGGCCTTGACCTTGCAGGACATTGAGCAGCTTTTCCTGGAACGCGGGCACCGTTCCTATCACGGCGAATCCGTCAGCCATCTGCGGCACGCGCTGCAGACAGCAGCCCTGGCCGAACGCAATGGCGCCAACGCGCCCTTGATCACGGCCTGCCTGCTGCACGATCTGGGCCACCTGATCGCGGACCATCCGGACACCCCCACCCTGCGCGGCGTCGACGACAAGCACCAGTATTTCGTGCTGCCGTTCCTGCGCGGACTGTTCAGCTCGGCCGTGCTCGACCCGATCCGACTGCACGTAGAGGCCAAACGCTACCTCTGCTACGTGGAGCCGCAATATGAAGCGTCGCTGTCGCAGGATTCAAAGCGCAGCCTGGCGCTGCAGGGGGGCAGTTTCGATGCGGGCCAGGCGGTGGATTTCGCCAGCATGCCGGGCGCGCCGGATGCGATCCGGCTAAGGCGCTGGGATGACATGGCCAAGGTTCCGGGCCTGGCCACGCCGCCGCTGGACCACTTCCTGGAGATCGCCGAAAGCGTCTCCGGCAGGGTCAAGCTGGCGGCGGTCTGGTAAAGCGATGGACGCTTATTCGCCCGTGGCCACCGGCCGGGACGAATCGCTGCACCATTCGCTCCAGGAACCCGGATACAGACGCGAACCGGCCAGGCCGGCGATTTCCATCGACAGCAGGTTGTGGCAGGCGGTGATGCCCGAGCCACACTGGTGCACGATGGTCTTGGGATCGCGGCCGTCCAGCAAGGCGGTGAATTCTTCGCGCAGCTGGGCGGCGTTCTTGAAGCGGCCATCGGCCTGCAAGTTCTGGCCGTTGGGACGGTTCAGCGCGCCGGGAATATGGCCCGCCACGGGGTCCATGGGTTCGACTTCGCCGCGATAGCGGTTGGCGGCTCGCGCATCGATCACGGTGAACGCGGGCTGGGCGATATTGTCCAGCACCGCCTTCGCATCCACGCTACCCACGAGCGGCGCGCCCGGCACCACGGGCGCGCCGGGCTGTACCGAGGGCGCGGGTTCCGTGGCGGTGGGCAGGCCGGCGGCCACCCAAGCCGGCCAGCCGCCGTCCAGCACCGCCACCTGGTCGTGGCCCAGCCAGCGCAACATCCACCACAGGTGCGCGGCGTACATGCCACCGCTGGCGTCATAGGCCACCACCAGGGTCTGGGGCGTCACGCCGTGCGCGGCCATCAGCGCGCCGAACTGGGCGCGGTCGGGCAGCGGATGACGGCCATTCTTGCCAGTGCGGGCCGCGGCCAGCTCGGTTTCGTGGTCCAGGTGGCGGGCGCCGGGAATATGGCCGGCGGCATAGGCCTCGGGGCCCGCGGCGTGGTTGGTCAGGTCGTGGCGCACGTCGAACACGCGCACGTCCGCGGCGCCGAGGCGGGCGGCCAGATCGGCCGCGGAAATCAGGGTCGTCGTCATCGGGAAGGCTCCTCTCGCTTCATCGGAATCGCGGCGTCAGACCGGTTTAGGCTCGCGCATGGTGCGCCAGACCGACAGCAGGCCCGCCGAAATGATCAGGCCCATGCCGGCCCAGGCCAGGCCGTCCAGGGCGTCGCCCCAGAAACCCATGCCGATCAGGGCCGCAAAGATAATCGTGCTGTATTGCAGGGCGGCAGTCAGCAGCGCCGACCCCATGCCGAACGCCCGGGTCATGGCCAACTGGCCGAACAGGCCCGCCACCCCCACGCCCAGCAGGGACGAGTAGCCGGTCCAGTCGGCCTGGCCCCAGCCTTCGAATGCCAGGCCAGCAAAACTGGACACGCATACCGCCACTGAAAAGAACAGGACCGTGCGCCATTCGGGCTCGCCGATGCGGCCGAGTTGGCGAATCTGCATCATGGCGATCGCTGACATGGCGCCGGCGCCCAGGCCCAGCAAGGCGGCCAGCCACTGGTCTTCGTTGATGCTGGGGCGCAGTACGGCGATGACGCCCAGGAAACCCAGCGCCACGGCGGCGATGCGCACCGGGTCGCGCTGCGCCCCGCCCCACCCCAACATCCAACAGGCGATGAACAGCGGCGCCGTGTAGTTCAGGCTGGTGGCGGTGGCCAGGGGCAAGTGGGCAATGGCGAAAAAACCGAGCCACATCGAGGTGACGCCGGACAGGTTGCGCCACAGATGCAGCTTCCAACTGGTGGGAACAATGGATTGGCGGCCGGCGCGCGCCCAGAGCAGGAGCAGCACCACCGACGGCAGGCCGCGGAACAGCACCACTTGCGGCAGCGATGCGCCGTGCTCGGTGCCCAGTTTCACGAACGAGCCCATGACGGCGAACATGGCGGACGCCAGCAACATCCAAAGTGCCTGCATGGGGGGATTGCGCTCGGTGAAAGTGAGGGGGAATAAGGGAAAGCGATACTATACTCTCCGTCACCGGGAGCGGCGCCGGCAGTCGGGGAACTGGCGCGCCGCCGCTCAGTCCAACCCGGGGTATTTCCCGCTCGCAGAGGAACAAAAAAACATGAAACGTATTGTCCTGTTCGTTATCACCAACCTGGCCGTCATGCTCGTGCTGTCGGCCACGCTACGCATCCTGGGCGTAGACCGCTACATCACCGCCAACGGCCTGAACCTGAACGCCCTCTTGATCTTCTCGGTGGTCGTCGGTTTCACGGGCGCGATCATCTCGCTGCTGATCAGCAAGCCCATGGCCAAATGGAGCACCGGCGCGCAGGTGCTGGACCCGAACGCGCCCCGCAACGCGCGCGAAGCCTGGCTGCTGGACACCGTCCACCAGTTGGCCGACCGCGCCGGCATCGGCCGCCCGGAAGTCGCCATCTATGACGGCGCCCCCAACGCCTTTGCTACCGGCGCTTTCAAGAACGACTCGCTGGTCGCCGTGTCCACCGGCCTGCTCGAAAGCATGAGCGAAGAAGAAGTCGCCGCGGTGCTGGCCCACGAAGTGGCCCACATCGCCAATGGCGACATGGTCACGCTGACCCTGATCCAGGGCGTGGTGAACACCTTCGTCGTGTTCCTGGCGCGCGTGGTCGGCTACTTCATCGACCGCGTCGTGTTCAAGAACGAACGCGGCATCGGCCCCGGCTACTACGTCACCGTGCTGGTCTGTGAGATCATTTTCGGCATCCTGGCCTCGATCATCGTGGCCTGGTTCTCGCGCCAGCGCGAATACCGCGCCGACGCCGGCTCGGCCCACCTGATGGGCGCCCGCGAACCCATGATCCGCGCCCTGGCCCGCCTGGGCGGCCTGGAGCCGGGCGAACTGCCCAAGTCGTTCGAAGCCTCCGGCATCACCGGCAAGGGCGGCCTGGCGGCCATGTTCGCCTCGCACCCGCCGATCCCGGCCCGCATCGCCGCGCTGCAGAACGCGCGCGTGATCTGATCCCCGCCGCGGCCAAGCCGGCGCGGCAATGCGCCGGTTATGAAAAAAGCCCCTTGAGCGATCAAGGGGCTTTTTCTTGGGGGCGCCTACGCGTCAGCACTCGACGATGTTCACCGCCAGGCCGCCACGCGCCGTTTCCTTGTACTTGGTCTTCATGTCGGCGCCGGTTTCGCGCATGGTCTTGATCACCGAGTCCAGCGATACATAGTGCTGGCCGTCGCCGCGCAGCGCCATGCGGGCCGCGTTGACAGCCTTGATGGACGCCATGGCGTTGCGCTCGATACAGGGAATCTGCACCAGGCCGCCGACCGGGTCGCAGGTCAGGCCCAGGTTGTGCTCCATGCCGATCTCGGCCGCGTTTTCGACCTGCTCGACCGAGCCGCCCAGGGCCGCCGCCAGACCGCCCGCCGCCATCGAACACGCCACGCCGACCTCGCCCTGACAGCCGACCTCGGCACCCGACAGCGAGGCGTTGTACTTGTACAGCAGGCCGATGGCCGCCGCCGTAAGCAGGAAATCGCGCACGCCTTCGCGGTTAGAACCGGGGACAAAGCGGTCGTAGTAGTGCAGCACCGCCGGGATGATGCCTGCGGCGCCGTTGGTCGGCGCCGTGACCACCCGGCCGCCGGCCGCGTTTTCTTCGTTGACGGCCATGGCGTACAGGTTGACCCAGTCCATCACCGACAGCGGATCGGACAGCGTGCGCTCGGCGCGCTGGGTCAGGTTGCGGTACAGCTCGGGGGCGCGGCGGCGCACCCGCAGCGGACCCGGCAGCTCACCGTCGGCTTCGGGATAGTTGATGCCGCAGCCGCGCGAAACGCAGTCCTGCATCACCTGCCAGATGCGGTCCAGCCCGGCCGCGACCTCGCCGGCCTCGCGCCAGGTCAGCTCGTTCTTCATCATCAACTGGGCCACGCTCAGGCCGCTCTCGCGGCACATGGTCAGCAACTCGCGGCCGGTGCGGAACGGGTACGGCAACTGGTCGTGCGCGGCGATGACCTGGCTGTTGGACGCGCCCGCCGTCACCACGAAGCCGCCGCCCACCGACAGGTAGCGGGCCTCGCGCAGCGACTGGCCCTCGGCGTCGAAGGCGTGGAATTTCATGCCGTTGGGGTGCTCGGCCATGGCTTCGCGGCGGTAGAACATCATGTGTTCCTTTTCCACGAACGGCACCGGATAGTGCCCCAGCAGCGGCAGTTGGCGGCTGGCCCGCACCGAGGCGATCATGCCGGCGATGGCGGCCGGGTCCACCGTATCGGGGGCCTCGCCCATCAGGCCCAGCAGCACGCCCTTGTCGGTGCCGTGGCCCTTGCCGGTCGCGCCCAAGGATCCATACAGTTCGGCGCGTACGTATGCCACCTGCGGCATCAGGCCGTCGCGTTCCAGGCCCTGCGCGAACAGCAAGGCAGCCCGCATCGGGCCGACCGTATGGGAACTGGACGGGCCTATGCCTATTTTGAATAGATCGAATACGGAAACGGCCACCAGAACTCCCATGCATACACGAATGATCCGGCAATGATACGCGCAAGGCCGCGCCGCGCGCAGCAAAGCCCTGCGGGGCGTATGCTGTATTGCAGGGACGGGTTTCCCCGCTCGCCCCGGCATGCGATCATTACAAAATTATTTCTTGTCATAAAAAGAATGGAACGACTCCAGGATGTCCGGACTTATTACCCTGCTTGACTTCGCCGGCTACGTCGCCCTGCTGCTTTGGGGCGTGCATATGGTCCAGACAGGCGTGCAGCGCGCCTTTGGCGCCGCCCTCGGCGCCGCTTTGGGCCGCGCCCTGGGCACCCGCCTGCGGGCCTTCGCCGCCGGCCTGGGCATCACCGCCGCCCTCCAGAGCAGCACCGCCACCGGCCTGATGATCACCGGCTTTGCCGCCGGGGGCCTGGTCGGCCTGGTCCCGGCGCTGGCCGCCATGCTGGGCGCCAACGTCGGCACCACGCTGATCGTCCAGCTGCTGTCATTCGACCTGACCTCGCTGGCGCCCATCCTGATCCTGGCCGGCGTCTGGATGTTCCGCCGCTATCCGCCCGGCCGCACCCGCGACCTGGGCCGGGTCTTCATCGGCCTGGGCTTGCTGCTCTTGTCGCTGCACCAGCTGGTCGAGCTGTTCGAACCCTTCCAGACCGCCCCCATGCTGGGCATGATCCTGGACGCCCTGGCCACCCAACCCGTGGCCGCCGTGCTGCTGTCGGCCGCCTTCACTTGGGCTGCCCACTCCAGCGTCGCCGTCGTGGTCCTGGTCATGTCGCTGGCCAGCCATCACATGGTCGCCCCCCATGTCGCCTTCGCGCTGGTGTTGGGCGCCAACCTGGGCACCGCCATCAATCCCATGATCGAAGGCGTCACCGGCGATGACCCGGCCGCCCGCCGCCTGCCCCTGGGCAACCTCCTGACCCGCGTGCTGGGCGTGTTGGCCGGCCTGCTGTTGCTGCCGTGGCTGCAACCCATGATGAGCGACCTGTCCAGCGACCCGGCCCGCGCCGTCGCCAACTTCCACACGCTCTTTAACGCCGTCATTGCCCTGGCGTTCCTGCCGATCCTGGCGCCCTACGCCGCCCTGCTCACCCGCTGGCTGCCCAAGCGCACCGACCCCAACGACCCGGCCCGCCCCCAATACCTGGACGAATGGGCCCACGACATCCCCGCCGTCGCCTTGGGCAACGCCGCCCGCGAAGCCCTGCGCATGGCCGACATGCTGCAGACCCTGCTGCTGTACGCGCGCGCCGGCTTCAAGCGCGACAATCGCCACCGCATGGTGCAGGCGCGCCAGCTCGACACGGCCCTGGACAAGCTCGAAAGCGCCATCACCACTTACCTGGCCACGCTCGACCAGGAAAACATGACGCGCGACGACGTGCAGCGCATGGATGACATCCTTGCCTTCATCAGCAACATCGGCCATGCCGGCGACATCGCCCACCACGGCCTGCTCAGCCACATCGCCAAGCTGCGCAAGCAGGGCTGGACCTTCTCCCCCGAACAACGCGCCAGCCTCGACGACACCCTGGGTGAACTGATTTCCAACCAACGCCAGGCCGCCGCCCTGTTCGTCAACGACGACCTGCGCCAGGCCCGCGCCCTGGCCGGCGAAAAGTCCCGTTTCCGCACCATCGAAACGCAGGCCGCGGACGCCCATCTGCAGAAAATCAAGGGCGGCCAGGTCGACGCCGCCGAAGTCGGCGCCCTCTACCTCGACATCCTGCGCGACATGAAGGGCATCAACTCCCACCTGGTCGGCGCCGCCGCCTATCCCCTCCTGGCCCGCCACGGCGAACTCCTCCCCAGCCGCCTGCGCGAAGCGGGGAATTGAGGCCCAGGGTGTGGACCCCCACGCTGCGCGCGCTTCGCGCGCTTGCTGCCCCCCCGAGGGGGCTGCCCGGCCTTCGGGCGGCTATAGGATGTGGGCCCCCACGCTGCGCACGCTTTGCGTGCTTGCTGCCCCCCGAGGGGGCTGCCCGGCCTTCGGGCGGCCGGGCGGCCGGGCGACTATAGGATGTGGGCCCCCACGCTGCGCACGCTTTGCGTGCTTGCTGCCCCCCGAGGGGGCTGCCCGGCCTTCGGGCGGCCGGGCGGCCGGGCGACTATTTTTGCGTGGCGTTGTCGCTGCGCACACTAGGCAAGACTCTCCCGCTGCGCAGAAGTGCAGCGGCCGTCAGATCAAGAAATGTCAGGCGAGCGTAGCGACGCCGCGCATGCGCGCAGCGTGCTCCGCTACGACGCAGCAGGATGTGTATGCCCAGAGCCGGCCGCCCGCGCGGCCGGTCTGGGCGGGCGACGCAAACCTCTCCCCCATCCCTCGGCCTGGCAGCGTTTCAATTCTCGATAACGGTAGCCCGGCGCGGGTGGTGCACACGTGGCGCGCGCCGTCGATGCGCCCGAGGGAATTCGAAGGGAGCCGAAGGCGGACGAGAATGACGAAGGGGAAGTCCGGCGCCCGCGCGCCGGACCGCAATCGTTGGCGCGCGCCACGTGTGAACCACCCGCGACGGGCGGCCTACGAAGCAACCCCACCAAACCACCACTCAAAGGCCGCGCCCCGTCGCGCGCAGCGACCCCACCTACCTCACAGGTACCGCGAAAACCACTCCAGCATCCGCTTCCAGCCATCTTTGGCCGCATCCGCCTGATAATTCCCGCGATAGTCAGCCATGAACGCATGATCCGCATCCGGATACACCACAAACTCCGACCGCTTGGCATTGTCATTGCCGCCGGCAAGCTTGCCTTTCATGATCTCGATATCCGACACCGGAATGCTGGCGTCCTTGGCCCCATACAACCCCAGCACCGGCGCATGCAGTTCATTGACCACATCGAACGCAACACGCTTGATCAGCGGACCATGCCCGGCGCTGAGCTTGCCGTACCAAGCCACGCCCACCTTCACGTTCGGGTTATGCGCCGCGTACATCCAGGTCAGGCGGCCGCCCCAGCAAAAGCCCGTCACCGCGACGCGCTTGGGGTCGCCGCCGTGCTGCGCGGCCCACGCCACGCTGGCGTCCAGGTCCGCGAACACCTGCTCGTCCGACACCTTGCTGACGATCTCGGCGATCAGTTTGGGGATATCGGTATAGGTCGACGCATCGCCCTGGCGCTGATACAGGTTCGCGGCCACGGCCAGATAGCCGGCCTTGGCAACGCGGCGGCAGACGTCCTTGATGTGTTCATGAACGCCGAAGATCTCCTGCACGACAAGTACGACGGGCAGGTCGCGCTTGCCCTCGGGGGCAGCGTAGTAGGCTTCTAGGGTTCCATCGGCCACGGGCAGTTGGAAATCCCCGTGGACCAGCCCCTGGGTATCCGTATGGATCACGGTGGGGGCGACGTTGCCGGCGGCAGCGGAAAAACTCATGGCGAACTCCTGTGTAGGGATCAACGCGGGACCAGCGCCCCGCGATTCGCCATCAGGGCGCCCGCGACACGACCGGCCAGGATCAGAACGAAGCCGGGTATCGCGAACGCCGCGCGTCAGTGCGTGTGGACATGCTCCGTGCGCGCTGCGCCTTGGCCGGCGTCGTGCTCGTGCCCGTGGTGCATCAGCGTCGTCACGCTGTAGATCAGCGCCACGCCCACGCCCACCAGCAACAGCTGCGGCACCGCATCGGCCAGGGATACCCGTTCGTGCATCTGCGGCATCAGGTCGGCCACCGAGATGTAGAGGAAGCTGCTCGCGGCAACCACCAATACGTACGGCACCCAGTCCTGCGCCTGTTGCAGCACGAAGTAGCCTATTATGCCGCCCACGGCTGAACACAAGCTGGTGAACAGGATCAGCGCGAAAGCGCGGCGGCGCGCCAGGCCGGCGTTGAGCAGCACCACGAAATCGCCCAGCTTGTGCGGCACCTCGTGCACGATGATCGAGGCGGCCGTCAGCACGCCCAGCAGCGGATCGGTCAGGAAGGCCGCCGCGACCAGCACGCCGTCGCACAGGTTGTGCAGCGAACTGCCGATCAGGATAAGCACGCCCCCGCGCCCCGCCTCGTGGCGGTCGTGGCCATGATGATGATGGTGGCCGTCGCCCTCGTGATGGTGGCTGTGGCGCAGCAGCGCGATCTTCTCCAGCACGAAAAAGCCGATCAGCGACGCCAGCATCAGGCCGAACAGTACGTGGGCATCGGCCACCCCGCTTTCAAAGGCCTCCGGCAGCAGGTGCAGCAGCGCGACCGACAGCAGCACTCCCACGGACAGGCTGACCATGTGGTGCAGATAGTGGGCAAAAACCTTGTAGGCCAGCCAGCTGGCGACAAGGACGGCGATGAGGCCGCCGGTGATGGTGGCAAGAAGGACCCAGAGCAGCAGCATTTGGGGGACGTATTATTGTCAGGGAGGTAGCGCAACATTATATTGTTGCAGGGAGAAAAGCGGAAATAGGCCGCCCAAGGAAGCCGTGCCCTTCCCTTGCGCGGCCCGCGCTCCTCGCCCACGCGGCGCCAGTGACGCCGCGCCCGGGCTTCAGTGCGCCTGTTCCCAGTTCTTGCCCACGCCCACCTCGGCCACCAGCGGCACACGCAGCTCGGCCACGTTGCACATCAGGCGCGGCAGGGTTTGCTTGACCAGCTCCAGTTCGGCGTCCGGCGCTTCCAGCACCAGTTCGTCGTGCACCTGCATGATCATGCGGGTCTGCAGCTTTTCGGCTTCGAGCCAGTCCTGCACCGCCACCATCGCCATCTTGATGAGGTCGGCCGCGGTGCCCTGCATCGGCGCGTTGATCGCCGCGCGCTCGGCGCCCTGGCGACGCGGGCCCGAGGCGCCGCGGATTTCCGGCAGTTGCAGCCGGCGCCCGAACACGGTCTCGACGTAGCCTTGCTCGCGGGCCACTCGGCGCGTGTTCTCCATGTACATGGCCACGCCGGGATAGCGGGCGAAGTAGCGGTCGATATACGCTTGCGCCGCGTCGCGCGTGATACCCAGGTTGGATGCCAGGCCGAACACGCCCATGCCGTAGATCAGGCCGAAGTTGATGGCCTTGGCCGCGCGGCGCTGCTCCGTGGACACGTCCGGCAGCGGCACGCCGAACACCTCCGACGCCGTGGCGCGGTGGATGTCCTCGCCCGCCGCAAAGGCGCGCTGCAGATTGGCGTCGTCGGACACGTGCGCCATGATGCGCAGCTCGATCTGCGAATAGTCGGCCGACAACAACAGGCCCTGCTCAGCGATGAAGGCCTCGCGCACGCGGCGCCCGGCCTCGGTGCGCACCGGGATGTTCTGCAGGTTGGGATCAGACGACGCCAGTCGGCCGGTGATCACCGCGGCTTGCGAATAGCGCGTATGCACCCGCCCCGTATCGGGGTTGATCATGCGCGGCAGCTTGTCCGTGTAAGTGGATTTCAGCTTGGACAGCCCGCGGTATTCCAGCAGCACCTGCGGCAGCGGATAGTCTTGCGCCAGCTTGCTCAGCACTTCTTCGTCGGTGGACGGCGCGCCGCCGGCGGTCTTGCGCACCACCGGCAATTCCATGCGGCCGAACAGGATCTCGCCCAACTGCTTGGGCGAATTCAGGTTGAACGGCTGCCCGGCCAATTCGTAGGCCTTTTGCTCAAGCTGCAGCATTTCCTGGCCCAGCTTGTGGCTCTGGCGGCCCAGCTCGGCCGCGTCCACCTTGACGCCGTTGCGCTCGATGGTGGTCAGCACGGCCGACACCTGCATCTCCAGCAGGTAGATGCGTTCCAGCCCCGCGTCGGCAGCCACCTGCGGACGCAGCACGTGATGCAGCTGCAGCGTGAAGTCGGCGTCTTCGGCGGCGTAGTGGCCGGCCTTGTCCACCGCCACTTCGTCAAAGCCGATCTGCTTGGCGCCCTTGCCGCACAAGTCCTCGTAGGACACGCCACTGCGACCCAGGTAGCGCTGTGCCAGATCGTTCAGGCCAACACGGTTGTGCGACTCCAGCACGTAGGCCTGCAGCATCGTGTCATCGGTGATCCCGGCCAGCCGGATGCCTTCGTTGGCGAACACGTGCGCATCGTATTTGGCGTGGTGCAGCAGCTTGGCGCGCGAGGCATCCTGCAGCCAGGGACGCAAGCGTTCAAGCACCTCGGCCTTGGGCAACTGCGTCGCGCCGTCCGGCCCGCGATGCGCCACCGGGATATAGCAGGCCACCCCAGGCGCCACGGCCAGGGACAAGCCCACCATCTTGGCCTGCATCTCGTCCAGCGAGGTGGTTTCGGTGTCCAACGCCACCAAGTCGGCGGCCTGCAGCTTTTCCATCCAGGCGTCGAACGCGGGCCAATCCGAAATGATCTGGTAATCCAGGTCGACGGGGGCGGCGGGCACCTCGACGGCCACGCGGGCGTCGCCGGCCGGCACGCGCTCGACATCGCCGGTCAGGTCGCGCAACCAGGTGCGAAAACCGTAGCGCTCGTAGAGTTCGGTCAGCGTCGCTTCGTCGCGGCCACGCGGCGTCAGGTCATCGACGCTTTCGACGTGGCTGGTCAGGTCGCAATCGCACTTCACGGTAAGCAACTGCCGCGTCAACGGGAAATTGGGAATGGCTTCACGCAGGTTGCTGCCCGCCACGCCCTTGATGCCCTCGGCGCCCTCGATCAGCTTGTCGATCGAACCAAATTCCGAGATCCATTTGGCGGCCGTCTTGGGGCCCACCTTGGTCACGCCCGGCACGTTGTCGACCGTATCGCCCACCAGCATCAGGTAGTCCACGATGCGGTCCGGCGGCACGCCGAACTTGTTGACCACACCCGCCTCGTCCAGCACTTCGCCGCTCATTGTGTTGACCAGCGTGACGTGGCTGTTGACCAGTTGCGCCAGGTCCTTGTCGCCGGTGGAAACGATGGTGTGCACGTCTTGCTCGGCGGCGCGGCAAGCCAGCGTGCCGATCACGTCGTCGGCTTCGACGCCCTCGATGGCCAGTACCGGCCAACCCAGCGCGCGCACCGCGCGGTGAATCGGTTCGATCTGGGCCGCCAGGTCTTCCGGCATGGGCGGACGATGCGACTTGTATTCCGGGTACAGATCGTCGCGGAAGGTCTTGCCGCGCGCGTCGAAAATACATGCGGCATACTCTGCCTTATAGTCAGATACCAGCTTGCGCAACATATTGACCACGCCGTACAGCGCCCCAGTGGGTTCGCCTTGCGCGTTGCGCAAATCAGGCATAGCGTGGAAAGCGCGGTACAGGTAACTCGAACCGTCGACCAGCAATAGGGTTTTTTTCATGGTTACAAAGGCAGATATGGCAACAACGGCGGCAAATACGGCGAAGAACGGGGCAGAAAACCCCGCCAATCAGCAAATTCCGCTGATTATGTCAGAGATACGGACGGCGGCAGACAAGCTCGCCCATATTGGGCCCGCAGTCAGTGTCTTCGGCAGCGCTCGCGTCAGCCGCAATTCCCCCCACTATGAAACCACCGTCGCCATTTCGGCCGCACTGGCCGAGGCGGGTTTCGCGGTCATCGCGGGCGGCGGCCCCGGCATCATGGAAGCGGCCAACAAAGGCGCCTTCGAAAGTGGCGGCACCAGCATCGGGCTGAACATCAGCCTGCCCCACGAAGCGCACAACAACGAGTACCAGACGATCAGCCTGTCGTTTGAATACTTCTTTTCCCGCAAGGCTACGTTTTTCATGCACAGCTTCGCCTACGTGGCGATGCCTGGCGGCTTCGGCACCCTGGATGAGCTCTTCGAAGCGTTGACGCTGATCCAGACCGGCAAGGTCCCGCCCGCGCCCATCGTGCTGGTGGGCAGCGAATACTGGTCCGGCCTGGTCGAATGGCTGGGCGGCCAGGTACTGGGCAATGGCATGATCGGGGCGCATGACCTGGATCTGTTCATCATCGAGGATGATCCGCGCAAGGTCGTGCGCAAGGTGGTCGAGTTCCACCAGAAGGTCAGCACGGAAGCGCAATACGCGCCGTCTCTGCCGGCCTGACGCCCACTGGCCGGGAAAGACGCCCGGCAATACCGGGCGGCCGCGGATCGCGGCCGCCCGCCTGCGCCTACTTGCGCATGAACGACGGCAGCACGTCCGCCGGAATCGGGCAGACGTACGGCTGGCCGCGGCGCATTTCCAACAACTCTTCCTTGGCGCGCGCCAGCGTCTCGGGCTGCCGATAGAGATCCGCCGCAGTGGCGGCGATGATCTTGGCCGCGTGCACCATGCCCTTGTGCGCCAGCGACAGCTTGCCCTGCGCCACCATCTGCCACGAATGGAACGGCGTCCCATAGGCGTAGCAGGCGCCCCAGCATTGCGCCGTAGGCGTCACCCAGCTGACGTCGCCGACGTCGGTCGAACCGTAGCTGATCTCGGTCTTGCCCGGTTCATACGCCGCAACTCCGCTGAACAGCGGCGTTGGATTACGCAGCACGGCGCCCAGGTTCTTGCCCGCGTTGTCGATATCGTCGGCGGAAATCGCGTCCCACATCTTGCGCGCGGCCTGCTGCTCGCCTTCGGTATAGGCCGGGCCTTGCAACGCCTGCATATTGGCGTACATGACCTGGTTCAGCACGCCATTGGGGATGTAGTTGGAGCAGGCCTTGTCGAACACGATCTCCAGCTCGCAACCGGTCATCAACGCCGCGCCGCGCGCCACGTTCTTGACCCGCTCGTACAGATCGGCCGCCTGCGAATTGATGGGCGCGCGCACCAGGTACAGCACCTCGGCACGGGCCTGCACTACGTTGGGCGAGATGCCGCCGCTGTTGGTCACCGCGTAGTGCACCCGTGCGTCGGGCACCATATGCTCGCGCAGATAGTTCACCCCCACGTTCATCAGTTCCACCGCGTCCAGCGCACTGCGGCCCAGGTGCGGGGAATTGGCCGCATGCGCGGCCACGCCCCGGAAGCGGAAGTAGGCCTGGATATTGGCCAGCGACGACTGGTGGAAAATGCCGGTGTGCGAGGCCGGGTGCCAGGTCAGCGCCGCGTCCAGGTCGTCGAACAACCCCGCGCGCGCCATGAAGGTCTTGCCCGAGCCGCCCTCTTCGGCAGGACAGCCGTAGAAGCGGATCGTGCCGGGCAGGCCGTTGCTTTCCAGGAATTCCTTGACCGCCACCGCCGCGAAATGTGCGGCCGTACCCAGCAAATGGTGGCCGCAACCGTGGCCGTTGCCGTTGGGCGTTTCCGGCGACGGCTGGCAGGCAAAAGCGCCGCTCTCCTGGCTCAGGCCCGACAGGGCGTCGTATTCGCCCAGGATGCCGATCACCGGACCACCGGCGCCGGCTTCGGCCACGAAGGCCGTGGGAATCCCGGCCGCATCGCGGGTAACGCGAAAGCCCGCGTCTTCCAGCATGGCGATGTGCAATTCAGCCGACTTGTGCTCGTCATAGCGCAGTTCGGCCAGGCTCCAGATGCGGTCGCTCAGTTCCGCATAGCGTTCGCTGCGCGCGTCGATGAACGGCGCAAGTTTGTCGATGGCTCCCATCGCGTCTCCCGTGGCGGGTTTAGGATCTACAGGCGCCGGCCGCGTTGCAAGGCCGGCGGATAACCGGTTACTCGTCGAGCTTGATGCCCGCAGTTTCAATGATTTTCTGGTTGGCGGCCAGCGTCTGCGCGATGCGGTCGGCAAAGGCCTGCGGCGTGCCGGTCAGAGGCTCGGCGCCCATGCCGGCCAGGCGTTGCACCAGCGCCGGATCCGCCAGCGCGTGCTGCGCCGCAGTATTGATCGCCTGGACTACCGCGTCCGGCGTCCCCGCCGGCGCCACCAGGCCGAACCAGGTCTGCCCCAAGGCGTTCAATTGCGGATAGCCCAATTCGGCCAGTGTCGGTAGCTGCGGCAAGCCCGCCAGGCGCGCGGGCGCCGACACGGCGATCGGACGCAGCTTGCCGGCCTTGATCAGCGACTGGGCCGAGGCGTATTGGTCCTGCTGCACCTGCACCTCGCCGCCCACCGCCGCCGTCAGCGCCGGCCCCATGCCACGGTACGGCACGTGCAGCACCTCGACCTTCAAGTCGGCGTTCATGGCGGCCAGATTCAAATGACCCAGCGAACCGACGCCCGGTGAACCGAAGGAATACTTGCCGGGATGGGCGCGCAGCTCAGCCAGGAACTGCGCGAAATCGTTCGCCGGAAATGCCGGGTTCACCATCCACACCACCGGTACGGTCGCCACCGCGCCCACTGGCTTCAATTGCGTCGCCGGATCCACCCGCTTGGTGCCGTACAGCAGCGGGTTCACGGCCATGGTGCTGACGGTGGCCATACCCAGGGTATAGCCGTCCGGCTCGGCCCGCGCCACCGCCTCGGTGCCGATCAAACCGCCAGCGCCGGCGCGGTTCTCCACCACCACGCTCTGGCCCAGCTCTTTGCGCAGGCCATCAGCCACCGCGCGCGCCAGCACATCGGTCGACCCGCCCGGCGCAAACGGCACGATCAGTCGCACGGGCTGGGACGGATAGGCGCCCTGTCCCAGGGCCACGGAAGAAACGCCGACAGCGGCGGCGCAGACGACGGCATGCAACAGGCGACACTTCATGGAACAGCCACTCCTAGGCTTCAGAACGGGGAAAGGAATCTCGCCATTCTGGGCAGGGCATATCCTTATTTCAAATACATTAATGCGTGGATATATTCGTAATTTGAATAGCTCAATCCGGGCTCACCAGGCCCGCCTGCCATGGACGTTGCTCCCGCCACTCTGCTGTCCCGCCTGCTGGCCAAGGGCCGCCTGCGCCATCTGCAACTGCTGGCAGGCGTGGCCGACCTGGGCAGCCTGCAGCAGGCCGCCGCCCAGATCGGCATGAGCCAGCCGGCCGCCACCCACGCCCTGGCCGACATCGAAGCGCTGCTCGGCGTCACCCTGTTCGAGCGCCATGCCCGCGGCATGCGCACGACCCGCAGCGGGCAACTGATGGCCGAATGCGCACGGGGCATGCTCACCACCCTGCGCGCATCCACCAACTCGGTCGCGGCCCTGCGTGCCGGCGCCACCGGCAGCCTGCGCCTGGGCGCCATTCCGGCGGCCAGCGGCGGCCTGCTGGCCGAGCGGCTGCCCGCGTACATGTTGGCCCATCCCGACCTGCACGTGGAAGTCCAGGAAGGCAGCCGCGAACAACTGCTGCCGCTGGCCGCCGGCGGCAACCTGGACATGCTGCTGTGCCGGCGGCCGGAGGCCATGCCCGCCGGCCTGGAATTCGTGCCGCTACAGCAGGACGCCGCCGTCATCGTGGCCACTCAGGGCCACCCCCTGTTGGCCGGCGACGCACCGCCCGCGCTCGCCCAGGTCGCGTCGCAGCTGTGGATCGAACCGCGCCCCGAACTGGCGATTCACGCCGTGTTCAGCGCATTTTTCGAACGTGCGGGTGTCGTACCCAGGCTCTGCCGGTTGGCCAGCGCCGCGCCGCCCATGCCGTTGCTGATCGCCGTCATGCAGGCGCAGCAAGCCCTGGCCATGGTGCCGCTGACTCTTGCCGACTGGTACCTGCGCCACGGCCACTTCAAGCGGATACGGATCGATTCGCCAGGCGCCTTCCAGCCCATCGGCGCCATCGTGCGTGACGACGGGCCGGGCCGGGATTTCCTGCACTGGCTGAAGGCCAAGCCGCCACGCTAGCGGAGGTCAGCGCATCGCCTGCACGATCGCTTCACGCGCCAGCTCAATGAAACGATCTTCGCCCGGCCGCGGTGGCAACAAGCGGAACTCCACCTCGGGCAGCGGCGGCAAACCCGGCACGCTGGTGCGGCCAATGCCGGGCGCCAGGGCTGACTCGTTCAGGCACGCCACGCCCAGACCGGCAGCGATCGCCAACTGCAGCCCCGCCACACCCGAGGCCACGTGGGCCACCGAATACGGCACGGCGCGACGCGCCAACAAGCGCTCGGCGTACTGGCGCAACGCACAGGTCTCGGGCAGGGCCAACAGCGGCAACGGTTCGGGCGGTGCACCCGTGCCCTCGGCCGCCATCCACAGCAGCGATTCGCGACGCAGCAGCGGCCCCTGCGGGCGTCCTTTCAGCTTGCCGCGCTCCTGGATCACCATCGAGATGCCCACGTCGATCTCACCGCGTTCGTAGGCCGCTTCGATCGTGCCGCTCTTCATGATCGTGACGTGCATGCGCACCTGCGGGTACTGCTCGTTCAGCCGCCGCAGCATGCGCGCCACGTCACCCGGACGGAAGTAATCGGTGATGCACAAACGCAACTCGCCGCGCAACGCGACGCCGCGCAGATCGCGATAAGCCGCCTCGCTCAGCGCCAGGATCGCGCGCGCATGTTCCAGCAACCGTTCGCCCGCCGGCGTGGCGGTTACGCCGGATTTGCCACGGATCAGCAGCGGCTGGCCGGCCCGCTCTTCCAGCTTGCGCATCTGTTCGCTGACCGATGATTGCGACAGAAACACCTTGGGCGCCGCAGCGGTCAGGCTGCCCGCGTCCAGTACGGCCACCAGGGTGCGCAGCTGGTCCAAGTCGAATCCAGACATGGTTTATCCAACGGTTTATTCGATGGCTGAAATCGTAAATTCCCGCTTTTCCGATGTCAATCAGCTTCCTACACTGGCTCCATATCGTCACCACCAGGAGCCCTCCATGCCTCACATCGTCATCCACGTTTCCGGCCAATACGACGCCGCCATCAACCGCCGCATCGTCGATTCCGTCGCCGGCCTGACCCAGTCCGTGCTGGGCAAGAAGCTGCCGGTCATCGCCATCACCCTGCAGCACATTCCACACGACCTCTGGTTCATCGGCGGTCGGCCGCTATCCGAGGTGGGCAAGAACGCTTTCCACCTGGACATCAGCGTCACGGATGAAACCAACACCAAGGCCGAGAAGGCGCGCTACATCCAGGAGATCTACGCGTCCTTCAGCGAGATCCTGGGCGAGCTGCACGAGTGCTCATACGTGCACGTGATCGACGCAAGGGCGGCGGCTTATGGATACGGGGGCAAGACGCAAGAGTACCGTCACCAACATGCCTAGGCAGGTGCGCCCCGCACAATGCTGGGCGTAAAAAAAGGCCGTACGCCCTGGGGCATACGGCCTTTTACTGTCGTCGCAGGCGGGGCGATGCCCCGGCTTGCGCTTAGACGGCGGATTCGCGCGAGGCGCGCTTGCGCTCGTTTTCCAGCAGGAAACGCTTGCGCAGACGGATCGACTTGGGCGTGATTTCGACCAGTTCGTCGTCGTCGATGAATTCCACGGCGTATTCCAGCGACATCTGGATCGGCGGAACCAGGCGCACGGCTTCGTCGGTGCCCGAGGCGCGCACGTTGGTCAGCTGCTTGCCCTTGATCGGGTTCACGACCAGGTCGTTGTCGCGGCTGTGGATGCCGATGATCATGCCTTCGTACAGCGCATCGCCCGGGTTCACGAACATGCGGCCGCGATCCTGCAGCTTCCACAGCGCGTAGGCCACGGCGTCGCCGTTGTCCTGGCTGATCAGCACGCCGTTGCGGCGCTCGCCGATCGAGCCTTCCTTGATGGGCGCGTATTCGTGGAAGATGTGGCTCATCAGGCCGGTGCCGCGCGTCAGCGTCAGGAACTCGTTCTGGAAACCGATCAGGCCACGGGCGGGGATCAGGTATTCCAGGCGGGTGCGGCCACGGCCGTCCGGCTGCATGTCCTGCAGATCGCCCTTGCGGCGGCCCAGCTCTTCCATCACGCCGCCCTGGTGGGCGTCTTCGACGTCGACGGTCAGCGATTCGAACGGCTCGCACTTCACGCCGTCGATGTCCTTGAACACCACGCGCGGGCGCGACACGGCCAGCTCGTAGCCTTCGCGGCGCATCGTTTCCAGCAGAATGGTCAAGTGCAGTTCGCCACGGCCCGACACTTCGAACACCGTGTCGTCGCCCGTGTCGCGCACACGCAGCGCCACGTTGGACTTCAGTTCACGATCCAGACGGTCGCGCACTTGGCGGCTGGTCACGAACTTGCCTTCACGGCCGGCCAGCGGCGACGTGTTCACCATGAAGTTCATGGTCAGGGTCGGTTCGTCGATGCGCAGCATCGGCAGGGCTTCCTGCGTGGCCACGTCGGTGACGGTGCAGCCGATGCCCAGTTCTTCGATGCCGTTGATCAGCACGATGTCGCCGGCTTCAGCTTCGTCCACCACGACGCGCTCCAGGCCGTGGAACTTCTGGACCTGGTTGATGCGGCCGCGGCCGCCCTGGCCGTCGGGACCGAACTTGTAGGCCACTTCCATGCCGGGGCGCATACGGCCACGGTTGATGCGGCCCACGCCGATCTTGCCGACGTAGCTGTTGTAGTCCAGCGAGATGATCTGCATTTGCAGCGGACCATTGGGATCGTCGTCGCGCTGCGGCACGTGTTCCAGAATGGCTTCGAACAGCGGACGCATATTGCCTTCGCGCACGTCCGGGTTCAGGCCGGCGTAGCCCGACAGGCCCGAGGCGTAGACCACCGGGAAGTCCAGCTGCTCGTCGGTGGCGCCCAGCTTGTCGAACAGGTCGAACGTGGCGTTGATGACGAAATCGGTGCGGGCGCCCGGACGGTCGACCTTGTTGACCACCACGATGGGCTTCAGGCCCAGGGCCAGCGCCTTGCGGGTCACGAAGATGGTCTGCGGCATCGGGCCTTCGACGGCATCGACCAGCAGCAGCACGCCGTCGACCATCGACAGCACGCGCTCGACTTCGCCGCCGAAGTCCGCGTGCCCCGGGGTGTCGACGATGTTGATGTGCGTGCCTTCGTATTCAACGGCACAGTTCTTGGCCAGAATCGTGATGCCGCGTTCTTTTTCCAGGTCGTTCGAGTCCATGACCCGTTCGGTCAGCGCCTGGTTTTCGCGGAAGGTGCCGGATTGGCGCAGCAGCTGGTCGACCAGGGTGGTTTTACCGTGGTCCACGTGGGCGATGATGGCGACGTTGCGCAAGGCGCGAGTCATAGCGAGTCCTTTAAGGTCAGGTGGCGGGCAGCAAGCCCGCCGGCAATTCGTTCAGTGCAAGCAATGCCTGCTTGGGGTCTGGCATCGCCTGCAAGGCATCCAGCGCAACGGCGCGTTCCAGAGAAAAAGGCCCGACGTGCGTGCGCCGCAGCGCCGCCAGGTGGGCGTAACAGCCCAGCGCGCGCCCGATGTCCTGGGCCAGCGTCCGGATGTATGTGCCTTTACTGCAAGCCACATCGATCTCTGCCTGCGTCCCGTTCAGGGACAGCAGCTCGATGCGGTAAATCGTAATCTGCCGCGGCGGGCGTTCCAACTCGATGCCGGCCCGCGCGTATTCGTACAGCGGCTTGCCGTCGCGCTTGAGCGCCGAATACATGGGCGGAATCTGCTCGATCGTGCCCGAGAAACGTGACAGCGCTTCGCGCAAGGCCTGTTCCTCGACGACAAAACCAGGCTCGGCGGTAGACACCACGTTGCCGGTCAGGTCGCCGGAATCGGTTTCTTCGCCAAATTGCAGCGTAGCGCGATATGCCTTGTCGGCGTTCAGCATCGCGCCGGAAATCTTGGTCGCCCGACCCATGCAGCACACCAGCAAGCCGGTGGCAAAGGGGTCCAGCGTACCGGTATGGCCGGCTTTCGCCGCGTCCATGGCACGTTTTGCGCGTTGCAATGCGTGATTACTCGACAAACCTACGGGTTTGTCGAGCAACAGCACACCGTCGAGCGCAAGCCCGCGTCGTTTAGCCATCGTCGGAATCCGGAAATTAAAGCAGTGACGACAGCCCGATCAGGACTGGTCTTCAGGTTCGTCGGGCACGCCCGAGTGCGGGCCGGGCCGGTTTGCGCGGTCGATGAGGATCGACATTTCGATACCACGGGCAATCTGCTCGTCGTGGAAGAAGCGCAAAGTGGGGACAGTATGAATGTGCAGCAGCTTGTACAGCTGGGAGTGCAGCCAGCCGGCCTTCTCGTTCAGCAAGGCGGTCGCGGCCTCGGGCTCGGCGCCCAGGACCGTGAAATACACCTTGGCATGCGCGTAGTCGGTCGACAGTTCCACACCGGAGAGCGTGATCAAGCCAGCGCGGGTCGTGTCGATCTCGCGCTGGATGATCCCGGCCAGATCCTTCTGGATCTGGTCGGCCAGTCGCAGATTGCGGCCGGGGATGGCTTTGGACTTGTGACGGCTCATTAGAAGCAATGCCTCGCGACGCCTTACAGCGTACGCGCGATTTCCTTGATTTCAAAGACTTCCAGCTGGTCGCCCACCTGGATGTCGTTGTTGCCGCGCAGCGTAAGACCGCAATCGAAGCCCGACTTGACTTCCTTGACGTCGTCCTTGAAGCGGCGCAGCGAATCGAGCTGGCCGGTCCAGTGGACCACGTTGTTGCGCAGCAGGCGGACCTGCGAATCGCGACGCACCAGGCCGTCGAGCACCATGCAACCGGCGATGTTGCCGATGCGGGAGATGCTGTAGACCTCGCGGATCTCGACCAGGCCGATGACTTCTTCCTTCTTCTCGGGCGCCAACATGCCCGACATGGCTGCCTTCACCTCGTCCACGGCGTCGTAGATGATGTTGTAGTAGCGCACGTCGATGCCGTTGGTCTCGGCCAGCTTCTTGGCGCTGGCTTCGGCGCGGACGTTGAAGCCGATCACGACAGCATTCGAGGCGATGGCCAGGTTGATGTCGCTTTCCGAGATGCCGCCCACGGCCGCGTGCACAACCTGCACACGCACTTCGTCGGTCGACAGCTTGGTCAAGGACTGCACCAGCGCTTCCTGCGAACCCTGGACGTCGGTCTTCACGATCAGGGCCAGGGTCTGCGTGCCTTCGCCCAGGTTGTCGAACATGGACTCGAGCTTGGCGGCCTGCTGGCGGGCCAGCTTGACGTCGCGGAACTTGCCTTGGCGGAACAGCGCGATTTCGCGCGCCTTGCGCTCGTCGGACAGCGCCATCAGTTCGTCGCCAGCGGCCGGCACTTCGGTCAGGCCCTGAATTTCGACAGGGATCGACGGGCCAGCCGTTTGGATCGGCTTGCCGTTTTCGTCGAGCATGGCGCGCACGCGGCCAAAGCTCGCGCCGGCCAGCACCACGTCACCGCGCTTGAGCGTACCGCTCTGCACCAGGATCGTGGCGACCGGGCCGCGGCCCTTGTCCAGACGGGCTTCGATGACCAGGCCCTTGGCGGGCGCGTCTTCGGGGGCCTTCAGTTCGAGCACTTCGGCTTGCAGCAGCACGTTTTCGAGCAAGGCGTCGATGCCTTCGCCGCTCTTGGCCGACACACCCACGAACGGCACGTCGCCGCCGTATTCTTCCGGCACCACTTGCTCGGCAACCAGTTCCTGCTTCACGCGGTCGGGGTTGGCCGAGGGCTTGTCGATCTTGGTGATGGCAACCACCATGGGCACGCCGGCAGCCTTCGCATGGTGAATGGCTTCGCGCGTTTGCGGCATCACGCCGTCGTCGGCGGCCACCACCAGGATGACGATGTCGGTCGCCTTGGCGCCGCGGGCACGCATGGCGGTGAACGCCTCGTGGCCCGGGGTGTCAAGGAAGGTCACCATGCCGCGTTCGGTCTGAACGTGGTAGGCGCCGATGTGCTGCGTAATGCCGCCGGCTTCGCCCGCGGCAACCTTGGCGCGGCGGATGTAGTCCAGCAGCGAGGTCTTGCCGTGGTCGACGTGGCCCATGACGGTCACGACCGGGGCGCGCGGCAGCTGTTCGGCTTCCGACACGGTGGCGGTTTCGTCCAGGAAGGCTTCCGGGTCATCCAGCTTGGCGGCGATCGCCACGTGGCCCAGTTCCTCGACCACGATCATGGCCGTTTCCTGGTCCAGCACCTGGTTGATGGTGACCATCTGGCCCAGCTTCATCAATTGCTTGATGACCTCGGCGGCCTTGACGGACATCTTGTGGGCCAGGTCGGCCACGCTGATGGTTTCCGGCACGTGGACTTCACGCGCGATGAATTCCTGCGGTGCCGGTTCGCTGCGGCGATCGTTCTGCTGGTTGCGGCCGCCTCGGCCGCCCTTGCCGCCACCCTTGCCGCCAGCGCGCCAGCCGTCACGGCTGGCCGGGGCTGCCGGTTTGTCGGCGGGCTTCTTGCGCGAGGAGTCCTCGGACCAGGTCGAAGCGACTTCGGCCGTCTTGATGGTCTTCTTCGCACCGGGCGCGGCGGGCTTGGCGTCCTTCTTGGCGCCAGGAGCGGCGCCCGGCTTGCCGGCGGGCTTGTGCAGCGTGCCCGAAATCGGCGCCGCGGCGGCGGGCGCTTCCGGCTCGGGAGCGCGCAGCACCTTGCGCGGGCGGTTCAGCATCTCGCGCAGCGCGGCGGCTTCGGCCTCGGCGGCGCGGCGAGCCTCGTCGCGAGCCGCCGGCGTGGCGGAGGCGGCAAGAGGCGGGCCGGCGCGGCGGTTGTCCGCACGATTGCCCACCTTGACGGCGGGCGCGGCGGGCTCGGGCTTCGCGGCGGGCTTGACGGGTTCGGACTTCGCGGCAGGCTGAGCCTGGGCGACAGGCGCGGCGGCCTGGGAGGAAGATGGTTCGGACTTATTGGCTAGCACAACGGGTTCCGGCTTGGCTTCTTCAGCCTTGGGCTCGGTGGATTCAGTCTTGACTTCGGGCTTGGCCTCTTCGGCCACGGGCTCGGCAGGAGCAGGCGCCGGCGTCGGTTCGGGTTCAGGCTGGGCCTGGACTTCGGCGGGTTTCGCCTCGACGGGGGCGGGCACTTCGGCCGCGACGGATTCAACGGGCGCGGGCGCTTCTACCGGCGCGGGCGCTTCTACAGCAGCGGGTTCTTCCGCCTTGGCCGGGGCAGCCGCCTCGGCCTGGACGGGCGCGGCCTCGCGAGGCTCGACCGCGGCGGGAACCTCGGGAGCAGCCGGCGCGGAGACCTGCTGCGCCTCTTCGACGGAGGCTTCTTCTTCGGCGCGCGCGGACGCGGCCTGTTCCAGGGCGATTTCGGAGGGATCACGCTTGACGAACACGCGCTTCTTGCGGACCTCGACCTGGATGGTGCGCGAGCGGCCGGTGGCATCGGCCTGGCGGATCTCGGAGGTCTGGCGGCGCGTCAGGGTGATCTTCTTGCCTTCGGTCGCGCCGTGGGCGCGACGCAGCGATTCGAGCAATTTCGCCTTGTCGCTGTCGGTGACGGAATCGTCGACCGATTTGAGGTCAACGCCGGCCGAGCGCAGCTGTTCCAGCAGCACATTGGCAGGCATTTTCAGCTCGGTAGCGAACTGGGCGACGGTGTTACTCGACATTAGGCTCTCTCTTCCCTATATGCAGCTATTACAAACAACGTGAACTTGCGGCGGACTTGACGGCCATCCGCCGCAGACCCGTGTCCTTTTGGTTATTCTTCGTCGAACCAATGGGCGCGGGCACGCATGATGAGGTCGCTGGCTTCCTGCTCGGTCAGGCCGGCGATTTCCGCCAGCTCGTCCGTCGCCAATTCGGCCAGATCATCACGCGTATGCACTTGACGCTCGGCCAGCTTGGCGGCCAGCTCCGGCGTCATGCCTTCGAGTTCAAGCAAATCCTGTGCGGTCTCAA
This sequence comes from Achromobacter xylosoxidans, assembly GCA_040396375.1. Classification (GTDB taxonomy): domain Bacteria; phylum Pseudomonadota; class Gammaproteobacteria; order Burkholderiales; family Burkholderiaceae_B; genus Achromobacter; species Achromobacter xylosoxidans_D. Next base: position 46,541 of record JBEBOQ010000026.1, read on the forward strand.
GGCGCTCTTCCTGGGCGATGGCCTCGGTCAGCAGCGCATTGCGGGCACGGGCGCGCAACTCGTTGATGGTGTCTTCGTCAAACGCCTCGATTTCCAGCAGTTCCTGCATGGGCACGTAGGCGATTTCCTCGATACCGGTGAAACCTTCGTCGATCAGGATGTCGGCGACTTCCTCATCGACGTCCAGCTTGTTCATGAACGTGGCGCGCAGGCCCGAACGCTCGACTTCCTGGCGGTTCAGGCTTTCTTCCGGCGTCATGATGTTGATCTGCCAGCCGGTCAGCTCGGAAGCCAGGCGCACGTTCTGACCCTTGGCGCCGATGGCCTTGGGCAGGTTTTCTTCGTCCACCACGACGTCCATCGCGTGCTTGTCTTCGTCCACCACGATGGATTCGACGTTGGCGGGCGCCAGGGCGCCGATGACGAACTGCGCGGGGTCTTCGGACCACAGCACGATATCGACCTGTTCGCCGCCCAGCTCGTTGCGCACGGCGGTCACGCGGGAACCGCGCATGCCCACGCAAGTGCCGATCGGGTCGATACGCTTATCGTATGCCACCACGGCGATCTTCGCACGCACGCCGGCGTCGCGAGCCGCCGCCTTGATCTCGAGCAGGCCCTGCTCGATCTCGGGCACTTCGTTCTCGAACAGCTGGCGGATGAACTCGGGCGAGGTACGCGACAGGATCACCTGCTGGCCACGGGCGGCGTGGTCAACGCGCAACACGAAAGCGCGCACGCGGTCGGCGACGCGCAGGTTTTCCTTCGGGATCATTTCGGAACGCGGCAGGCGCGCTTCGATCTTGCCGGTCTCGATGATGGCGTCGCCCTTGTCCATGCGCTTGATGGTGCCGGACACGATGGTTTCGCCGCGATCCAGGAAGTCGTTCAGGACCTGTTCGCGCTCGGCGTCGCGGATCTTCTGCAGGATCGCCTGCTTGGCCGCCTGGGCGCCGATACGGCCGAACTCGATGGGCTCGAGCGGCTCCTCGATGTACTCGCCAACCTGGATGTTGGGCACGATCTCGACCGCGTCCGACAGCATTTCCTGCTTGTCGGGCTCTTGCAGGCCCGCTTCGTCGGGCACCACCAGCCAGCGGCGGAACCCTTCGTGGTCACCGGTTTCACGATCGATGGCAACACGAATGTCCGCATCATCCTTGAAGCGCTTTTTCATGGCCGAGGCCAGCGCGCTTTCCAGCGCCCCGAACACGACATCACGCGTGACGTTCTTTTCACGCGCCAAGGCATCGACCAACAGAAGAATTTCGCGACTCATCGCTTTTTGCCCTTGAAATCCAGAACGGGATCCAGTTTTGCACGCTCGATATCGTCGACCGTGAAATTCAACACCTGGACTTCGTTCTTTTTTGCCTCAAATTCGAGACCGAACACGGTCTTGTGCATGCCTGCCACGGCGTCCGAAGCCGCGGGCGCGTCTTCGGGCACGGTCAACGTGCCGGAGAAGACCTTGCGTCCGTCCAATGCCTCGCGCAGCTTGATCTCGATGCGTTCGCCCGCGAAGCGACGGAATTCGGCCTCGTTGCGCAACGGGCGGTCAATGCCCGGCGAACCGACTTCCAGCCGCTTGTAGTCGATGTTCTCGACCTCGTACACCCGCGACAATTGGCGGGACACCTGCTCGCAGTCTTCGATGCGCACACCGCCGACCCGATCGATCGTGACGCGCAAAAGGCCCAGGGCGGCACGCTCGACGTCCACGAGTTCGACGTCCATGCCGGCCAGAGCCTCTTTGGTCAATGCGAATAAATCAGCCATATACTCAAAAAAAATGGGCTGCACGCCCAGCCCACCGTATTGCACAGTGCCCAGCCGCCACCCTACTGCACGTAAGGAGCAATGCTGGGCAGTGCCCTATATTGCGACCTAAAATTTCGGCTTGCGTCGACTTGGCTTGCGGCAGCCTGGCTTGCGTCAACCCGCAACGCACCCGCCCCCTGACGCCCCACCCGACACACCCGCCCGCCCCGCATAACCTTCCGTACCCACTACTACCCGTAGCATTTAAGCCAATGCGTTTAAACCAAACGCATTTAAGCCAAACAAAACCGGGGGCCAAAGCCGAAAGCCAAGGCGCAAGGGCAAGAACGCGAAGCCATGATAACCATTGATTTTACCAGATAAACCGGAAAAACGCCTGATTCGTCACGGGCTTACGTTTATGTGGGACACATCCGACAGGCGACCCCACCTCGGCGCCGCCTGGGAAACGGTTTAACGCCCTCTTCCGCCGCGCCCGCCCATCACGCCCAGACGGGATTCGTGGGCCGAGGCGCCACGTGGCTGCCAGTCGTCGCCACGCGGCGAGGACGAAGCACTGCGCGGTGCGCGCGGCTTGCCGCCGGCGCCCGGACCTTTATTGTTGCCGCCCCCAGTGCGGGAGCCTTCGGGCTTGTTGCCGCCACCAGTACGAGCACCTTCCGCCTTATTGGGGCCGCGACCCGCGCCGGCCGGCTTGCCGCTGCGACCGGCATTGCCGCCGCGCGCACCTGCCGGCTTACCGCCGGGCTTGCCGCCCGAAGGCTTGCGACCGGCGCCTGCCGGCGCTTCGGCCACGTTGCCCACCGCCGCAGGGGTCGCGGGGCCGTTCGCCGCCGCGGCACGCGGGCCGCGCGGCTTGCCACCCGCCTTGCCACCAGGGCGTCCACCCGGCTTGCCGCCAGCACCGGCGGCGCCACGACCACCCGTGGGCTTGCCGCCCTTGCGGCCGCCGTTGCCGCTGGCATTACCGGCGGACTCGCTGGCCAGCGGATGGCCATTGGCATAGCCGCCGGCGATCATCAAGCCGGTGCCGAAGGGATCCGAAGGACACGCAGCCGTCTGGCCGGCGCTGCCCGCACGGCCACCTTGAATCTTGCCGCGGCGACCGATGCGGGCGCCGTTAGTGCCATTGCGCTCCAGCGTGCCAAAACCCGGAGGCAAGGCGCTGTCATGCGATTGGGGCTGCTTGGAACGACGGCGGTTGCCACCGGCATCGTCGTCTTCGCGCAACAGACCCAACTGCACCATCAGCGCGGTAACCAGCGAGGCGTCGAGCTCTTCCCAGCGACCACGGCGCAGCGTGCGCGGCAGCACCACGTCACCAAACCGGGTGCGGATCAGACGGCTGACGGTGACGCCGACCGCTTCGAACATGCGGCGCACTTCGCGGTTGCGGCCTTCTTGCAGGGTCACGCGGTACCAGCGGTTGCTGCCGTCGCCACCCAGGTAGTCGAGCGCGCCGAAAGCGGCCACGCCGTCTTCCAGCTCAATGCCGTCGACCAGCGACTGGCGCTGGGCCTCGTCCATCTCGCCCAGCACGCGCACGGCGTATTCACGTTCGGTGCCGTAGCGCGGATGCATGATCCGGTTGGCCATGTCGCCCGACGTGGTGAATATCAGCAGGCCTTCGGTGTTCAAGTCCAGCCGTCCGACCGACAGCCACTTGCCCGTGCGCAGCTTGGGCAGGCGCGCGAACACGCTGGCACGACCACCCGGATCGTCATGGCTGACGATTTCGCCGGACGGCTTGTGATACAGGATCACGCGGGGCGGCTTCTTGGTGTTGGTCCGCATGATGGGCTTGCCATTGACGCGGACCTGGTCGTTCGGGGCCACACGCTGGCCGATATGTGCCGGCTCGCCGTTGACCGACACACGGCCGGCGACGATCAGCTCTTCCATTTCGCGGCGCGAGCCGATGCCGGCATCGGCCAGCACCTTGTGCAACTTGGGCATGACCACATCGCTGTTCAGGTACTTGCCCAGCCGTTGCTCCATGCGATCGGCGGTATCCAGGTACGCCAGCGCCTGCTCGGCCTCTTGCTCGCCACCACGGGTATCGGCCGTGTCGGCCTGGCTGGCCTCGGGGGCCTGCCCTTCAGTGGTCGGCGCCTGCTCGGCGGCAGCGGCGTCGCCACGGCGGCGGCGGAACGGCGTACGCAGCTTGCGGCCGCGACCGCGGGCTTCGCCTTCGGCGGCCGGCTCGCGGGTAGCGGAAGCGTCCGGCTGCCCGTTGGAAACGGCGTCATCCGGACGGGGATTATCGTCCTGCATTGCTGTATTCGTTGTCACTGGGACAGCTCCGAATTTCAAACTTGGGTAGGCCTGCCGGCGGCAGGCTCATCATCATCGGGGGACGCCGGTTCGCGATCAGCCTCAGGCTGGTCGGAATCCGGCTCGGCAGGCTCCGCCGGGGCGGAGCCGGTATCAGGCTCGAACGCGTCGGCGCCAGGCGCCAAGGGTTCGGCCGTGTCTATCGATTCGGTCAGTTCCGCGCTTTCCGCGTGCTCGACACGTTCGTTCGCGGCGCCAGGCTCGGCGGCTGCGTCAGGACTGTCGGTATCAGCATGGTTTTCGGACAACCCGCTATGCGCCTCTTGGGCGGCATCCACGACCGGTGCCTCGGCTTCATCGAAGCGCCCGGCATTCTCGATGCCCACGGATGGCGCATCGGACAAGCTTTCGGCTTGCACCCGGACGGTGGAATCGTCTGCGGGAATCGCGTCTTCTTCTGTGCGCGAAAGCGGGGATTCTACGCTATCGACCGACGCTATGGTTGCATCGTCGTCCGAAACAGACAATTCCGCAACCGGGATATTCGCCTGCGCATCATCGCCAGCCCCCCCGGCGCCTGCCTGCGCGTCGCCTTGGGCGGCCGCGGCTTCGCCCTGCGCTTCGGCCTCGGCGGCCTCGGCCAATTGCTGCACTTCACCCAGATCCAGACCCGCCAGGGCCGCCGCCGCATGCGCGGATTCCAGCGCAGGCAGCTCATCCAGCGCGCGCAGACCCAGATCATCCAGGAACTGGCGTGTGGTGCCGAACAACGCCGGGCGTCCCGGGGCATCGCGGTGCCCAATCACTTCGATCCAGCCGCGGTCTTCCAGCGCCTTCACGATGTTCGAGGACACGGTCACGCCACGGATATCTTCGATGTCGCCACGCGTCACCGGCTGGCGCCAGGCCACGATCGCCAGGGTTTCCATCACCGCGCGCGAATACTTGGGCGGCTTTTCAGGATTCAGCCGTTCCAGGTAGCGCTGCATGTGCGGACGACTCTGGAACCGCCAGCCCGTCGCCAGTTGCACCAGCTCCAGGCCACCGTCGGCCCAGTTGCCCTGCAGCGTCTCCAGCAACGTGCGCAAGGCGCTGTTGTCGAATTGTTCATCGTCCCCGAACAGCTTGCGCATTTCGGACAGTTGCATCGGCTGCACCGCGCAGAGCAGCGCGGTTTCCAGCACGAGTATTGCCTCGCTATCGTTCATCGACATTCAAATTCAATAAAAAGGGGCTAACTTGCGTTAGGTTGAAAATAAGGTTAATATTCTTTTCTCAGACGCGGGGTGGAGCAGTCTGGCAGCTCGTCGGGCTCATAACCCGAAGGTCGTAGGTTCAAATCCTGCCCCCGCAACCAAATTGATCAAGGCCTGGCGAATGCGCCGGGCCTTTTTCATTTGTGCCGGCATTTGTGCTGCCGACGATTGTGAAATAGCAAGGCGAGTACGAACAAGGCAAGTACGGCCAAACCCAAAACCCCGGCCAAATTCGCGCACGCTAAATTCGCACGCCCCGCCGACCTGCGCAGCCACCCAAGCCCACCCATGGGCAGGACGGCTACAGACAGCGCTGGTTTGCGAATTTTTCACGAGAATCCTGTGTTTACTGCCAACCGCCGCGGGCTCACGCCGCGGGGGTCCGCGCCCCTCAAGATGGGCTGCACGCGATGGCTTGCACGCGCGCCCCGGCAACAAGCGGGGACAATTCTTAAGCAAAATCCGGAAAAGCTGGCATAACAAGCCAACAAGCCTGCGGAATACGCCAGGTCCGGCGCTTTTTTCCCGCGGCAATCGATATTGCGGTAATCGATATCAAGGACCTGAATCGTCAGGCACCCACTTCCAGCGCGGCACACGCGCCGCCAACCGGAAAAGCGGATGCGCCTCCCCTCATGCACCTGGAGACTGGCCCCGCGATGCTGCGGCTTATTCAAGCCGGAATTACGATTCTTAGATGTTTTCCAAGGCTGCATGCTTGCGGACATGGGCAACGGCCCCCTCACGCACTGCTCAGCCTGACGATAAAGCGCTTAAATTATACCGTTATATACCCGCGCCTCAACCCAAAGCGCGGCACATGCACACTTGCGAACAGCAACGCGAGCCCTCAAAGCCAAACGCCGCTCAGGGCGCATCCCACGGCGCGGAGCCCAGCCTTTCCACCAGAAAATCCAGCATCGAACGCAGTATCAAGGGCATTTGACGGCGCGAGACGTAGACGCCGTAGATGCCAAGTTCCTGCGGTTTGGCCTGAGGCAAGATGGCCTTCAGGCGACCGTCGGCCACGTATTCGGCGGCGTAGTAGGTCGGCAACATCGCTACACCCGCTCCTTCCAGCGCGGCTTGCAGCAACACCGACACCTCGTTGGCGCTGATATTGCCGCTGACTGGCACATCCACCGGCACGCCGTCGCGCTCGAAGCGCCAGAGGCTCTTGCCGAAATACGAATGGGTCAGGCAATTGCGCAGGGACAGGTCTTCGATCCGCGCCGGTTCGCCTTCGCGCTGCAGGTACTGCGGCGAAGCACAGACCACCGACCGGCACACGGCCAGCTTGCGGGCGATCAGGTTGGGATCCAGGTCGTTGGTGATGCGCACGGCCAAGTCAACCCGCTCTTCGACCAGATTGACGGCCCGCTCGACCAGCATCAGGTCAACCGAGGTGCCGGGATGCAACTTGACGTAGTCGGTGACCACGCGCGCCAAGTGCCGGGAGCCAAACGACATGCTGGTGGTCATGCGCAACAGGCCGCGCGGCGTGTCTTCCGGTGTGGACACGGCATTGCGCAGGTCGCCCACCATGTCGAGCATCTGCCGGCAACGCGGCAGTGTTTCAGCGCCCGCCGGGGTCAGGCTGAGACGACGGGTGGTGCGATGCAGCAGGCGCACCCCCACCCATTGCTCCATTTCAGCCAGGTAGCGCGACACCATGGCCCGGGACATATCCAGATGAACCGCCGCCGCCGACAAGCTCCCTCTGTCGGCGACCTCCACGAATACCTGCATCGCTTTCAATCGGTCCATGATTGTCTCGATTTTTGCATCAGACTTTCCGGTTATACCGTACTTCCGTGCATTTTCAGTATCTGAAATGATGGGCCGCCTGCCCGTCCAGAGCCCTTTATGCCCGGAGATCGTCAGCCCACCCGGCCCCGCAACCGAATCGGCGATTGTGGCGCGAGACCAACGTTTCGTGAAGATCCCCCAACGGCCACCCGCCGCGCGCCAGCCCGAGAAACCCCAGGACCGCTCGGCGCGGCGCTACGCGGGAAACTGCCCCAGCGCGGCACAGGCTACCGCGCGCACCTCAGCCACGTCCGCACCCCTGACGATATAGACCAATTGCGACAGACGCTCGTCGCCCGGCCACTGCGCCAACTGCCTAATGGGATAAAGCTCGCCATGCACGCCATGCACTTCGCACGGCAAGGTCTCGCCCTCAAAACAGACCAGGCCCTTCATGCGCAGCAGCGCAGGCCCGAACTGCTCCTGGATGCGGGAAACGCCCGCCAGGAAGGCAGCACGCCCAATGGGGGCCACCAGCGTCAGGGAAAAGCTCGCCACCTGCGCATGTCGCGCCGGCATCGGCTTGGAAAATGCCTGCAGCCAACCCGCCAGGTCGGTGCCGTCGCGCCTCGCCTGCGTATCGGGTCCCTCCAGCAACACGCCCGCCAAGGGCGCATCGCCGCGCTGCACGCAACGCCGGGCACCGGGATTGATCTCGGCCACCGCCTGCTCCATTTCGCGCAGTTGCGCGGCATCTGCCAAGTCGGATTTGCTGAACACGATCGTATCGGCCAGCGCCAACTGGCGCAGGGCTTCGGGCTGGCTTTCGAGCTGCTGCGGGCCGTGGCGCACGTCGACCAACACGAGCGCCCCCTGGTACGCGTAGCGCTCGGCCAAGAAGCGATCATGCTTGAGCGTGAAGAGCACGGGGGCCGGATCCGCCAACCCGCTGGTTTCGATCAGCACACGCCGGAATGGCTTGATGCGGCGGCCGATGGCCAGCATGAACAGCTCGCGCAGCGTATCCGCGACCGCTCCGCTGACCACGCAGCACAGGCAGCCGCCCTCGATCAGCACGATGTTGTCCGGCGCCAGACGGACCAGGTGATGATCCACGCCGATATCGCCATATTCATTGACGATGACGACCGCATCGGCATAAGCCGGTTCTCGCAGCAGGCGATTGAGCAGCGTGGTCTTGCCGCTGCCCAGGAACCCTGAAATCACCGTTACGCCAATGCGCTTATCGTCTTGCGTGCCCATCCACTCCGGAGCCTTGCCCCGCCCTCGCTATTGCGCCGATCCCCAGAGGGGGAACGGATCCCGGATCGTAGCCAATTCCGCGGCCGATCGGGCCATTTCTTCTTGCGTCATCAAGCAACTCGCAAGACGCGCACGCAGCGCGGCTTCGTCCATGCCAATGCCGATCAAGACCAATTCCTGGCAACGGTCGCCGTACACGGGATCCCATTCGGCCACGATGCGGGCCCGCGACTCCGCGTCGTCCGGCCAGCGCTCGGCCGGCAGCGCAGCCCACCAATATCCTGCCGCGCCATAACGCGTGACAGGCCCGGCTTGCGACCAGGAGGCCGCAATCGCCGGCCGCGTCACCAGCCAGAAATAGCCTTTGGAGCGCACCACGCCCGGCCACTCCTCGTGCACCCAATCCCATAGCCGCTGCGGGTGGAACGGCCGCCGGGCGCGGAACACGAAACTGCCGATGCCGTATTCCTGGCTCTCGGGCACATGATCTCCGCGCAGCTCCTTGAGCCAGGCCGGAGCCTGGGCCGCCGCCTCGAAATCGAAGCGGCCCGTGTCCAGCACCCGCGCCAGCGGCACGCGGCCGAATTCGCCGCGCACGATGTCGGCGCGGGGATTGAGCTTGTGCAAAATCGCTTCAAGCCGCGCCAACTCGTCCGCGCCCACCAGGTCGGTCTTGTTCAGCACCATGACGTCGCAAAATTCCACCTGCTCGATCAGCAGGTCCACCACGGTGCGCCCGTCTTCTTCGCCCAGCGTCTGGCCGCGAGCGGCCAGATTGTCGTGGCTGGCGTAGTCGCGCAGAAAATTGAACGCATCCACGACCGTCACCATGGTGTCCAGCCGCGCGATGTCGGACAGGCTGGACCCGTCTTCGTCTCGGAACGTGAAGGTTTCGGCAACCGGCAGGGGTTCGGAGATGCCGGTGGATTCGATCAGCAGGTAGTCAAAGCGCCCCTCCTCGGCCAGCCGGCGGATCTCGATCAGCAAGTCTTCGCGCAAGGTACAGCAGATGCAGCCGTTGCTCATCTCCACCAGCTTTTCGTCGGCCCGCGACAGGGCGGCCCCACCCTCGCGCACCAGCCTGGCATCGATGTTGACCTCGGACATGTCATTGACGATGACCGCGACCCGCAAGCCCTCGCGGTTATTCAGTACATGGTTGAGCAAGGTGGTCTTGCCCGCCCCCAGGAAACCAGACAACACCGTCACGGGCAAACGCCCGCCTTGCGGCCGCGCCGCGCCTTCTGTCTGCATGATGGCCTACCCAGTCAAAAATAGAATGTTATTACATAACACCTAGCTTTGACTAAAACGGGTTCAAGGCAGATCGCGTCGACCAAAAATTGCCACGAGCAAAACGGCAGGCCAGGCCAAAAATCCAAACCAAAAATCCAAACCAAAAGGGCCATTCACTTGCGTGAATGACCCTGAATTCTTTGGCTCCCCGAGCTGGGCTCGAACCAGCGACCTGCGGATTAACAGTCCGTCGCTCTACCGACTGAGCTATCGGGGAACTGCTAAGAAACGAGATTATGAAGGAAAAATTCGAAGTGTGCAAATCCGATGTTTTTTCGCGGGAGGGGCGCCGCATGTTTCCCATCGCAGAAAAACTCTGATATGATTTCGGTCTTTCCAGATCGGGCCCCATAAACAGGGCATGAACTGCGAAGAAAAAGATGTTTTGCTTGAAGTTCTGGCTTGCCGGAAACGAAGCAAATGGTCTTGCCGGCATAGCTCAGTTGGTAGAGCAGCGCATTCGTAATGCGAAGGTCGTAGGTTCGACTCCTATTGCCGGCACCAGAATTCAAAAAGCAGCCCGACCGGGCTGCTTTTTTCATTTCCGGCCGCATCCACCGCCCGGTGTCCCCCGCCACTTCCCTTGCGGGAACTCCCGCCTTGCCGCGCGCGTCCAACCCGCTGGACACATCACGGCAACGACTATCATGCGCATCCTTCTCGTAGAAGACGACACCATGATCGGGGAAAGCGTGCTGGACTGCCTGCGCGCCGAGCACTACGCCGTCGATTGGGTCAAGGACGGCCACGCGGCCGAACTGGCCCTGCGCACCGATCCCTACGACCTCGTATTGCTCGACCTCGGGCTGCCTCGCCGCGATGGACTGACGCTGTTGCGCGAACTGCGCGCGCGCAAGGACCGCACCCCGGTGCTGATCGCCACGGCGCGCGACGCCGTCAGCGACCGCATCGCCGGACTGGATGCCGGCGCCGACGACTACATCGTCAAGCCCTATGACGTCGACGAACTGCTGGCCCGCATGCGCGCGCTGATCCGCCGCAGCGCGGGCCGCGCCGAGCCGGTGTTCGAACACGACGGCATCACCATCGATCCGCAATCCCACGCCGCCACGGTCGACGGCACGCCGGTGCCGCTGACCGCGCGCGAATGGGCGGTGCTGGAACCGCTCATCGCGCGGCCCGGCATGATCTTCTCGCGCGCCCAGCTCGAGGAGAAGCTGTACAGCTGGAAGGACAGCGTCAGCAGCAATGCGGTTGAGGTTTATATTCATGGCCTGCGCAAGAAACTGGGGCAGAACCTGATCCAGAACGTCAGAGGCGTCGGCTATGTCATTCCCAAAACATGAGCATTCCGCTTAGCTATTCGCTGCGGGCCCG
>JBEBOQ010000027.1:0-51323 GCA_040396375.1 Achromobacter xylosoxidans
CTGAAGGACCTGGCCTGCCTGGGCTTCTCGGCCGACCTGGTGATGCAGTCGTTCTGCCACACCGCCGCCTACCCCAAGCCCGTGGACGTCAAGACGCACCACACCCTGCCGGAATTCATCAGCACCCGCGGCGGCGTTTCGCTGCGCCCGGGCGACGGCGTGATCCACTCGTGGCTGAACCGCATGCTGCTGCCCGACACCGTCGGCACCGGCGGCGACTCGCACACCCGCTTCCCCATCGGCATCTCGTTCCCGGCCGGCTCGGGCCTGGTCGCCTTCGCCGCCGCCACCGGCGTGATGCCGCTGGACATGCCGGAATCGGTGCTGGTCCGCTTCAAGGGCAAGCTGCAACCCGGCGTGACCCTGCGCGACCTGGTCAACGCGATCCCGCTGTACGCCATCAAGCAAGGCCTGCTGACGGTTGCCAAGCAAGGCAAGAAGAACATCTTCTCCGGCCGCATCCTGGAAATCGAAGGCCTGCCCGACCTGAAGGTCGAACAAGCCTTCGAACTGTCGGACGCTTCCGCCGAACGTTCGGCCGCCGGCTGCTCGGTGCGCCTGAACAAGGAACCGATCATCGAGTACATCAACAGCAACATCGTGATGCTCAAGTGGATGATCGCCAACGGCTACGAAGACGAGCGCACGCTGGGCCGCCGCATCAAGGCGATGGAAGCCTGGCTGGCCAATCCCCAGCTGCTGGAACCGGACGCCGACGCCGAATACGCCGCCGTCATCGAGATCGACCTGGCCGACGTGCACGAGCCCATCGTGGCCTGCCCGAACGACCCGGACGACGTCAAGACGCTGTCGGAAGTCGCCGGCGCCAAGATCGACGAAGTGTTCATCGGCAGCTGCATGACCAACATCGGCCACTTCCGCGCAGCCTCCAAGCTGCTGGAAGGCAAGCGCGACATCCCGGTCAAGCTGTGGGTCGCCCCCCCGACCAAGATGGACGCCACCCAGCTGACCGAGGAAGGCCACTACGGCGTGTTCGGCACCGCCGGCGCCCGCACCGAAATGCCGGGCTGCTCGCTGTGCATGGGCAACCAGGCGCAGGTCCGCGAAGGCGCGACCGTCATGTCGACCAGCACCCGCAACTTCCCGAACCGCCTGGGCAAGAACACCAACGTGTACCTGGGTTCGGCCGAACTGGCCGCGATCTGCTCGAAGCTGGGCCGCATCCCGACCAAGGACGAGTACATGGCCGACATGGGCGTCATCACCAAGAGCGGCGACCAGATCTATCAGTACCTGAACTTCGACAAGATCGCGGACTACAAGGACGTGGCGGACGTGATCGAGGTGTAAGCCTCAACCCCAGCCAGGCTTGCCTGCAGACGGCCCCGGAGCGATCCGGGGCCGTTTTTCTTTGGCTTGCCGCGGCGGGCGATGAGGGCCACATCACCCGGGCCGGGCGATTTAGTCGGGGACGGAACTTTTCAGGGGATACGTTTTCATACAATCACCGTAACCAATGACACAAAATCCCTAACCGCCGGCTGCCGGCCCCAGGAGAAGATTGCCAATGACACGGCTTTTGCTGCCGCTGCCGCTCTTGACGGCGCTTGCCGGCTGCGCCACGGCCCCGCCCTCGAACCCCGAGAACATCTGCGCCATCTTCCGGGAAAAGCCCGACTGGCACGACGCCGCGCTGAAGGTGCAGAAAAAATGGGGCGCGCCGGTGCCGGTACCCATGGCCATGATGTACCAGGAGTCCTCTTTCAAGCAGGACGCCGTGCCGCCGCGCTATTACTTCCTGGGCATCATTCCCTGGGGCCGCGTCAGTTCCGCCTACGGCTACGCCCAGGCCAAGGACGAGACCTGGGGCGACTACAAGAAGGACGCCGGCGGTTGGGGCTCCAGCCGTGACAATTTCGCGGACGCCTTGGACTTCATGGGTTGGTACATGAGCAAGACCCAGCGCCTGAACGGGGTGTCCAAGTCGGACGCGTATGGCCAGTACCTGAATTATCACGAGGGCTGGACCGGCTATCGCAACCGCAGCTACGACCGCAAGGCCTGGCTCAAGACGGTGTCGCAGAAAGTGCAGGCGCGCGCCGACAAATTCGCCGCCCAGTACAAGAGCTGCGAAAAAGACCTGACGCGCGGCGGCTGGTTTTTCTGAAGGCCGCGGCCGGCGCACCCGCCGCGGCAGCCCCTTATGCCTGCACGCCCAGCCGGTACACCACGGTGTCCAGCCGGCTCACGCCGCGTTCGGCGAACTTGGGTTCCTTGGCCAGGATGTCGCGGCGGTCGATGATGACCGCCGGCGAGACGCCGGTGAACAAGGTGCGCACTTCGGGTTCGACCAACGCGAACGGTGGCCCTTCCATTTCTTCCTGGGGGTAATCCAGGGTGATCAGGAGGCCACGGTAGCCCGGGGCCAATTGCCCGTAGACATGGCGCACATAGGCGCCGCGCATGTCCTCGGGCAGGGCCACCAGCGCGGCGCGGTCATAGGCGCCCACGCAGTGCGACAGCAGTTGCGCATCCAGCTTGAAGATGTCGCCGCAGATGATTTCGATATTGCCCGCCACGTAGTGCTTGCCGTAGGCGGTGTCGTGGATGACTGGCTTGAGCTCGTTTTCGTTGAAGAATTGCTCGACAGCCAATTGCGACAGTTCCACGCCCAATACCTGGAAGCCCTGCGCCGCCAGCCAGACCATGTCCAGCGACTTGCCGCAGAGCGGCACCAGCACTTTGCCCCCGGGGGGCACCGACAGCGTCGGCCAGTATTTCTGCAACAGAGGGGTCACGCGCGTTTGATGAAAATGCGTGCGTCCGTCGCGCCAGCGTTCCAACCAGAATTCCGCGTCCATGCTTTGTATTTATCCTCCGGAAAATAGCGAATAACTCCATTCGCGGGCGGTGCCGCGCGCCGGTGCGCGGCTTGGCAAGACGTCTAGATACTACCTGCCCTGTGCCAGCGCAGCATCGGGAACAAGTGCCCGAAAAGCGCGCTTACCCCGTGCGGCGGCCTCCAACGTCCGCGTAGGCCCTGCGGCAAGGCGCAAGCTGGCGACGCGGCCAACCTAGGGTTTGTCCTAACCCTCATCACGCATCCATCTCCCGGCTAGCCCCGTATGTGTTCGTGACGGCCAACAAAAAGGAGATCGTCATGAAATTGCTAGCTTCGATTGCCATCGCCTGCTCCGCCCTGACCCTGTCGCCCACCTTCGCGGCAGACGTCATGGTGGGCGGTCAAGCGATGATGCCCAGCAAGAACATCGTCGCCAACGCGGTCAATTCCGCCGACCACACCACCCTGGTCGCGGCCGTGAAAGCCGCCGGCCTGGTGGATACGCTGCAAGGCAAGGGACCGTTCACGGTCTTCGCGCCCACCAATGCCGCGTTCAACAAGCTGCCGCCCGGCACCGTCGACACCCTGGTCAAGCCGGAAAACAAAGCCACCCTGACCAAGATCCTGACCTACCACGTCGTCCCCGGCAAGCTGGACTTCGACGCCCTTGCCGCCAAGGCCAAGAAGGGCGGCGTCACCGAGCTGACCACCGCCAGCGGCGGCAAGCTCTGGGTCATGATGAACGGCAAGCACAACCTGACCGTCAAGGACGAAAAGGGCGGCGTCGCCAACATCAGCACCTATGACGTGTACCAGTCCAACGGCGTGATCCATGTGATCGACAGCGTGCTGATGCCCAAGTAATTGCACCCCACGCGCGCGCAGCCCCGCGCAGATGCGAGGGGGGATGCGCGACGGCCCGGCGGCAACGCCGGGCTTTTCCATTGGCGCAGGGGCAAGCGCGGTTTCGCGATATCGTAGGGGCTCCTGACACCCCTGTCCGCCCACCATGACCGCAACGCTACGCCCCCCTCTCCGATCGTTGTTCGATGCGTTGTCTGGCCTGTCGTCGCGCCTGTCGCCGCGCCTGCTGCGCAGCCTGCTGCACGGCCTGTTGATGAGCGGCCTGGTTGCCGCTGCGAGCGCGCAAGCCCAGCCTGCGCTGGAATTCGACAACGCCTACAAGGCCGAATTGGCCGCCGAGAGCGCCGCGTTGCGCGCCCGCATCCAGCAGTGGCCGGCGCCGCTGCAGGAAATGAATCAGCAGATCTCGGCCGCGCTGCGCGCCAACGATCCGGAGCAGGCGCAGCGCATCGCCGAGGACCTGTCGCGACGCGACCCCGGCAATGCCGACGTCAGGAATTTCCTGGGCAAGCTGCAGTCCGTCAACGGCCGGCCAGACACGGCGGTCGCGCGCTTTGACGAAGCGATCAAGCTGAACCCGGACAACCGCTGGTTCTATGTAAACAAGGCCGGCGTGCAGGCCGAACTGCGGGACCTGCCCAATGCGCTGGCCACGGCGCGCACGCTGACGGCGCGCTATCCGCACTGGAGCATCGGCCTGAACCTGCAGGCCGCGCTGCTGGACGGCCTGGACCGGATGCCGGAGGCCCTGGCGACGTATGAACAAGCCGTGGCGGCAACGCCCCCCAGCGCCCAGATACTGACCAACCAGGGCGTGTTGCTGCGACGGCTGGGCCGCCAGGCCGACGCCCGCGCCAGCTACGATGCGGCGCTGCGGGTGCAGCCTGGCTATGCTCGCGCGAAGGCCGAGCTGGCATCATTGCCCCGATAGCGCAGCGCCCACGCCTGGCAGCGTGCCCCTGCCAAACTCCCTCCAGCCCCGATCCATCCCAAATCAAAGAAGACGCCATGCCGCCTGAAGCGCCCCCGCCCTCCCCCCCAACCTCCCCGCACCGCCGCGCGCTGACACTGGCGCTGGCGGCACTGGCCTGCGTGCCGGTACGCATGGCGACGGCCGCCGGCGCGAAATCGTCCGATGACCGCGACGCCATCATCCGGCAGGTCTTCCAGGCCGATCTGGCAAGCATCCGCTACGGCGCAGACCATGCGGCGTTGATGCGCAACCTGGGCGTCATCTGGATCCCTGTCGAGTCCGGCGCGCCGGGTATCGAATTCGAGAACCCGCTGGGTGGCAAGGACACCATCACCGCCGCCATGGCGCTGCTGGGCACCCGCGACAGGCGCCTGGCGGCGCAGCGACTGGCCGAGGTTTGCCGGCTGGTGCCGTCCTATGTGCGCAACATCGGCCGCCTGGCCCCCGGCCGCTACGCCATTCCGGCCCAGCGGCGCGAAGCGTTCGACTTCCCCAACAGCGGCGTGGACGCGCAGGGCAATTTCCAGCTGCGCGGTGAACACCTTGTCCTGCTGCGCGCGGCAAGCTGGCACGATGCCAGCAAGGGTGCGTTGGAAGCGGTGCTGCGCGAAGGCGACGCCTACTGGCCCATGCCGTATATCGACGGCAAGCGCCCGTACGGCGACAGCAGCTTCTACCAGATCGACATGGCGCAACTGCTGGGCGAACCCTATGCGCTGGATGCCCGGGGCTACGCGATGACGGAACCCGCCAAGGATGCGCGCCTGGCCAGCCTGCATTGGGAGACGGCCGCCGCGTTGCAAGTCTTCCTGGCCCACGCTGTCGCGTAAGGGTCCCGGGCAGCAGCACCGGCGACGCCGCCCGCTGCGGGTTCGCGGACACTACAACCGCGAAAAGAACCCGCGGATATCATCGGCCACCGGCACCGCTGCCAGCACCATCAGGAACAGCGCCAACGGCACGGTCGAGCCGAATCCGTAATGGAAGAACGAGTACGCCCCTGTGACGCCGCCGGTGAAAAACAGCGTGACCATCGCGCTCAGCACGATCAGCTTGCCGCGGTCGGCCCGCACCGGCGGGGTGTCGGCGGCATCCAGGCGCGCCACGTTCCAGTAAAACAGCTTGCCCAGCTCGATACCGATATCGGTGACCATGCCGGTCACGTGCGTGGTGCGGATTTCAGATTTGGAGACCTTGGTGATCATCGCGTTCTGCAGGCCCATGATGTAGCACAGCAGCATCACGGTGCCCGGCACGTAGAACCAGCGCAGGATTTCCAGATTGGCGCCCAGCAGGCCGAACACCAGCAGCAATAGGGCCTCGAACAGCAGCGGCAGCGCGAACTCGCTGGCAAGGTGCGAGCGCCGTCCGAAATTGATCAGGGATGCCGAGGTTGCCGCTCCCGCCACGAACGACAGCAACGCGGCCAGCCCCTGCAGCACCACCGCCACGCCGCCCAACGCCATGTGGTCGGCCATCAGCGACACGATGCCGGACATGTGCGAGGTGTATTGCTGCACGGCCAGAAAGCCGCCCGCGTTGACGGCGCCCGCGGTGAAGGTCAGGAAATAAGCCAGCCGCCGATTGGCCTGCGGCGTGCGGCTGACCGCCGTAAGCTGGCGCAGATAGGGGATGGGCACGGCCGTGAACGCTCCCGGAAACAGGGCGGCGCGGCCGGCCAAGCCGGCCGCGCCCGGTCCCAGGATTCTACCGCCGCGGCGGCGCGGGCCGGCAGCCTTGGCGGCTGGCCCGCGCCGCCGCGACTGCCGTTCAGACGGCGTCCGACTCGGCCAGTTGCTTGCGGCGGAATTCGCCTTGGCGCACGTGCATCCAGCCCGGATATTCCGGCGGCAGCGCGCTGACGTTGTCGAGCAGGTCCAGCTCTTCGGTCGTCAGCTTGATGGCGGTGGCCGCCAGGTTGTCGTCCAGCTGGTCAACCCGCTTGGCGCCGATGATGACGCTGGTCACCGCGCGCTGGTGCAACAACCAGGCCAGGGCCACTTGCGCCACCGACACGCCACGCGCATCGGCCACCTGACGCAGCACGTCGATGCTGTCGAATGCGCGGTCGCGGTCCACCGGCGGGAAGTCGAACTGGGCGCGGCGGCTGCCGGCTTCGGCCTGGCCATCGCGGCTGTACTTGCCGCTGAGCAGGCCACCCGCCAGCGGGCTCCAGACCATCAGGCCAACGCCTTCGCTTTGCAAGAGCGGCACGATCTCGCGTTCCAGGTCGCGGCCGGCGATGGTGTAGTAGGCCTGCAGCGACTCGAAGCGGGCCAGGCCCAGGCGCTCGGCGATGCCCAGGGCCTTCATGATCTGCCAGGCAGCCCAGTTGGACACGCCCACGTAGCGCACGTGGCCATGCTGCACCAGGTTGTCCAGCGCCCGCACCGTTTCCTCGACCGGCGTGGCCGGGTCGAAGCCGTGGATCTGGTACAGGTCGATATGGTCCAGTTGCAGGCGCGCCAGGCTTTTCTTGACGCTGTCCATGATGTGAAAGCGCGAATTTCCTCGGGCGTTCACACCGGCGCCCGTCTGGCCGAAGACCTTGGTGGCGATGACCACGTCGTCGCGCGCCACCTTCAAGTCACGCAGCGCTTGCCCGGTGATGACCTCGGAACGGCCTTCCGAATACACATCCGCCGTGTCGATGAAGTTCACGCCCGCTTCCAGCGCGCGTCCCACCAGACGATTGGCGTCCTCCTGCTGCAGGTCGCCGATCTTGCTCCACAACTCGCCTTCGCCGCCGAAGGTCATGGTGCCCAGGCAAAGTTCCGAGACGAACAGGCCGGTGCTGCCGAATTTCTTGTACCGCATCATTGCACTCCTTCTTGGGCGCGGCGCGCCGCCAGCTCCAGGATGGAACGACGATGGCGCGTGGCCAGGGTGAAAACAGTATGCTCGCCGGGGCCTCTGGAACGGATGCTCGATCCTGCCCTTTTTTTGCCTGATTCTCTGGCGCTCGAGCCCGACGCCCCGGATACGCCCGATCCTCCGCACTTCTTGCCTATTTGTCCGGACGCCTATGCCAGAGCCCCCGGACAGGCTCTGGTTGGGTCTACACTCGATACCGCCTGATTCTCTGGTGACCCACGCCGCACGCGCGCGTCGGGCCACTATCTACGGAGCGAGCCCATGCCTCCCACCCCCACCCTGCCGACCTCCGCCACCGCCACCCTGCTGGATGCGGCTTTCGAGCCCGCCCGGCGCGAACTGCTGTGCCTCTTGGAACGCATGACTGGCACGCTGGAGGGGTCGCTCGACACGCCTATCGAAGGCCTGTACCTGCACCGCATCTCGCAGCCCACCGGGCCCAAGCCTGCCTTGCAGAAGGCGGCGCTGGCCGTGATCGCGCAGGGGTCCAAGCGGCTGTTGATCGGTGACGAAGCCTACGAGTACGACCCGTTCCACTACCTGATCTCGTCGGTCGACCTGCCGGTGGTAGCCAAAGTGTCCGTAGCCAGCCCGACCTTGCCCTACCTGGGCCTGCGGCTGGACTTGAACCCGGAAGAGATCTCCGAGCTGATCAGCGACGAGAACCTGCCCCCGCTGCTGCCGGCCGAGGCCTCGCGCGCCATGTGCGTCAATCCGCTGGGCGGCACGCTGCTGGACGTGATGTTGCGGCTGCTGCGTTTGCTGGACTCGCCGCGCGACATCCCGATCCTGGCGCCCATGGTCAAGCGCGAACTGCTGTACCGCCTGCTGATGAACGGGCAGGGCGTGGTGCTGCGCCAGACCGTGCTGCAGGACAGCCAGCTCAATCGCGTGGCCAAGGCCATCCGCATCCTGCGCGACAACTATGCCCAACCGCTGCGGGTCGAGGAAATCGCCCGCGACGTCCACATGAGCGTGTCGTCGCTGCACCATCATTTCAAGCAGGCCACCGCCATGAGCCCGCTGCAATACCAAAAGCACCTGCGCCTGCAAGAGGCGCGCCGGCTGATGCTGACCGACGACGCCGGGGTGGCCCTGGCCGCTCACGCCGTGGGCTATGAAAGTTCGTCGCAGTTCAGCCGCGAGTACAGCCGCCTGTTCGGCACGCCGCCCCTGCGCGACAAGCAGCGCTGGAAGGACGAGGCGCTGGCGGCTGCCTGATCGTCCACCAGCGCATCCACCAGCACTTCCACGACCGCGTCCCCGGATCAGTCCGTGAACGCAAGCCGCATGCCGGGCAACGCGAGGCCGTCGAGCGTGGTGTTCCACACCTGCCCGGCGTGTACCGGATAGGCCATTGTCAATGTCCCGGTCGTGACCAATTCGCCCGCCTGGACCGCTTCGTCGGCAGGCCGATCAGCCAGCGTCATCAGCAAATGGGACATGGCCTGCAACGGGCCACCCAGCGCATTAGCGCCCGTGCCGGTTTCGCGCCGTGCGCCGTCGCAGGACAGGGTCACGCGGCACGCCGCCAGTTGATCGATCACATCCGGCCCCAGCTCGGCCGGCGTCTTGCCCGGCCCCACGAACAGCGCGGCATGCAGGGCGTTGTCGGCCACCGTGTCGGCCGCCTGGAACCGCCAGGCGGGGTAATGCGACTGCACCACCTCGATACCGTGCGCGATCCAGTCCACGCAGGCCAGAATCCGCTCCAGGTCTTGCGTGGCCGGCGGCGCGGCGTGGAAATGCAGCACGATCTCGGGCTCGATCCGGGGTTCGACGAACGCCCCGGCCGGGCAGCGCAGGTCACCGCCCTCGTCCATCGTCAGGGTGTGCTGGTAGACGCGCCCCCAGACGGGTGACGACACGCCCAGCGCCGCCCACATGGCCGCGTTGGTGAAGCCGATCTTGCGGCCCGCCAGTTGCGCGCCGCCATCCGCCCGCAGCCGATGGATACGCCCCGCCACCTCGTAGGCCGCGGTCAGGTTCAAACTCGCGTGGCGCGCCGTCAGGGGCACGATCGAGGCCGCGCCGTCCTGTGCGGCCATGACCTCGCGCGCCATGCCTTCCAGATCCAGAACCGTCATTTCGCCGCCTCCCGCGCAGCCTGGCCAAGTTCCGACTGTAGACCAGAATCGGCGATATGCTTGGGCCTCGATATCCCCTACTGCGAATCCCGCCGCCACCCCTATGCAAGATCTGAATGACCTCTACTATTTCGTGCAGGTGGTGCGCAACGGCGGCTTTGCGCCGGCCGGACGTGCCCTGGGCATCCCGAAATCCCGCCTGAGCCGACGCATCGCCCTGCTCGAAGAGCGGCTGGGCGTGCGGCTGATCCAGCGCTCGACCCGCAGCTTCGCGGTGACCGAGCTGGGCCAGGAATATTTCGATCAATGCCTGTCCATGCTGGCCGGCGCCGAAGCGGCCCAGGATGTCATCGACCGCACCCACGCCGAGCCCCAGGGCACGATCCGCATGAGCGCACCGCCCGCGCTGATCTACTACTTCCTGGGCGACCTGGTGGCCCGGTTCATGGAGAAGTGCCCCAAGGTGCACGTGTACCTGAAGAGTTTCAGCCGCCCCGTGGACGTGCTGCGCGAAGGCTACGACCTGGCCGTGCGCGTACGCTTCGGTGCCATCGAAAGCAGCGACCTGGTGATGAAACACCTGGGCATGGGCGCCCAATGCCTCGTGGCCAGCCCCCAACTGACACGCTACCTGCCCCACCCAGGCGACCCCGAGCGGCTCAGCGACATGCCAACGCTGGCGCTGGGTACCGAACAACGCGAATGCCAATGGAAACTGAACGGCTCGAACGGCGAACGCCTGGTGGTGCCGTTCACGCCGCGCCTGGTCACCGACGACATGCTGGCACTCAAGCAGGCCGCCCTGCGCGGCGTGGGCGTGGTGGCCCTGCCCCTGCTGATGATCCACGAAGAACTCGACGCCGGACAACTGGTGAATGTGGGCGGCGCCTGGCAGCCCGAACCCGGCAATGTGCATGCCGTCTTCCCGTCGCGTCGGGGCCTGTTGCCCGCCGTGCGTGAACTGCTGGACTTCATGTCCGACGAATACCGCCAGATCGCCGAGCTGGAAGCCGCCACGCTACGCCGCCACGGCCCCGAGATTTTTCAGTCTCCACCCCCATAGTTCGAAAAATGGGACGCTGAGGATCATTTTGGCTAACTACCGAGATATTCGGCTTGTATTTAGGATGACGGCTATCAACTCAAGTTTCTAACCCCGGCACGGCTTAGCGCCCTGCCCCCTAAAGCAAACGGAGCAAGCCATGACCAAACCCTATGTGAAGCTGGACAAGAACGAAGCCGCGGTGCTGCTGGTTGACCACCAGGCCGGCCTGCTGTCCCTGGTGCGCGACTTCCAGCCCGACCAGTTCAAGAACAACGTGCTGGCCCTGGCCGACCTGGCCGACTACTTCAAGCTACCCACCATCCTGACCACCAGCTTCGAAGACGGCCCCAACGGCCCCCTGGTGCAGGAACTGAAGGACAAATTCCCCAAGGCGCCCTATATCGCCCGCCCTGGCAACATCAACGCCTGGGACAACGAAGACTTCGTGAAGGCCGTGAAAGCCACCGGCAAAAAGCAGCTGATCATTGCCGGCGTCGTCACCGAAGTGTGCGTGGCCTTCCCTGCCCTGTCGGCGCTGGAAGAAGGCTTTGACGTGTTCGTCGTGACGGACGCCTCGGGCACCTTCAACGAAGTGACCCGCAACGCCGCCTGGAGCCGCATGGAGCAAGCCGGCGCCCAACTGATGTCGTGGTTCGGCGTGGCATGCGAGCTGCATCGCGACTGGCGCAACGACGTCGAGGGCCTGGGCACGCTGTTCGCCAACCACATCCCCGACTACCGCAACCTGATGGCGTCCTACTCGGCCAACAAGGCCAAGTAAGCCCGCCGCGCCGGGGCAAAAATATTTTGCCCCGGCCTGCATCCAATAGCGGCTCCCGCGTGTAGTACCTGCAACGGCGCGCATTTCGCGCGTCGTATCCGCAGATTCCTATTCCGCAGGAGACCGCTCATGACGACTCGCCCCACCCCCGCCAACGGCCTTTTCGCCGCCGCCCTGCTGGCCGCTTGCGGCTTGATGCAAGCCGCCCCGGCCATGGCGTATTCGCAAGACGCCCTACCCGCCCCCGTCCAGGTGCCCGCCGGCCACAAAGTGGCCTGGGAAACCGTAGGCACGGGAGAGATCACTTATGAATGCCGCGCCAAGGCCGACGCCAAAGATCAGGTGGAATGGGTCTTCGCCGGTCCGAAGGCGGTGCTGAAAGACCGCCAGGGCAAGCAGGTCGGCACCTACTATGGCCCGCCCGCCACCTGGGAAGCCGCGGACGGCTCAAAGCTGACCGGCACGCAAGTCGCCGTGGCGCCCGCCGGCACGGGCAACCTGCCCTATCAGCTGGTCAAGGCCAACCCCGCCGTGGGCGCCGGCGCGCTGACCGGCGTTGCCTACATCCAGCGCACCGCGCTCAAGGGCGGCATCGCGCCCCAAACCCCTTGCACCACGGCCGGCCAGCGCAGCCAGGTGTCCTACGAAGCCGACTACATCTTCTGGAAGGCAGACTGATACCCGGTGGGCCGCGGCGGCAGGAGTCCGGTAAGATGCCTCCAACCGCCGCCGCCCGGGCCTTGCCCGGGTCCGTGCCCACCGCCCCTTGCCCCGCACGCATGCCGAACCGACCTGTACCGGATTTCGATTACGAAGCGGCACTCGAGCAGTGCGCCGCCGGGCGCCGCTCGGGGCTGGAAGCCCTATACCGCCATGAAGGCCCACGGCTGCTGGGCGTGGCCCAGCGCATCGTGCGCGACCGCGCCCGGGCCGAAGACATCGTGCACGACGCATTCGTCAATATCTGGAACCAGGCGGGCAGTTTCGACGCCGCCCGCGGCTCGGCCCGCGGCTGGCTCTACAGCGTCGCCCGCAACCTGGCCCTGAACGCCGTGCGCGACACCCGCCGCGAAACCGTCGTGGACGACGACACCGCCGCCGCGCTCGACGCCCGCGATTCGATAGAAGCCTGGCACGACACGCGCGATGCCTTCGATTGGCGCGACAGCGCCGGCCGCATCGGCCCCTGCCTGGAACAACTGGAACCCGTGCGCCGCAACTGCCTGCTGCACGCCTATGTCGAAGGCCTGTCCCACGGTGAAATCGCGCAGCGCCTGGGCGCGCCGCTAGGCACCGTGAAAGCCTGGATCAAGCGCAGCCTGAAGGCGCTGAAGGACTGCCTGGCATGAGCGCGCTGCCCGATACCCCCGAAAGCCTGGACGAACTGGCCGGCGAATATGTGCTGGGCACCTTGTCCGGCGCGCGCCGCCGCGAGGTCGACGCACGCCTGGCCCACGACGCCGCCCTGCGCGCCGCCGTCGCGCGCTGGGAAGAACGCCTGTTGCCGCTGACGGATCTGGCCGCGCCGCTCGAGCCGTCGCCCGGCCTGTGGCAGCGCATCAATGCCACGCTGGATACCCGCAATCCGGCGCGCGCCCAAACCGGCCACCGGGTCCGCCCCGGGCTGTGGGACAGCCTGCTCTTCTGGCGCGGCGTGGCCGCCAGCGGCCTGGCCGCAGCCCTGGTCCTGGCGGTGACGCTGGCCGTGCGCCCCGCCCAGGAGCCAGGCACGATGCAATACATGGTGGTGCTGGTCGCGCCGCAGTCGCAGACGCCGGGCTGGGTGGTGCAAGCTCAGGCCGGTGAGCGCGACGTGCAGCTCGTGCCCATCGCGGCGATGCAAGTGCCAGAAGACCGCGCCCTGGAATTCTGGACCAAGGCCGATGGCTGGGCGGGCCCTGTCTCGCTGGGCCTGGTCAAGCCGGGGGAACCGGTGCGCATCCCGCTGGACAAGCTGCCCCCGCTGGAACCCAACCAATTGTTTGAACTGACGCTGGAACCGGCCACGGGCTCGCCCATTGGCAAGCCGACGGGGCCCATCCAGTTCATCGGCCGCGCCGTGAAGGTGATGTAGCCCCGGCGATGCCCCGCCGGGCGGCCTACTTCTTGCGGAAAGGGTAGGCCTGCTGCGACAAGAACGTGCCAGGCATGTCGTTGTCCAGAATCCCGTAGTTTTCGGGCAGGCGATTGCCGGCGCCGCGCACCGCGGTGCCGAACAGGTAATCGATGAACGACAGGTGGGCGGCGTAGTTCTTGTCGATGGCTTCCGTGTCGGACGAATGGTGCCAGTGGTGAAAGTCCGGCGTCACGATCACGTAGCGCAGCCAGCCCCAGGGCAGCTTGACGTTGGAATGGATCAGCACCGCCTGGAAGCCCACGATGATGATGTAGGCGTCCAGCACCGGCTTGGAAAAGCCCAGCGCGAACAACACGCCCAGCACCGCCACGCGCGTGATCAGCAATTCAACGATGTGCAGGCGCGAACCGGCGAGCCAGTCCAGCGTACGGGTGCTGTGGTGCACCGCGTGGATGCGCCACAGGAACGGTACCTCGTGGTATGCCCGATGCGCGGCGTACTGCACCAGGTCAGCCACCAGCACCGCCACGAACAATTCGGCCAGATACGGCAGCGACTGGATCGCGTGCTGCAGCGGTTCATACGCCGCCCACGAGAACAGCCGGTGCACGAAGAAGTTGATGCACAGCAGCACCGCCCCCACCGACAGGTGGTTGAACAGGAAGTGCTTCATGTCCACCTGCCATTCGCCGCGAAACACCGGTTGCCCCGGGTACAGCGGAAACAGCTTTTCGAAGATGATGAATACGGTGCTGGAAGCCAGCAGGTCCAGGATGAACCAATCCAGCCCCAGATAGGGATGGTTGCCGGTATTGGTCGTGGTCACCACGACCTGGCTGCCGCCCGCGATGACCGCGCCGCACACCAGCACAAAGGCCGCGATGTTCAACCAGCGTTGGCGGCCAAAGACAATATTGGTCAGCGCGATGGTGCCGGACACGAGCAAGGCGCCGAACAACAGCGCGCGCATCGCTTCCACGGTATAGAAGGTACGCAGCTCGGGCGTTGTCAGATACGCCGGGAAGTGGAACGCCAGCACGCCCAGCACGGACAGGATCGCCAGGAACAGCGCGATGACGCCGGTAATCATGCCGGTGCCTGGATGAATGCGTCCGTCTCGCTTGAACAAGTCCAGAAGACGGTAGTGGGGCGCGCGCTGATTCATTTCACTTCTATGGCAGACCACGGGGAAGCGAGTGTATGCCTCGCCCCTCCCAGGCTATGTAAACAAACGTGAGCAGATAAAACCGGGCGGCTACAAGTCGCGCCCGCCCTTGCGCCGCATCAAATTTGCCACGGCGCCTGCGGCCGCCGCAGGTTGACTTTGACGGGCCATTGGGATGTCATGGAACCGACAGCTCATTTCGGGCCGGCCCGCCGGTCCCCCGCGCAGTTCCCTTTCAACCGGATCAAGCAAGAGGCCGTCATGTTCCCTGAGTATCGCCAACTGATTACCCAACTGAAAGCCGAAAACGGACACTTCTCGGCCCTGTTCCAGCGCCACAACGACCTGGACCAGGAGATCAAGAACATGGAGGACGGCATCGTGCCCGCCTCGGACACCAGCGTCGAAATCCTGAAAAAAGAAAAGCTGCTGCTCAAAGACAAGCTATACAACCTGCTGCGCGCGGCCGACCAGAACGCCGTCTAAGCCCGCCGTCCTAGCCCCGCATGCCATCAGGGCGCCGGTTTCACGGCGCCCTTTTTGCCGCCCGGTTGCTGACAACTAGCTGAACGAATAGAATCCTCTCTGTCCGGCCCGTTGCCGGAGGCGTACGCAAGGTGGTGCAAGGTGCATGACAGAGACTTCAAGGCCGGCGAAGCCGTGTCACCCGTGACCGGCTGGGCCATGCTGCCCCTGGTCGAACACGATTCCCTATTGTTTCGGCTGGACTTCCTGCCCGATCCAACCCCCTCGGCCACCGAGCAAAGCGCCCGCGGCCGCGTCTACGCCATGACGTCCGAACAACTGCAACTGCTGTTGGATTCGCTGCAAGCCCAGCTCCACAAGCTGCAACCCGCCGAGAACGCGCCACGCCACTGAGTCGCCCAGGTTGGCCGTGATTCAGAAAATCTAAAGATAGATTAGTATCTTTAGATTCTCTAAGTACGCAGCAACCGCTAGTCTGTCGCCCTTGCATCAAGGTACGACATGACCCACGCATTTCTCCCCGGTTTCCTTCTCAGCCTGAGCCTGATCCTGGCGATCGGGGCGCAGAACGCGTTCGTGCTGCGCCAAGGCTTGCGCCAGGAACACGTCTTTGCCGTCTGCCTGGTGTGTGCGGTATCGGACGCGCTCTTGATTGCGGCGGGCGTCGCGGGCTTCGGCCTGGCATCCAATGCCCTGCCCTGGCTGGAACCCGTGCTGCGCTACGGCGGCGCGCTGTTCCTGTTTGCCTACGCCGCCCGCAGCTTGCGGTCCGCCCTGCGTAACCACGGCAGCCTCACGCCGTCTTCACGCCCGACCGCCGGGCTGGGCGCCACGCTGGCCGCCTGCCTGGCCTTTACCTGGCTGAACCCGCACGTCTACCTGGACACCGTGGTGCTGCTGGGATCGATCTCCAGCCAATACGAAGGGCAGAAGGTCGCCTTCGCGCTAGGCGCGATGGCCGCCTCGTTCGTGTTCTTTTTCACGCTGGGCTTCGGCGCCCGCCTGTTGCGGCCGATGTTCGCCAGCCAGGCGGCGTGGCGGGTGCTGGACGCGCTGGTGGGGATCGCCATGCTGGCGATTGCGCTCAAACTGGTCTGGCCGTAACGCCGGCAGGGCGCGGTAACGACG
The DNA here is from genome assembly GCA_040396375.1 of Achromobacter xylosoxidans. GTDB lineage: Bacteria > Pseudomonadota > Gammaproteobacteria > Burkholderiales > Burkholderiaceae_B > Achromobacter > Achromobacter xylosoxidans_D. Next base: position 16,284 of record JBEBOQ010000027.1, read on the forward strand.
CCTACTGGGCTTGCGCGGCCTTCTTGGCGGCGGCCGGCGTATTGCGGAACGTGACGCCCAGGCGGTTGAAGGCGTTCATCAGCCCGATGGCATAGGTCAAGTCCGCCAGCTCCTTGTCGTTGAATTGCGCGGCAGCAGCCTGGTAATCCGCATCCGGTACGCCGGTTTCCGCCACCCGCGTCACGCATTCCGCCCAAGCCAGGGCGGCCTGTTCACGGACGCTGAACACCGGGCCGCCTTCGCGCCATACGGGCACCAGCACCAGCTTGTCCACTGCCACGCCCTGCTTGAGCAGGTCGCGCGAATGCATGTCGATGCAATACGCGCAGCCGTTGATCTGCGACACCCGCAGATACACGAGGTTGACCAGCACTTCCGGCAGGCCGCAGTGGCGCAGATAGGCGTGCACGTCGCCGAAAGCCTTGTAACCCTCGGGCGCGGCCTGGGCATAGTCGATGCGATTGGTCATGATGAGTCCTGATGTGTAGGGATATCGAAGACTCCATGCTGCGCTCGGCCGGGATTTTTCGGTAGATCCAAGAATCAGGTTGTGGTCTGGGCCATATCCGCAGCTGATTGATGCCCCCCCGCTGCGGCCCCAAGGGCAGCCCGTCAACCGTGCGGCGCCCGCGCCTGAATCCAGTCGGCCACCCATGCGGCGATATCCGCCGAGTTGTCATCCATCATCAGCAAATGGGAATTGCCGGTAATGCCCGCAGCAGGCAGATCCAGGCTATCCGTCCGCCCGCCCGCGGCCTGGATCTGGCCCAACCAGCGGTCGGCGGCTGCACGATAGCGCCGCCACAACTCGCTCTGCTCGAAATAATCGCCCCAGATGACCAGATGCGGCACCGCCGCCGCGGCGCGGGCGGCGTCCGCGCCCAAGGCGGGCGCGCCCGCAGGTTCCACCAGCACCACCGCGGCGATGGCCTCGGGCATCAAGGCCGCCAATTGCGCCGCGTGGCGTGCGCCTTCGCTGTGCGCCACGATGATGCTGCGCCCGAAGTGGCGCACCAGCTCACCGTAGGCGGAGACCGTCGCAGCGGTATTGCAGGTCCAGCGCGCCACGAATTGCTTGGCCAATTGGTCGGCGCTGCGTATCGGAAAACGCACTCCCTCATGCCCAACGCCGGCCCCATAGCCGCCTTCGGGCCCGAAACGGAAGATGGACCAGGCCTGATCCATCGTCCGATGCTCAGGCGCCAACGGCGTGATCTCCGGGTAAGGCGCCCAGGAGGCCCGGCCGCGTTCCACCGCATCGCTGACACACGTATGAAACCCCCGCCGCATGAAACCATCGTGCCAGCCCGGGCGCCCGTCGGGCGTCTCTTCCCAGGTGACGCCCGTCATGCCCCCACCGTGCCAAAACAGGATCGGCGTCTGGTGCACCGGCCGCGCCAACTCGAAATGCTGCGCGTACAACTGGCCGACCTGATAGCGGCCATTGGGATTCGAACGGCGCGGCGGTTCACCCGGCACAGTCTCGATCGTCTTGAGCGGCAACCCCTGCAGGTCCACCGCCTGGCCGCCCAGATGAAACGCGCGCACGCGGCGCAACGCGATCTCGGCGTCAGGCTCGGCTCGCATTTGCACCCTGGCTTCAGACGACATAGCGAACGGCGATCAGCGCCAGCGTGACAGTGATAGCGCCGCCGATCCGCGTGGAAATCTGCGCGAAAGGCATCAGCGCCATGCGGTTCGCGGCGGTCAGGATGGCGATGTCGCCGGTGCCGCCCTGCCCGCTATGGCAGGCGTTCATCACCGCGACGTCGATGGGATACATGCGCAGCCTGCGAGCCACCGCAAACCCCGTTGCGATCATCGACACCACGGTGGCGAACACCGTCACCAACGTGGGCACATTGAACGCGCTGACGAACTTGTCCCAGGGCGTCAGCGCCACGCCCATGGCGAACAGCAGGGGATACGTCACCACCTTGGACGTGAAGGCGTACAGGTCCTTGCCCGCCAGTTCGATCTTCAGCGGAATCATGCGCAGCAATTTCATGGCCACCACCAGGATCAGCATGGCGATCGGCGCGGGAAAATCGAACAACTTCTGGCCCAGCGTGCCCAACAAATACAGACCCACCACCGTTACCAGCCCGCTGCCCAATGCCATCGGATCGAACACTGACGGCGCCGGCTTGCCGTCCGCCCCGGCCGCGCTTGCCTGCAGCGGGTCGGCGCCGGGCTGCAGTTGCCCTTCGCCGGTCAGGTGCGGATAGCGCTTGCCCAGCATATTCAGCAGGCCCGACAAGATCACTGCCGTGAAACTGCCCAGCATGACCACGGGGATGATCTGGGCGAACAGCGCTTCCTGCGGCTGCGCCATCAGCATCGAATAACCCAGCGACAGCGGGATGGCGCCTTCGCCCAGGCCACCGGCCATGATGGGAATGACGATGAAGAACAGGCTGTGGATCCAGTCAAAGCCCATGGCCATGCCGACGCCGGTGCCCACCACGCCGGCCACAACCGAACCGGCCGCCAGTGGCACGAAGATCTTCAGGAAGCCCGCGATCAGCACCTGCCTGGGCATGCTCATGATGCTGCCGACAATGATGATGGCGATGTACAGGTACAGGAAGTTGGAGACCTTGGTGAAGGTCTGCACCGATTCCACCACTTGCGGCGGGATCACGCCATAGAAGGTCAGCGCTGACGGTACGACGAACGCCATGATGGCGGCGGCGCCCGTCACTGAAATCAGACGAACCCGCTTGCCGAGTTCCATGAAGACAAAGCCGCCGACTGCCAGCACGCCAATCGACATCGACAGGTCGGACGGCACCTTGCCCTTTAGCGTCATGATGCCGATCACCCCCAGCAGCGCCACGAAAACCGGCAACGGCACAACGCCGATCTGCATGTCCATCAGCTTGAGCCAGGCCCGCAACCGCCGCGGGTTGCCTCCCGCCTGCTCCGCGTCGGCGACTACCCGCGGCGCCGTCGCCTGTTCCGCTTGTCTCATTGCGCTTCCTTATTGTTCTGCGTGAAAACGGCGAATGTAGTCACCCAATCCATAAATGTAAAATATGCCAAATTTATTCTTCCATAAAAAATATCAATGGATGAAACCGGCAAACTTCCGCTGACGATGCAGCACCTGGCGGCCCTGGTCGCCATCAGCGAATCCCGCAGCATGACGGCTGCGGCGCACAAGCTGGGCGTGGCCCAGCCCGCGCTCAGTATCGCCATCGCCAAGCTCGAAGCCAGGCTGGGCATGGCGTTACTGCACCGCGAGCCCCGCGGCGTACGGCTGACCCAGGCCGGCCAATTGCTGCTCGCCCGCGCCTACGACATCCTGGCGCTGACCCACGCCAGCCTGCGCGAACTGGACGGCCTGCGCCAGGAACCCCAGGGTGAGATCGCCATCGGCCTGCCGTCATCGACCGCCGCCGTGGCGGCCCTGCCCATCATTGAACGGCTGTCCAGCCGCTACCCCAAAATCAAGCTGCGGGTGGTCGAAGCCTTTTCCGGCTACTTATGGAAATGGCTGCAGAACAATGAGATCGACATGGCCGTGGTATTTGACCGCGCCGCCACCGTTGACCTGCACTGCACGCCGCTGGCCCAGGAAACGATGCACCTGGTCAGCCGCCGCAGTCCGCGCACCCGCCAATCGGCGGTGGACATCGCCGAACTGGGCGCCTACCCCCTGGCGATGCCGTCGCGCGCCAATGGCTTTCGGGCGGCGCTGGAGGCGCATGCCGACAAACATGGCGCCGCGCTGGACGTCGCGCTGGAAATCGACGCCGGCCACCAGTTGGTCAAGCTGGTCGCCAGCGGCCGCTACCACAGCGTGCTGGCGCCCTGCGCGGTCAAGGACGAAATCGAGGCCCGACTCGTGGTGGCCCGCCCGATCCATCCGCCATTGGCGCGCACCGTCTGCCTGGCGCACCGTAAACTCGGCAACACGGCCTCCCCGGTGGGGCCGGTCGCGGACGAAGTCATCGCCGAATGCCGCAGCCTCATCGCATCGGGTGCATGGCAAGCAACCCTGTTGTGACGCAACGGGAGACACCGCGCGCTTACCCGCCCCCCTGACCGCCAGGGCCGGCCGGACTCCGACCGTCCGTTCGGCAGCGTACGGACGACCGTCTCCACACCCGCTACAAATAAGGCTCGCATTTGTGCGGTGTCCACGTGGACGTAAAAGGCGTTACAGCCCTATGAAAAACCTGAGCCTGACCCGCGTCGCGACCGCCCTGATGACCGGCGGCAAGGGCATTCTCGCGATGGACGAGAGCAACAGCACCTGCAATCGGCGATTTTCCCAGGCAGGTCTTGCGCAGACGGTGGAGATGCGCCGTGCGTACCGTGAGCTGCTGGTAACCACGCCTGAGCTGGGGCGCTTTATCAGCGGAGCAATCCTCTCGACGGAAACGCTAAGCCAGGTCACGGATGACGGCATCCCTTTCACGCACCTGCTGGAAGCTGCCGGCATCCTCGTGGGTGTCAAGGTGGATGCGGGCGCCAAGGCGCTGGCCGGCCATGCTGGCGAGACCGTCACCGAAGGGCTGGACGGCTTGCGTGAACGGCTGGCGGACTACGTTGCCCAAGGCGCCCATTTCGCCAAATGGCGCGCGGTGATCAACCCCGCCCCCTCTGGCCAGCCGCGCCCCAGCGCAACGTGTGTGCATGTCAACGCGCATGCCTTGGCGCGCTATGCCGCGCTATGCCAGGAAGCCGGCCTGGTGCCCATCGTGGAGCCGGAAGTCTTGATGGATGGCTCCCATACGCTTGCCCATTGCGCCCAGGTCACCGAACACCTGCTGCGGCATGTCTTCCAGGAACTGGCGCAGCAGGGCGTGGCGCTGGAGGCGATGATCCTGAAACCGAACATGGTAGTTGCCGGCATGGCGTGCCCCACACGGCACACGCCCGAGGAAGTCGCGCAAGCAACGGTCCAATGCCTGCGCCGGACCGTACCTGCCGCGGTGGCAGGCATTGCATTCCTGTCCGGAGGACAGTCCGGCGAACATGCGTGCAGCCATCTGAATGCCATGCACCAGCTGTTCGGCCCGACCAGCGCGCATCCATTGCCCTGGCCCCTGTCATTTTCGTTTGGGCGCGCGTTGCAATATCCCGCATTCGATATCTGGGCGGGCCTGCCAGCCAATCGCGACGCTGCCCAGGCCGCGCTGTTGCATCGGGCACGATGCAGCGGCGCGGCATCTGCCGGCGCCTACGCCACCGCCATGGAAGCCTGATGGGTCCGCGCCTCTTCCTGATCCGGCATGGGGAAACCGCGTGGTCACAGTCCGGGCAGCACACGGGCTGGACCGACCTTCCCCTGACGACCCATGGCGAGCAGATGGCCCGCGCCTTGCGGCCCGCGCTAAGCACGATCACGTTCACGCGTGTACTGAGCAGCCCGCGCCTGCGCGCGCGGCGCACCTGTGTGCTGGCGAGCCTGAACGACACGGTCGAAGTCGACCCCGATCTGGCCGAATGGGACTACGGCGACTATGAAGGCCTGCGCACCGCGGACATCCGGGCAACGCGCCCCGATTGGGACATTTGGACTGACGGTTGCCCGGGCGGCGAAAGCCCCGCCGCCGTATCCGCACGCGCGGACCGCCTGCTTGCCGGATTGCGCCAAGGCAGCGGCGATATCGCGCTGTTTTCTCATGGTCAGTTCGGCGCCGCCCTGGCAGCCAGATGGATTGAATTGGCCGTCAGCGAGGGGCGCCATTTTGTGCTGGATCCTGCCTCGATCAGTATCCTGGGGCTGGACGCCCGCCATGCGTTGGTGCCCGTCATCGAACTCTGGAATGCCAGCCCGACGGCCCCGCTGCCCATAGCGCCGCCCCCGGACGCCGCAACGCCGTAACGCGGCGCCGCTCTGTGTGGTATCGCACAGAGCGGCCCATCCGGCTGTGCCACGCTGGACCCAAGTTTGTGACTTGGAGCCGCCGACGTGGATCCGTTTAGCAACATGCCGTCAGATGACGATCACGCCCCGGCTTCTGAACCTTCCCTCTTGAACACAGCGACGCCGGATAGCCCCGTGCCGCGCGTGCAATTGCTGTCCAACGGCAACTATCACGTGATGTTGACCCAAGGCGGTGGCGGGTTCAGCCAGTGGGGCGCCTTGGCCATTACCCGGTGGCGGGAGGACAGCTGCAGCGACCGATGGGGCAGCTTTTGCTACGTCGCCGATACAGCTTCCGGTCAGGTCTGGTCGGCCACCGAGCAACCGGTGGCTTGCCGCGATGATATCTACGCGGCGTCGTTCCCACTGGGCCACGCGGTGTTTCACCGCGACGTCCATGGCATCGACATACGCACCGAGGTCGCGGTGGACCGAGATGCGGATGTCGAGATACGACGCGTCCACCTTCGCAACCACTCGGCCGAACCCCGCAGCCTGGACATCACCAGCTACGCTGAAATCGTACTGACGCCCGCGGCGACGGATTCGGCCCATCCCGCGTTCGAAAAGCTGTTTGTCGAGACGGAAATCCTGCCTGCCCTTCACGCCATTGTGTGCACGCGGCGCGCGCGGGCAACGGACGAGCCCGCGCCGTCCATGTTCCATCGCATGAATGCGGCGCCGGCGGTGATAAGCACCCTGAGCTATGAAACCGACCGCGCGCGCTTCATCGGACGCGGCCGGGACACCTCCGATCCGCGGGCACTGGATGCCGGGCAAGCCCTATCCGGATTCCAGGGCGCCGCGCTTGACCCGGTCGTGGCGCTGCGCTGCCGCGTCGACCTGGCGCCGGGCGCGGCCACCGTCATTGACCTGGTGTTCGGCGTTGGCCAGGACCGAGCCGCCTGCCTGGCGCTGGCGGATCGCTACCCCACTCCCGCCACGGTAACGCGCGTATTGGCGCAGGCCGCCGATTGGCATACCCAGGTCCTGCAAGCGCTGGGCTGCGACAAGGCCGATGGTGCGCTGTTCGCCTCATTGGCCTCGCATCTGCTATACGCCGACGCCGCGTTACGTGCGGAACAGGACGTGCTGTTGGCCAACGACCAGGATCAGTCGGCCTTGTGGCGCCATGGCATTTCGGGAGACCTGCCCATCGCAGTGGTGCAGGTCTCGACCTCTTCGCAGCTGCCCCTGGTCAAGCAGATGCTGTGCGCACACGCCTACTGGCGCCTGAACGGCCTGGTTGCCGACCTGGTGGTATTGGCGCAGAAAGACGATGCGTTGCTGGCCGACATCCGCACGATGATTGCCGAGACCGCGGCCAAGCGCCCGCGGGCCGCGCAAGCGCAGGCGCGCGGCGCGGTGTTCGTTCTGTTGCAGTCGGACCTGCCCGACGCCAATCGCGTCGCGCTGCTGGCAGCCGCCCACGTCAGCCTGCATGGCGACGCCGGGTCGCTGGCGGACCAATTGCGGCTGCACCCCGCCCCGCTCGGCACCAGCGTCACCCCCCGGGGCGCCTCTTGGCGTGCCCCGGTGAACGCGTCCACTCCTTCTTTGGCGGCGCTGCCGGAGTCGCTGCAATTCGACAATGGCCTGGGCGGGTTCAGCGACAAGGGGCGGCAATACATCATGCACGTGTCGCAAGCCAAGATGACACCCATGCCTTGGATCAATGTCATCGCCAACCCCACCTTTGGCACGCTGGTGTCGGAAAGCGGCAGCGCCACCACCTGGCGCGACAACGCCCAGATGTTCCGCCTGAGCCCGTGGTCCAACGATCCCGTAGGCGATGCGAATACCGAGGCTTTCTATATCCGCGACGAGGAAAGCGGCGCCTTCTGGTCGCCCACCTTGCTGCCTGCGGGCGACGCCTTGGTTTACCGCGTCAGGCATGGCTTTGGCTTCAGTGTGTTCGAGCATACGGCAGAGGGCATTGATTCCGAGCTGACCCTGTTCGTCGCCATCGATGCCCCCGTCAAATTCGCGGCGCTTCGCCTGACCAACCGCTCGGGGCGCGTACGACACCTGTCCGTGACCGGCTACGTGGAATGGGTGCTGGGCGACGAACGCGAGAAAACCGCCATGCATGTGGGCACTGCCATCGACCCGGAAACCGGTGCCCTGCTCGCGCGCAATCCATTCAGTCTGGACTTCGGCGCCAGCACGGCATTCTTCGACACCGACGGGGCGGCCGACCCACAGGCCAGTGCAAGCTGCGACCGCCTCGCCTTTCTCGGCCACGGCGGCTCGCTGCGCCAACCCGTCGCCATGTCGGAACCCCGCCTCAATGGTTCCGCGGGGGCCGGTCTGGACCCTTGCGCAGCTCTGCGGGTACCCGTCACGCTCGCCAACGATGCCAGCCAGGAAACGGTATTCCGGCTTGGCGCGGGCGCGACCCGCGAGCAAGCCCGCGACCTGGTACGACACTGGCGAGGCGCGGAGAAGGCGCATCAAACGCTGGCCGCGGTGAAACAACACTGGAAGCGCACGCTGCAGACCGTTCAGGTCCAGACGCCCGACCCCTCGTTCGATCTGCTCGCCAATGGCTGGCTGGCCTATCAGACCCTGGCCTGCCGCCTCTGGGCGCGCAATGCCTTCTACCAATCCAGCGGCGCATTCGGCTATCGCGACCAGCTGCAAGACGTGATGGCGCTGGTATACGCGGCGCCCGACCTGGTGCGCGCGCACCTGCTGCGCTGCGCGGCCCGGCAGTTTGAACAAGGCGATGCCCAGCACTGGTGGCATCCGCCGTCTGGTCGCGGCGTGCGTACGCGTTGTTCCGACGACTATCTCTGGCTGCCACTCGCGACGGTCCGCTATATCGACGTTACCGGCGACACCGGCGTCCTGGACGAGACGGTGAGTTACCTCCGCAGCGACGTGCTGGCCGAAGGGCAGGCATCGCGCTATGAGCTGCCGGCGTCGTCGCAGGCATCCGCCACGCTGTACACGCATTGCGTGCGCGCGGTGGAGCATGGCTTGCGTGTCGGCCAGCATGGGTTGCCGCTGATGGGTACGGGCGACTGGAACGACGGCATGAATCTGGTGGGCGCCGCGGGCCGAGGCGAGAGCGTATGGCTGGGATTTTTTCTGTGCCAGGTGCTGGCGCGGTTCGGCAAAGTGGCCGGCCAATATGGCGACGCCACATTTGCCGAGCGTTGTGGCAACGCCCAGGCGCAGCTTGAATCATCCCTGCATCAAAGCGCCTGGGACGGCGCCTGGTATCGACGCGGCTGGTTCGATGACGGCTCGCCGCTAGGCAGCGCCGCCAATACCGAATGCCGCATCGATTCGATTGCGCAGAGTTGGGCGGTGTTGTCCGGCGCCGCGGACCCCGCGCGCGCGCGCGCCGCGATGGACGCCGTCGATGCACAGTTGATCGACCGTACCGCCAAGGTAGTGCGCTTGCTGGACCCACCCTTCGACCATTCAGATCCCACCCCCGGCTATATCCAGGGCTACTTGCGCGGGGTGCGCGAGAACGGTGGCCAATACACGCATGCCGCGGTCTGGGCGGCGATGGCCTACGCCGACTTGAAAGACGCTGACCGCGCCTGGGAAATGTTCACCCTGCTCGATCCCATCCGCCACGCGGATTCGCCTGAAGCCGTCGCCCGTTACCAGGTCGAGCCCTATGTCATCGCGTCGGATGTCTATGCCTTTGCGCCCCATGCCGGACGCGGCGGCTGGACCTGGTATTCGGGCTCGGCCGGCTGGATGCTGCGCTTCATGCTGGAGTCGCTGCTTGGATTGCGAGTGCAGGCGGACCAATTGCGCCTGGCGCCCTGCTGCCCCCCGGAATGGCCGTCATTTCAACTTAGCTACCGCTACCGCGACACGCTTTACCGCATCCAGGTGCGGCAGGGCGCCGGTGCCACGACGGGGTCGGGCTGGACCCTGGACGGCGTCCCGTGCCCGGACGCGAGCATCATGCTGATCGACGACCACCGCGACCACACGGTGCAGGTTCAGCTTCACGCATCAGGAGAATCTCAATGCAACTCGGCATGATCGGTCTGGGCCGCATGGGCGCCAGCATGGTGACGCGCCTGCTCAAAGGCGGCCACGAATGCATCGTTCACGACGTCGCCCCCCAGGGCATGGAGCGCCTGGTGGCATTGGGCGCCATCGGCACTGCATCGTTGCCCGCCTTTGTGGAACGCCTTCAAGCGCCCCGCGTGGTCTGGCTGATGGTACCGGCCGCGGCCGTCGATGCGCTGCTGGGCGCCCTTGCCCCCCTGCTGCAGCAAGGCGACATCGTCGTCGATGGCGGCAACTCCTACTATCACGATGACCTGCGCCGCGCTGCGACACTGTCGGCCTCAGGGATTGAATTCGTGGACGTCGGCACCAGCGGCGGCATCGCCGGGCTGGACCGTGGCTACTGCCTGATGATAGGTGGCGCGGCAGCGACAGTGGCGCACCTTGCGCCGCTGTTCGTCACCCTGGCGCCCGGCGCTGGCGCCGCGCCGGCGACACCCGGACGCACGGCGGGCGGCACCGCCGACCAGGGCTGGCTGCATTGCGGCCCGCATGGCGCCGGCCACTTCGTCAAGATGGTGCACAACGGCATCGAATACGGCGTGATGGCCGCTTATGCCGAGGGCCTGAATATCCTGCGACATGCCAACGTGGGCGCGCAGGCCAGCGCCGTGGACGCCGAAACCACGCCGCTGCGGCATCCCGAGCGCTATCGCTATGAGATGGACCTGGCCGAGATCGCCGAAGTCTGGCGCCGCGGCAGCGTGATCGGATCCTGGTTGCTGGACCTGACGGCCGCCGCCTTGTCCGCCGACGCGACGCTTGGCGGCTACGCGGGCCACCTGTCCGATTCCGGCGAAGGACGCTGGACCGTGCAAGCCGCGATCGACGAAGCGGTGCCGGTTCCAGTGCTGAGCGCCGCCCTCTACGCACGCTTTGATTCGCGCGGCCAGGCTGATTTCGCCAATCGCGTGCAGTCGGCCATGCGCCACGCTTTCGGCGGCCACGTCGAACCTGCCGCAAGCGCCGACCAACCGCCCCGGACAGGAGCCCCGCGATGAGCCCCAATACGCTGACTGAACCTGACCGCCAATCCGCCGACATGCTGGTCGTGTTTGGCGCAACGGGCGACCTTGCGCACAAGAAGATATTTCCTGCGCTGTACGGGATGTGCTTGCGCGGTTCGCTGAAGGTGCCGGTGCTGGGCGTGGCGTCGTCACCGTGGACGGTCGAGCAACTGCGGGATCAAGTGGCGCAAAGCGTGCAACGGGAGTGCGCGCCCGTGGACGCCCCGGCGCTGGCCCGACTGCTGGCCTTGTTGCGCTACGTCAGCGGCGACTACCGCGAAGCGGCCACCTTCGACGCGCTACGCACCGCGTTGCAATCCGCACGGCACCCGACCTTCTACCTTGCCATTCCACCGGCCTTGTTTCCTCCCGTGCTGCACGGCCTGGGCGCGGCCGGCCTGGCCGAGGGCGGGCGGGTCATCATCGAAAAGCCGTTTGGCCGCGACCTTGCCTCGGCGCGCGAGCTCAACCACGTCGCCCGCGAGTTCTTTCCTGAAGACTCGATCTTCCGCATTGATCATTTCCTGGGCAAGGAGGCGATCATGAACCTCCTGTACTTCCGCTTTGCAAACACCTTTCTTGAGCCGCTATGGAATCGCGATCACATCGCATCCGTGCAGATCACGCTGGCCGAGGCGTTCGGCATCGAAGGGCGCGGGGGGTTCTACGAAAGCGCGGGCTGCCTGCGCGACGTGATGCAGAGCCATTTGTTTCAGGTGGTGGCGCTGTTGGCGATGGAACCGCCGGCCAGCCGCGACTTCGAAGCGGTACACCGTCACAAGGCGGACGTGTTCTCCAGCATGCGCCCCTTGGGTGCCCAGGACATCCTGCGCGGGCAGTACGAAGGCTACCGCGACGAGCCGAACGTGGCGCCGGACTCCGATGTGGAAACCTACTGCGGTTTGCGGGTGCATATCGATTCCTGGCGCTGGGGCGGCGTGCCCTGGTACCTGCGATCGGGGAAGTGCCTGCCGGTCACCGCGTGTGAAGTGGTGGTGCGGTTCAAGACCCCGCCGCAAGATCTGTTCGGCGACGCGACGGCGCGCGAAGGCGCGAACTACGTGCGCTTTCATCTGTCACCGCATTCCGCGATTGCGCTCGCCGCACGCGTGAAAAGCCCCGGCCGGGCGTTTGTCGGTGAGCAGAGCGAATTCTCCATGCAAGAGAACGAGCCCGAAACGCAATCTCCCTACGAGCGCCTGCTGGCCGATGCGATGCAGGGCGACGGCGCCCTGTTCGCGCGCGAAGACGCCATCGAAGCCGCCTGGGCCGTGGTTGACCCGGTGCTGCGAGACCATCCCCCGGTGATCGTGTACCCGAAGGGATCGTGGGGGCCGCCCACCGCGGACGCCTTCATCGCGGGCGACGACGCATGGCGCAACCCCCAACCGGTATAAGCCACGGACACCGCTATGAATCCCACCCATGCACTTCACCAACTAGGCCAAAGCCTTTGGCTGGACAACATCACCCGCACGCTGCTCGATAGCGGCACCCTCGCCGGCTACATTGCCGACCTGGCGGTCACCGGCCTGACGTCCAATCCCACGATTTTTGACAAGGCCATTGGCGCGGGAGGCAGCTACGACGCCAGCATCCGCAAGCTGGACGCCGCGGGGTTGGCCGACGAGGACCTGTTCTTTGCGCTCGCGCTGGAAGACCTGACGCGGGCCGCCGATCTGTTCAAGCCCGCCTTCGATGCTTCCGGCGGCGCGGACGGCTGGGTGTCGCTTGAAGTCTCGCCCTTGCTCGCCCATAACGCGGCCCACACCATCCGGGATGCCAACCGGTTGCACGCCAAGGCCGGGCGCAAGAACTTGTTCATCAAGATCCCCGGCACCGTCGAAGGCATCGAGGCCATCGAAGAGGTCATCTTCGATGGCATACCCGTCAATGTGACGCTGCTGTTTTCCAGCGAGCAAGTGCAGGCCGCGGCCGACGCTTATATGCGCGGCATCGAACGGCGGCTGGCGGCGGGTCGGGACGCGGGCGTGGCCTCGGTGGCGTCGTTGTTCGTCAGCCGTTGGGATGTCGCGGTCAACCCGACGCTTGCCCTGTCGCTACACAACCGGCTGGGCATCGCCGTTGCCTCACGGGCTTATCGGGATTACTGCCGGCAGCTGGATACGGAACGCTGGCGGCGGCTGGCTGCCGCCGGCGCGCGGCCGCAGCGCCTGCTGTTTGCCAGCACCGGCGCCAAGGACCCTGCCGCCGCCGACACCCTGTATGTCGAGGCTCTTGAGGCGCCCGGCACCATCAACACCATGCCGGAAGACACCCTGCTGGCCTTTGCTGGCCATGGCCGGGTTCAACCTGTCCTGACGCCGGACGCCACCTCCGCCGACGTCACGCTGGCCGAATTCCGCCGCGCCGGCATCGACATCAGCGCGCTGGCCGAACGCCTGCAGCACGAAGGGGTCGACGCTTTCGCCGCGTCTTGGCATGCGCTGCTTACCCGCATCCGGGAAAAGCGCGCGGCGCTGGCCGCCACGCCGGAGTCCCTGCCATGAATGCCGCCACCACGGAACAACCCGCCTGGCAGGCGCTGGTCGCGCACCATCGACACATGGGCACCATGCACCTGCGGCAGCTTTTCGCCGCCGATCCCCAGCGCGGCGAGCGGCTGAACGTGCAAGCCGCGGGGCTGTACCTGGACTACTCGAAGAACCGCATTGACGCCGACACCATCGCCCTGCTGGCGACGCTGGCGCGCGATTGCGGCTTGGCGCCGCGGACCGCCGCCATGTTCCGCGGCGACCGCATCAATACCACCGAAGGGCGTGCGGCGCTGCACACGGCGCTGCGCGCCCCTGCCGGCCAGCCTGTGTGGCTGGATGGCGTGGACGTCGTCGCCGAAGTGCAAGCGGGGCTGGAGCGCATGACGCACTTCAGCGAACAAATACGCGACGGCCGCTGGCTCGGCCACACCGGCCTGCGCATCCGGCACGTGATCAACATCGGTATCGGCGGATCCGACCTGGGTCCGGTCATGGCCTATGAAGCCTTGCGGCACTACAGCCACCGCGACCTGGATCTGCGCTTCGTCTCGAACATTGACCGAACCGCGCTGGCGCAGGCCACGCGCGGCCTGGACGCCGCCGAGACATTGTTCATTGTCTGCTCCAAGAGCTTTCGCACACGCGAGACGCTGTGCAACGCCCAGGCAGCGCGCGCCTGGAGCCTGCGGCAGCTGCATGACCCGCAGTCCACCGCCCGGCACTTTGTCGCGGTGTCGGCCAATACGGAGGCGACCGCCGCATTCGGGATCAATCCCGAGCAGACCTTTGCGATGTGGGACTGGGTGGGCGGCCGCTATTCGCTGCCATCCGCCATCGGCTTGTCCACCATGATCGCCGTCGGTCCCGCGCATTTCCGCGACATGCTGGCGGGAATGCGGGCCATGGACGAACACTTCCTGACGGCGCCGGTGGAACGCAATATGCCCGCGCTATTGGGTTTGCTGGCGGTGTGGAACAACAACTTCCTGGGCGCTGAAACCCAGGCGGTGCTGCCCTACGAGCAGTATCTGACTCGCCTGCCCGCCTACTTGCAGCAACTGACCATGGAGAGCAACGGCAAGCATGTGACGCGGGCGGGGCTGCCGGTGCGGGCGAACACCTCGCCCATCGTCTGGGGCGAGCCGGGCACCAATGGCCAGCATTCCTTCTATCAGCTTCTGCACCAGGGCACGCGCCAAGTGCCGTGCGACTTCATCGGCTTTGGCCAAAGCCTGGACCCGGACGCCGAAGACGGCGTCGACAATCCGCCCGAGACGCCCCGCGACAACCCGCAAGACCTGTTGATGGCCAATCTCTTTGCGCAAGCCCAGGCGCTGGCCTTTGGCAAGACCGCCGCCGAGTGGCGCGCCGAGGGCGTTGACGATGCCCTGGTGTCGCAACATGTCTTGCTGGGCAACCACCCCAGCAACACGATTCTCGCCCAGCGGTTGACGCCCCATGCGCTCGGCGCCCTGGTGGCGATGTACGAGCACAGCGTCTTCACCCAAGGCGTGATCTGGGATATCGACTCCTTTGACCAATGGGGCGTTGAACTGGGCAAGACATTGGCGGACCAGACCGTCGAGGAGCTGGCCGGCCCGGACGTGCCGGACGCCCGCCATGACAGTTCCACCCAGGCGCTGATCCGGCGCTACCGCCAGTTAAGAGAGGTGCTGCCATGACGCTGTGCGACAACGAAACGCTGGACCAACAGTGCATCAACACCTTGCGCACCCTGGCCATCGACCAGGTCGAAAAGGCGAACTCCGGCCATCCCGGCACCCCCATGGGCGCGGCGCCCGTCGCCTATTGCCTGTGGCAGCGCTTTCTGCGCTTCGACCCGGACGACGCCCACTGGCCGGACCGCGACCGCTTCGTCCTGTCGGTGGGGCATGCGTCCGCGCTGCTGTACGGCATGCTGCACCTGTGCGGCGTCAAGGACCCCGAGCAGGGATTGGCCGTCACCATGGACGACCTGCAACATTTTCGGCAAGCCGAAAGCCGCTGCACCGGACACCCCGAATACGGCTGGACCACGGGCGTCGAGACCACGACCGGACCCCTGGGCCAAGGCTTGGCGGTCAGCGTCGGCATGGCCATTGCGCAAGCTTGGCTGGCCGCGACCTACAACCGGCCGGACTTCACGCTGTTCGACCACCGCGTATACGCGCTGGCGGGCGATGGCGACATGATGGAAGGGGTATCGGCCGAGGCCGCCTCGTTGGCCGGCCACCTCAAGCTTGAGCGTCTGTGCTGGATCTATGACTGCAATCACATCAGCATCGAAGGGCCGACCGGCCTGACCTTCACCGAAGAGGTCGGCGCTCGCTTTGAGGCCTATGGCTGGCACGTCATGAAGGTCGACGACGCCAACGACCTGGACGCCGTCGGCCGCTGCCTGCATACGTTTGCCGACAGCCGCGGCCGGCCCACGCTCATCATCGTCCACAGTCACATCGGCTACGGCGCCCCGCACAAGCAGGACAGCGCCGCCGCCCATGGCGAACCCCTCGGCGCCCAGGAAGCGCGGGCGGCCAAGGAGTTCTACGGCTTCGACCCCAACGCGAGCTTTGCGATACCCGAAGGCGTACAGGCGCATTTCCAGGCGCACTTCGGCCAGCGCGGCAGCGCGGCCCACGCGGCCTGGAACGCGCGCTACGTCGCCTATCGAACGCAATATCCCGACTTGGCCGCGCAGATCGATGCCATGCAACGCCACGAACTGCCCGAGGGCTGGGACGCGGACTTGCCGAGTTTTCCCGCCGACGCCAAAGGCGTGGCCACGCGTGCCTCGTCAGGCCAGGTGCTGAACGCCATCGCGCAGCGCTTGCCTTGGCTGCTGGGCGGCGCGGCCGATCTGGCGCCGTCCACCAAGACGAATCTGGAATTCGAGTTCGCAGGCGCTTTCGAGCCGCCCAGCCAGTCGGGACGCAACTTCCATTTCGGCATCCGCGAGCACGCCATGTGCGCGGCGGCCAGCGGCATGACCCTGTCCGGGCTGCGCGCCTTCGCCGCCAGCTTTCTGGTCTTTAGCGACTATGCGCGCGGCGCGATCCGGCTGGCCGCGATGATGCGACTGCCCGTGATCTACATCTGGACGCACGACTCGATTGCCATGGGCGAAGACGGGCCGACGCATCAGCCCATTGAGCAATTGGCGTCGTTGCGCGCGTTGCCCGGCATGGTCGTGTTGCGCCCGGCCGACGCCAACGAGGTGGTCCAAGCCTGGCGGATGGCCATACCGTGGCGCGAGGGCCCGGTCAGCCTGGTGCTGTCGCGACAGGCGCTGCCCACCGTGGACCGCAACCGCTACGGCAGCGCGGCGGGTCTGGCGCGTGGCGCGTACGTGCTGGCCGACCCCGCCGACGGCGCGCCCGAGGTGCTGCTGCTGGGAACCGGCAGCGAGGTGGCGCTATGCCTGGCCGCCTACGAGGTGCTGACGCAGGAAGGGATCCGCGCGCGTGTCGTCAGCATGCCTTCGTGGGAGTTATTCGACCGTCAGGACGCCGCCTACCGCGCCGCGGTGCTGCCCGACAGCGTCACCGCCCGGGTCGCCGTGGAAGCAGCGTCGCCGCTGGGTTGGGAGCGTTATGTCGGCCGGCATGGCGCGATCATCGCCATGCACGGCTTTGGCCTATCGGCGCCGGGTGCGGCCGTGCAGGCGCATTTCGGCTTCGACGCCGCGCACGTGGTAGTGGCCGCCATGCAGCAACTGGACAAGCCCCTCAAGGAGCCGCCCGGATGAACCCATCTATCAATCCGCTGGCCGGCCAGCCCGCGCCGGCCTCGCAGCGTATCGACGTCGACAAGCTGATCGCGGCCTACTACGCCCTGCGTCCTGATCCCACAGAGGCCGCGCAGCGCGTCGTCTTCGGCACATCGGGCCACCGCGGTTGCGCCCTGGATGCGTCATTCAACGAATGGCACATCCTCGCGATCACGCAGGCCATCTGCAATCACCGCCGTGGGCAGGGCATTAGCGGCCCGTTGTACCTGGGCATCGACACGCATGCCTTGTCCGGCCCCGCCTGCGCCAGTGCACTGGAAGTGCTGGCGGCCAATGGCGTCGACGTGATGCTGGCCATCGACGACGAATACACGCCAACGCCGGCGGTATCGCATGCCATCGTCTGCCACAACAGGGGCAGTGACGCACCGGGAAGGCGTGCCGACGGCATTGTGGTCACGCCGTCTCATAACCCGCCGCGAGACGGCGGCTTCAAGTACAACGCGCCGCATGGCGGCCCGGCAGGCGAGGACATCACGAACGCCATCCAGTCCGCGGCCAACAACTTGCTGGCGCACGGCCTGGCGGGGGTGCAGCGCATGCCGCACGCGCAGGCGCTGCTTGCGGCAACCACCCACCGTTACGACTATCTGCACCGCTACATCAACGACCTGGGCGACGTCATCGACATGGACGCGATCCGCGGCGCGTCGCTGCGCCTGGGCGTGGACCCCATGGGCGGCGCGGGCGTCCATTACTGGCGGGCAATTGCCGAGCGATGGCGCCTGGACCTGAACGTCGTCAGCGAAGTGGTCGATCCCACGTTCGCCTTCATGCCGCTGGACTGGGATGGGCAAATCCGCATGGACCCGTCCTCGCCCTACGCCATGCAGCGCCTGATCGCGCTGAAAGACCGCTACGACATTGCCTTTGCGTGCGATACCGACCACGACCGCCACGGCATCGTCACGCCCCACGCCGGGTTGTTGCCCCCCAACCACTATCTCGCCGTCGCGGTTGATTACCTGTTGCGCGAACGCCAGCACTGGGGGCCGCACGTGGCCGTGGGCAAGACGGTCGTGACCAGCCGCATGCTGGATCGTGTCGCGGCGCGCCACGGCCGCGCGCTCTACGAAGTGCCGGTTGGCTTCAAATGGTACTCGGCCGGCCTGCTCAACGGGGACCTGGGCTTCGGCGGCGAGGAAAGCGCCGGCGCCGCTTTCCTGCGGCGCGACGGCACCGCCTGGACGACGGACAAGGACGGCATCACCGCCGCCTTGCTGGCCGCCGAGATCACGGCGCGCCGGGGCCACGATCCCGGCGAGTTGTACCGCGATCTGACCCGGGCTTTCGGCAGCCCGGCGAGCGACCATATCAAAGCGGCGGCCACGCCCGCGATGAAGGCGGTGCTGGCCGCGCTGTCGCCCGACCAGGTCACTGCGACGCACTTGGCGGGTGAACCCATCAAAAGCGTCATCAACCGTGCGCCCGGCAATGACGCGCCGCTGCAGGGAATCAAGGTGCAAGCCGCCAGCGGCTGGTACGCGGCGCGCCCTTCCGGCACCGAGAACATTTATGAGATCTACGCCGAGAGCTTTTCGGGAGACGACCACTTGCGCCAAATCCTGAACGAGGCGCAGGCGCTCGTCGACGCGCTGGTGGCCCCGTCCGCAAGCCCTCTGCCGTGAATAGCAGGCCAAGCCCCGAGAGGCGCGGGTTGGATGCCGCGGATGATGCGCTGCTCGACGACTTGCAGCGCGCCGCCTTTGACTACTTCGTCACGCAGGCCGACCCAGAAACCGGGCTGGTCGCGGATACCTCGCGTCCCGACTCGCACACGAGCATCGCAGTGGTGGGCTTTGCGCTGTCGGCCTATCCCGTGGGGGTCGAACGCGGCTGGATGCCGCGCCAGCAAGCTGTCCAGCGCAGCCTGGCGGCGCTGCGTTTCTTTATGCACAGCGACCAGACGGGCGCGCCCGACTCGACCGGCTGCCAAGGCCTGTACTTCCACTTCCTGCATAGGGACAGCGGGCAACGCGCCTGGCAATCGGAACTGTCACTCATCGACAGCGCATTATTGATCGCCGGGATGTTGACCGCTGCGGCGTACTTCACCGGGCCGGACCAGGACGAAACAGAGCTGCGCGCCCTGGCCGACACCCTGTACCGCCGCGTCAATTGGCGCTGGGCCCAGCCCGACGGCGCCGCCGTCGCGCAAGGTTGGCGGCCCGAGAGCGGATTTCTGCACTATGGCTGGCAGGGATACAGCGAGGCCATCCTGCTGTACGTCCTGGGCCTTGGCTCGCCCACCCACGCGCTGGCCGACAGCAGCTTCGACGCCTGGACCATGACCTATCAATGGGAGAACCTGTATGGCGTGGACTATCTGTACGCCGGCCCCCTGTTCATCCATCAGTATTCGCATGCCTGGATCGACTTTCGTGGCATTCGCGATCGCTTCATGCGCGAGAAACGCTGCGACTATTTTGAAAACAGCCGTCGCGCCATCCAAGTGCAACGCGAATACGCCATCCGCAACCCGCACCACTTCAACGGCTACGATGAAGACCATTGGGGGCTGTCAGCGAGCGATGGGCCCAGTTCCCCGCCCCAGACCGTCTGCGGCCGGCATCAGGCGTTTTATGGCTACGCCGCGCGCGGGACGCCCTGGGGGCCGGACGACGGCACCCAGTCACCGGCGGCGCTGCTCGCCTCTATCCCGTTCGCACCGGACATCGTGCTTCGCGCCGTACGCAAGCGGCTGGAAGACATGAGTGTCTCGCCCCGAGCGGATGGCGCAAACGCGACGGTGCGCGGCGCTTGGGTTGCTGACTGCGAATTCGGGCTTGATCAGGGCATGATCGTCTTGATGGCCGAGAACCTGCGCTCGGGCATGATCTGGCGATTGCTGCGAGGCGTGCCTTACGTTCGGACGGGCCTGCGCCGGGCGGGTTTCCGAGGTGGTTGGCTGGCGAGGGAGCGGGCATCATGATCAACGCGCGACCGCCCGGCTGGCGCAACCCGCGCCCGCCCGCCAAATACCGCTTCCTGGTGATCGGCGCGGGCCCGGCCGGTTTGATGGCGGCCCGCAGCGCCGCCGCGATGGGCGCGCGCGTAGCGCTGATCGAAGCCCATCTTATCGGTGGCGTCAGCGCCAACAATGGCTGCATCCCATCCAAGACGCTCATCCGCACCGCACAAGCCTACGCCATGATGCGCGAGGCGGAGCGCTACGGAGCGCGCCGCCCTTCAGAGATTTCGGTCGATTTTGCGACGGCCATGACTCGCGTGCGGCGCATCCGCGAAAGGCTCGTCCGGATCGACTCTCCCGCAAGGTTGGCCGCTGCGGGCATCGACCTGTATTTTGGCCGCGCCCACTTCATTGGGCGGGACGCGGTCGATGTCGACGGTCTCACGCTGCGTTTCAGCAAGGCCTTGATCGCCACGGGCTCGCGCGCAGTGCTGCCGGAAATCGAGGGACTGGATGAAGCCGGCTTCCTCAACAACGAAACGGTTTTCGACCTGGAGGCCTTGCCGGCCAGCCTGCTGGTAGTCGGTGGCGGACCGCTGGGCTGCGAGCTCGCGCAGGCTTTCGCCCGTTTCGGCACCCGGACCTTGATCTCGCACCGGGAGCCCCTGTTCCTGCCCTGCGAGGAACGCGACGCCGCGCAAATGGTCTCGGATGCGCTCGCCCGCGACGGCGTGGAAATCCACCTGAACAGCCAACCCACCCGGGTAAGCGTGCGGGACGGGCGCAAGCACGTGGATCTCTTGAACGAAGGCAACACCGCCACGACCGTGGTGGACCATATCCTGACCGGCATCGGCCGACAGCCGGCCGTGGATGGCCTCGGCCTTGCCGCGGCGGGCATCCAATACGACGAGCAAGCCGGCATCCATGTCGACGACTTTCTGCGCACCAGCAATTCACACGTCTACGCGGCGGGCGACGCGTGCCTGCAGTTCCGCTTTACGAATACCGCCGAAGCCTCCGCCCGGATCGTGGTTCACAACGCATTGCTTTTCGGACGCCAGCGGCTAAGCGCCCTGACGGTGCCCTGGTGCACCCACACCGACCCCCAGGTCGCGCACGTAGGGCTCTACGTGAAAGAGGCGCGAGAGCGCGACATTCCCGTCAAGACGTTCACCGTACCCATGCACGATGTCGACCGGGCAAACACCGACGGCGCCGAGGACGGATTCGTCAAAATACATGTCCGCGAAGGGACGGATCAAATCCTGGGCGCAACCATTGTGGGCCGCGGCGCCGCGGAGATGATCAACGTGGTGTCACTGGCTATGGTGACCGGCGTGGGCCTGTGCCGCCTGGCCGGTGTCATCCATGCGTATCCCACCCAAGGCGAAGCCGTCCGCCAGGCCGCGCAGGCCTGCGCCACCACGCTCGTGTCGCCCCTGCTGGTGGGGCTGCGCCGGTGGTGGCTGAAAGGGCGTGACGCGCCCCATGACGCTACGCGCGCTGATGAGCAACCCTAGACTGTTACCGTCGAACCTATTTTTCTAACGCAAAGACGGCAATCCGTGCACCGCTATTTGGCGGTAGTCCTTTCCGACATCGGTTCACGAACGACTCGGACTGAATTGTGCGCTAAGCTGAAAAACCGGCCTCTGTTCGACGCCGCACATAGTTTTCCCCTGCCCCAGGACGGACGCACCGGTGCACACGCACCGGCTTGTCCCGTTCCGAACAAGGCACCCATTTGATGAGGCGCTCCCATCGAGGCGCCCCATTCGCTCGGCCACGCCGAGCACTTCGGAGAAAGCCATATGACCGCCGCACCCGAACCCATTCACAACCATTTGCTTGCGGCGCTGCCTGACGCGGAGAAGCAGCGCCTGTTCCCCCAACTTGAGTATGTGCCCCTTCCGCTAGGCCGCGCCCTGTATGAACCGGGGGGCACGATGCGCCATGTGTTCTTCCCGGTCGACAGCATTGTGTCGCTGCTATGCGTCATGGAAGACGGCGCATCCACCGAGATTGCGGTGGTCGGCAACGAAGGCATCATCGGTATCTCGCTGTTCATGGGCGGTGAAACCACGCCCAGCCGGGCCATCGTGCAAAGCGCGGGTGGCGCCTACCAGTTGAAAGGCCAGGTCCTCAAAGACGAATTTGAACGCGGGGGAGCGATGCAGCATCTGCTGCTGAAGTACACCCAGGCATTGATCACCCAAATGGCCCAGACCGCCGTTTGCAACCGGCATCACTCGCTGGATCAACAACTGTGCCGCTGGCTCCTGCTGAGCCTGGATCGGCTTCACTCCAATGAACTGATCATGACCCAGGAGCTGATCGCCAATATGCTTGGCGTCCGGCGAGAAGGCGTTACCGAGGCTGCTGGCCATTTGCAAAGCGCGGGCCTGATACGTTACCGCCGGGGACACATCGAAGTCCTGGATCGTCCCGGCCTGGAAGCGCGCGTATGCGAATGCTATATGGTGGTCCGGCAAGAATACACACGCCTGATGAGCCAGCCCGGCGCAAACTGACGCCACGCCTATATCGGCAGCGGCGCGTAACTGCGCAGGTCCGCGCGATAGCATGCGCAGGAAGCCAGTTCCAGTCCTTCGCTGTCGATGATGACGATGTCGCCGCGGTGATAAGTGATCAGCCGGCGGCGCTGCAGCGCCGAGGCAGCGATCGTCACGCCCACCCGGCGCACCCCCAGAAGATAGGCCAGGAACTCATGCGTCAGGTGAAAGCCGTCGGCGTGGGCGCGGTCGCGCGTCATCAGCAGCCAACGCGCCAGGCGGGCCTCGACCACGTGGAAATGGGCGCAGGCAATCGCCTGGGCGCGCTGTTGCAGCACCACGCTGGCATAGCCCTGCATCACGCGTTGCAGGGCCGGACTGGCTTGCAGTTCGCGGCGAAAGGCTTGGATTTCCATGCGCAGGGCCGGGCCGGCGACTTGCACGATGACACGCAGTGGCGAGGTCTCGGCGCCCAGGGGCACCCCCACGCTCCACATGCCTTCATCGCCAACCAGCCCCACCTCCAGCGCGGCGCCACGGTCCAGCGGCAGCACCAGCAAGATGGCGCAGCCCGTCGGAAAATAAACGTCCCGCAGCCGCTCGCCGGGCTCCAGCAGGCATTGGCCAAAGGCCAAGTCCACGGATTCGAATTGCCCCAGCATGCGAGGCCATTCGCGCGGTGGCAAGGCCTGCAGCAGGTGATTCGGTGCCTCGACCGGCGGGACGTTCGGCAAGTGCTGCTCCCGGTTCGGCGGTTGTCCGCGACAGCTACTTGACCTGCATGTTGTTCTTCACGTCTTTCACGCCGCTCACGCCGCGCGCCACCGCCACGGCGCGATCAGCCGCCGCCCGCGATGCGACAAAGCCGCTCAGTTGCACCACGCCCTTGAAGGTTTCCACATTGATCTCGGCGACCTTCAGGTCGGGTTCGTTCAGGATGGCGGCCTTGACCTTGGTGGTCAGGACGCTGTCGTCCACATATTCGCCCGTGCCTTCCTTGTGGGCGGTCGATGCGCAGCCCGCCACCGTGGCGAGCGAAAGCGCGATGAGCACCGCGCCGGTGGCTGTCCGGAATGTCGTCATGAGAAGTCCTTTGGGTTAGATCGGGGTTCGGATACGTCACATGGCGTGTTGTTGCACACGCGCCCCGCCGCGTCCGTACGCTAGCGTACAGAGCGCAAGCGCGCGCTTCGTCAATCTAGGGTCTGGCAACAGGCTATCACCCCATGAAACCCACAGATTGGTCCGCGCTGCAAAGCGCACCCGAATGGATGGATCTTTTCGCCCGGAACAAGGCGTCGTTCACCTTCTCCGACAGCGAGCCCCCGCTGCGCGGCGAATTGTTCAGCACCCACCAGATGGAGCAGCACGGCC
The DNA here is from genome assembly GCA_040396375.1 of Achromobacter xylosoxidans. Lineage (GTDB taxonomy): Bacteria > Pseudomonadota > Gammaproteobacteria > Burkholderiales > Burkholderiaceae_B > Achromobacter > Achromobacter xylosoxidans_D. The sequence continues at coordinate 40,302 of JBEBOQ010000027.1, forward strand.
TGGCGCTGGCGCAGAGCCATGTCGTGGGCACGCGGCACACGCCGGACAGGCTGCTGGCGCGGCTATCCGACAACGAGGCGCTGCTGGCCCGGTCCTGCGCGCTGCTGATCGAGTCCATGCAGCAACACCGCCAGATCGCACCGGCCGACGAATGGCTGCTGGACAATTTCTATCTCATTGAAGAACAGATCCGGCTGGCCAAGCGGCACTTGCCCAAGGGCTACAGCCGCAGCCTGCCGCAATTGGCCCATGGGCCGTCCAAGGGACTGCCGCGGGTCTACGACATTGCGCTGGAGACGATCTCGCACAGCGATGCCCGCATCGATGCCGCGGCCATCCGCAACGTGGCCGCGGCCTATCAGACCGTGGAGCCGCTGCAATTGGGCGAGCTGTGGGCAATTCCCATCATGCTGCGGCTGGCGCTGATCGAGAACCTGCGCCGCGTGGCGATCCGTCTGGCCAATGCCAACATGCATCGCGGCCTGGCGGATTCCTGGGCCAGCGCCATGCGGCAGGCGGCGCAGGAAGACCCCACCTCCCTGATACTGGTCATTGCCGACATGGCCCGATCGGACCCGCCCACCGATGGCGCGTTCGTGGCCGAACTGGCTCGCCGCCTGCAAGGCCACGGCCCCGCGCTGGCCCTGCCGCTGACCTGGTTCGAGCAGCGCCTGGCCCAATCGGGTCAGACCATTGAACAGATGGTGGTGGCCGAAAACCGGCAGCAGGCGGCCGACCAGGTGTCGATGAGCAATAGCATCGGCAGCCTGCGCACGCTGTCCACCACCAATTGGAACGAATTCGTCGAGGCCATCAGCGTGGTCGAAGGCATTCTGCGCACCGACCCTGCGGGGGTCTACGCACGCATGGATTTTCCGACCCGCGACCAATACCGCCACAGTATCGAGCGCCTGGCCAAACGTTCCCGCCGCAAGGAAACCGAGATTGCCGCCCTGGCCGTTGAACTGGCCGCGCGCCCGCTCGGGCAGGCGCCGCCCGGGCACCGCCGCGCGCATGTGGGCTTTTATCTGATCGGGCCGGGCCGCGATGAGTTGGCCGCGCTTGCTCACGCCCGCCCCGCCTTCTGGCGTCGTAGCGGCAACGGGGCGCCCAAGGTGGCCCTCCCGGCCTATATCGGCGCCATCCTGCTCGCGACCGCGGCCGTGGGCGGCCTGCTTATCTATCGGGCCAGCCTGGCCGCGCTGCCGCTCTGGCTGTTGATGGCGGTGGGCCTGTTGTCGCTGGTGGCTGCCAGCCAGCTCGCCGTGGCCCTGGTGAACTGGACGCTGACGCTATTGGCGCATCCGCAGCGCTTGCCGCGCATGGACTATTCCAGCGTGATTCCCGATGAATCACGCTGCCTGGTCGCCATCCCCACCATGCTTATCCGCCCGCAAGACGCCGACGACCTGGCTGAATCGCTGGAGATCCGCTACCTGGCCAATCCGCAAGAGAACCTGAGCTTTTGCCTGTTGACCGACTTTGCCGATGCGCCAGGCGAGCACCAGCCGCAGGATGAAGCCATGCTGCGGCGGGCCTGCGACAACATCCGCGCGCTCAATGACAAGTATGGCAAGCAGCGTTCCCCACCGTTTTTCCTCTTGCATCGGCCACGCCGCTGGAACGCGCAGGAAAAAGCCTGGATCGGCCACGAGCGCAAGCGCGGCAAGTTGGGCGACCTGAACGCGCTCCTGCGCGGCGGCGGCCTGGCGGCGTTTTCCTGCACCGAAGGCGACCTGGCGCTGTTGGCCGGCGTGAAGTACGTCATCACGCTGGACACCGACACCGAACTGCCCCGCGAGACGGCCAGCAAGCTGGTCGGCACCCTGGCGCATCCCCTGAACCAGGCCTGCTTCGATGCCGCCAAGGGCCGTGTCACCGCCGGCTACGGCATCCTGCAACCCCGCGTTGCGGTCAACCTGACCGACCTGAACGCGTCCGCCTACGCGCGGCTGTATGGCGGCGATCCCGGCATCGATCCGTATACCAACACCGTGTCCGACGTCTATCAGGACATCTTCAAAGAAGGCTCGTTCGTCGGCAAAGGCATCTACGACGTGGACGCCTTCGAAGCCGCGCTCAAGGGCAGCATTCCCGAGAACCGCGTGCTCAGCCATGACCTGCTGGAAGGCTGCTACGCCCGCTCTGGCCTGTTGAGCGACGTGCAACTGTACGAAGGGCACCCGGCCCGCTATGCAGCGGATGTCAGCCGACGGCATCGCTGGATCCGCGGCGACTGGCAATTGCTGGGCTGGCTGCTCGGCCGAGTGCCCGATGCCGCCGGCGCCACGCGCAGCCCGCCGCTGACGGCCCTGGCGCGCTGGAAAATTTTCGACAACCTGCGGCGCAGCCTGGTGCCGACCAGCCTGACATTGCTGCTGGCGCTGGGCTGGACGCAACTGGGCGCGCCCGGGTTCTGGACGGCGGCCTGCCTCACGATCCTGCTCCTGCCCCCTGTGCTCGTCACGCTGCGCGATCTGTTTCACAAATCGGGCGACATCCTGTTCTCGCAGCATCTGGCCGCCTGCTCGGCATCGGCCCGGCTTCATTTTGGCCAGGCGGCATTCGCCCTGACGGTGCTGGCCCACGAGATGGTCTACAGCCTGGACGCCATCGTCCGCACGCTGTATCGCCTGGCCGTGAGCCGCCGCCGTCTGCTCGAATGGCGGCCTTCCAGCATCACCAACAGCGATGCTGGCACGAGCTTGGGTGCGGCCTACCTGTCCATGGGCCTGACCCCGCTCCTGGCGGTGGCATTGGCCTGCTACCTGCTGCTGACCGAGTCGCCCGCCGTCCCCGTCGCCCTGCCGATTCTGGTGCTGTGGGGGCTGATGCCGCTGATCACCTGGCGCCTGAGCCGCCCGGTCCCGCCGCCCAAGACCACCTTGTCGGCCAGCCAGGAAATCTTCCTGCGCAAGCTGGCCCGCCGTACCTGGGCCTTTTTCGACACGCAGAGCCAGGCGAGCGATCACTGGCTGATCCCGGACAACATCCAGGAGCGCCCCACCCTGGCCGTCGCCCATCGCACGTCGCCCACCAATATGGGGCTGGCGCTGCTGGCCAATCTCACCGCCTACGACTTCGGCTATCTGCAAGGCACCGGCCTGATCGCACGCACCCAGGCCACGCTGGACACCATGGCGTCGCTGGACCGCTACCTGGGCCATTTCTACAACTGGTACGACACCGAGACGTTGCGGCCATTGCATCCGCTGTACATCTCCACCGTGGACAGCGGCAATCTCGCCGGCCACCTGCTGACCTTGCGACCCGGGTTGCTGCTGTTGGGCGACCTGCCCATTCTGCAACGGCGCACCTTCAAGGGAATCGAAGACGCCTTGGCCGTGCTGCGCGACGCCATCGACTCGCGAACCTATACCGAGCTGGAGCAGCTGGATGCCGAACTGAACGCCAGCATCCTGGCCGGCAGCGCCACGTTGCCCACGGCCCGGCGGACGCTGGATCGGCTGTGCCAGCTGGCGACTGCGGCAACGACGCACTTTGCCGCACCGGCGGACGATATCTGCCTGATGCATTGCCAGGCCATGCTGGCGCAATGCGTGGCGGCGCGCGAGGAACTGACGCTGCTTGCGCCCTGGAGCACCACGGATTGCGCCCCGGCGTGGCTGGCCGACCTGGAGCGGGCCGATCCCACGCTGGCGCTGCCTGCGCTGGACGCCATTCCCACCCTGCATCAACTGGCCGACTACGGCGCCACGCTGCGCCCCGCGTTGGCGCTGCGGCAACTGGACCCCGCCTGCGGTCCCGCCGAACTCGCCTGGCTGCGCCAGACCGACGCGGCGGTTGCCCTGGCAGTCGGCCGTGCGCAGGCTCGCCAGGCCATGCTGGAGCGGCTGGCCGACGATCTGGCGGGCATGGCCCAAGCCGACTACGGCTTTCTCTACGACAAAGAAAGCCGGCTATTGACCATTGGCTACAACCTGAGCGAGCGCCGGCGCGATGATGGGCTTTACGACCTGCTGGCCTCGGAAGCCCGCCTGACCACCTTCATCGCCATCGCACAGGGCCAGCTGCCGCAAGAGTCATGGTTCGCCCTGGGCCGGCTGCTCAGTTCGGCGGCAGGCGGCTCGGTGCTGCTGTCCTGGAGCGGCTCGATGTTCGAATACCTGATGCCGCTGCTGGTCATGCCGTCGTACCCCCGCACGCTGCTGGACCAGACCTGCCGCGCGGCGGTGCGGGCCCAGATCGAATATGGCGACAAACGGGGCGTGCCGTGGGGCATCTCGGAAAGCGCCTATAACCTGTACGACATCAACATGAACTACCAGTATCGGGCGTTCGGCGTCCCGGGCCTGGGCTTGAAGCGCGGGTTGGCCGATGATCTGGTGGTGGCGCCGTACGCGTCGATGCTGGCGTTGCTGGTGGCGCCGGACGAAGCCTGTCGCAACCTGCAACGCCTGGCCCGAGGCGGCTTGCAGGGCCGGTTCGGACTGTATGAAGCGGTCGACTACACCGCCCGCCGCCTGCCGCCGGGCAAGTCAAACGCCATCGTCTATTCCTACATGGTGCACCACCAGGGCATGGGCTTGCTGGCGGTGGCCCATGCGCTGCTGGGCGACACCATGCAACGCCGCTTTCTGACCGATCCGGCCTTCCAGGCCACGGTGCTGTTGCTGCAGGAACGCGTGCCACGGGCCTCGGCGGCCTATGCCAAGCCGGCCGAACTCTCGGTCATCCGCAGCACGTCGCCGGCCCAGCCCGAACCGTCGGTGCGGGTGCTCGATACCGCCGATACGCCGGTACCGGAAGTCCAGTTGCTGTCCAACGGCCGCTACCACGTGATGGTGACCAACAGCGGCGCCGGCTCCAGCCGCTGGAACGACCAGTCCGTCACCCGCTGGCGCGAGGACGGCACCTGCGACAACTGGGGCACCTTCTGCTACCTGCGCGACATGGACAGCGGCGAATTCTGGTCCACCACCCACCAGCCCACGCTCAAGCGACCCGAGCGCTATGAAGTGGTTTTCTCCGAAGGACGGGCCGAGTTTCGCCGCAGCGACCGCCAACTGGACACCCATACGCAGATCGTGGTTTCGCCCGAAGACGACATTGAACTGCGCCGCTGCCTGCTGACCAACCGATCGCGCAGCCGCCGCCGGATCGAGATCACCTGCTACGCCGAAGTGGTGATCGCCCCCGCCGTGGCCGAGGTGCTCCATCCCGCGTTCAGCAACCTCTTCGTGCAGACCGAGATCTTGCCGGCCGAGCGGGCCATTCTTTGCACCCGGCGCGCGCGTCACCCCGACGAGCATCCACCCAGCATGTTCCAACTGCTGACGATCCACGGCGCCAACCCGGGCCATGTTTCCTATGAGACCGACCGGGCCCGATTCATCGGCCGCGGCCGGTCGCTGGTGTCGCCCCAGGCCATGATCGACGACGCTCCGCTCTCGGGCAGCCAGGGGTCGGTGCTGGACCCGATCGCGGCCATCCGCTGCGAGATCACGCTGGAGCCCGAGGAATCCGCAGTCATCGACCTGGTGCAGGGCATGGCGAACGACCGCGCTGCCTGCCTGGCGCTGATAGACAAATACCAGGACCGCCACCTGACCGACCGGGCGCTGGATCTGGCATGGACCCACGCCCAGGTCATCATGCGCCAGCTCAATGCCACCGAGGCCGACGCTCAGCTATATGCGCGGCTGGCCAACGCCATCGTCTACCAGAATCCGATCCTGCGAGCCGACGCCGGCATCCTCCTGCGCAACCGGCGGGGCCAGTCCGGGTTGTGGGGCTACGCGATCTCGGGCGACCTGCCCATCGTGCTGCTGCAGATCAAGGACCCCGAGCATTTCGAACTGGTGCGCCAATTGGTGCAGGCGCATGCCTACTGGCGCCAGAAAGGCGTGGCGGTGGACCTTGTGATCTGGAACGAAGACACGGGCAGCTATCGCCAGATCCTGCAAGACCGCATGATGGGCTTGATCTCGGCCGGCGTGCAGGCACACATCATCGACCGCCCCGGCGGCATCTTCGTGCGGCCGGGCGACCAGATATCCGAGGAAGACCGGGTGCTGCTGCAGGCCGTGGCGCGCGTGTCGCTCAGCGACAGCATGGGCACCCTGGGCGAACAGGTGAACCGCCTGGCCCTGCGCGAAGTGGCCGAGCTGCCCTTCCTGGCCTCGGGGCCGGTGGCTGTCGGCGTGGCCACGGGAACGGCGTTGGTGGCGGCTCCTGCTGCTCCCGCCCACACGCCCCTCACGCACCAGAACGGCCTGGGCGGCTTCTCGCCCGCGGGCGATGAATACATCATCACCACCGACGACGCACAGCGCACGCCCGCCCCCTGGGTCAACGTCATCGCCAACGCCGACTTCGGCAGCGTCATCTCCGAAAGCGGCCAGGCCTACACCTGGTGCGACAACGCCCACGAATTCCGGCTGACGCCCTGGACCAACGACGCGGTCACCGATGCCTGCGGCGAGGCCTTCTACGTGCGGGACGAGGCCAACGGGGCGTTCTGGTCGCCCTGCCCCTACCCCGCGCCGGGCGCCACGCCGTATGTCACCCGCCACGGCTTCGGCTATTCAGTGTTCGAACATCTCGAGGATGGCATCGAATCCGAATTTTGCATCCACGTTGCCCAGACCGCGCCGGTGAAGTTCTACGCCCTGACGCTGCGCAACCGCTCGGGCCGCCAGCGCCGCCTTTCGGCCACCGGCTACGTCGAATGGGTCCTGGGCGACCTGCGGTCCAAGGCGTCGCTGCACGTGGCCACCGAAATCGATGCCGAGACGGGCGCGGTGTTCGCGCGCAATACCTTCAACACCGACTTCGCCCAATACGTGGCCTACTTCGACACCAACAGCGCCGCCCGCACGCTGACCGGCGACCGCAAGGAATTCATCGGCCGCAACGGCACGCTGCGTGCGCCCGCGGCGATGCGCCGCCAGCGCCTGTCCGGCAGAGTGGGCGCAGGGCTTGACCCTTGCACCGCGATCCAGGTGCAGGTGGTGCTGGAACCCGGCCAGGACACCACGATCCTGTTCCGCCTGGGCGCTTCGTCCACCGGCATCGAGCCCGCCAGGCAGGCGGTGCGCCACTATCGCCAGGCGGGCAGCGCCCAACAAGAACGCGCGGCGGTGCGCGAGTACTGGCGCCACACCCTGGGCGTCGTGCAGGTCGAAACGCCCGACCCGGCCGTCAACCTGATGGCCAACGGCTGGCTGCTCTATCAAACGCTGGCTTGCCGCCTATGGGCGCGCAGTGGCCACTACCAGTCCGGCGGCGCGTTCGGCTTTCGCGACCAGTTGCAAGACGTGATGGCGCTGGCCATCGCCCAGCCCGGCCTGATGCGGGCGCATCTGCTGCGCAGCGCCGCCCAGCAATTCGTGGAAGGCGACGTGCAGCATTGGTGGCATCCCCCGTCCAACCGCGGCGTGCGTACGCGCTGCTCGGACGACTACCTATGGCTGCCGCTGGCCACCTGCCACTATGTCGACGTAACCGGCGACCTGGGCGTGCTGGACGAAGCCGTCGGCTTTCTCGAAGGCCGCGCCCTCAACCCCGGCGAAGCGTCCAACTACGACCACCCCACTCCCACCGGCGCACCGGCCAGCCTGTATGCCCATTGCGTCGCCGCCATTACCCACGCGCTGCGCTTTGGCAGTCACGGCCTGCCCTTCATTGGCTCTTGCGACTGGAACGACGGCATGGACAAGGTCGGCGAACACGGCCAGGGCGAAAGCGTCTGGCTGGGATTCTTCCTGTGCACGGTGCTGCAGCGGTTCGCCCGAGTGGCGCTTGATCGCGGCGACCTGCCCTTCGCCGCGCGTTGTGAACACGAGGCCGTACAGTTGGCACTGCGCCTGGACCAGGCAGGGTGGGACGGAGAGTGGTATCGCCGCGCCTACTTCGACGACGGCATGGCGCTCGGATCGGCGCAAAACCCGGAATGCCAGATCGACTCGATCTCGCAAAGCTGGGCGGTGTTGTCTGGCGCGGGCGCCCCGGCACGGGCGCGCCAAGCCATGCAGGCGCTGGATACGCACCTGATCGATCGCAAGAACGGCCTGATCAAGCTGCTGACGCCGCCCTTTGACACCTCGGCCATGAACCCCGGCTACATCCGCGGCTACGTGCCAGGCGTACGCGAAAACGGCGGACAGTACACCCATGCCGGCATCTGGGCCGGCATGGCGTACGCGGCGCTGGGCGATGAGGCCCGAGTGGCGGACCTGTTGCGGCTGCTCAATCCCATACACCACGCCGATACCCCGGCCAAGGCGGCCCGCTACAAAGTCGAGCCCTACGTCATGGCCGCCGACATCTACGCCTCGCCGGACCATCTGGGTCGCGGCGGCTGGACTTGGTACACGGGATCGTCGGGGTTGATGTATCGCTACATCGTGGAATCGGTGCTGGGCTTGCGGCTACGGGGCGACACGCTGCATTTCGAACCTTGTCTGCCGCCGGACTGGAGCCATTTCAAGCTGCGCTACCAATACCATGGCACGCGCTATCAGGTCACCGCCCTGCGGGCTGCCCTGCCCGCCCATGGCGCGCGCGTCGAACTCGACGGGGTGCCCCAGGCCGATGGTCGGATACGGCTGCGCGATGACGGCCAGCCGCACGAGGTCCGGGTGCTGTTGGGGCCACCCTTGGGCCGGTAGCCCTCTCGATTCCGTGGCGCAAAGAAAAAGGGTTAGCTCGCCAATGCTGAGCTAACCCTTTTTGATTTTTGGTCGGGGCGGTGGGATTCGAACTCACGACCCTCTGCTCCCAAAGCAGATGCGCTACCAGGCTGCGCTACGCCCCGAGGGTGGCAACTATACCAGATACGGCCATCGCCCCGAAACGCCCGGCCCGCCCAGGCCGTGGAAACGTCATGCCCGGCTATCCCCTGATTGACACCTATATAGTTGAAGCATAAATTAAATTCAACTTTATAACGACATCCATCGGGAAAAACATGGCCACCGCCTCACCCTCTTCCGCCTGGGCCACGCCCACGCGGACCACCTATACCGTGCTGTTCGTCTGCTGGCTGGCGATCCTGTTCGAAGGCTACGACGTGGGGGTGATGGGCGCGGTGCTGCCCGCCCTGGCCGACGACAAGAGCTGGAACCTGACGCCCATCCAACTGGGCATGCTGGGCAGCTATGCCCTGGCGGGCATGTTCGTGGGCTCGTTCGCGGTGGGCACGCTGTCGGACCTGCTGGGCCGCCGCCGCATGCTGCTGGGCTGCGTCACCCTGTTCTCACTGACCATGATCGGCGCCGCCTGGGCGCCCACGCCGGCGTGGTTCGCCACGTTCCGCTTTATCGGCGGCCTGGGACTGGGCGGGGTGATTCCGGTGGCGGCGGCGCTGACCATCGAATATTCGCCGCCGGCCAAGCGTGGTTTCAACTACGGCGTCATGTACTCCGGCTATTCGCTGGGCATCTTGTGCTCGGCGGCCGTGGCCATGGCGCTGCTGCAGCACTGGGGCTGGCGCTCGGTGATCCTGGTGGGCGCGGCGCCCCTGCTGCTGGTGCCGCTGCTGGCGCGCCTGTTGCCGGAGTCGCTGGAGTATCTGCTGGCCAAGGGCGACGAGGCCGGCGCCCGCGCCATGGCGGACCGCCTGGGCATCGTGTCGCTCGAGCCGTTCCGTCCGCGTGAGGTTGCCGGCGACAAGGCCACCTGGCGCGACGTGATGGCGGCGGTGTTCGCGCCGCGCCACCTGCGCGCCACGCTGTGCTTCTGGGGCGCGCTGTTCCTGGGCATGATGCTGGTGTATGGCCTGAACACCTGGCTGCCGCAGATCATGCGCAAGAACGGCTACGACCTGGGCTCCAGCCTGTCGTTCCTGTTGGTGTTCAGCCTGGCCTCGGCCATCGGCGGCCTGGTCCTGGGCCAGTTCGCGGACAAGACCGAGCCACGCAAGATCGTGGCGCTGTTCTTCCTGGTGGGCGCCATCGGCATCTACTGCCTGACCTACAACAATCCGCTGGTGGTGAACTACGTGTGGGTGGCGCTGGCCGGCGTGGGCAGCATTTCGTCGTCGCTGATCCTGACGGGCTACCTGGCGGGCTACTACCCGGCCCACGCCCGCGGCGCGGCCACTGGTTGGGCCCTGTCGTTCGCCCGCATCGGCGCCATGAGCGGCCCCATCGTGGGCGGCTACCTGGCCGGCCTGCAGTTGCCGCTGGCCTGGAACTTCATCGCCTTCTCGTGCGCGGCGGTGCTGGCGGCGGTGTTCGTGATCCTGATCCCGGGCCGCTATGCCGGGGGGCCGCAGGCGCAACCCGCGCCGGCCTCGCCAACCTTGCAGCAGCAACGTTCGTAGACCCCAAACGACAACGGCGCGCCTTGCCGGCGCGCCGTCAATGATCCGGCCTTGGCGGCCGGACCCACATCAGCCGAAACGGCCCGTGATGTAGTCTTCGGTTTCCTTGCGCGACGGCTTCACGAAGATCTGGTCAGTCTGGCCAAATTCCATCAGTTCGCCCAGGTACATGTAGGCCGTGTAATCCGAGCAGCGCGCGGCCTGTTGCATGTTGTGGGTCACGATGACGACGGTGTAGTCGTTCTTCAGTTCGGCGATCAGTTCCTCGATCTTGGCGGTCGAGATCGGATCCAGCGCCGAACACGGCTCGTCCAGCAGCAGCACTTCCGGCTTGATGGCCACGCCGCGCGCGATGCACAGGCGCTGTTGCTGGCCGCCCGACAGGCTGTTGCCGCTCTGGTGCAGCTTGTCCTTCACTTCGTTCCAGAGCGCGGCCTTGCTCAGCGCCCACTCCACGCGCTCGTCCATCTCGCCCTTGGACAGGCGCTCGAACAGGCGCACGCCGAAGGCGATGTTGTCGTAGATGCTCATGGGGAACGGCGTGGGCTTCTGGAACACCATGCCGACCTTGGCGCGGATCAGCGAAATATCGGTCTTGGTCGTCAGCAGGTTCTCGCCGTCCAGGATGATTTCGCCTTCGGCGCGCTGGCCGGGATACAGCTCGAACATGCGGTTGAACGTGCGCAGCAGCGTCGACTTGCCGCAGCCCGACGGGCCGATGAAGGCGGTGACCT
>JBEBOQ010000028.1:0-50829 GCA_040396375.1 Achromobacter xylosoxidans
CACGCCGACATCTTCTGCACCCTGGTCGAAGGCGTGCGCGGCCAGCGCGCCAAGGACTGGCGCCTGGTCGATGACGTGGTCAAGCCGGCGCAGTTCGAGGCCGCGGTGCGCGAGCGCGCGCTGGCGCTGGCCGAGGGCAGCCACCGTCCGGCCGGCGAGGCCGGCGTGACGCTCACCCCGCTGGCGCGCGAGGAAAGCGCCGATGCCTTGTCCTACCGCTACGTCGACGTGCGCCTGGACCGCGACAAGCGCCAGGCCACCTGGACCGTGCGCGCGCCGCAGGGGCCGGTGCAATCGGAGCTGGCCGACATTCTGGCCGCCGGCGCGGCCTGGTGGCCGTTGCAGATGGCGCGCGAACTGGACGACGCCATCCTGTCGCTGCGCACCAACGAGCTGGACATCGGCACCTGGATCTTCAAGACCGAGGGCGACGCGCAGGCCGTGCTGGCCGCGGACGCTTCGCTGCAACGCCATGCCGGCCACTGGTTCGTGCGCGAGACCGCCGGCCTGCTGCGCCGCACGCTGGCGCGCCTGGACGTGACCTCGCGCAGCCTGTTCGCGCTGGTCGAGCCGGGTTCGTGCTTTGCCGGCACGCTGCTGGAACTGGCGCTGGCCGCCGACCGCAGCTACATGCTGGACAGCGAAGGCGAGGAGCACGACGCGGCCCAACTGATCGTGGGCGAGGCCAACTTCGGCGCCTACCCGATGGTCAACGGCCAGAGCCGCCTGCAACGCCGCTTCCACGAGGAAACCGCGCCGCTTGAAGCGGTGCGGGCCCGCGCCGGCCAGCCGCTGGCCGCGCGCGACGCGCTGGCGCTGGGGCTGGTGACCTACGCGCCCGACAGCATCGACTGGGACGACGAGGTGCGCATGATGCTGGAAGAGCGCCGCGCGCTGTCGCCGGACGCGCTCACCGGCCTGGAAGCCAACCTGCGCTTCGGCGGCCGCGAAACCATGGAAACGCGCATCTTCGGCCGCCTGACCGCCTGGCAGAACTGGATCTTCAACCGACCCAACGCGGCGGGCGAGAAGGGCGCGCTCAAGCTCTACGGCAAGGGCGAGCAGGCGACGTTCGACTGGAACCGCGTCTAGCGCGGCCCGCGCGGCAAGTCCCCATACACGGCGCCGGCCCGCGCAGCGCGGCCGGCGCCCCAAGACCCGACGCCGCCTCGACGCGGCCGTCCATCCAGGAGCAGAGACAATGTCAGGCATCAACTACAGCGACAAGATCCCCAATAACGTCAACCTGTCCGGCGACCGCACGTTGCAGCGCGCGCTGGAACACTGGCAGCCCAATTACCTGCAATGGTGGCAGGACATGGGTCCGGACGGCTCGCATGGCTTCGACGTCTACCTGCGCACCGCCGTCAGCGTCGAGCCCGACGGCTGGGCCCACTTCAATCACGTGCGCATGCCCGACTACCGCTGGGGCATCTTCCTGGCGCCGCAGGACGGCCAGCGCAAGATCCACTTCGGCGAGAACATGGGCCGCGACGTGTGGCAGGACGTTCCCGGCGAACACCGCGCCAACCTGCGCCGCATCATCGTCACGCAGGGCGACACCGAGCCGGCCTCGATCGAGCAGCAGCGCCACCTGGGCCTGACCGCGCCGTCGCAGTACGACCTGCGCAACCTGTTCCAGATCAACGTCGAGGAAGGCCGCCACCTGTGGGCCATGGTCTACCTGCTGCACCGCTACTTCGGCCGCGACGGCCGCGAAGAGGCCGACGCGCTGCTGCAGCGCACCTCCGGCGATTCCGACAACCCGCGCATCCTCGGCGCCTTCAACGAGAAGACGCCGGACTGGCTGGCGTTCTACATGTTCACCTACTTCACCGACCGCGACGGCAAGTTCCAGCTGTGCGCGCTGGCCGAATCCAGCTTCGACCCGCTGGCCCGCACCACCAAGTTCATGCTGACCGAAGAGGCGCACCACATGTTCGTGGGCGAATCCGGCATTTCGCGCGTCATCCAGCGCACCTGCGAAGTGATGAACCAGTTGAAGACCGATGACCCCGCCAGCGTGCGCGCGGCCGGCGTGATCGACCTGCCCACCATCCAGCGCTACCTGAACTTCCACTACAGCGTCACCATCGACCTGTTCGGCGCAGACCAGTCGTCCAACGCGGCCATCTTCTACGGCTCGGGCCTGAAGGGCCGCTACGAAGAAAGCAAGCGCACCGACGACCACCAGCTCAAGAACGACACCTATCGCGTGCTGACGGTCAACAACGGCAAGCTTGGCGAGATCGAGGTGCCGATGCTCAACGCCTTGAACGAAGTGCTGCGCGATGACTTCATCCGCGATTCGGTGGCCGGCATCGGCCGCTGGAACAAGGTGATCGAAAAGAGCGGCATTGGCTTTCGCCTGCAGGTGCCGCACAAGGCCTTCAACCGTCAGATCGGCACGCTGGCCGGCATCCGCATGTCGCCGGCGGGCGAAATGCTGTCCGAGTCGCAGTGGCTGGCCCATCGCGACCAATGGCTGCCCACCGCCGAGGACCGCGGGTTCGTCGCGTCGCTGATGGGCCGCGTGACCGAGCCGGGCAAGTTCGCCAACTGGATCGCGCCGCCGGTCATGGGTGTCAATCGCCAACCCGTGAACTTCGAGTACGTACGTTTCAACTAAGGCCTCGTGGCGGCGCAGTGCGCCGCCATGCTGCGCATTCGGATGACCGCGATGAACGCCGCCCTGCCCGTAGATGTCCTGAAGCAGCATCTCATCGATCCCGAGATCTGCATCCGCTGCAATACCTGCGAAGAAACCTGTCCGGTCGACGCGATCACGCACGACAGCAACAACTACGTGGTCGACCCCGACATCTGCAACGGCTGCATGGCCTGCGTGCCGCCATGCCCGACGGGCTCGATCGACAACTGGCGGCTGGTGGTGCGCGCCGATGCCTATACGCTGGCGGATCAGTTGGGCTGGGACGAACTGCCGGGCGAACAGGCCTTGCCGGAATCCGCGGCCCAGGTCGACGATGCACCCGCCGAAGCCGCTGCGGTTCAATCCACTGCGCCTACGGCCGCCGGGGTGTCGCTGGCACCCGGCGCCAGCGTGCCGCCCTGGTCCGCCGCACATCCTTACGTCAACCTCTATACCCACAAGACGCCGGTAACGGCAACCGTGGTCGGCAACTACCGCGTTACCGGGGTGGATACCGACAGCGACATTCACCATATCGTGCTCGACTTTGGCGACTTGCCGTTTCCGGTGCTGGAAGGCCAGTCCATCGGCATCTTGCCGCCGGGTACGGACGCCCAGGGCCGGCCGCATCATGCACGTCAGTATTCACTGGCCAGCCCGCGCGATGGCGAGCGGGCGGGCTACAACAACCTGTCGCTGACCGTCAAACGCGTCACCGAAGACCATCAAGGCCAACCGGCCTTGGGCGTCTGCTCCAACTATCTGTGCGACCTGGCCAAGAACGACACCGTGCAGGTGATCGGCCCGTTCGGCCACACCTTCCTGATGCCCAACCATCCCCGCGCCAATCTGGTGATGATCTGCACTGGGACGGGGTCGGCGCCCATGCGCGCCATGACCGAGCGCTACCGGCGCCGCATCGACAGCGGCGAAAACGGCCGGCTGATGCTGTTCTTCGGCGCACGCACCGAACGCGAACTGCCGTACTTCGGCCCGCTGATGAAGCTGCCGCGCGACTTCATCGACATCAACCTGGCGCTCTCGCGCGAGGCAGGTCTGCCCAAGCGGTATGTGCAGGACCTGATCCGCGAGCGTGCGGCCGACGTGCGCGCGCTGCTGGCGGACCGCAATACCTGCATCTACGTCTGCGGCTTGAAGGGCATGGAAGTCGGCGTGCTGGACGCGCTGCGCGAAGTGACCATGCAAGCGGGGCAGGATTGGACTATCCTGCATGATGTGCTGCGCCGCGAGGGGCGGCTGCACTTCGAAACCTACTGAGTCGAGATCCATCGACTCGGAACAGGCGTCAAGGCGTGGTAAGCCCGGCGCGCCTTGATGCGCTGATTGCATCGCGAGGGGAAGTCCATCAATGAAGTTCGCTGATTTCAAGGACGGCATGCTGATCAAGGCCGGTCCCGTCACCGTCACGGAAGCCGAGATCCTCGAGTTCGCCCGCAAATTCGACCCGCAGTGGTTCCACACAGACGTCAAGCGCGCCGAGGAAGGCCGCTGGGGCGGCCTGATCGCCAGCGGTTGGCACACCTGCGCGCTGGCCATGCGCATGGCCGTGGACGCGGCGCTGCACGACTCCGAATCCTTCGGTTCGCCCGGCCTGGGCGAAGTGCGCTGGCGCACCCCCGTGCGGCCCGGCGACCAACTGCGTCTGGAAGCCCGCGTGCAAGGCGTGCGCACGTCGTCGTCGCGTCCTGACCTGGGCATCATCACCTGGGCCTGGACGGTGCTGAACCAGCACGATGAGGGCGTGCTGGAACTGGACGCCACCAGTCTGTTTGACCTGTCGGGCGATTGAAGAGGCCCGGCTTTACCTGGGGTCAGCCCGCGCCACCCGCCTTTTTTGCACACGACTCCAGCGACCCATCGACGCCATGTCGCAGTTCGCTTGCCGGGGCGGCTGCAGGCCCCTAACATGACTCCGTCGTGGGCGAATTGCGTCCATTGATCTCGAAAGCCCGCCCAGGAAACTGAGCGGGCTTTTTGCATGGGGCCAGTGCATCGGCCGTAGCCCCAATCTCTTTCGCCCACCCGCATCGTGCCGGTGGGCTTTTTTATACGGCGGCATTGCCGTGCTCCGATTTCAAGGACCCCCCTCATGCAAATCCTCAAACCCATCAAGGTGGGACAAGCGCCGAACGACCAGACGGGCGATACGCTGCGCGACGCGATGGTTGTCGTCAACGACAATTTCGCCAAGACGCGCAGCGGCATTGATGCGGTCGAAGTGTCCGTCGCCGCCGCCCAACGCAAGGCGGATGCCGCCATTCCCGCCGACGAAAAAGGCGCGGCCGGCGGTGTGACGCCGCTGGATGCCGCGGGCAAGGTGCCGGCTGCGCATCTGCCCGAGCCGGCGATTCCGCTGGCACAGAAGGCTGCCCCCGGCGGCGTCGCGCCCCTGGACGAGGGCAGCCGAGTTCCCGTGGACTTCCTGCCCGTGGTGGAACCGGCGGTGCCGCTGGCACAGAAAGGCCAGCCCGGTGGCGTTGCCACCTTGGCCGCCGACGGCAAGATAGCATCGGCGCAATTGCCCGACCTGATTCCCGCCGCCGAAAAGGCGCAACCGTATGGCGTCGCAACGCTCGCGGTCGACGGCAAGATAGACTCCTCGCAACTGCCGGCCTTGATCCCCGTATCCGAGAAGGGACGGGCCAACGGCGTGGCGATGCTGGGCGCCGACGGCCGCGTGCCTGCGGTGCAGCTACCGGCGATGCAGGACGCCGTGCCGCTTACGGAAAAAGGTCTGCCGGGCGGCGTCGCCACGTTGGGCGGCGACGGTAAAGTGCCCGGCGCGCAGTTGCCGCCGATCGACAGCATTCCGTTGGGCTTCGTCGCCTGGTGGCCTAGCCGGGAAAGGATCCCCGCAGGCTGGGCGCCGCTGGATGGGCAGACGATCAACCGGGCCACTTATCCGGACATGTGGGCCAGCGTGCAGGCTGGCAATTTGCCGCTGGTGCTCGAGGCAACGTGGCAAAGCGATCCGGCGGTGCGGGCCAGCTATACCGCAGGCGATGGCTCGAGCACGTTGCGTGTGCCGGATTTGAACGGCAAGTCCGCAGGCGCCTTGGGCGCATTATTTCTGCGCGGCGACGGCGCGTTGTCCGGTGGTGTGGCAGGTCAGATTCAACGTGATCAATTCCAGAATCATGATCATCTGATCAATCTGAAGAGCACGAAAGTGGCAACGGCTCCTGCTACCGAGGCGGGCTGGGCGGAGTACGGGGTAGGGGCGCTCTCCCAGTATGGAACGGTATCGAGCTACAACGGCCGTTTCGGCAGCGAAACCCGACCCCTGAACGCCACCGGCTGCTGGGTAGTGAAGTTGGCCGGTGTGGCCGTGAACGCGGGCCAACTGGATGCCCTGCGCCTGGCAAGCGACCTGGCGCTGGCCAATGCCGAAGTGCAGACCTTGAAAGGCCAGCTCGCAGGAACCATGGGCGTCGGCCAGACGCTGCAAGTGATGACGGCGCAGCGCGCGCTGGGCACCAACTATGTGAACAACACCGGTCGCCCCATCCAAGTATTCGCGTGGGGCGAATCCGAAGCCGTGGGCGCCAGCGTGGCCATGATCGTCGCGGACGGCATTGCGTCCACCAGCGCCTACTCGGGCTCGGGGGCGCAACTGGGTGTGAACGGCATCGTGCCGCCGGGCGCCGTGTACCGAATCGTGGCCGCCGGGCTCAAGAATGCAAACAATTTGGTCGGCTGGAAGGAATACCGCTGAACCGGCGAACACGACCCCGCCGGCGCGATGTCGCCGCAAGCCTTTCCGAATCGCTTCAATGCCCACCCGCGAACCCGCCGGTGGGTTTTTCTTAGGTGGCGCCCATACCGCGCTTGTATTCAAGGACCCCTCATGCAAATCCTCAAACCCATCAAGGTCGGCCAAGCGCCGAACGATCAGACCGGCGACACGCTGCGCGACGCGATGGTCGTCGTGAACGAGAACTTCGCCAAGACCCGCAGCGGCGTGGACGCCGTGGAAGTCGCGGCCGCTGCGGCCCAACGCAAGGCCGACGCCGCTGTTCCTGCCGCCGAGAAAGGCGCGGCCGGCGGCGTGACGCCGCTGGATGCGGCAGGGAAAGTGCCGGCGGCGCACCTGCCCGAACCCGCCATCCCCCTGGCGCAAAAGGCGGCCCCGGGTGGCGTGGCGCCGCTGGACGAGGGCAGCCGGGTACCCGTGGACTTCCTGCCGGTGATGGAGCCGTCGGTGCCGCTGGCGCAGAAAGGTCAGCCGGGCGGCGTCGCCACCCTGGCCGCCGACGGCAAGATCGCGCCGGTACAACTGCCCGACCTGATCCCGGCCGCCGAGAAAGCCCAACCCAACGGCGTCGCGACGCTGGCGGCCGACGGCCGGATCGTGGCAGGCCAATTGCCCGCGCTGATCCCGGCGGCCGACAAGGGCCGGCCCGGCGGCGTACCGACATTGGATGCCGACGGCCGCGTGCCCGCCGCGCAATTGCCTGCCGTGCAGGACGCCGTGCCACTGGCCGAAAAAGGCCAGCCGGGCGGCGTTGCCTCGCTGGGCAGCGACGGCAAGGTGCCGGGTGTGCAATTGCCGCCGATCGACAGCATTCCGCTGGGCTTCGTGTCCTGGTGGCCAAGCCGCTCGGCGATTCCGGCGGGCTGGGCGCCGCTGGATGGGCAGGCGATCAGCCGGGCCGCTTATCCGGACATGTGGGTCAGCGTGCAGGCCGGTAATTTTCCGGTGGTGCCCGAGGCAACGTGGCAAAGCGATGCGACGGCGCGGGCCAGCTACACGACTGGCGATGGCTCGACCACGCTGCGCGTGCCCGATTTCAACGGCAAGTCGTCCGGGACGCTGGGGGCAGTCGTGTTGCGGGGAGATGGAGCGCTGTCGGCGGGCGCAGATGGTTTGATTCAACGCGATGCCACGCAACGAGTGACGGGGACGATCGCTTTGGCTTATGGCGTGACGCAGATCCCTGGTACCGGTGCCTTCTATTCTGAAGAAGGCGGGACGGGCGGGTCGGCGGCCTATCCCTACAACAACCCCTTCAAATGGCTGCAATTCGATAACGCGCTCCAGGCGCGCACCGCGTCCGAAAACCGTCCGCTGAACGCCACCGGTTGCTGGGTGGTGAAGCTGTTCGGAGCAGTCGTCAATGCAGGCAGCGTCAATGCTGCGCAATTGGCCAGCGACCACTTGGCGCTGGACGCGGCATTCCAGACACAGATCGCCTTCGCCATTCTCTATCCCAATGGTGGCAGCGCCGCAACGCCGGCCCCGCTGGCCGCGAACACGCGCTACGTGCTTGCCAATCCCTTCCCCGGTTCGCACCTGATCTGCGAGGCGCAATTGATGTATGGCGATGGCTGGGCGAGCACGGGCTGGTTCACCGACTCCACCAGCGGCGGCCGCTCGTTTGGCACCCGCGCCAGTCAGCTCAACGGCGGCGAGGTGGTGGTGCGCACGGGGACGCACGGCGTGTCGCCATCGGTTGACGGCGGAGGCGCCGCGTCCACCTCCTATGTCGTCAGTCCGGTGCAGTCGCGGGTGCTTGTCTGGCGCGTAAAGGGTTGATTGAAGGAAGGCGATGGTCGACGCCTACGGCCGCCGCATCGCCTTCAGGATATTCACCCCATCAGTCCCCACCGCCGTCTCCCACTGCTTCACCGAATCTGCCGCGGCATCCTTCAACGCCTTTCTCACCGGCATCGGCACCGCCGTATCGATCACCACGCCGTTCTTGCGCATGTTGGCGTAGTTCTGCTGCAGCCGGCCTTCGATGCGCTTCCATTGCTCGGCCTCGGTCTGGGCGGCGGCTTGGTCGATGGCGCGGCGGGACTTTGCGTCCAGCGCCTGGTAGGCCTGCAGGTTCATCGTGGCTACCGATACCGGCATGGCGTAGTTGATTTCGGCGAAGCGCGGCAAGTGTTCCCACAGCTTGCGGCCCGCGCCGCCGTCGCCCGAGGACAGTACGGCGTTGACCTCGCCCGAGGCGATGCGCGGCATGGCGTCGGCAAACGAAATGATCTGCGCGCGCGCGCCGGCCTTTTGCATCACGTCCTGCGAGGTGGCGTCGTAGGTGCGGATGCTCAGCGCCTTCAAAGCCGCCACGCTGTCCAATTTTTCTTTGGACCAGATGCCCGACGCGGGCCAGGGCGTGGTGTAGAGCAGCTTCTGGCCGTGCGCGGCCAGCAGCTTTTCGTAGGCCGGGCGGGCGGACTTGTTCAGCGCGCGGGCCTTTGCCAGGGAGTCGGCCAGGAACGGCAGCGACGATACGCCGAAAAGCGGGTATTTGGACGCCAACGCCCCGGCGAAGGCGTCGCCAGCATCGACCTTGCGCGCTTGCACGGCATCGATCATGTCGCCGGACTTGATGCCGCGCGCGGCGTCAAAGCTGGTGTCGATGACCACCTGGCCGCCGCTCTTGCTGCGCACCAGGTCGGCAAAGGTGGACACGCCTTGCCCGGGCATCGAGGTGGCCGGGTATTCGGTGGTCATGGTGAGGGTGGTGGTGGCCAAGGCGCCGTGGCCCGCGAAGGCGATGACAAAACCCGCCAACAGGCGGTAAGGGGAACTGCCGTGCATGCGCGACTCCTGGTCGTGATGGAAAATCCGGGGTCGGGCAGGCGATGTAGCGGGCCGGGGCCAGGCCAATGCCGCAAAGCGTACGACAAGGCAAGCGGGGCGACTAGTGCCTGATTACCCTACATGGCGCCCTGCGCAACATGTGTTTGGCGTCTGTGCCGTGGATGGCAAGCTGACCTGCGGCGGGCGTTGCGGCAGGCCGCGACTGCGCGTCAGCCGTGCATGAAAAAGCCGCCCCGAAGGGCGGCTGTTTCGTTCAAGCAATCGGGGCAATCAATCGCAGGCGCCGATGCTTTTTTTCATGCGCGCAGGCGATCAATAGAACGCCTGGATGCCCGTCTGGGCACGGCCCAGGATCAGGGCGTGCACGTCGTGGGTGCCTTCGTAGGTGTTGACCACTTCCAGGTTGACCAGGTGGCGGGCCACGCCGAATTCGTCGGAGATGCCGTTGCCGCCCAGCATGTCGCGGGCCAGGCGGGCGATGTCCAGCGCCTTGCCGCAGGAGTTGCGCTTCATGATCGAGGTGATCTCGACGGCGGCGGTGCCTTCGTCCTTCATGCGGCCCAGGCGCAGGCAGCCTTGCAGGGCCAGCGTGATTTCGGTCTGCATGTCGGCCAGCTTCTTCTGGATCAGCTGGTTGGCGGCCAGGGGGCGGCCGAACTGCTTGCGGTCCAGGGTGTATTGGCGGGCGGTGTGCCAGCAGGCTTCGGCGGCGCCGACGGCGCCCCAGGCGATGCCGTAGCGGGCGGAGTTCAGGCACGTGAACGGGCCCTTCAGGCCGGACACGCCGGGCATCATCTGGTCGGCGGACACTTCCACTTCGTCCATGACGATTTCGCCGGTGATCGAGGCGCGCAGGCCGACCTTGCCGTGGATGGCGGGAGCCGACAGGCCCTTCATGCCCTTTTCCAGGATGAAGCCGCGGATCTTGCCGTCGAAGTCGCCGCCGACGCACTTGGCCCACACCACGAACACATCGGCGATGGGCGAGTTGGTGATCCACATCTTGTTGCCGGAAATCTTGTAGCCGTCGGCCGTCTTGACGGCGCGGGTTTCCATGCCGCCGGGGTCGGAGCCGTGGTTGGGTTCGGTCAGGCCGAAGCAGCCGATCCATTCGCCGCGGGCCAGCTTGGGCAGGTACTTCTGCTTCTGCGCTTCGCTGCCGAATTCATTGATGGGAACCATCACCAGCGACGACTGCACGCTCATCATGGAGCGGTAGCCGGAGTCGATGCGTTCGACTTCGCGGGCGATCAGGCCGTAGCTGACGTAGTTCAGGCCGGCGCCGCCGTATTCGGCGGGGATGGTGGCGCCCAGCAGGCCCAGCTCGCCCATTTCCGAGAAGATTTCCGGATCGGTCTTTTCGTTGCGGAAGGCATTCAGCACGCGCGGGGCCAGCTTGTCCTGCGAGTAGGCGTGGGCGGCATCGCGCACCATGCGTTCTTCTTCGGTGAGCTGCTGGTCCAGCAACAGGGGGTCTTGCCAATGGAACGAGGGATTCGAGGACATGCTGGGTCTCCGCTATGGATTTCCGTTTTCGGAATCTGGAAAGTTTAAACCTAAAATAATTCGGGCGGCAAGCCGGGGTTTGCGCGACGCGCGCTTGCGCGTCGCCAAAGGGCCTGCCGCGGCGTCTGGGGTCAGTGCTGGGCCTTGAGTGCCGTGTCGCGGATCTTGTCCAGCGTGGTGGACGGCGTGATGGTCTGCGGGTCGATGAAGCAGTGCAGAATCGCCGGCTTGCCGCTGGCCAGGGCGCGTTCGAAGGCCGGGCCGAATTGCTCGGTGGTCTCGACGCGTTCGCCGTGGCCGCCAAAGGCGCGGGCGTAGTCGGCGAAGTCCGGGTTTTTCAGTTCGGTCGCGGAAATGCGGCCGGGGTAGTGTTTTTCCTGGTGCATGCGGATGGTGCCGTACATGCCGTTGTCGACCAGCACCACGATGATGGGCAGGTCGTACTGCACGGCGGTGGCGAATTCCTGGCCGTGCATCAGGAAGCAGCCGTCGCCGGCGAAGCAGACCACGGTCTTGTCGGGCGACACGCGCTTGGCGCCCACGGCGGCGGGCAGGCCGTAGCCCATGGAGCCCGAGGTGGGCGCCAGCTGCGTGCCGTAGCGGGTGAAGCGATGGAAGCGGTGCAGCCAGGTGGCGTAGTTGCCGGCGCCGTTGGTCATGATGGCGTCGGCCGGCAGTGTTTTTTCCAGGTAGGCCATGACCTGGCCCAGTTGCAGCGCGCCCGGCGTGGTGATGGCCGTGGGGTCGCTCCACTTCAGGTACGACTCGCGCATGGCGGGCGTGCCCTCGGCCCAGACAGGCTTGGCGGGCGCCTTCAGGCCAGCCAGCGCGGCGGCGAACGAGGCCGGCGACGTGTTGATGGCCAGGGTGGGGCGGTAGACGCGGGCCAGTTCGCCGGCGTCCGGGTGCACGTGCACCAGTTTCTGCTTGGGCACGGGGATGTCCAGCAGGGTGTAGGCCTGGCTGGGGTTTTCCGACATGCGGCCGCCCACCAGCAGCACCAGATCGGCATCGGCCACGCGCTTGAGCAGGGCAGGGTTGATGCCCAGGCCGACGTCGCCGATGAAGCAGGGGTGGTCGGCCGGGAACAGCATCTGGCGGCGGAACGACACCGCCGTGGGCAGCGCGTGGCGCTGCGCGAAATCGGCGAACTGCTGCACTGCGCGCGCGTCCCAGCGGGTGCCGCCCAGAATGGCGACGGGGTTGCGAGCCTGGGCCAGCAGTTGCTCCAGGTCGGCCAACTGGCCGGCCGTGGGTGCGGCATCGATGACTTCGTAGCGGGGGGCGTCGGCCACCTTGGCGGCTTCGACCAGCATGTCTTCGGGCAGCGCGATCACGACCGGGCCGGGGCGGCCCGAGGTGGCGATGTGGAAAGCGCGAGAGATCAGTTCGGGAATGCGCTCGACCTGGTCGATTTCGGTGACCCACTTGGCCTGGGTGCCGAAGACGGCGCGGTAGTCCATTTCCTGGAAGGCTTCGCGCTCGCGCATGCCGCGTTCGATCTGGCCCACGAACAGGATCATCGGGCTGGAGTCTTGCTTGGCGATGTGCACGCCGGCCAGCGCGTTGGACGCGCCCGGGCCGCGAGTCACCATGCAGATGCCGGGTTCGCCGGTCAGCTTGCCGTGGGCATCGGCCATCATGGCCGCGCCGCCTTCCTGGCGGCACACCGTGACCTTGATGTCGGCGTCGTGCAGACCGTCCAGCACCGCCAGATAGCTCTCGCCGGGAACGCAGAAAACGTGTTTGACGCCCTGGGCGACCAGTTGGTCGACCAGAATGTGGCCGCCGAGGCGGGATGCTTGCTGGGACATGGTGGGGGACATGGTGAGCCGAGATTAAGACATCCGAGCATAATGTTCCTTGATCGCACAACGCAATTGATAAAATTGCACAATGTAGTGATCCCCCGGCACGACCCGCGATGCTGCGCCGCGTCAAGCGGGCTGCGGGTTTTCCCGGTTTTTCACCGGCATTTTCCAGGCGCTTCCCGCTCCATGAGAAACGGCATTCCCAATTTGACCGCCTTGCAGGCGTTCGAGGCATCGGCCCGCCTGGGCAGTTTTTCGCGGGCGGCCGAAGAGCTGTCGCTGACCCACAGCGCCGTGTACCGACAGGTGGCCAGCCTGGAGGCGCGGCTGGGGGTGCAGTTGTTCACCCGGGTGCGCCGGCGCATCGTGCTGACCGACCACGGCGCGGAATACGCGGGACGCATCCGCCACCACCTGGACCAGATCGAAAAAGACACCTTCGGCCTGGTCAGCCGCACGGGCATGGGCCGCAGTATCCATATCGCCGTGGTGCCCACGTTGGCGACCACCTGGCTGATCCCGCGGCTGGCCGATTTCCAGCGCGAACAGCCGGACATTACCGTCAGCCTGTCGGTGCGCACCTTGCCGTTCCAGTTCAAGGACCAGCCGTTCGACGGCGCGCTGTATCACGGCGACACCCTGTGGCCCGGCACCCAGGGCGTGCTGCTGTTTCCCGAGCGCGAGTTGGTGCCCGTGTGCGCCCCGGCCCTGGCGGCCCGGGTGACCGAGGCCGGTGCCAGCGCCCTGGCCGGCATGACCCACCTGCACCTCAGTTCCCGCCCAGACGCGTGGCGCCAGTGGTACGGCGCCAATAGCTATTTGTACGGCCCCCAGGCGGCCGGCGGGCCGCGCTACGAGCTTTTCACCATGGTGATGGCTGCGGTGCAGGCTGGCCTGGGCGTGGGCCTGATGCCGCGTTTCCTGGCGCAGCCGGCGCTGGACCAGGGCACGCTGGCCATGCCGGTGCCGCAGGCGCTGACGGTCAGCCAGGGTTATTACTTTGGCTATCCCCAGCGTAGCGAGCGATCCGACGCCCTCAAGCTGTTCGAGGCCTGGCTCAAGTTGGCGGCCGCGGCGGTGGTCACTCGCTGACGCCGCCGTAGAATGTGGCCAGTTCCTCGGATCCCTTCCTGACACCGATCCTGCCGCGCCCACCCCTGTGCCCGCGCGCTCGTTTTCATTTCTCTTAGCCATGCCAGAAACCCGTCCGCCGCTTGCTTCGCAGCCCGATATCGATGCCTTCATCGACGCCGTCTGGCTGGAAGACGGCCTGTCGGCCAACACGCTGGCGGCCTATCGCCGTGACTTGACCGGTTTCGCGCGCTGGCTGGAAGACCCCGAGGCCTATGCCCGCGAGATGGCCGACCGCTACGGCGACGCGGCCGCGGCCCATGCGTTGCCGACGGGGCCGGCCAAGCCGCTGGCTGATGCGGACAAGGGCGATATCGAGGCCTGGTTCGCCTTCCGCCACGAAGAAACCCGCGCCACTACCGCCAACCGACGCCTGGCCGCGCTGCGGCGCTTTTTTGCCTGGGCCCTGCGCGAACATCGCGCGCCGCGCGATCCCTGCCTGACGCTGGTGGCCGCCAAGCAACCGCCGCGCTTGCCCAAGACGCTGTCCGAGCAGCAGGTGGACGCGCTGCTACGCGCGCCCGACCTGGGCCAGCCGCGCGGCCTGCGCGACCGCGCCATGCTGGAAACGCTATACGCCACGGGGCTGCGCGTGTCCGAACTCGTGGGTGTGCGGGCGCTGGACGTCAGCCTGAACGAAGGCGTGGTGCGCGTGGTGCTGGGCAAGGGCGGCAAGGACCGCCTGGTGCCGCTGGGGGCGGAGGCGGCGCACTGGATCGACCAATACATGAAAATGGCGCGGCCCGAGCTGGCCGCGGGCCGCGTCAGCGACGCGCTTTTCATCACCGGCCGCGCCGAGGCGATGTCGCGCCAGGCGTTCTGGCAGCTGGTGAAGAAGTACGCGGTGCTGGCGGGCGTGCACGCGCCGCTGTCGCCGCACGTGCTGCGCCACGCCTTCGCCACCCATCTGCTGAACCATGGCGCCGATCTGCGGGTGGTGCAGATGCTGCTGGGCCACGCCGACATCTCCACCACCCAGATCTACACGCATGTGGCGCGCGAACGCCTGAAGGCCTTGCACGCGGCGCATCATCCGCGCGGCTGACGCGGGCGTTTGCGCGCCATCGCCGGCCTGCCTACACTTTTGCCTTCGCCTTTTCGCCGCACCGCCATGAGCAAAGCCCGCCACGTTTCCGAAACGCCCGCCACCCAGTTCCTCAAGCAGCACAAGGTGGCGTACACCGAACACACCTACGACTACGTCGATCACGGCGGCGCCGGCGAGGCCGCGCGCCAGCTGGGTCTGGACCCGCACGCGGTGGTCAAGACGCTGGTGATGGAAGACGAATCGGCCAAGCCGCTGATCGTGGTGATGCACGGCGACCGCGAAGTCTCCACCAAGAACCTGGCGCGCCAGGCCGGGCTGAAGAAGGTCGAACCGTGCAAGCCGGAAGTCGCGCAGCGTCATTCCGGCTACCAGGTCGGCGGCACCTCGCCGTTCGGCACGCGCAAGAAGATGCCGGTGTGGGTCGAGGCCGAGGTGCTGCAATACCCGGTCGTCTACATCAACGGCGGCCGCCGCGGCTACCTGGTGGGCATCGACCCGAACGTGCTGGTGAGCCTGCTGGACGCCAGGCCGGTGACCGTGGCGCTGGAATAAGGGGCGCAGCGGCCTCGCGGCCCGCGTGGTATCCCGTTACCACCCCCGCGTCCTCCGGCGGGGGCACAATGGTCCAAGAACATCAAGAACCGGCCGCCCGGCCCGCGGGCGCACCAGCCGGCGATCCCCCATCCCCAGGAGACAAACATGAGCAAGAGACTGTTGATGCTGGTCGGCGACTACGCCGAAGACTACGAAACCATGGTGCCGTTCCAGACGCTGCTGGCGGTGGGCCACACGGTGCACGCGGTCTGCCCGGGCAAGAAGTCCGGCGAGAGCATCGCCACCGCCATCCACGACTTCGAGGGTGCGCAGACCTACAGCGAAAAGCGCGGCCACAATTTCGCCCTGAACTATGACTTCGACCGCGTCGAGGCCGATTCCTACGACGGCCTGGTGATCCCGGGCGGACGCGCGCCGGAATACCTGCGCCTGAACGAAAAGGTGCTGGAGATCGTGCGCGCCTTCGACAAGGCCGGAAAGCCGATCGCCGCCGTCTGCCATGGCGCCCAATTGCTGGCGGCCGCGGGCATCCTGGAAGGCCGCACCTGCTCGGCCTATCCCGCCTGCGCGCCGGAAGTGCGCCTGGCCGGCGGCACCTACGCCGAGATCGGCATCGACCAGGCCTACACCGACGGCAACCTGGTGACGGCGCCGGCCTGGCCCGCGCATCCGGCATGGCTGGCGCAGTTCCTGGCCGTGCTTGGGACCCGGATCACGCACTGAACCGGCCGCGTGGCGGGCGCCGCCTTGCGCGATCCGCTGCCGCGCCATGAAAGGGGGGGCGCCGTTCCCGCGCCCTGCGTGCATTCCCGCTCCGCAGCAAAACAAAGGCGCCTGCCATGGCAGGCGCCTTTTTGCAGGGCGAGGCGAGTGTTACGCCGCCATGTCCAGCACGATGCGGCCTTCGATCTGGCCGCGGCGCATGCGGTCGAACACGCTGTTGATGTTCTCCAGCTTCTCGGTCGCCACGGTCGCGCGCACCTTGCCTTCCTCGGCGAACTGCAGCGATTCCTGCAAGTCCAGCCGCGAACCCACGATCGAACCGCGCACCGTCACGCCGTTGAGCACCATGTCGAAGATCGACAGCGGGAAGTCGCCCGGCGGCAGGCCGTTGAGCGCCACCGTGCCGCCGCGACGCACCATGCCCAGCGCCTGCTCGAAGGCCTTGGGCGAAACCGCCGTGATCAGCGCGCCGTGGGCGCCGCCGATTTCCTTCTTCAGGTAAGCCGCTGGATCGGTGGCCTTGGCATTCACGACCACCTCGGCGCCGAGACGCTTGGCGAAATCCAGTTTGTCGTCGTCGATGTCCACGGCCGCCACGTTCAAGCCCATGGCGCGCGCATACTGCACCGCCATGTGGCCCAGGCCGCCGATGCCGGAGACCACGACCCAGTTACCCGGCCGTGTGTCCGTCATCTTCAGGCCTTTGTAGACCGTGACGCCGGCGCACAGTACCGGGGCGATGTCGACGAAGCCGACATTCTTCGGCAGCAGGCCCACGTAGTCGGCCGCGGCCAGCGCGTACTCGGCGAAGCCGCCGTTGACGGAGTAGCCGGCGTTCTGCTGCTGTTCGCACAGCGTCTCCCAGCCGCCCAGGCAATGCTCGCAATGGCCACAGGCGGAATACAGCCAGGGGATGCCGACGCGGTCGCCTTCCTTGACGTGCGTCACGCCTTCGCCCACCGCCACCACGTGGCCCACGCCTTCGTGGCCCGGGATGAAAGGGGGATTGGGCTTGACCGGCCAGTCGCCCTCGACCGCGTGCAGATCGGTGTGGCAGACGCCGCAGGCCTCGATCTTCACCAACAGTTCGCCCGCGCGCGGGCGCGGCACCTCGACTTCTTCGATTTCCAGGGGTTTGCCGAACGCGCGGGCCACCGCGGCCTTCATGGTCTTGTTCATTGCTGCCTCCGAAGTCAGATCAGTCTTAGCATGCTCGGATGGGTACGCGTCCGAGACCTTGATTTATATCAACGGTGTCCGGATGGGGACGGCAAGGAAACTTATCGTTGCAGAATCGGCGAGGTCCTCCTGCCGGCAGGGGTGTCTTGCCGTGCCGCCGGGTGTCGTCGTACAGTGGCTCGCAAGTATCGTGTCCGCACCAGGAGCGCCCATGTGTGAAATCTTCATCCGCGCGAGCGAACAGTCCTACGCGCCTGAAACCCGCTCCCTGCGCCTGCATGGGGCGGCCACCAGCCTGCGGCTGGAACAACTGTTCTGGCAGGTGCTGGAAGAGATCGCGGCGCGCGACGGCATGCGGGTCACGCAATTGATCGAGCGCCTTTACGACGAACTGGTGGAGTACCGCGGCGAGGCCGCCAATTTCACCTCCTTCCTGCGCGTGTGCTGCCTGCGCTACCAACTGCTGCAGGCCGAGGGCCGCATCCCCGCCGATGCCGCGGTGCCGATCCGCTCGCTCAACGCCAAGGCGGTGCTGGAAGGCCTGCCGCCTTCGATGTACGACCCGCAGCCGCTGCGGCCGAAACGGGCGGTCGCGGCGTAGGCGTGCATACACAGGCCTTCCGAAGGCCGCCGTTGTGGAAAGCGGATGCCCGCGTCCGCGCATGCGGCGGGCCGGCGCCGGACGAAAAAAAGCCCGATCCAGGATCGGGCTTTTTCGTGGGCGGGCGAGGCGCGGATCAGCCGCCGGGCTGGGCCGAGGCCATGGCCACTTCGCTTTGCACGATGCGGCGGATGCGCACCGCATCGCCGATGCGCGACAGCTTGCCCTGCGAGTCCAGCAGCACGATGGCCAGGTCGCGGCCATTGATGCGCGCCAGCATCACCAGGCATTCGCCGGCTTCGTTGATGTAGCCGGTCTTGGACACCTTGATGTCCCAGTCGGGCTTGCGCACCAGCAGGTTGGTGTTGCGGAAGGTCTGCGTGCGGTTGTTGATCTCGACGTCGTACTCGGTGTCGGTGGAGTAGCGGTGGATCAACGGGCGCTGCGAGGCGGCGCGCAGCAGGCGGGCCAGATCGTGCGGCGACGACACGTTGTTGCTGGACAGGCCGGTGGGCTCGATGAAGTGCGTGTTGGTCATGCCCAGCGACTGGGCCTTGGCGTTCATGGCGGTCACGAACGCGGGCAGGCCGCCCGGGTAGTGACGGCCCAGCGCGTTGGCAGCGCGGTTTTCAGAAGACATCAGCGCCAGGTGCAGCATGTCGCCGCGCGACAGCTTGGTGCCCACGCGCAGGCGCGAGGTGGTGTGCTTGAGGCCGTCGACGTCGTCGTCGGTGATCTCCAGCATCTCGTCCATGGGCAGGTTGGCGTCCACCACCACGACGGCGGTCATCAGCTTCGAGATGGAAGCGATGGGACGCACGACGTTTTCGTTCTTGGCGAAGATGACCGTGGAGGTTTCCAGGTCTTGCACGTAGGCGGTGCTGGAGCGCAGCGCGGCGGCTTCGGCGCGCACCGACACGGCGGGCGGGGGCATGGCGGCCGACGTGGCGGCGGCCGTGCGCGCACCGCGCGGGGGCTTGTTCGGCTTGCCATTCTTGCCGGCGGCGCCCTTCTTGGCCGGGGTTTGCTGGGCGACGGCTTGCTTGCCGCCCTTGGGCGGGGCCTTTTTGCCTGCGGCCGGCTTGGGGGCGGCCTGCTTGGCCGAGGCTTGCTTGCCCGGGGCTTGTTTGGCGGCAGCGCCCTTGGGGGCGGGTTTGCCTGCGGCCGACTTCGGCGCGGCTTGTTTGCCCGCGGCGGCCTTGGGCGTGGCCTTGCCGGCGCCAGCTTTGGCGGGGGCAGGGGCTTTCTTGGCTTGTTGCGCCTTGCAAGCCGCCGATTTGGCGTTGGTCTTGCAAGGGTCGGTGTTCTTCGCGGCGAACGCGGCAGAGGGCAGGAGCGCGCACATCGCCAGCGCTGCCGGCGCTATCGCAGTCGCAATTGCACGTTTCCAGTTAAATGCCATGGTTTGAGCAGGCTTGTCAGTCTGTGATGAATTATTTCCCGGGCCGGGCTTGCGGTGCTTCAGGAAAAGTCTAGATGAATTAGAGGCTTACGCGTCGAATTTAAACAGCAATTTCAAGTTGCGCGCAAGACGATTCGCTATCATCGCCTAAAAAAATACCGGGGACATATTGACTGATGATCAATTTGTCACCAACGGCGTCCCGAGAAGCTACCGTCGCGCGGCGCGAGAGCGTAGCCCGGATTAACCCTCATCTGGCTGAAAGGGCGGAATTTCTGGGAAAGGGCAGGGAGACAGGATGGGGCTGCAAGGGCGTGGCGCTGGCTGGCGCAGCCGAGGCCGCAAGAAGGTGGCCTCGCCGGGTGGAATCGAACCACCAATTGACCCTTAGGAGGGGCCGGTTATATCCATTTAACTACGGCGAGACGTGGCGCACGGCGCGGGGGCCGCACGCAACAGCTTTAAGCGGGAGCCGCTTCAAGGTGGGGTCAATCATGGAATATGCGCGCTGGTGCATTGACGCTGGTGCATTGACGCTGGTGCATTGAGCTAGTGCGTTGATATTCCAGGGAAAGACCCGGGGCGCAAGTGTATCACCAATAGGTAATGTCCTGACCCCTCGGCAGGGCGCAAGTCTAGCAGGTGGCGCGGTGGCGCCCAAGGGGGGCATGGCGCCCGATGTCGCAGCCTGCAATGGCGCAGGCCATGGTCACGCAAAAATAGTGGATTTAATCAACTATATGTCCTATATTGCTTGGCATGGCCGGACGGCGTGGCGGCAAGCGCGCAGGGTCTGGCCCCATACCCAGAATATTCAGGAGCGAGGCATGACCCCGATTTTTCACACGATCTTGCTCGACATGCAGGACCGTGTCGCCACGGTGACGCTGAACCGTCCGGACAGCCGCAACGCGTTGAACTCCCTCATGTGCGCCGAATTGGTGCAGGCCATGCAGTGGCTGGCGGCCGAGCCGGACGCGCACGTCGTATTGATCAACGCGGCGGGGTCCGCCTTTTGCGCGGGCGCCGACCTGAAAGAGCGCAAGACCATGTCCCACGCCGAGATGACCGCGCGGCGCGTGCAGGGGTTCGCGGCGTACGCGGCTATCGAGCGCCTGCCACAGCCGGTGATCGCGGTGGTGCAGGGCGCCGCGTTCGGGTCGGGCTGCGAGATCGCTGGGGCGTGCGATTTCGTGTTGGCCTCGTCCGAGGCCGTGTTTTGCTATCCCGAGGTGGGCTGGGGCACCGTGGGCGCCACGCAGCGCTTGCCGCGTATCGCCGGCGCGCGCAAGGCGAAGGAGCTGCTGTTCACTGGCCGCCGCTTTGATGCCGCCGAGGCGCGCGAGATCGGCCTGGTCAATCAGGTCTACGCACCCGAGGCCTTGGCAGGCGAAGCTGGCGCGATGGCCGCGGCCATCGCGCGCGCCGCGCCGCTGACCGTCCGGTTGACCAAGCGCAGCATCGACCAGGGCCTGGCGACTACGCGCGAAGGGGCCATGGCGATCGAGTTGCTGGCCATCGAGGAAAACCTGCGCGGCACCGACTGGAAGCAGGCCATCGCCGACTTCGGCGCGGCGGGAGACAAGGCATGATCGGTCCGATGACCCTGTCGCAGGCGCTGGCGCGTCAGGTGGCCGAGCGCGCCGCCGCCGAGGCCTTCGTCGCGCCCGGCGAACGCCACACCTGGGCCGCGCTGCAGGATGGCGCGCAACGTATCGCCCGCGGCCTGCATGCGGCCGGCGTGCGCCGTGGCGACCACGTCGGCGTGCTGCTGGGCAACGGCGGCACCTGGGTGCAGGTGTTCTATGCCTGCGCCATGCTGGGCGCCGTGACGGTGCCGGTCAATACGCGCTTCAAGACCGATGAGCTGGCGTTCTGCCTCAGGCAGGCCGACGTCAAGCTGCTGCTGACGGCCGACTCATTCCTGGGCATCGACTTCCTCGGCCTGCTCACCCAGGTCGAGCCGGCGCTTGACAGTGGCTTGCCCGGCGAGGCGCTGCCGTTGCTGCGGCGCGTCGTGGTGCTGGGCGCGCGCTGCCTCGCGGGCGCGCAGCCGTGGCAGGACTTCCTGCGTGCCGGCGAGACGGTCGACGATATCGAGCTCGACGCCGCCCTGCGCGCCGTGGCGCCCGACGACGTATTGCTGATCCAGTACACCTCGGGCACGACCTCGTTTCCCAAGGGCGTGATGCTGACGCATGCCAACATGCTGACCAACGCCTGGGCCGCGGCGCAGCGCATCGGCGTGCGGCCCGACGACCGCTATTTCAGCATCCGTCCGTACTTCCATGTGGCCGGCACCACCTTGTCGATCCTGGTCAGCCTGATGACCGGCTGCTGCCTGCTGACGCTGCCGAAGTTCGACGTGGCCGAGGCGCTGCGCATGCTCGACGAAGAACGCTGCACGCTGACGTCCGGCAACGACACCATCTTCCTCATGCTGATGGGGCATCCCGATTTCGACCGCAAGCGCATCCATCTGCGCGGCGGATGGGCGGCGGCCGGTCCGCAGGTGATGGGCAAGATCCGCGACGTGATGGGCGTGCCGGGCATCTGCAACGCCTACGGCCAGTCCGAAGCCTCGCCCAACATCACACTGTCTTCGCACGATGATCCGTTCGAACTGCGCGCCATGGGCTGGGCGCTGCCGCATCCCGGCATGCAGGTGCGGGTCGTGGACCCGGGTACGGGCCAACCGTTGCCGGCAGGCCAACCCGGCGAGATCCAGGCGCGTGGCTGGAGCGTGATGAAGGGGTACTACAACATGCCCGAAGCCACTGCCCGCGCACTGGGCGCGGACGGTTGGCTCAGCACTGGTGACCTGGGTGAAATGGATGCCTCGGGCCGCTTGCGCATGGTGGGCCGCCTCAAGGACATGTTCCGCGTGGGCGGCGAAAACGTCGCGCCGGCGGAAGTGGAAGAAACGCTGCACGGCCATCCCGCGGTGCGCATGGCGCAAGTGGTGGGCGTGCCGGACGAGCGCTTGGGCGAAGTGCCCGCGGCATTCGTGCTGCTCAAGGATGGGCAGGACTGCACGCCAGCGGAATTGACGGCCTGGTGCAAGGCGCGCTGCGCCAACTTCAAGGTGCCGCGCTACGTTGAAATCGTGGACAGCTTCGAACACATCGGCATGACCGGCAGTTCCAAGGTGCAAAAGAACAAGCTGCGCGCCCACGCGGTGGCGCTGTTCGGACTGGAGCAGCAGGCATGAGCGCGCGCGACGTAGTGCTGTGCGAATGCTTCGCGCGCGACGGCTTGCAGCACGAGCCCGATTTCATCGCGACAGAGGTCAAGGCGGACCTGATAGACCGGTTCGCCGCGCTGGGCTTTGAGCGGGTCGAGGCGACCTCGTATTCCAATCCCAAAGTCGTGCCGCAATTCGCGGACGCGACCGAACTGCTGGCCGCACTGCCGCGGCGCGACGGCGTCTGGTACAAGGCGACCTGCGCCAATGCCCGCGCGGTGGAGCGCGCGCTGGTGGATCTGGACGCGGGCATCGGCGCCAACGAGATCAGCCTGCTGGTGTCGGCCAGCGAATCGCATTCGACGCGCAATCTCAAGCGCGACCGCGTCGCGCAATGGGACAACATCGCCGAGATGGCGCGCCTGGCCGATGGCCGCTTCCGTTTGATCGGCACCATTTCCGTGGCGTTCGGCTGCCCCTTTGAAGGCGCGGTGGATCCGGACGGGGTGATCGCCGACGCGCAGCGTTTTGCGGCGTTGGGCGTGGGCATCGTGACGCTGGGAGACACCACCGGCATGGCCACGCCGGGTTCGGTGCGCACGCTGTATCAGCGCATGGCGCGCGAGGTGCCGCAGGTGACGCCCGTGGCGCATTTCCACGATACGCGCGGCACTGGCCTGGTGAATTACGTGGCCGCGCTGGACGCGGGCGTGACGTATTTCGACTGCGCCTTTGGCGGGGTCGGGGGGCATCCGGCCAAGGTGCGCTACGGCGGCGGCCACACCGGCAACGTGGCCACGGAAGACCTGGTCAGCCTGTTCGAATCCATGGGCGTGCGCACCGGGCTCGACCTGCCGGCGCTGGCCGCCGTCTCGCAACATTGCCAAGCCGTGCTGGGGCGCGCGTTGCACAGCCGCGTCGCGCAAAGCGGCCTGAACCCGCTGATCGGCGTGGCGGCGCAGACCGCGGCATGACGGCCGCACGCCGCGTTTGTATATCATGCGGGCAGCGGCGCGCGAAGCGCGTGCGCTCCGTTTCTCCCCGCATCTGAAGAGTCCGCCATGGCAACCCGAACCGCATCCAAGTCCGCTGCCTCCGAGCGCCCCGCACCCCAGGCGCTCAAGGAGCTGTTCTCGTACCGCCTGAACCGGCTGGCCTACGTCTCCAGCCGCATTGCCGCCGGCCTGAACGAAAGCCGCTACGGCGTGGGGCCGCGGGAATGGCGCATCATCGCGCTGCTGGGCGCGGCACCGGACATGTCGCTGAACGCCGTGGCGCGCGAAGCCAACATCGACAAGAGCCAGGCCAGCCGCACTGTGTCCGAATTGATCGAGCGCGGCCTGATCCAGCGCAGCGCGGACAGCCAGGACGGCCGCGGCGTCAGCCTGGACCTGACACGCGCCGGCCGCGCACTGTACGAAGAGATTTTCCCGGCCGCGGTCGAGCGCAACGAAGCCATGTTGTCGGTGCTGACGCAAGCCGAGCGCGAAGCGATGGAACGCATGCTGGACAAGCTGACGGGCCACGCGCTGGAAATGCTGAATGACTGCAAGGCGGAGGTGCCCGCCCGCCGCGGCCGTGGGGTGCAGCCGCGCTAGGCGCGGGGCGCCGGCCGCGCGCCTTTTTTTAACCTTATTGTTGATTAAATCAATTAATTTGCCAGTGGCTATTGGAAAAGGATATCCGTGATGTCGGAACTGATCATCGAAGACCTGGGCGCCGTCCGGCTGCTGCGCTTGAACCGCCCGGAAAAGCACAACGCGCTGAACACCACGCTGACCACGGCCTTGCTGGACGCGCTGCGGCAGGCGGACCAGGATACCGCGGTGCGCACGGTGGTGCTGACAGGCAACGGCAAGTCGTTCTGCGCCGGCGCCGACACCACGGAGTTTTCGGCCCTGACGCCCGAGCAACCCGATGCGGTGTTGCGCCGCGCCGATCTCACGACCGATCTGCACCTGGTGTTCTCGCGCATGGTCAAGCCGGTGGTGGGCGCGGTGCATGGCAACGCGCTGGGCGGCGGCGCCGGCCTGGCGCTGGCCTGCGACCTGACGGTGATGGCCGAGGACGTGCGCTTTGGCTATCCGGAATTGCGCCACGGCATCGTGGCGGCAGTGGTCATGGCCAACCTGGTGCGCCAGGTCGGCCGCAAGCATGCGTTCGAACTGGTGGCGATGGCCGAGCCGATCGACGGCGCGCGGGCGCTGGCGCTGGGCATCGCCAACCGCGTCGCGCCGGCGGCAGGGGTGCTGGACCAGGCGCTGGCCATGGCGCAGCGCCTGGCCGGCTGGGAGCCGGCGGCCATGGGGCTGACCAAGCGGGCCTTCCATCGCGCGGCCGACCTGGGGCTGGCCGAGGCGCTGGGCGTGGGCCGGGACGCCAACGTGATCATGCGTGGTTTCCGCCAGGGAGCCGCGAAATGAGGCCGCTCGACGGCGTCACCATCCTGGACCTGTCGCGCGTGCTGGCATGCCCCTTCGCGTCGATGATCCTGGCCGAACTGGGGGCCGAGGTGATCAAGGTCGAGCAACCCGGCGGCGGCGACGAGACGCGCGGCTTCGAGCCCAAGGTGCAAGGCGAGGGCGGATCGGAATCGGCTTATTACCTGGCCTTCAACCGCAGCAAGCAATCGGTCACGGTGAACTTTCGCCACCCGGAGGGCCAGGCCGTGATCCGCCGCCTGGCGCAGACCTGCGACGTGGTGATCGAAAACTTCCCGGTAGGCACATTGGCCAAGTATGGCCTGGACCGCGAGCACATCGCGCCGGACAACCCCGAGCTGATCTACTTTTCGTGCACGGGCTTTGGCATGACGGGGCCGTATGCGCCGCGCAAAGGCTACGACACCGTGTTCCAGGCCATGGGCGGCATCATGAGCCTGACCGGCGAGCGCGGCGGCGGTCCGGTCAAACCAGGCCTGCCCGTCAGTGACCTGACATCAGGCCTGTGGGCCGCCATCGGCATTCTGTCGGCGCTGGTGGGGCGCGCCCGTTCGGGCAAAGGGTGCCACATTGATTTCTCGATGCTCGACGGCCAGGTGGGCCTGTTGTCGCTGGCCGCCGCGCGTTATTTCGCGCTGGGCGAAGTGCCGCCCCGGCTGGGCACCGAGCACCCCGGGCGGGTGCCGTCCGCGGCGTTCGAATGCGGGGACGGCCGCTGGGTCCAGATCACCGGTAGCGACCAGCATTGGAAGCCGCTGTGCGAAGTGCTGGAACTGCCGCAGTGGGCCGACGACCCGGATCTGGCCAGGAACGCCGTGCGCGTGGCGCGCCGCGAAGAGGTCATGGCGGGGCTGGCCGCAGCTGCCGCCAAGCTGACTCGCGACGAACTGTGCCACCGTTGCGATGCACGCGGCGTGCCGGCCGGGCCGATCCTGGACGTGGAGGAAATCCTGCACAACGAACACGTGCTGGCGCGCGGCATGGTGGCCAGCTACGAGCATCCCGCCATCGGTCGCTTCGGCGCGGTGCCGGTGCCATTCAAGTTCCACGGTTTCGATGATCCGCGCCTGGAGCGCCCGCCCTTGCTGGGCGAGCACACCTACAGCGTGCTGGGCGGCCGGCTGGGCTTGTCGCCGGCGCAGATTGAAGCATTGCGCGAGCAGGGCGCGATCTAGGACCACGGGGCGCCAAGCCCCGGGCCTTGCCTGATGCAACACCTCTAAAAAAGCAATATCCCAGGAGACAAACCATGAAGATTTTGCAGCGCCTGTTGTGCGTCGCGGCGGCGGGTGCGTTAAGCGCTTCGGCCGCCGCGGCCGAGCCCTATCCTTCGCAGCCGATCACGCTCGTCAATCCGTACGCCGCCGGCGGCCCCGCCGACGTGCTGGGCCGGGCGTTGGCGCGCGAATTGGAAAAGCAGTTGGGCAAGACCGTCATCGTCGAGAACAAAGCCGGGGGCGGCGCCGCCATCGGCGCCAACTTTGTTGCGCGCGCCAAACCCGACGGCTACACGCTGCTGCTGGGCACATCGGCTGCTCACGTGGTGACGCCGCTGATGCAGCAAACGCCGTACGACGGCATCAAGGATTTTGCCTTCGTCTCCATCGTCGCCAACCAGCCCAACATGCTGGTAGTGCGGCCTACGCTGAAGGCGGAAAACGTCGAACAGCTGATTGCGATGGCGCGCAAGGAGCCGGGCCGCATCAACTACGCCTCGGCGGGCCCGGGCAGCTCGCCGCACCTGGGCGCCGAACTGTTCCGCGAACGGGCGGGCGTGGATATCGTCCACATTCCGTACAGCGGCGCGGCGCCGGCCATCAATGACCTGGTGGGCGGGCAGGTGGATATGGCGGTGTTGAACCTGGCCGCCAGCCTGCAATTCATTCGTAGCGGCCGCCTGAAAGCGCTGGCCTACGCCAACGACAAGCGCTCGCCGCTGTTGCCCGACGTGCCGACCCTGGCCGAATCCGGCGTGAAGGGCGCGGAGTCCGCGTCGTGGTACAGCCTGGCCGCGCCCAAGGGCACGCCGCCCGAGGTGCTGCAACGGCTGAACGACGCGGTGGCGAAAGTGAACGCCAACGCCGAATACGCCAAGCTGATGCAGGCGCAGGGCGTGGACTTGTGGAACATGACGCCGCAGGAAGCCACGGCCTTCGTGGAAAAAGACCAGGCCGCCATGCGTAAGTTGGTGCAGGGGGCGGGGTTGATGAAGAAGTAAGGGCTTGCCGGGGCCGCCTTGGGCGGTCCCGCTTGCGTCAGCCCGCCAGCGCCGCCACGCGCTTGAGCGCCTCGTGGGTTTCGGCGACCAGTTGTTCGACCACCGCGCCGGCCGGCTGCACGCTGTCGATCAGTCCGGCGCTCTGGCCGGCTTCGACCTTGCCGCCGTGCACGTCGCCGTCGAAGGCGGCCTGTTTCAACGAACTGCCTGCGAACATCGCGTCCAGCGCCGCGGCATCACCGCCACGTTCGGCGGCCAGGTAATCGTGCGCGAAGGCGTTGCGCAGCATGCGCACCGGCGAACGGCCTCGGCCCACCAGCGTGGTGTCGGCCACGCCGGCCGCCAGCACCGCATCCTTGTAGGCGTCGCAAACGCCGGCTTCGGGCGTAAGCAGAAAGCGGGTGCCCAATTGCGCGCCCGCCGCGCCCAGGCACAACGCCGCGGCGATGCCTGCGCCGTCGGCGATGCCGCCGGCCGCCACCACCGGCACCGACACACGCTGCACCACCGCGCGCACCAATACCTGCAGGCCGATTTCGTCTGGGCCGGGATGGCCGCCGGCTTCCAGGCCCACCGCGATCACCGCGTCCACGCCCGCCGCCTGCGCCTTGGCCGCGTGTTCGGGGCTGGCGATGACTTGCAGCCACTTGATGCCGGCCTCGCGCGCCCGCCCGATGTGCTTTTGCGGACCGCCCTGGGACGCGATGATGACCGGCACGCCTTCGCTGATGGCGATGTCCATGTGCTCTTGTGCGCGCTTGTTGTACAGCGGGATGTTGACGGCGTAGGGCGCGTCGGTGTTGCCGCGCACCTCGCGGATGGCGGCCAGCAGCGCTTCGGGGTACATGGGGCCGGCGGCGATGACGCCCAGCCCGCCGGCGCGCGACACGGCCAGCGCCAGCGCCGCATTGGACGAGGCCCAGCTCATGCCGCCTTGGATGATGGGATAACGCGTGCCCAGCAAGCGGGTCAGCGGGGTCTGCAGAGTCATGGTTTTCCAGCCTGGCGAAAATCCCATTCTGGAATATTTGGTTGATAAAATCAACTATATATTCAAGCCGTCGCGACCGTCAGGCTGCCATGTACGCCGACGCGGTCATTGCCTGGGTACGCGGGCGACTTGTTTATCATGTGCGGGTCGGGCCTGCGGCCGGACCGTCCCGAGGAGGGGACGCCCACCACAATCAATAAGAACAATCATGTCTAGCAATACCGATACGCTTTCCGTGCGCACCCTTGTCCTGGGCACCCTGGTGGTGCTGCTGGCCATGGGCGTGCGCGCCACTTTCGGCCTGTTCATGCAGCCCATGGGCCTGGCCCAAGGCTGGGGCCGCGAGGTTTTCTCCATGGCCTTCGCGCTGCAGAACCTGGTCTGGGGCGTGGCTTGTATCTTCATGGGCATCCTGGCCGACCGCTACGGTTCGGGCCGCACCATCGCACTGGGCGCGGTGCTGTACATGCTGGGCATGATCGGCACGCGCTTCGCGACCGACGAGACCACGCTGTATCTCAGCGCTGGCGTACTGGTCGGCCTGGGCCAGGCGGGCACCACCTTCCCCGTGATCCTGCCGGTTGTGGCGCGCGCCGTGCCGCCGGCCTACCGCAGCACCGCGATGGGCATCGCCAGTGCGGGCGGTTCGCTGGGGCAGTTTGCCATCGTGCCGACGGGGCAGGTGTTGATTTCCGGCCTGGATTGGCCGGGCGCGCTATGGGTGCTGTCGCTGTTCGTGGCTTGCGCCGCGCCGCTGGCCTATTTCCTTCGTGGCCGTCCGCCGTCCCATGGCGGCCCGCAGCAGTCGCTCGCCGCCGCCGTGCGCCAGGCCGTGCGCCATCCTTCTTTCCATTTCCTGTTCTGGAGCTATTTCGTCTGCGGCTTCCACACGGCCTTCATCACGTTGCACCTGCCGGCCTACGTCACCGACGGCGGCCTGACGCCGGGGCAGGGCGCCACCGCGATCGCGCTCATCGGGCTGTTCAACGTGCTGGGGTCGTTCTACGCCGGCAAGCTGGGCGGCAAGTACAGCAAGAAGCGGCTGCTCGCGGTGGTCTACGGCATGCGCGCATTCGGCATCCTGCTGCTGCTGTGGATGCCCCTGTCGCCGTGGGTGCTGTATGCGTTCGCGGCCTGGATGGGGCTGTTCTGGCTCGGCACCGTGCCGCTGACGCAGGGGCTGATCGGCCAGATCTATGGCCTGCGCTATGCGGCGACCCTGTCCGGCATCGTCTTCCTGGGGCACCAGGTCGGCAGCTTCATCGGTGTCTGGCTGGGCGGCTACGCCTATGCCAAGACCGGCAACTACGACCTGGTCTGGTGGCTCGGCGTGGCGCTGGCGGTGGCCGCGGCCCTGCTGTGCCTGCCGGTGCGCGAACAGCCGCTGGCGCAGCCTGCCGCAGCCTGACAGGTCGCAACCCGCCATGAACGCCAGGCCTGCTCCCACGCCCGCCCGCCGCCATCGCGGCTGGCGGCTGCTGGGCTGGACGGCACTGGCGCTGGTGCTGGGCCTGGCCTTCTGGGGCTACACCACGCCCGAGATGCAGATCCACTGGGAAAACCTGGCTTCGCTGTGCGGTTTTTAGCCGCGCTGGCGCGGCGGCCTCGCGGTATCCTACGGCGGTGAACGATTCTTCGCCTCTCCATGCAGGACGACCCGCTTTCCCACCCTGATCTCAGCCTGCCCGAAATCGGCGCCATGCCCGCCGCCGACCTGCTGGTGCTGACGGTCAACAACCGCCTGTCGCGCCGGCTCACGCTCGAGCTGGCCGGGCTGTTGCGCCAGGAACGCCAGGTCAGCGAACTGCCGCGCATCCTGCCCCTGTCCGCCTGGCTGGCCGAGTCCGCCAACGAACTGGCGTTCGAGGACGACGAGGACGTGCCGGCCTATCGCCTCGACAGCTTCGCCACGCAGCTGGTCTGGACCGAGGCCATCCGCGCCGAAGAAGCCGAGCGCGTGCTGCTCGACGCCAGCCAGGCCGCCCGCCTGTCGATGGACGCCGACCTGCTGATGGACGAATGGACACTGCAGGTGCCGTCCGGCGCCGATACCGATGAGTACCGCGGCTTCGCCCGCTGGCGCCAGCGCTACCGCAAGGCGCTGGCCGCCATCGACGCCGAAGACGCGAACCAGGGTTACGCCCGGGTCCTGCGCGCCCTGGAAGACGGCCGCCTGGCTACGCCGGGCCATCTGGTGCTGGCGGGTTTCACCGATCTTTCGCCGCGTTTCCAGCGGCTGCTGCGCGCATTCGAAGAACAGGGTTGCCTGATCGCCCAGTGGCGCGACGCGCAGCGCGCGCCCGCCACGCCGCGGCGCTATGAAGCGCCTGACCAGGGCGCGGAATGGCGCGCGGCGGCCGAGTGGGCCGCCGATCAACTCAAGCGCCACCCCAATGGCCGCTACGCCATCGTCTCGCCCCAGCTCGAAGCCGAATCGCCATTCGCGCGCCGTATCCTCAGTCAGGCCCTGGCCGGCCGCGGCGGCGAAGCCGCTTTCGCTTTCAACGTCGCGGTGGGGCGTCCGCTGAATGAATGGCCGCTCGCGCGCGCCGCGTTGGCCTGGTTGCGCGCATTGGCCGAGTGCGCCGCGGGCAAGGGCTGCGGCGTCGACATCCTGGGCGCCGCTTTGCTGGCGGGCCATTGCGCGGGCGACGTCAGGGAGCGCGCTCGCCTGGCCGCCATTGACGCGCGCTGGCGCCGCCGTGGCCAGGTCCACGTCGCGGCCACCGAATGGCGCAAGCAACTGGCGTTGCTGCCGCCGCTGGCGCAGGCCTGGAACCAGGCCATGGAACTCTGGACGCAAGGCGGCAACCGGGCGTCCTGTGATGTCTGGATGCTGCGCATGAAGGCCGCGCTGACGGCGCTGGGTTTTCCCGGCGAAGGCGTGCTGGACAGCGTGGGCTACCAGGTACTGGGCGCATTGGGCGACGCGCTGGCCAGTTTCTCGGCGCTGGCGCCGGCTGCGGGCAAGCTGGGCGGCGTGGCGGCGGTCAACTTGCTGCAAAGCGTGGCGCGCTCGGCCTCGTTCCAGCCGCAGCGCGATCCGCTGGCGCGGCTGGATGTGCTGGGCCTGCTGGAAGCCGAAGGCGGTTTCTGGGACGGCGTCTGGATGCTGGGCCTGACCGACGACGTGCTGCCCGCTTCGCCCAAACCGAATCCGCTCCTGCCCTTGGCCGTGTTACGCCAGGCCAAGGCGCCGCGGGCCACGCCTGAACGCGAACGCGAGTGGGCCGAAGGCATGTACGCCGCACTTTGCCGCTGCGCACCCGATGTCATCGTCAGCCATGCCCGCATGGATGGCGAACGCGAACTGCGGCCGTCGCCCCTGATCGCCGCGGCCGGCCTGTCTGGTTGGGCGCCCGTGCAGGCGCCGGCCACCGCCGCGTTGCCGCAGGAATCGCTGGACGACGCGCAAGGGCCGCCGCTGGCGCCCGATGACCGCGGCGGCGGCGGCCTGGACGTGCTGGACACCCAGGCTCGCAACCCCCTGTG
Organism: Achromobacter xylosoxidans; assembly: GCA_040396375.1. Taxonomy (GTDB): domain Bacteria; phylum Pseudomonadota; class Gammaproteobacteria; order Burkholderiales; family Burkholderiaceae_B; genus Achromobacter; species Achromobacter xylosoxidans_D. Next base: position 31,504 of record JBEBOQ010000028.1, read on the forward strand.
GGCGTTTGTACGGCACCGCCTGGGCGGGCGCGAGTTGGCGCCGTACGCGGATGCGGCCACGGTAAACGTGCGCGGACAATTCCTGCACAAAGCGCTGGAGCTGGTGTGGGGCATGCTGCCCGACCAAGAAGCGCTGCACGACACGCTGGCCAGTGGCCGCCTGGCGGCGCTGCTGGAGCAGGCCGTGGCGCAGGCTGCCGACGAAGAACTCAAGGAATACGCGCCCGCGCTCAAGGGGCTGGAATGCGCGCGCGCCCTGACCGTGCTGGCGTCGTGGCTGGACATGGAAGCCCAGCGCCTGCCGTTCGTGGTGGCACAGGTCGAAAAAAACCACGAGTGGCGCCATGGCGCGCTGCACCTGAAGTTGCGGCTTGACCGCATCGATTCCCTGGCGGATGGCCGCAATGTCATCGTCGACTACAAGACCGGCGTGGCCGCCGCCAAGCCCGAACCCGACTGGTCGCGCAGCCGCCCCGTGAACGTTCAGTTGCCGTTCTACGCGTCGGTGCTGGCCGATGCCGCGGGGGGCGAAGTGGCCGGCCTGGTGCTGGCGCAGATCCACGCGCGGCAGGTAGCGGCGCAGGGCCTGGCCGACGAAGACCTGGGCATGCCCGGCGTTACGCTGGCGGCCGACAGCAAATACTTCGACGGCCTGTCATGGCCCGAGATCCGCCAGCGGTGGCGCAGCGCCATCGAGTCGCTGGCCGACGAATACGTCGCCGGTTACGCCGCCAACGTGGCGTATCGCCGCGACGACCTGAAATACTGCGACGCGCTGCCTTTCCTGCGCTTGCATCTGGATGACGAGGACGCCTGAGCCATGGCCGAACTAGAACGCCAGCCCCAGGACCACGCCGCACGCGCGGCCGCGCTGGACCCCGCGCGCTCGTTCCTGGTGCAGGCCCCCGCCGGCTCCGGCAAAACCGAGCTGCTGACCGACCGCATCCTGGCGCTGTTGGCCACCGTGACCCGGCCCGAAGAAATCGTCGCCATCACCTTCACCCGCAAGGCCGCATCCGAAATGCACGCGCGCGTGCTCAGCAAGCTGCGCCGCGGCCTTGACGCCCCGCCCGAGGCCGCGCACGAACGTCGCAGCTGGGAATTGGCCCGCGCGGCCCTGGCGCGCAACGACGGACAGGGATGGCACCTGCTGGACCACCCGGCGCGCCTGGCCATCCGCACCATCGACTCGTTCTGCGCCGGCCTGGTGCGCAGCATGCCCTGGCTGTCCGAGCTGGGCGGCATGCCCGAAATCACCGACGACGCGCGTGCCCACTACGAGGCCGCGGCGCGCGCCACGCTCGACCTGGCTGATGACTACGACGCCGTGCGCATCCTGTTGCAGCACATGGACGTGGACGAGCAGGCGGCCAAGGATGCCATCGCCGCCATGCTGGGGCAGCGCGACCAATGGCTGCCGCTGCTGCGTCACGGTTCCGACCGCGAGGCCCTGGAATCCACGTTGGCCGAGGCCATCGGCGAAGACCTGGACGCGCTCTGCGAGGCCATGCCCTTCGGTTGGGCCGAGGCCCTGTCCGGTCCTGCCCGCCTGGCCGCGACGCATTTGCAAGACAGCGAAGAAGACAACAAGCTTGTCGCGTTGCTGGACTGGACCGACGAGTTGCCCGCCGATGCCGAGGTGCTGGACCAATGGCGCGCCGTGGCGCATCTGCTGCTGACAAGCACCGGCACGCTGCGCAAGACCGTCAACAAGAACCTGGGCTTTCCGGCCAAATGCGCCCACAAGGAACCCTTCGTGGCGTGGCTCGAAAGCGCCGACCCCGACGCCGCCTGGGTGCGCCGCCTGGCGTCCGTGCGCGACATTCCCGCGCCGCATTTTTCCGATGCCCAATGGGAAGTACTGGGCGCGCAGTTGATGACGCTGGCCCTGGCGGTGGCGCAATTGCGCTTGCGCTTCGCCGACAAAGGCGAGGTCGACTTCATCGAGATATCCCAGCGCGCTGCTGCGGCCTTGGGCAGCGCCGACGATCCCGGCGAACTGCTGCTCAAGCTGGACGCCTCCATCCGGCACCTGCTGATCGACGAATTCCAGGACACCAGCCAGACGCAACTGGACCTGCTGCGCACACTCACGTCCGGCTGGCAGCAGGGCGATGGCCGCAGCCTGTTCCTGGTGGGCGACCCGATGCAGTCCATCTACCGCTTCCGCAAGGCGGAAGTGGGCCTGTTCCTGGAAGTCGCGGAGCAGGGCGTGGGCGAACTGCAACCGGGTTTTCTTAACCTGACCGACAACTTCCGCTCGCAGGCGGGCATCGTCGATTGGGTCAACCAGTCGTTCGCGCAGCTCCTGCCCAAGCGCAGCGACGCTGCCGCGGGCGCCATCAAGTACAGCCCGTCCAGTGCCTTCCACGAGGCCCTGCCGGACCCCGCCGTGCGGTTTCATCCTGCGTGGTCGCGCGCTGGCGCGGCCCCCGCCGAAGAACAGGCCGAAGACATCGCAGTGGACCTGGTGCGTCAGGCGCTGGCCGAACATCCCGGCAGCAAGCACCCCGTTGCGGTGCTGGTGCGGGCTCGCAGCCACCTGGGCAACCTGACGCGCCGGTTGGCCCAGGAAGGCATCCGCTGCCGCGCGGTGGACCTGGTACCGCTGGCCTTGCGGCCCGTGGTCGCCGATCTGGTGCAACTGGTGCGGGCGCTGTCGCATCCCGCCGATCGGCTGGCCTGGCTATCGGTGCTGCGTGCGCCCTATTGCGGCCTGACCCTGGAATCGCTGCAGCGCCTGTTCGGCGCCGATCACGTCACGCCGGTGCCGGTACTGCTCGAACGCGCGCTGCGCATTGTGCCGGCCAAGGCGGCGTCCGCAGCGCAAGCACCGCTGGTTGACCGAGTCAACGCGTCGTCGCGGAAGGCGATGACCGGTAAGACCCAGGCCCCGCAGGGGTCATTGTTCGGCGATACGGAATCGCCGCAGGGCTCGTTGTTCGACAATGCCGAGGCGGCCGCCAGCGCACGCGTCGACAGCCCCGATGCGCCGCTTGGCTCTCTATTCGACGATAACGAAGCGCCGCCGCACGGGGAGTTGCCGAGCACGTCTACCGAAACGTCGGCGAACGTGCCGTTCGATCTGTCGGCCGGCGCGCCCCAAGCGCCCTCCGCGCAGGCCCTGCTAAGCCCGGACGAATACGCGCGCCTGCGCCAGGTGGCCAGCGTGCTGCTGGACACGCGCAACGCCTCGGGCGCTATGCCATTCGCAGCCTGGGTCGAAACGCTCTGGCGCCGCCTGGGCGGCCCGGCCTTGTACAGCGGCCCGTCGGTCGCCAACGACGCCGAAAGCCTGTTCCAACTGGTCGAACGCCTGGCGCCCCACGGCGCCATCGACCCGGCCGCATTGGACGCCGGCATCGCCCGCCTGTTTGCCGCGCCCGACGCGGCCGACGAAGAAGCCGCGGTCGAGATCATGACCATGCACAAGTCCAAGGGCCTGCAGTTCGACACTGTGATCCTGTACGGCCTGCACCGCGCCCCGCGCGGCGACCAGCCGCCGCTGGTGCGCTTCGAGCAAAGTGGCGGGCGTGTGCTATTCGGCCCGGTCAAGCCTCGCGCCGAAACCGAGGCCGACCCGGTGTCGCGCTACCTCGGCGCCCGCGAAGCGCGCCGTGCATCCTACGAAATCGACCGCCTGCTGTACGTGGCCGCCACCCGCGCCCGCAAGCGCCTGCACCTCGTCGGCCACGTCTCGATCGACGAAGCCAGCGGCCAGATCAAGACGCCTTCATCGGCCAGCCTGTTGGGGCGCCTGTGGCCTTGCCTGACACCCCCCGCGCCGCCACCGTCGGGCGACGACGCCGTCGAACCGATCGAAGACGGCCCCGAATGGCAAGGCGAACCCCTACGCCGCGTGAACCGCGATGGCTTGGCGCACCTGGCGCGCCAAGCCGACGTGGCCATCAGCCCCGGCTTCGCCGCCGCAGCGCGCGGCGCCTGGGGCGAGAGCGGCGAGCATCCCGCCTGGCAACTCGAATCCGGCTACGACGCCGCCATCGGTACCCTGGCCCACGCCTGGCTGGCCCGCATCGGCCAAGACGGCGTGGACACCTGGCCCGCCGACGCCCTGGCGCAACGCCTACCCGCCATGCGCCGCCAACTGACCCGCGCCGGCATCCCCGCCAGCCAGGCCGACGCCGCCTCGGAAGCGGTACTCGACACGCTGCAAGCTACCCTGTCCGACGACCGCGGCCTCTGGCTGCTCTCCCAATCCGGCGCCCGCCGCGAATGGCCCCTGATCGACGCCGCCGGCAAAGTCTCCGTCATCGACCTGGCGCTGAGCACCGAAGACGGCTGGCTGATCGTCGACTACAAAACCGGCCGCCCCCAACCCAACGAATCCCCCACCGCCTTCGCCCAACGCATGCGCCAACGCCACGGCGACCAACTCCTACGCTACTGCGCCCAAGTCACCGCCCTAGACGGCCGCCACGCCCGCGCCGCCCTCTACTTCCCCCGCGCCAAAGCCTGGATAGACCTAACCCCACCCCAATAGCCCCTCCCACCCCAAAGCCAGCCCGCCGCCAAAAAGAAGGCAAAGCCAAGCAGCCAGCCAGATCAAGCTAAGGCAAAGCCAGACAAGGCAAGCAGCCAAAGCACCAGTGCATGCCACACGCACGGAAGCGGTCGACCAAGCCCCCCAACTGGCGCCGCCCCTGAAAAACCCGGGCAAACCCACCCGGGGGGCAAAATTGCGGCGAGGCAAAGCAAGGGGCGAGGCAAAGCAAGCAGAGTGAGCCGTAGGCAACCAGGCGCACAAAGCAGCCGAAACAAGCTCGCGGGCAAGCAAGCAGGCAGACAAGCAAGCAGGCAGGCAGCTATCCAAGCAAGCAGGCCCTCCGATCCAAGCAGACAACGCAAACAACGCAAGCAAAGCGAAGCGAGCAAGCAGGCACCCCGATCCAAGCAGACAAAGCAGACAGCGCAGGCAAAGCGAAGCGAGCAAGCAAGCAAGGCAAAGCGAAGCGAGCCAAAAGGACAAGCGAAGCAAAGTCCCCCCGCCCTCCCCCTCGGGGGGAGGGCCGGGGAGGGGGCCCCCCTACAGCCCCCTGGGGCCCGCCAATCAAGAGGCTAGCGAGCGAGCAACGCGAAGCTCTGCTAGAATCTTGATTGGCGGGCCCCTTCGCATGGTTCGACGGTGAATCTGGTCAGGTCGGGAACGAAGCAGCCATAGTCGTTTAGGGTCAGTGCCGGAGTAAGGCTCGCCAACCGGTTTCTCAAAGGGGACGGGGTTGTTTTCCAAGGGGATATCCCCGGAAGATGATTCCGTCCCTTTTGCATTTCCTGCCGGCAATCGCATAGGCTCTTGCAAAGGCTCTACAATCCCGCCATGACTTATCTGGTACTGGCCCGCAAGTGGCGGCCGCGATCGTTCGATACCCTCGTGGGACAGGATCACGTGGTGCGCGCGCTGACGCATGCGCTCGACACCCAGCGCCTGCACCATGCCTGGCTGTTCACCGGCACCCGCGGCGTGGGCAAGACCACGCTGTCGCGCATCCTGGCCAAATCCCTTAACTGCGAAACCGGCATCACCTCCAAGCCTTGCGGCGTCTGTCGCGCTTGTACCGAGATCGATGCCGGGCGTTTCGTCGACTACCTCGAGCTGGACGCGGCGTCCAACCGCGGCGTCGAGGAAATGACCCAGTTGCTGGAGCAGGCCGTCTACGCGCCGGGCGCGGGCCGCTTCAAGGTCTACATGATCGACGAAGTGCACATGCTCACCGGGCACGCGTTCAACGCGATGCTCAAGACGCTGGAAGAGCCGCCGCCGCACGTCAAATTCATCCTCGCCACCACCGACCCGCAGAAGATCCCGGTCACGGTGCTGTCGCGCTGCCTGCAATTCAATCTGAAGCAGATGCCGGCCGACTCCATCGTGGGCCACCTGCAGGCGGTGCTGGGCGAAGAGCAGGTCGGGTTTGAAGTGCCCGCGCTGCGCCTGATCGGCCAAGCCGCCTCGGGCTCCATGCGCGACGCGCTGTCCCTGACCGACCAGGCGATTGCCTACAGCGCCGGCAACCTGACCGAAGACGCCGTGCGCGGCATGCTCGGCACGATCGACCAGCGCCATCTGGTGCGCCTGCTGGACGCCCTGTCCGCTGGCGACGCCAGGAGCGTGCTGGCCGTGGCCGACGAACTCGCCATCCGCGGGCTGTCGTATGCCGGCGCGCTGGCGGATCTGGCCGTGCTTTTGTCGCGCGTAGCTATCGAGCAGCGCGTGTCCGGCGTGATGCCGGCCGAAGACCCCTTGGCGGCCGATATTGCCCGCCTGGCGCAAACCTTGCATCCCGACGCCGTGCAGTTGTTCTATTCCGTGGCAGTGCACAGCCGTGGCGAACTGACGCTGGCGCCGGACGAATACGCCGGCTTCATCATGGCCTGCCTGCGCATGTTGGCGCTCAACGGCGACGCCGGTCCGCAAACGGCGCTTGAGGCGCCCGCCGCACCTGCCCGTCAAACGGCCGAACCCGCCGCTGCCGTCGCACAGCCGCCGCAAGCACCGGCGCCGGTCGCCGCTGCCCCGGTGGCTGAGCCGGTCGCGCCTGCGGTGTCCGCACCCGCATCGCCTGCTGCCGCAGCGCCCGTTGCCCAAGCGCCTGTCATGCAAGCGTCGGCGGTAACGCAAGCGCCGGCCCAGGCTGCCGACGCGCCGGTGTCCAACACTTCGCCGGTTCAGGCCGCCAGCGCCGCCACCCCGGCGGCAACGCCTGTCGTTGCGCCGGCCGTAACGCCCGTTGCGCCTGCTGCAGTGGCCACCGCAGCGCCTGTCGCTGCCCCGCAACCGGCGTCCGGCGGTGTACCGCCCTGGGAAGAATTGCCCGCTGCCGACGCGGCGCAAGCCTCCCCCGAACTAGCGCCCGCCCAGCAAGCGCCTAGCGTGGCTGCCACGGTAGCCACGTCCGCAGCGGTAACTGCCGCAGGATCGAATGCCGCGGGGGCGCCCGCCGCGGGATCGCCCGCCGCGGGTTCGCCCGCCGCCGCGCCTGCCGCCCCCGCCAAATCGGCCCCGCTCGCCGTCACCCCCGCAGCTGCCGCAGTCGCGCCGGCCGCGGACGACGGCGACGGCCCGCCGTCCTGGGTCGACGAAGAGATCCCCTTCGAAGCCGAAGGCGGTTTCGCGCCCGACGGCGGCTTCACGTCGGACCCCGACGACGATTTCGAAACCCTGGCCAGTGCGCCGTCCGCCGCCCCGGCCCCGGCGCCTGCGCCCGCCCGCCGCGAAGGCGCCGCGCCGGCCCGCAAGCGCCAGTCGCGCGCCCGCATGGGCGACATGACTTCCGCCGCGTGGCCCGAGCTGGCCGCGCGCCTGCCGGTGACAGGCCTGGCCGCTGAGCTGGCTCGCCAAAGCGAATGGGTCGGCGTGCAGGGCGATGCCATCATCCTGCGCGTGGCGGTCAAGACGCTGGCTGAAAGTGAAAGCCGCGTGCGTCTGCAAACCGTGCTGTGCGAACACTTCGGCCAGGGCATCCGCCTGGACGTGGACGTGGGCGCCGTTGGCGAAGCCACCGCCCACGCCGTGGCCCAGGCCGAACGCGCTGCGCGCCAGCAGGCCGCCGAAGATGCGGTCGCCGTCGATCCATTCGTACAGGCGCTGCTGTCCGATTTTGGCGGTTATGTCGTGGCCGGCTCGATCCGCCACGTCGAACCGCCTTCCGCCGCCGCCTAAGGCGCCGGCACTCCCCTTATTCCCCTCGTTCAAGGAAACTCCATCATGATGAAAGGACAACTGGCCGGCCTGATGCGCCAGGCGCAGCAGATGCAGGAAAACATGAAGAAGGCGCAGGACGCGCTGGCCGAGATCCAGGTCGAAGGCGCCTCCGGCGGCGGCCTGGTCAAGGTCACCATGACCTGCCGTCACGACGTCAAGCGCGTCGAGATCGATCCGTCGCTGCTGGCCGACGACAAGGACATGCTGGAAGACCTGGTCGCCGCCGCCTTCAACGACGCGCTGCGCAAGGCCGAAGCCACCTCGCAGGAAAAGATGGCGTCCGTCACCGCCGGCATGCCGCTGCCCCCGGGCATGAAGCTGCCGTTCTGATTGAACGCTCCGGCCGCCGCCGCGTCTTGCGGCGCGGCTATTGCCGCCCGCTAGATTCCGCTGCGCCATGGATCCACTACTGCCCGAACCCGAACCGCTCGTCTCGTTGATCGAGGCGCTGCGGCGCTTGCCCGGCGTGGGCGTACGTTCCGCCCGGCGCATGGCCTACCACCTGCTGCAGCACGACCCCCAAGGGGCCGACATGCTGGGGCGGGCGCTGGCGGGCGCAGTGAAAGACCTGCGCCATTGCTCGCGTTGCAACAGCTTCGCCGAAGAAGAGGTGTGCGCCACCTGCGCCAATCCCAAGCGGGATCCTTCCCTGCTGTGCATCGTCGAAACACCGGGCGACCAGAACATGATCGAGTCCAGCCACGGCTACCGTGGCCTGTACTACGTGCTGATGGGACGGGTGGCGCCACTGGAAGGCATCGGGCCGCGCGAACTGGATTTCGATCGCGTCATCCGCCGTGCGACTGACGGGGTGGTGCAAGAGGTCATCCTGGCCACCAATTTCACCGCCGAAGGCGAGACCACCGCGCATTTCCTGGGTGAAGCCCTGGGCGAGCGCGGCTTGCGGGTAACGCGCCTGGCGCGCGGCGTGCCAGCGGGCAGCGAGTTGGAATACGTGGACGCGGGCACCATCGCCTGGGCGCTGATGGAGCGCAAGACCACCTGAGTCCCCCGCTCGCAAAATCGACCCGCGGCGCATGTACGGCGCGGGCATCCAAGAGGAAGACAAGCACCATGTCAGCCCTGACCGGCCTGAAGGTCCTGGAACTCGGCACGCTCATCGCCGGCCCGTTCGCCGCGCGCATCTTCGGCGAATTCGGCGCCGACGTCATCAAGGTGGAAACGCCGCACGGCCCCGACGGGACCGGCGGCGGCGACCCCATTCGCAGCTGGCGCCACCTGCACGAAGGCAATTCGCTGTGGTGGACGGTGCAGGCCCGCAACAAGCAATCCATCGCGCTCAACCTCAAGCATCCCGAGGCCCGTGAAATCGCCCGCAGGCTGGCGCTGGACGCAGACGTGGTGGTCGAGAACTACCGTCCCGGCGTGCTGGAGAAGTGGGGCCTGGGCTATGAACAGCTGCGCGCCATCAATCCGGCGCTGATCATGGTGCGCCTGTCCGGCTATGGCCAGACCGGCCCGATGAAGGACCAGCCGGGCTTCGGCGCCATCGGCGAATCCATGGGCGGCCTGCGCTACGTGTCCGGCCACCCGGACCGCCCGCCGCTGCGGGTCGGCATCTCGATCGGCGATTCGATCGCCGCGCTGCATGGCGTGATCGGCGCGATGATGGCGCTGCGCCACCGCGACGCCACCGGCGGCCGCTGGAACGGCGTGCAGGGCGAAGGGTGCCAGGCGGGGCAGGGCCAGATGGTCGACGTGGCCTTGTACGAGGCCGTGTTCAACATGATGGAAAGCCTGGTGCCCGAGTATGACGTGGCCGGGGTGGTGCGCGAACGCACCGGCGGCGCGCTGCCCGGCATCGTGCCGTCCAACACCTACACCACGCGCGACGGCCAGAACATCGTCATCGCCGGCAACGGCGATGCGATCTTCCACCGCCTGATGCTGGCCATCGGCCGCGACGACCTGGCCTCGGATCCGGACCTGGTGCGCAACGACGGCCGCGCCCGCCGCGTCGCCGAGATCGATGGCGCCATCCAGCAATGGTGCGATGGCCGCGGCATCGAGGAGGCGCTCAACACCCTGAAGGCGGCCGACGTGCCGGTCGGCAAGATCTACAGCGTGGCCGACATGTTCACGGATCCGCAGTTCCTGGCGCGCCGCATGATCGAGCAGCACCACTTCGCCGACGGCAGTCCGGTCAAGCTGCCGGCGGTGGTGCCCAAGCTCTCGGAAACCCCGGGCGGCACCCGCTGGATCGGTCCGTCATTAGGGGAACATACCGAGGAAGTCCTGAAATCGCTGGGGTATGATTCAGCGGCTATCGACAAGCTGGCGCAGACCGGCGCTATCGGTATCCCCGCACCCAAGGAGACAACACATGTCAGTCACACGTCGTGATCTGCTCAAGATGGCCGGCGCCGCTGGCGTCATGGGCATGGCCCCCGCCATCGTGCGCGCCCAGAAGCTGGAAAAGACCAAGGTCCAGATCGCCGTGGGCGGCAAACCCCTGATCTACTACCTGCCGCTGTCCATCGCCGAGGCGCGCGGTTACTTCAAGGACGAGGGCCTGGACGTCTCCATCGCCGACTTCGCCGGCGGTTCCAAGGCCTTGCAGGCCGTGGTGGGCGGCAGCGCCGACGTGGTCTCGGGCGCCTTCGAGCACACGCTGTCGATGCAATCGAAGGGCCAGGCCTACCGCGCCTTCGTGCTGCAGGGCCGCGCGCCGATGATCGGCGTGGGCGTCTCCAAGAAGAACCTGCCCAACTACAAAGGCCCCGCCGACCTCAAGGGCAAGAAGATCGGCGTGACCGCGCCGGGCTCGTCCACCAACATGGTGGTCAGCTTCTTCCTGGCCAAGCACGGCCTGAAGGCTTCGGACGTGTCGATCATCGGCGTGGGCGCCGGCGCCGGCGCGGTGACCGCGCTGCGCAGCGGCCAGATCGACGCCATCTCCAACACCGACCCCGTGGTGTCGATGCTGGAAATGCCGGGCGACATCCAGATCATCGTCGACACCCGCACGCTCAAGGACACGCAGGACATCTTCGGCGGCAACATGCCCGCGGGCTGCCTGTATGCGCCGCAGGCGTTCATCGACGCCAATCCCAATACGGTGCAGGCGCTCACCAACGCCATGGTGCGCGCCGACAAGTGGATCCAGAAGGCAGGCCCGGACGAGATCGCCAAGGTCGTGCCCGAGACCTACCTGCTGGGCGACCCCGCGGTGTACAAGGCCGCCATCGGCAAGAGCCTCGAAGGCCTGTCGCCCGACGGCCTGATCCCCGAGGACGGCGCCGCCACCGCGCTCAAGGCCCTGGCCGCCTACCAGGCGGACTTCGACGGCGCCAAGATCGATCCGTCCAAGGTCTGGACCAACGACTACGCGCGCCGCGCCAACGAGAAGTACCCCAATGGCTGAAGCCGCGCTGTCGCTGGAAAACATCAGCTGCACCTTTGTCTCCCGCGACGACCGCTCGCAGCGCTACACCGCCGTCAGCGACACCACCCTGGCCATCGCGCCGGGTGAGTTCGTGTCGGTGGTGGGCCCGACGGGCTGCGGCAAGTCCACCCTGCTCAACGTCAGCGCCGGCTTGCTGGCGCCGTCGTCGGGCCAGGTCAAAGTGTTCGGCCAACCCCTGTCCGGCATCAACTCGCGCGCGGGCTACATGTTCCAGGGCGAGGCGCTGCTGCCCTGGCGCAGCGCGCTGGACAACGTGGTGGCCGGGCTCGATTTCGCTGGCGTGCCGCGCGCCGAGGCCCAGGAGCGCGGCCGCGAATGGATGCGCCGCGTGGGCCTGGGTGGCTTCGAAAGCCGCTACCCGCATCAGATGTCGGGCGGCATGCGCAAGCGCGCCATGCTGGCCCAGACCCTGATCCGCGATCCGGACATCATCCTGATGGATGAGCCCTTTTCCGCGCTGGACATCCAGACTCGCCAGCTGATGGAAAACGAAGTGCTGGATCTGTGGATGGCCAAGCGCAAGGCCGTGCTGTTCATTACGCACGACCTGGACGAGGCCATCGCCATGAGCGACCGCGTCGTGGTGCTGTCGGCCGGCCCGGGCACGCATCCCATCGGCGAGTTCACCATCGACCTGCCGCGCCCGCGCGACGTGGCCGAAGTGCGCAACAACCTGCGCTTCGTCGAGCTGCACGCGGCCATCTGGGCCGTGCTGCGCGAAGAAGTGCTCAAGGGCTATGCCCAACAGAAGCGGGCCTGACCATGTCCAAGTCATTCAAACCCGGTTCTGTCAGCCTGCGTTTTTGGCAGTTGCTGCTGCTTGTCGTCATCCTTGGCGTCTGGCATTTCGCGTCGCGCGATACCAAGGTGGCTTTCTTCTTCGGCGAGCCCCTGAAGGTCTGGGGCCGCATCTGGGCCTGGTTCGTCACCAATGCCGACATCTACACCCACTTGTGGGTCACGTTGACCGAAACGGTGCTGGCGTTCTTCATCGGCACCATCGCGGGCCTGGGCTTTGGTCTCTGGCTGGGCCTGTCGCCACGCGCCAGCGCCATTCTGGACCCTTATATCAAAGCGGCCAACTCGATGCCGCGCGTGATTCTGGCGCCCATTTTTGGCATGTGGTTCGGGCTGGGCATCTGGTCCAAGGTGGCCCTGGCGGTGACGCTGGTGTTCTTCATCGTGTTCTTCAACGTCTACCAGGGCGTGCGCGAAGTCAGCCCCACCTTGCTCGACAATGCCAGGATGCTGGGTGCGCGGCGGCGCCAGTTGCTGCGGCACGTGTACCTGCCTTCGGCCACCAGCTGGGTGTTCTCCAGCCTGCACACCTCGGTGGGCCTGGCCTTCGTGGGCGCGGTGGTGGGCGAATACCTGGGTTCGGCCAGCGGCGTGGGCTACCTGATCCTGCAGGCCGAAGGCACGTTCGACGTCAACACGGTGTTCGCCGGCATCGTGGTCCTGACCGCGTTCGCGCTGGTGCTGGACTACATCGTCGGCATCGGCGAAAAACGGCTGATGAAGTGGCAGCCCAAATCGGGCGAAACCGAAAAGCTCTGACGACGCTTGCCGCAGATGCAAAAAAGCCCGGCGCATGCCGGGCTTTTTTTTTCTGCGACGCCTAGGCTTGCAGCGCGCGCTGGCTGCGCAGCCAGGCGGTCAGGCTGTCGAACGCATCCTGCGCGCCTTGCAGCGCCCGCGCTTCATGGCCCTGGGCCGCGCTGTCCAGGTGCTGCAGAAAACCCTTCCAGAGCGCACCGACTTCATCGCCATAGCCGCGCAAGTAGCTCAACGGCAGAGGCGGCGTGACGTCTTCCAGCCGCTTGGCCAGGAAGCGTCCGCCCAGTTGCGAGCCTTCCACCACGTAGGCCACCCCCAACGCGTAGGCGTCGGCTGCCTGGGGCGCGGGCACATCGGGGCAGTGCGCCACCGGGGCGGCATCGCCTGCGGCCAGCAGGTCGGCGCGGATCAGCGCGCTTTTGCCGGCTCGGGCCGAGGCCCGCATTGGCGCCGGCCAGTCCAACTGCCACAGCCGTTGCTCCACCGGTTCCAGCCAGCCCAGCAAGGTCCGCAGGTAGCGCAGGTAGTGGTCGCGGCTGACATCGCTGTCGGCCAGTGCCAGGCCCTGATCCAGGGTCTCGTGGCGTTCGCGGGTGCCGTCTCGCAGCACTTGGTGCACCGGGGAAATCATGCGGGTTCCTTGTCAGTGGCGGGCAGGTGCAGCGACCAGCGTTGGGGCTGCCGTTCCAGGCGCCAGCCCGATGCGGCCGCCAGTTGTTCGACCTCGCGCGCGTCGAATAGCGGCGGCGAATCAGGTGTTTGCGGCGGCGTCGAAAAATGGGCGTGCCAGACGTGCGGGTCGGCGGCATCCAGCGCCAGCTCGGCGCCTTCGGGCAGCCAGGGCAACATGGCCAGCACCCAGGCCATCAGCAGGTAGCGCGACGTGAACGCGGGCAGGTCCGCGGCGGCGGCCTCGTCGGGCCAGTGGACCCGGCGCTTGGACCACATCAATTGCGAAAACAACAGCTTGCGGCATTGCCGCAGCAGCGTCGCGGCCGGCAGCAGGGCGCCGTTGTCGATCAGCCATTGGTCCAGGTCGCGCACGACGGCAACGCTTTCTTCCAGCATGTGGTTCAGGTCGCTGGCCAGGCGCTGGGCGCGTTGCTGCACGGCGTCGGCATCGGCGCCTTCCGGCGCCTGGCGCAGCATCGCCGCGGCCAGGGTGGCATTCGATAGCGGCGCGATCGCCTCGTGGCGCAGCACGGGGAAGATCTGGGCCAGGACCTTGAACCGCACGCCTTGCGCGGCCAGGGCCAGGGCGGAAGCGTCGGTGTGCATCGAGCGCCTCAGTCCGACTGCCGCAGCACGGTCAGCAGCGCGTCGGGGTCGGCCGGTTTTTCGATCCAGCCGTCGAACAGGCTGGCCGCGTCTTCATGGCGCTCGTGGCGCGCCAGGCCGCTCAGGGCGTAGATGCGGGTCGGGGGAACGCGTTCGCGCAACCGGCGGGCCAGCTCGTAGCCGTCCATGTCGGGCAGCAGAATGTCCACCAGTACCGCCTGCGGATCGAAGGCGGTGACTTGCGCCAGGGCGTCTTCGCCGTTGATGGCGCAGCGTGTTTCCAGGCCGGACAGCGCCAGGAACTCGGCCAGCAGTTCCGAGCCCATTTCGTTGTCGTCGACCAGCAGGACGCGTAGCGAGCGCGCTTCGTTCAAGTGATGTCTCCAGAATTCGGGGAAGAGGGCGGCGCGAGGGCGCCGCGCGGCAGGATAACAGTGAAAATGACCAGGCCGTCGCGGCACTCCACGGCGATCTCGCCGTCGTGGTCGCGGACCACCTGTTCCGCAATATACAGCCCGAGCCCCAGGCCGTTGCGGTTGCGCGAGTGGCCCACCGATTCCGGCTTGAATGGCGAGAACAGGTGCGCCATGACCTCGTCGGCAATCGGCGCGCCATGGTTGGTCACCGCCAGTTCGATGTCGTCGCCGTCCTGCCGGGCCGTCACGCGGATCGGCATGCGCGGCGCGCCGTGCTGGCGGGCGTTGCTCATCAGGTTGGTGACGACCTGGGCGATGCGGTCGGTATCGGCCATCAAGGTCAGCCCGGGCTGCACATCGGGTTCGATGCGTAGGCCCGGGTAGGCCTGGCGCTTTTCCTCGATCAGGCCGGTCAGCAATTCGGACAGCCGGCATTCGCGCTTTTCGATGCCCAGGCCTATGCCGCCCTGCAACCGCGACAGGTCCAGCACCTGCGAGATCAGGCGCTGCATCCGGCCGCTGGAATAGCGGATGCGCTCGCCCATGCGGGCGCCGGAATCCGTTTTCGACAACAGGGTCGCTGCCATGGATATGGATTGCAGCGGGTCGCGCAGGTCGTGGCCCAGCATGGCCAGCAGCGCGGTGCGGGCGCGATCCACATCGGCGGCGCGGCTGGTGGCGATATGCGAGAGCTCGTCGCGCAGGTTGTCGGCCGCTTCCAGTTCGGCGGGCAGCCAGGGCGCGCTGGTGTCGCGCGTCACTTCTCGCCAGGCTTCGAACGAGCCGCGCGGGGTCAGGCGCGGGCCCAGGTTGCCCACGGCGTACTGTTTTTCGGGCTTGCCGCCCCACACCACGGTTTCGATCTGCTCTTTGCGCAGCCAGATCAGCCAGCCGTTATTCATGGGGTCGAACTTGCACGCCAGCAAGCCGGCGTAAGGCACCAGGTCGGTTTGCAGGCCGGGGTAGTCGCGCGCGATGTTGGGCGTGTGGACCAGGCGTTGGCCGCTCTGGTCCAGCGCGCAAAGGATGCCGGCCAACTCGCCGCGCGGCGCGATGCCGCCGAACACCGTCACGCTATTGCCCCACAGGCACAGCGCGGCGTCGCTGGGAATCAACGAGGCGGGGGTGTCCGGGCCGCCGGACAAGGCCAGGTGCATGTTTTCAGAATCGGAGGCGCGCTCGGCCAGGCGGCTGACCAGCGCCGCGCTCTGGCGCGCTCGTTCGGCGCGTTCGTTGCCTTCGATGTTGGCCAGCGCGGCCGACAGCACCTGCGCCAGCGCTTCGCAGGCCAGGCGCGCGGGGTAGGGGATATGGCGCGGCGCATGGTGATGGCAGGCGATCATGCCCCACAGCCTGCCGCCGATCACCAGCGACAGACTCATCGAGGCCCGTACGCCCATGTTCGCCATGTATTCCAGATGGATGGGCGAGACGCTGCGCAACACCGAAAAGCTCATGTCCAGCGGCGGCTCGTGCCGGCCGCGCTGGCCCAGCACGCGCACGGGCTGATATTGCGCATCGGCGATCTGGCGCACTGTGTTCACGGTATAGAGGCGGCGCGCCTGGGCGGGGATGTCGCCGGCGGGGTAGCGCCGCCCGACCCAGTCTTCCAGGGTGGCATCGCCGCGCCGTTCGGCCACGATCTCGCCGCTGTCGTCGGGATGGAAGCGGTAGGCCATGACGCGGTCGAAACCGGTGGCCCGTTGCACTTCCTGCAGCGTGCGTTCCAACAAACAAGCGACGTCGCGCTGCGAGCGGATGCGTTCGATGCCCCGGTAGATCCGTGCGGGCTCGGCGATGCCGGCATCGTCGCCGCGGCGTTCCAGTTCAATCAGCGTCAGACCGTCGGTATTGCGGTGGGCGATGACGTCGTAGGTGTGGTCGTCCAGCGCGAGGGTCAGCGGGTCGAAGACCGGATCGGCGCTATCGAGCCAGATGGACAGGTATTGCGCCAGGCCTGGGGGCAGGGACCCTGGCTCGCAGCGGTACCCCAGCGCCAGCGGCGCGCCCAGCACCTGCGGCGCGTTTTCGCTGGCATAACGCAGCACGCCGTCGGGGTCGAACGCGAGCAACGTGCCCAGGGGCTGGATGGCGCCCGGTACGTGTATCGGTTCGCTGTCGCAGTTTGCGAGCGTGACAGGCGGGTGGGACTGGGTAGGCGCATTCATTCTAGGCTTGTCCTGGAGGCGCGCAGTGTGCTGTCATTATGTCCAAATTCTTGCGAATGTGTGCATTTGCAGCACCCGGCATTTTGGATGCCGGCAGGCCTTAGTATCTTTGGCGCCAACCGGTTTTAATCCCCCTACGGAGTTTTCATGGCGCGTCTTCCCTACGCTGATCTGTCTCATCCCGAAGCGCGACCCCTGGTCGATCGCATCGTCGCCGAACGCGGCAGCGTGCTGCATCTGTATCAGATGCTGCTGCATAGCCCGGACGTGGCCGGTGGTTGGCTCAACTACCTGACGTCGATCCGCCAGCTTTCCACGCTGCCGGGCGATATTCGCGAACTTGTGATCATGCGGGTCGCGGCGATCAACGGGGCGCCCTACGAAGCCGACCAGCACGCTCCGATCGCCCTGAAAGAAGGCGTGTCGCAGGCGCAGTTGGACGCCTTGCCCGACTGGGAGGCGTCGACGCTGTTCAGCGAACGGGAACGTGCGGTGCTGGCCTACACCGACGCCATGACGCGCCACGTGCAAGTGCCGGAACCGGTGTTCCAGGCGGCTCGCGCCGCGATGGGATCGGACAAGCTGACCGTCGAGCTGACTGCGACGGTCGCGGCCTACAACATGGTGTCGCGCTTCCTGGAAGCGCTGCAGGTGCACTCGCACGACCACCGCTGACCGCCGCCCGGCTGGCGGCAAGCCGCCGGCCGGACAGGGCTGCGCTCGCCGGGCCGCGCTCAGCCGCGCTGCGCCTCGATCAACGCGTCCAGCTTGATCGCGTCGGCGACGAACGCGCGAATGCCCTCGGACAGCTTGTCGCTGGCCATGGCGTCGTCGTTCAGCTGGGTGCGGAAGGCCACCTCGTCAGAGGCGATACGGGCGATATCGCCCGTTGCCGCATCGGCGCGCAGTTGCGCCGGCGCGTCGCCTTCGGTGGACGCCAGTTGGGTCAGCAGCTCGGGGCTGATGGTCAGCAGATCGCAGCCGGACAGCGCCAGGATCTGGCCCACGTTGCGAAAGCTCGCGCCCATGATCTCGGTGGCGATGCCAAAGCGCTTGTAGTACTGGTAGATGCGGGTCACGGACTGCACGCCCGGATCTTGCGCGCCGGCCCGGTCGGCTTCGACCCAGGCAGCCCCGGCGGCCTTCTTGTGCCAGTCGTAGATGCGGCCCACGAATGGCGAGATCAACCGCACCTTGGCGTCGGCGCAGGCCACGGCCTGCGGCAGCGAGAACAGCAGGGTCAGATTGCAGTGCAGCCCCTCGGCTTGCAGCGCGCGGGCAGCCTGGATGCCTTCCCAGGTGGAGGCGATCTTGATCAGCACGCGTTCGCGCGGCACGCCGGCGGCCTCGTACAGGGCGATCAGGCCCCGGGCGCGCTCGATGGTGGCGCGGGTGTCGAACGACAGGCGGGCGTCGACCTCGGTCGAGACCCGGCCCGGCACGATATTCAGGATGGCGCGGCCGAAGGCGACCAACAGGCGGTCCATCAATTCGGCGGTGGGGGCGCCGCGGTGGTCGCGGGCGGTTTTCTCCAGCAGCGGGCGGTAGGCTTCCTGCTGGACGGCTTTCAGAATTAGGGACGGATTGGTGGTGGCGTCGGTGGGACGCAGCGCCTTCATCGCTTCGAAATCCCCCGTGTCGGCGACAACGGTGGTGTGATTGCGCAGGGCGTCAAGTTGGCTGGACATGGACAATACGGCTCGCAACATCAGGGTTGAAGGTGCTTTAGCGTATCACCGCCGGCGGGTGAAATCTTCGATCCTGGCCTTATTTGGCGCGGTTTTCCGGGGAAAACGGCCGCTCAAGGTATAATTCGAAGGTTTGATTATCGATTCATAAAACCGGGGTTTACTGTGCTGCCGCAACTTTTTCCCGAGGGGATCAACCGCTTCCCTCCTGCAATTCTGGCTCTGGCGGACGGTACCATTTTTCGAGGCGTGTCGATCGGTGCGCCTGGCCATACCGTCGCCGAAGTGGTGTTCAACACCGCGATGACCGGGTACCAGGAAATTCTCACCGATCCCAGCTATAGCGGCCAGATCGTCACGCTGACCTATCCGCACATCGGCAACACCGGCGTCAACGCCGAGGACGTGGAAGCCAAGCGCGTCTTTGCCGCCGGCCTGGTGGTCCGCGACTGTCCCGCCCGCGTGTCGAACTTCCGTTCCACGCAATCGCTGCCCGAGTACCTGTCCGAACAGGGCATCGTCGCCATTTCCGGCATCGACACCCGCAAGCTGACCCGCATCCTGCGTGAAAAGGGCGCCCAAGGCGCCTGCATCTTCGTTGGCACCGACGCCGACCGCGCCGTCGAACTGGCCCGCGGCTTTGCCGGCATGGCTGGCCAGGACCTGGCCAAGGTCGTGTCGATCAAGGCCAGCACCACCTGGACCGAAGGCACCTGGCAACTGGGCGAAGGCTTCACCAAGCCCGACCAGTCCAAGTTCCACGTCGTGGCCTACGACTTCGGCATCAAGTCCAACATCCTGCGCCTCTTGGCCGACCGCGGCTGCCGCCTGACGCTGGTGCCGGCAGAGACCAGCGCCGAAGAAGTGCTCAAGCTCAATCCCGACGGCGTGTTCCTGTCCAACGGCCCCGGCGACCCCGAGCCTTGCGACTACGCCATCGCCGCCACGCGCACGTTCCTGGACAAGAAGCTGCCCGTGTTCGGCATCTGCCTGGGCCACCAGATCATGGGCCTGGCGGTGGGCGGCAAGACGCTCAAGATGAAGACCGGCCACCACGGCGCCAACCACCCGGTGC
>JBEBOQ010000029.1:0-50340 GCA_040396375.1 Achromobacter xylosoxidans
CGCGGCAGGCGCAGCATGCCGCCGGCGCCGGCCACCAGGCCGCGCTTGACTTCGGGCAGGCCGAACTTGGCGTTGCTGGCGGCCACGATCAGGTCGGACGCCAGGGCCATCTCGCAACCGCCGGCCAGCGCATAACCTTCGACCGCGGCGATCAGCGGCTTTTTCGGCGGCGCTTCGTTCAGGCCTGCGAAACCGCGGCCTTCCACGTACGGACGCTGGCCCGACTTGGCGAAGGCTTTCAGGTCCATGCCCGACGAGAACGTGCCGCCCGCGCCCGTCAGGATGCCGATGCGCACGTCGTCGCGGCTGTCCAGCTGGTCCAGCGCGGCGGCCATGGCCTGCGCGGTTTCCAGGTTGATGGCGTTCTTGGCCTCGGGGCGGTTGATCGTGATGATCTGGATGCCGTCGACGACTTCCACCTTGATCAGGTCAGACATGCGGATGCTCCTTCCGGGGTGTTCGGGTGATGTATTGGTTTTATATAAGACTGGGCGTCAACCCGGAATGATACGACCACTGGAAGGCAGGAATGTAACGACGGGGATATCCCCCATTTCCGGGGCTCGCCACCCGCCCCGTCCCGGGCCAGTTAAAATGCCCGGTTTCCCACGCCCACGGCAGACGTTGCCCGGCGACCGAATTCCAAGAATCCTATGCTCACCTTTCAGCAAATCATCCTTACGCTCCAGGAATACTGGGACAAGCAGGGTTGCGCCCTGCTGCAGCCCTACGACATGGAAGTCGGCGCCGGTACCTCGCATACCGCCACGTTCCTGCGCGCGATCGGCCCGGAGCCCTGGCGCGCCGCCTATGTGCAGCCCTCGCGCCGCCCCAAGGACGGCCGCTACGGCGAAAACCCCAACCGCCTGCAACACTATTACCAGTACCAGGTGGTGCTGAAACCCGCGCCCCCGGAAATCCTGGACCTGTACATCGGTTCGCTCAAGGCCCTGGGCATCGACCCCACGCAGCACGACATCCGCTTCGTCGAAGACGACTGGGAAAACCCCACCCTGGGCGCCTGGGGCCTGGGCTGGGAAGTCTGGCTCAACGGCATGGAAGTCACCCAGTTCACCTACTTCCAGCAAGTCGGCGGCCTGGATTGCACCCCGACCACGGGCGAAATCACCTACGGCCTGGAACGCCTGGCCATGTACCTGCAGGACGTGCAAAGCGTGTACGACCTGGTCTGGACCGAAGGCGCCAACGGCAACCGCGTGCTGTACCGCGACGTGTTCCACCAGAACGAGGTGGAGCAGTCCACCTACAACTTCGAGCACTCCTCGGCCGAGATGCTGTTCTCGCACTTCAACGACTACGAAGCCGAGGCCAAGCGCCTGATGGACGTGCCGCTGGCGCTGCCGGCCTATGAAGCCACGCTCAAGGCCGCGCACACCTTCAACATGCTGGACGCGCGCGGCGCGATCAGCGTCACCGAGCGCGCCGCCTACATCGGCCGCATCCGCAACCTGTCGCGCGCCGTCGCGCAGGCCTACTACGATTCCCGCGAACGACTGGGCTTTCCCATGCTGGGCCGCGACAAGGCCGCCGGGGAGGCTGCATAAATGACGACGAACATCCGCCCCCTGCTGGTCGAGCTGCTGACCGAAGAACTCCCGCCCAAGGCCCTGCAGAAGCTGGGCCAGGCTTTCGCCGAAGGCGTGCGCGCCACGCTGGCGCGCCACGGCCTGCTGGCCGACGGCTGCGCCGTCGAGCCGTACGCCACGCCGCGCCGCCTGGCGGTGCGCCTGTCGGCCGTGCTGGCCCAGGCGCCCGACCAGGCCTACGCCGAAAAGCTGATGCCGGTGAAGATCGGCCTGACCGAAGACGGCAAGGCCACCCCGGCGCTGCAGAAGAAGCTGGCCGCCAAGGGCCTGGAAAACATCGACCTGGCCACCCTGGAACGTGAATCCGACGGCAAGCAGGATTACCTGGTCGCCCGCGGCACCGCCCCCGGCGCCGCGCTGGCCGTCGGCCTGCAGGAAGGCATCGACGCGGCCATCGACGGCCTGCCGATCCCCAAGGTCATGCGCTACCAATTGGCTGACGGCGTCACCACCGTGAAGTTCGTGCGCCCGGCGCACGGCCTGGTCGCGCTGTTCGGCGTCGACGTGGTGCCCGTCGCCGCGCTGGGCCTGACCGCCGGCCGCGAGACCCTGGGCCACCGCTTCATGAGCAGCGGCGCCATCTCGTTCGCCAACGCCGACGTCTACGCCGCCACCCTGGCCGACAAAGGCCGTGTCGTGGCCTCGTTCGAAGGCCGCCGCGACGAGATCCAGCGTCAGTTGCTGGACCACGCCGGCCGCCTGTCGGCCACCCTGGGCGATGACCCGGAAGTGGCCGCGCTGCTGGACGAAGTCACCGCCCTGGTCGAACACCCCACCGTCTACGTGGGCCAGTTCGAAGAGCAGTTCCTGCAAGTGCCGCAGGAATGCCTGATCCTGACCATGCGGCTGAACCAGAAGTACTTCCCGCTGTTCGACCCGGCCACCGGCCGCCTGACGCACCGCTTCCTGATCGTGAGCAACATGCACACGGACAACCCGGTGAACATCGTCGAAGGCAACCAGCGCGTGGTGCGCCCGCGCCTGGCCGACGCCCAGTTCTTCTTCGAGACCGACCGCAAGACGCCGCTGGCCGCGCGCGTCGAGCAACTGGGCTCGATCGTCTACCACAACAAGCTGGGCACCCAGCTCGAACGCGTCGAGCGCGTGCGCGCCATCGCCCGCGACGTGGCCGGCAAGCTGGGCGGCGACGTCGCCGCCGCCGACCGCGCCGCGCTGCTGGCCAAGGCCGACCTGGGCTCGAACATGGTGGGCGAATTCCCCGAGCTGCAAGGCATCATGGGCGCCTACTACGCCGCCGGCGACGGCGAGCCGGACAGCGTCGTGCAGGCGCTGCGCACCCAGTACCGCAACCGTTACGACACGCCGGTCTCGCAGGACGACCTGACCGCCGCCACGCTGTTCATCGCCGAACGCGCCGAGACCCTGGTCGGCATCTGGGCCATCGGCCTGGCGCCCACCGGCGAACGCGACCCCTTCGGCCTGCGCCGCGCCGCGCTGGGCCTGATCAGCGCCTTCGAACAACTGGCCGCCGGCGGCTGGCTCAAGCTCAACCAGGACGGCCCGCTGTCGCTGGACGGCCTGCTGGCCGCCACCGCCGCCACCTTCCCGGCCGGCAAGATCCCCGCCGACACGCTGGCGGAAGTGCGCGCCTTCATCTACGAACGCTACCGCAACCAGCTGATCAACGAACACGACCGCAACGCGGTCGAGGCCGTCATCGCCCTGACGCCGCCGCTGCACCAGGTGGCCGAGCGCGTGCGCGCCGCCGCCGCCTTCGCGCAGATGCCCGAGGCCGCCAGCCTGGCGGCCGCCAACAAGCGCATCGGCAACCTGCTCAAGAAGGCCGAAGGCGAGATCGGCGCGGTCAATGACGCCGCCCTGGTCGAACCCGCCGAAAAGGCGCTGGCCGCCTCGATCGCCGCGCTGCGCCCGCAAGCCGAAGCGCAACTGGCTGCCGGCGACTTCGCCGCCAACCTGCGCACCCTGGCCCAGGCCCGCGAACCCGTGGACGCCTTCTTCGCCGACATCATGGTGATGGCCGAAGACCCCGCGGTGCGCGCCAACCGGCTGGCGCTGCTGGGCCAACTGCACACCCTGATGAACCAGGTCGCTGACATCTCCAGGCTGGCACAGTGAAACTCATCATCCTCGACCGCGACGGCGTCATCAACCAGGACAGTGACGCATTCGTCAAAAACCCTGACGAATGGATCGCCCTGCCCGGCAGCCTGCAGGCCATCGCCCGCCTGACCCAGGCGGACTGGACCGTGGTGGTTGCCACCAACCAGTCGGGCCTGGCCCGCGGCCTGTTCGACATGGACACGCTGACCGCCATCCACACCAAGATGCGGCGCGAGCTGGCCGCCGTCGGCGGCAGCGTGGACGCCGTCTTCATGTGCCCGCACGGCCCGGACGACGACTGCACCTGCCGCAAGCCGCGTCCCGGCATGTTCGAGCAGATCGGCCACCGCTATGACGTCGACCTGGCCGGCGTGCCGGCCGTGGGCGACTCGCTGCGCGACCTGCAGGCCTCCAGCGCCGCGGGCTGCTCGCCCTGGCTGGTGCTGACCGGCAACGGCAAGAAAACGCTGGCCAAGGGCGGCCTGCCCGACAACACCCGCGTGTGCGACGACCTGTCGGCCGTGGTCGACGCCTTGCTGCAGGACCATTGATCCAATGGCCCGGCTACGTTCACTGCTGTACATCCTGTTCCTGACCGTCACGGTCATTCCCTACGCATTCGCCTGCATTCTGTGGGCGCCATTGCCCCTGCACTGGCGTTACAAGCTGACCGTGGGCTGGCCCCGCCTGGCCATCTGGGGTGCGCGCTTCTTCTGCGGCATCCGCTGGCAGGTCAAGGGCTGGGAAAACCTGCCCGACGGGCCCGCGGTGCTGCTATCCAAGCACCAGTCGGCCTGGGAAACGCTGTTCTTCCCGGCCTACATGCCGCGCGAAGTCTGCTTCGTCTACAAGAAGGAACTGCACATGGTGCCGTTCTTCGGCTGGGGCCTGGCGTTGCTGCGCATGATCGCCATCGACCGCTCCAAGGGCCGCGACGCCTTCGAACAGGTGGTCAAGCAGGGACAGGTCCGGCTGGACGAAGGCCGCTGGCCGCTGCTGTTCCCGGAAGGCACCCGCGTGCCGCCCGGCAAGACCGCGCGCTTCAAGATGGGCGGCGCGTTGCTGGCCTCGCGCACCGGCGCGGTGGTCATCCCGGTGGCGCACAACGCCGGCGAATGCTGGCGCCGCAACGCCTTCGTCAAATATCCGGGCATGGTTACGCTATCCATCGGTCCCGCGATAGAATCCAAGGGACTCTCCCCCGAAGAACTGAACCAGAAAGTGCAAGACTGGATCGAAGGGGAAATGCGGCGTCTCAACCCAGAAAGGTATGGCCAGCACTGATCAGCTCGAACTTCTGTTCGACGTGCAAGACCACGACGCGCCCTCGGGCGCGTCGCCGCTGATCGCGCGCTCCCCGGCCCGACCCGCACCGCCTGCCACGCCGTCCCCGGCCGTTGCGCCGGCGCCGCTGTTTCCCAACGTGGTTCCGCCCGCCTCGGCCACCGACCCGGCCAAGCCCGTCGGCGAACCGCTGCTGACGCTGTCGCCCAACGCCGTTTCGCGTGTCCCCACGCCCTGCCCCGATCCAATGCCGCCCGGCGCGCGCTGGCGCGAGGTCGATACCGACCCGCAACCCATCGGCTTCGTGCTGCTGCGCTCGCGCCGCCGCAGCATCGGCTTTGTCATCACCGACGACGGCTTGCGCGTCACGGCGCCCAACTGGGTCACGCTGACGCAGATCGACGACGCGGTGCGCGAAAAAGCCCGCTGGATCGTCGCCAAGCTGCGTGAATGGCACGCCCGCAAGCAGCAGCTGGCCATGGCGCACACGCGCTGGCAGGCCGGCGGCGAACTGCCCTACCTGGGCAAGCGCATCGTGCTGGGCGTGGGCGGCGACAGCCGCCAGACCCGCCTGTCCGGCGATGCCGAAGCCCCGGCCGACGGCGACACGCTGTGGCTGGCGCTGCCGGCCGACGCCGACCAGGGCCGCATCCGCGACGCCGCCCAGGCCTGGCTGCAGCAGCGCGCCGGCGCCTGGTTCGGCGCCCGGCTGGCGCACTTCCTGCAGATCAGCGGCCTGAAGATCCGCCGCTGGCGCCTGTCGTCCGCCGCCACGCGCTGGGGCTCGTGCACCAGCGACGGCAACATCATGCTGAACTGGCGCCTGATCCATTTCGCGCCGGCCATCATCGACTACGTCATCGCGCACGAACTGGCGCACCTGCGCGAAATGAACCACAGCCAGGACTTCTGGCGCGAGGTCGGCCAGATCCTGCCCGACTTCGAAGAAGCGAAAAACGTGCTGCGACGCCACGATCCGGCCTCGCTGCCTCAATTCTAGGGTCGGCGCGAGGCTCCCTTGCATATCGACCGACCCAGCCCCCTCGGAGACAAACAATGCTG
The DNA here is from genome assembly GCA_040396375.1 of Achromobacter xylosoxidans. Classification (GTDB taxonomy): domain Bacteria; phylum Pseudomonadota; class Gammaproteobacteria; order Burkholderiales; family Burkholderiaceae_B; genus Achromobacter; species Achromobacter xylosoxidans_D. Next base: position 6,036 of record JBEBOQ010000029.1, read on the forward strand.
CTGCTGATTCCCGGCCCGGTCACGACCGATGCACGGGTGAAGGCTGCCATGGCGCAAGACTATGCGCCCTGGGACAACGAATTTCGCGCCCTGTACCGGCAGGTCTGCGCCGGCGTGCTGCGCGTGGCCCAGGCCGACGCCGGCCAGCACGAAGCTCTGGCGCTGCCCGGCTGCGGCCACTTCGCGGTGGAAGCCGCGATCCGCACCTTCGTGCCGCCCGGCGGGCGCCTGTTGGCGCCGTCCACCGGCGCCTACGCTGGCCGTCTGCAGAAACTGGCGGCCGACGCCGGCCGCGTCGCCGTGCCATTGCCTGTCGGCACGTGCGAGCGGGTGGATCCCCAGGCCGTCGCGCGGGCGCTCGAACAAGACCCCACGCTGACCCATGTGGCACTGGTCTATAGCGAAACCGGCAGCGGCATCTGCCACGACGTCCCCGAACTGGCGCGCGTGGCCCACGCCTTGGGTCGCCGCGTCATCGTCGACGCGGTGTCCGCCTTTGGCGCGCTGCCGCTGGACCTGGGCGCCCTGCCGGCCGTGGACGCGGTCGTGCTGACGGCCAACAAGTGCCTGGAAGGCCTGCCTGGCGCCGCCTTCGTGGTGGCCCGCCGCGACAGCCTGGAGGCCGCCCGCGGCAACGCCGGCAGCTGGTCGCTGGACCTGGCCGACATCTACCAGCACACGTTGGCGCCCAACGCCGGCCCGCGCTTCACGCCGCCCGCGCCCACGATGGCGGCGCTGGCCGTGGCGCTGGAGCTGTATCAACAAGAAGGCCGCGAGGCCCGCCTGGCGCGCTACACGGCCAACATGCGCACGCTGTACGACGGCGTGGCCGGCCTGGGTCTCACGCCCTACCTGCCGCCCGAGCTGCAAGGCCCCATCGTCGTCAACGTGCACGCGCCCGATGCGCCGACCTGGAACCTGCAATTGTTCGTCGACGCGGTCAAGCAACGCGGTTTCCTGATCAGCAATTTCACCAACACCGAACAACCCACCTTCCGGGTCGGCTGCATCGGCGCCTTCGGGCCCGACCAGATGCGGCTGGCGGTCGACGCCATGGGCGGCGCGCTGCAAGACCTGGGAATTTCCAGGGACCGCGCCGGGCAAGCCCACTTCGTCCCCCAACCCCTCATCGCTTAAGGAATCTCTCCATGCGTATGCTCCACACCATGCTGCGAGTCGGCAACCTCGACAAGTCCATCGACTTCTACACCAACGTGCTCGGCATGCGCGTCCTGCGCCGCAACGACTACCCCGACGGCAAGTTCACGCTGGCCTTCGTGGGCTACCAGGACGAATCCGAAGGCGCCGTCATCGAGCTGACCCACAACTGGGACACCGACAAGTACGACCTGGGCACCGGCTACGGCCACATCGCCCTGGAAGTCGACAACGCCTACGAAGCCTGTGACAAGGTCAAGGCGCGCGGCGGCAAGGTCACCCGCGAAGCCGGCCCGATGAAGCACGGCACCACCGTGATCGCGTTCGTCGAAGATCCCGACGGCTACAAGATCGAATTCATCCAAAAGAAGGGTCGGGTGGATTGACGACCCCACGCCGCACCCGCTACGCGGGCTTGCTGCCCCCCGAGGGGGCGCTTTCCCCTTGCGGCGGCCCGGCGGGGAAAGCATCCTTCTGTTAGGTTGATTGTTCTTTCACGACCATCATCATGATCCACACCATCCTGAAAATGGGCGATCCCCGGCTGCTGCGCGTGGCGCCGCCGGTCGAGCGCTTCGATACCCCCGAACTGCACGCCCTGATCGAAGACATGTTCGAGACCATGGCGGCGGCGCAGGGGGTCGGCTTGGCCGCGCCCCAGATCGGCGTGGACCTGCAGTTGGTCATCTTCGGCTTTGACCGAAACGAGCGCTATCCCGATGCCCCGGCGGTGCCGCAGACCATTCTGTGCAACCCGGTCATCACGCCGTTGTCGGACGAAATGGAAGACGGCTGGGAAGGCTGCCTGTCGGTGCCGGGCCTGCGCGGCCAGGTGCCGCGCTATCGGCACATCCGCTATAGCGGCAAGGACCCCTACGGCCGCGACATCGAACGCGAAGCCGAAGGCTTCCATGCCCGCGTGGTGCAGCACGAATGCGACCACCTGATCGGCCGGCTGTATCCGTCCCGGATCCAGGATTTCTCGAAGTTCGGCTTCACGGAAATCCTGTTCCCGGGCATGGACCCGAATCAGGACGACTGAGCGGCCCCGGGTGCTGGCGCCGGCTTCACGCCCGCGCCATCATCCGCCGTCGATGTCGGCGGGTGGACTGACGCCGCATCAGCACCTGCTGCCTGCGGCGACAGGTCCGACGGCGCGAAATCGTCTACCTGCAATACCCGCGCCACGATCGTTTCCGCTTCGTCCAGCTGCGCGGCTTGGGAGTCGGTAATCGCGCCGCGGCGGTGCGCTTCGCGCCAGTCACGCACACCCGACTGTTTCAGCCGGTCGCGGATCGGCTGCACCGCATCCACCAGGGCGAATGCGCGCGTCAGCAGCGCCAGCGGGTCATCGCTGTCCACGCTATCGGCCGCCGCCCGCTGCAGGTCCGCCGCCAGCCGTACGTGGGTAGGCGACGGCTTGAGCAGTAGTTCCGCGCACTCGCGGGTCAGCGCATCGTCCGGCCCCTTGGCCAAGCGCAGCGGCAAGATGGCCGCGCGCAGCCCCCAGGCCAGCACCCGCCCCGGCAGGTTGCACAGCACCTGATCCATGCGCTTTTCGATTTCGGCGTAGCCCTGCTGCATGCACCAATGCACCAGCGGCAGGTCGTCGTGCTTATGCCCTTCGTCTTCCCAGCGCTTGAGCACTGCCGACAACAGGTATAGCTCGGACAAGATATCGCCCAGCCGCGCCGAGATCATTTCGCGGCGCTTCAAGCCGCCGCCCAACTGCGCCAGCGTGGCGTCGGCCAGCAGCGCGAATCCAGACGCGTAGCGGCCCAACCGGCGGTAGTGCCCTGCGGTGGGTCCGGAGACGGGCGCCGGGGCCAGCAGGCCGCCTGTCCAGGCGCGGCCCACGGCGCGCAGCGCGTTCATGCCGGTGTGCCGCAGGTGGCGCCAGAAGACGTCATGGAATACTTCCATGCCGCGCTCTTCGTCAGGGTTACCCAGCGCCAGCATTTCCGGCATCAGGTATGGATGGGCGCGGATCGCGCCCTGTCCGAAGATGATCAGGTTGCGGGTCAGGATGTTGGCGCCTTCGACCGTGATGGCGATAGGCACCGCGCGGTACAGCGCGCCCAGGTAATTGCTGGGGCCATCGATCACCGCGCGGCCCGCGTGCACGTCCATGGCGTCGTTCACCGACACCCGCATCCGCTCGGTGGCGTGGTATTTCATGATGCCCGACACCACTGCGGGCTTGACGCCCTGGTTCAGCGCCGCGCAGGTCAAGCGCCGCGCCGCTTCCACCAGATACGCATTGGCCGCCAAACTGGCCAGCCTTTCCTGCACCCCTTCGAACTTGCCCACCGGAATACCGAATTGTTCGCGCACCCGGGCGTACATGCCGGTGGCGTGCGCGCTCATGACGCACGCAGCCGCCGACAGCGACGGCAGCGAAATACCGCGCCCCGCGGCCAGCGCGCTCATCAGCATCTGCCAGCCATGGCCGGCGCGTTCGGCGCCGCCGATCAGGGCGTCCAGCGGCACGAACACGTCGTGACCGCGGTTTGGGCCGTTCTGGAACACCTGCATCGCCGGCAGGTGACGGCGCCCGATCTCGACGCCGGGCGCATCGGTCGGCACCAGCGCCACCGAAATGCCGATGTCGCGCGCCCCGCCCAGAATGCCGTCGGGGTCCGACATCTTGAACGCCAGCCCCAGCACCGTGGCGACGGGGCCCAGCGTGATGTAGCGCTTGTGCCAATTCAGGCGCACGCCGATCAGCTCGCGGCCATCCACCAGCTGGCGGCAGACCACGCCGGTATCGACCATGGACGCGGCGTCGGAGCCAGCCTCGGGACTGGTCAACCCGAAGCACGGCACCTCGCGGCCATCGGCCAGCCGGGGCAACCAATAGTCGCGCTGGGCCGGCGTGCCGAACTGCAGCAGCAGCTCGCCCGGCCCCAGCGAATTAGGCACCATGACGGTGACGCCGGCGGTGATGGAATAGGCGGAAATGCGCCGCACCACTTCGGAATGCGCGTAGGGCGAAAAGCCCAGGCCGCCGTAGCGCTTGGGGATGATCATGCCGAAAAAGCGCTGCGCCTTCAGGAAGGCCCAGACCTCGGGCGGCAGGTCACGCCGGTTCCAGGTGATGTCCCATTCGTCCAGCATGGCGCACAACTGCGCCACGGGGCCATCGATGAAGCGCTGTTCGTCGGGCGTCAGCGTCGCGGCGGGAACGTCCAGCAGCTTGCGCCAATCGGGGTTGCCGGTGAACAGGTCCGCATCCCACCAGGTGTCGCCGGCCTCGATGGCCTCGCGCTCGGTGGCCGAGAGCGGCGGCATCGCCTTGCGCGCCCATCGGTAGGCCGGTTCGGAGATGCGGCGCCGGCGCCATGCGTTCAAATCCATGTGCTCCCCTTCTTGTTCGATGCCACTGGGGCGTATCGAGTCAAAGTACCAGAATTGGCCGCCCGGGGCCAAGCCGCGGCGGGCTGACTCTGCGACAATGGGCATCCCCCGCGCTGGGGCGAAATCAACCGCTATCCGGGCACACGCCGCATGCTGAACAAACTCTGGCTGGGCTTTTTCCTGACGGCCTTTGCTGCCGCCCTGTACCGCTGGCTGGCCATCGGCGACCCGGACGTATTCCGCGCCATGGTCGCCAGCCTGTTCGACATGGCGCGGGTATCGGTCGAAGTCATGGTGCTGCTGTTCGGCACCCTGACGCTGTGGCTGGGGTTCCTGCGCATCGCCGAAAGCGCCGGGCTGGTGGAAAAGCTGGCGCGGCTGTTGGGCCCGCTGTTCGCCCGGTTGATGCCTGAGGTGCCGCGCAACCATCCTGCGATCGGCCTGATCACCCTGAATTTTGCCGCCAACGGCCTGGGGCTGGACAACGCCGCGACGCCCATCGGCCTGCGCGCCATGCGCGAACTGCAATCGCTCAACCCCACGCCCGAAACCGCGAGCAACGCCCAGATCCTGTTCCTGGTGCTCAACGCGTCATCGCTGACGCTGCTGCCGGTGACGCTGTTCATGTTCCGGGCGCAGCAAGGCGCGGCCGACCCCACCCTGGTGTTCCTGCCCATCCTGCTGGCCACCAGCGCGTCGACGCTGGCCGGCTTCCTGGCGGTGGCGGCCTGCCAGCGCCTGCGGCTGGCCGACCCCGTCATCATGCTGTGGCTGGGCGGTGCGGCCCTGGTCATGGGTGGCTTCATGGCGCTGTTGGCCAGCATGTCGGCCACGGCCATCGCCACGCTGTCGTCGTTGATGGGCAACCTGGCCCTGTTCGGCATCCTGCTCGCCTTCCTGATCGTCGGCGCCTGGAAAAAAGTGCCCGTCTACGAAACCTTTATCGAAGGCGCCAAGGAAGGCTTCGACATCGCCAAGAGCCTGCTGCCTTACCTGGTGGCGATGCTGTGCGCGGTGGGGGTGCTGCGCGCCTCGGGCGCGCTGGATTTCCTGCTCGACGGTATCCGCTGGGTCGCCGCGCACGCCGGCTGGGACACGCGCTTTGTCGACGCGCTGCCCACCGCGCTGGTCAAGCCGTTCTCGGGTAGCGCGGCGCGCGCCATGATGCTCGAAACGATGACGCATTTCGGGGTGGACAGCTTCCCCGCCCTGCTGGCGGCGGTGGTGCAAGGCAGCACCGAAACCACCTTCTATGTGCTGGCCGTGTACTTCGGTTCGGTCGGCATCCTGCGCGCCCGCCATGCGGTCGGCTGCGCCCTGATCGCCGACCTGGCCGGCGTGCTGGCGGCCATCGGCGTGTGCTACTGGTTCTTCGGTTGAGGCCGGCGCGGCCGGGAGCCTCCTCCCGGCCGGCGCGCGTCAATCCACCAGCAGGATCTTCATGCCGTTGGTGCCGCCGCTGTCGCGGTAGAAATCGCCCTTGGTCAGGACGACCCAATCGCCCGCCTTCACCAGATTGCGCTTCTTCAGTTCGTCGATGGCGGCGTTGCTCAGGTCGGCCGGCTCGTAGTCGGACGGCGCGAACGGGATGGTGTAGACGCCCCGGAACATGGTGACGCGGTTCTGCGTGACGCTGTGCGGGCTGTAGCAGTAGATCGGCACACCCGAGCGGATGCGCGACATGATCAGCGGCGTGTGGCCGCTTTCGGTCAGCGCGATGATGGCCTTGACGCCGGGGAAGTGGTTGGCCGCGTACATGGCCGCGAGCGCGATGGTTTCGTCGCAGCGCGTGAAGGTCTCGCCCAGGCGGTGATGCGACTGCGTGCTGGTGGGATGCTTTTCCGCGCCCAGGCAGACGCGCGCCATGGCCTGCACCGTCTCGACCGGATACGAACCCGAGGCGCTCTCGGCCGACAACATTACCGCGTCGGTGTAGTCCAGCACCGCGTTGGCCACGTCCGAGACTTCGGCCCGGGTGGGCATCGGGCTGGAGATCATCGACTCCATCATCTGGGTCGCGGTGATCACCACCTTGTTCAGCGTACGGGCGTGCTGGATGATGCGCTTCTGGATGCCGACCAGCTCGGCGTCGCCCACTTCCACGCCCAGGTCGCCGCGCGCCACCATCACGCCATCGCTGGCGCGGATCAACGCATCCAGCGCCTCGTCGTCGGCCACCGCTTCGGCGCGTTCGATCTTGGCAATGATCCATGCGTCGCTGCCTGCCGCAAGCAACAGCTCGCGCGCCTCGTCGATGTCGCTGCCATAACGCGGGAACGACACGGCCACGTAATCCAGCTTCATTTCGGCGGCCAGCTTGATGTCGACCCGATCCTTGTCGGTCAGGCTGGGCGCCGACAAACCGCCGCCGCGCCGGTTGATGCCCTTGTTGTTGGACAGCGGGCCACCCACGGTGACGGTGGTGTGGACCTCGTCGCCTTCGACACGGTCCACCACCAGCACCACGCGGCCGTCATCGAGCAGCAGCTCGTCGCCCACGCGGCAGTCCTGCACCAGCTCGGGGTAATCGATGCCGACGATGCTGGCCGTGCCGGCATCCTTCGGGTGCACGCGCGACAGCGTGAACGGCTGGCCCACCTGCAGCTGCACCAGCTTGTCGGTGAAGCGCGCGATGCGGATCTTGGGGCCCTGCAGGTCGCCCATGATGGCGACGAAGCGGCCCTGCCGCGCGGCGCTCTCGCGCACCAGGCGGGCGCGTTCGCGGTGGTCGTCGGCGCTGCCGTGCGAGAAGTTCAGCCGCGCCACGTCCAGGCCGGCCTTGATCATGGCGTCGATGCGTTCCGGCGTCGACGTCGAGGGGCCCAGGGTGGCGACAATTTTGGTGCGGCGCAATACAGGCATGGCGATCCACTCTCACATGAACAACGAAAGCGCTATGGTACGCCGCCAGCGAACACGCGGGTATCATGGTCAACACCCTGACACCAACCCATCGTGGCCGCCTCCGTGAAAATCGTTATCGCACCCGACTCTTTCAAAGAAAGCGTGTCCGCGCCGTTTGCTGCGGCCGCCATCGCGCGCGGCGTCAAGGCCGCCTGTCCCGGCGCGCAGACGGTGTGCATCCCGATGGCCGATGGCGGCGAAGGCACGGTGCAGGCGGTGTTGGCGGCGGCGGGTGGCCAGGCGCGGCAACGCACGGTCAACGACGCGTTGGGCCACAAGGTCGACGCTGGCTGGGGCCTGCTTGACGACGGCACCGCCGTCATCGAAATGGCCGCGGCGGCCGGCCTGGAATTGATCGCACCGTCCAAGCGCGACCCGATGCGCGCCAGCAGCCACGGCGTGGGCGAATTGATCCTGGCGGCGCTGGACGCCGGCGCTGAACGCATCATCCTGGGCCTGGGCGGATCCGCCACCAACGACGCGGGCGCGGGCATGCTGACCGCGCTGGGCCTGCGGCTGCTGGACCAAGACGGCCGCTGCCTGCCGCCGGGCGGTGGCGCGCTGGGCCAGTTGGCCAGCATCGACACGCAGGGGCTGGATGCCCGGCTCGCCAAGATCCGCATCGACATCGCTTCCGACGTCGACAATCCCCTGTGCGGCACGCAAGGCGCCTCGCATGTCTTCGGCCCGCAAAAAGGCGCGACGCCCGAACAGGTGCAGACACTGGACAGCATGCTGTCGCACTTCGCCGATGTCTGCGCCCGCCAGTTGGGCGTCGATCGCCGCCACGAGGCCGGCGCGGGCGCGGCAGGCGGCCTGGGCTTTGCCGCCAAGACTTTCCTCAATGCGCATTTCCGGCCCGGCGTCGACATCGTCGCCGAACTCGGCGGCCTGGCCCAGGCAATGGAAGGCGCCACGCTGGCCTTCACCGGCGAAGGCCGGATGGACGCGCAAACCCTGCGCGGCAAAACCCCCGCCGGCGTGGCCCGCATCGCACGCCAGGCCGGCGTGCCGGTGGTGGCCCTGGCCGGCTCGCTAGGCGAAGGCTACGAAGCCCTGCATGCCTGCGGCATCAGCGCCGCATTCAGCCTGGCGCCCGGCCCCATCACGCTGCAACAGGCCCTGAACGATGCCGAACGCCTGCTGCACGACCGCGCGCGCGATGTGATGCAGCTCTGGATGGCGGCGCAAAAGCGCATCCTCTAGCCGGCGCGTTTTCAACGCACGAAAAAAAGCCCGCTTGACGCGGGCTTTCTTGATGGCGGCGCGGCATCAACCGCGTTGCAGTACGCCGGCCTCGACCAGCGCGTCCGACAGGTGAATATAGCGATCCACCGAGATGTCTTCGGCGCGGGCGGTGGGCGCAATGTCCAGCGCTTCCCAGGGCACTTGCGGCGCCCAATCAGCCATCACCCGGCGCAGCATCTTGCGACGCTGCGAAAAGGCGCGCGCCACCACGGTTTCGAAGGCGCGCTCGCTGACCGGACGCAGGCGGTCCGCCGGCAGCGGCACCATGCGCACGATGGCGGACACCACCTTGGGCGGCGGATCAAAGGCCTCGGGCGGCACATCGAACAGCTTGTGCATGCGATAGCGCGACTGCAGCATCACGGACAGGCGGCTGAAATCGCCGCTGCCGGCCTGCGCCACCATGCGGTCGATCACCTCACGCTGCAGCATGAAATGCTGGTCGCGGACGTGGTCGGCCCAGGTCATCAGGTGGAACAGCAGCGGACTGGAGATGTTGTAGGGCAGGTTGCCCACCACCCGCAGGTTGCTGCCGAACTGCGAAAAATCCACTGTCAGCGCGTCGGCTTCGACCACGGTCAGGCGGTCTGCCTCGAACTGCTTGCGCAAGCGGGCCGCCAGATCGCGGTCGATTTCCACTGCGGTCAGGTGATTCAGACGCTCGACCAGCGGCCGGGTCAGAGCCGACAAGCCGGGGCCGATTTCGACCACGGCATCGTCACGGGCGGGGCCAACCGCCCGGACGATGGACTCGACCACGCTCTCGTCGGTCAGGAAGTTCTGGCCAAAGCGCTTGCGCGCCTGGTGTGAAGACATGAAAAGCCCGGGCTGCGTTCAGCGGTTGTTCTGGTTGATGCGGTCCTGCTTTTCAAGGCGGTTGTCCACGTACGCTTGGGCGCGCAGTTGATCAAGCCAATCTTCAAAAGCGGGTTGAGCGCGGCGCTCGAACAGGATCTGGCGCGCCTTCATGCGCGCCAGATCGTCGGTGGCGTCATGCTGGCGGCGCTCTTCGACCTGGATCAAGTGCCAGCCGAACGGCGTCTGGATGGGCTGGCTGATCTCGCCCGGCTTGAGCGCGTTCATGGCAGCCTCGAAAGGCGGCACGGTTTCGCCGGGATTGAGCCAACCCAGATCGCCGCCTTGCGGCGCGGTCGCGTCCTGCGAGTACTGACGCGCCATGTCCTCGAACTTGGCGGCGCCGGCCACCAGGCGCTGGCGCACCTGTTCCAGGCGCTGGCGAGCGAGTTCGTCGCTCATGACGGTGGACGTCTTGATCAGGATGTGGCGCGCATGCGTCTGCATCACTTCCACCGGACCCTGCGGCGCTTGCGCCTGGGGCTGCGGACGCGGTTGCGGCGCCGGGGCGGGCGCGGGGGCGCGGGCCGTGCGGTTGGGCGCGGGTTGCGCGGTGCCGCGGTCCATGACCTTCAGGATGTGGAAGCCGTTGCCGCTTTGCAGCAGCGTGCTGACCTGGCCTTTTTGCAGATTGCCGATGGCCTTGGCGAACAGGTCGGGCCAGCCGTCCAGCGGACGCACGCCCATGACACCGCCCTGCAGTGCCTCGGGGCCGTCGGAATTGGCGGCGGCCAGGCTGGCGAAGTCGTCGCCACGCTTGGCCGCCGCCAGCAAGCCTTCGGCCTTTTTGCGCAAGGCGGCCAACTGCTCGGACGACGACCCTTCGGGCACGCGCACCAGGATCTGCGCCACGGCATAAAGCATCGGGCCGGAGGGCGCGGCAGCCTGCTCGGGCGCCGCTTCAGGCTGTGCCTGCGGGGCGGCCGGCTGCGCCGATTGGGCGCCGGCGGCGAACGCCGGGTTGCGACGCTGGTCTTTCAGGAACGCGTCCACTTCGGCGTCGGAGATGACGATGTTCGAATCCACCGCGCGCTGGCGCAGGCGATCCGACCGGATCTCGTCGCGCAGCGATTTGCGGTAGCTGTCCCAGGTGGTGCCGGACTTTTCGATTTCCTGGCGCAGTTGCGCCGCGCTGATCTTGTTGCGATCGGCGATGGTCTTGATGGCCTGGTCCACTTGGGCGTCGTCGACACGGATGCCCATGCGATCGGCCTCATGGCGCTGCACGCGTTCCATGATGAGGCGTTGCAGCACCTGATGCTGCAGCGTCTTGTCGTCAGGCACCTGGATGCCGCGCGCCTTCAGTTCGCCGGCAATGCGCAGCGAAGCGTCGCGCAGCTCGCGCAGGGTGATCACGTCCTTGTCGACCACGGCGGCGATGCCGTCGACGAATTGCTCGCCGGCGGGCGGCGGCGCGCCTTTCTGTGCTGCGGCGGGCGCATTCTTGGCGCCCTTGCCGGTCGGCTCCGCCGCGTGCGCGGCGGGGAAGGCGGCGCAAACGGCCAGCAACAGCGCGTTGCCGGAGAAGCGACGCAAAGAGTGCAACCTACGCATCATTCATACCTTTCATATGTGGTCCCGGTAGGAACAGGCGGGGTGATGCGCGAGTAACCGGGGATACTTCTATTCAGCAGGTTCATCGGATCGGTTCCCAGGGAACCCAGTCCGGTCAACTCAAGCTGGAAAAACAGCGCCGTATTGGCATCGGTGGCGGACACGGCATAACGCTGGAACACCATCCGGCCAACCCAGCAGCAATCGCCCTTGTATTCCAGGCCGGCGATGGCCTGCGTGACACGCGGGGAATCCGTGGTGCCGGCCACCGTACTGGAAGGTCCGTTGCGCAGCGAGTAATCAACCCGGCCCACGCCATACCAACGCTTGGTGAACGGCCATTGCACCGCCAGGCTGATCTGGTTCTGGCCTTGCGGCTGATACTGCACGCCGGTCTGCGGATCACGCTGATAGCGATAGGCCAGCGCAATCGTCGTCAGACGCTGCGGCGACCAGCGACCGCTCAAGAGCGTACGCGACCAGCGGTTGTCGTAGGGGTTGTACTGCGCCGCCACGTCGGTGGAGAACGTGTCGGTCAACGCGGCGCTGGCGCCCACCAGGAAATCGGAGCGCACGTTTTCACGCGGCGTCTCGCCCGGCAAGGTCACCTGCTGGTCGGCGAAGTACAGTCGCTGCGCCACGGCCAGCGATGCGCGTTCGAAGCCGGTGGACGCGTCGAGCCAGCGGGTGGTCAACGCGGCCGTCAGCTGGTTGGCGTTGGAAATGCGGTCCCAGCCGCCCGAATAGATATTTTCTTCGAACGCCTGCGAGAAGCTGAAGTCGGACAGCGACGTGTCGTAGACCGGAATCTTGGATTGGTCGCGATACGGCACACGCAGATAGTAAAGGCGCGGTTCCAGGGTCTGCGTCGAGGCCTTGCCGAACAGCGTGGTGTCGCGTTCGAAGATCAGGCCAGAGTCCAGCGACATGATCGGCACCGTGCGCGATTGCGAACGCGGGTAGCCGACCGAGGTACCGGCATTGGCGGTGCCCGAGTTCAGACCCAGATAGTCGCCGTTGTACCAACTGGTCTGATACTGGGTGTAGTTGACCCCGACCTTGGGCACGACGAACCAGCCCGGACGGACGATCGGGTAGGACACCGTGGGGTACGTCTGCAGGCGATCACCGTTCGGGCCGTTGCGTTTGCCCAGCAACAGCGGCTGGCTGAATCGCACCGCCGTCGAGGTCCATTCCGCATCGAAGCCGCCCCAATCGTAGCGTGCGCCACGCAGGTACAGTTCCGGTTCCTTGTCGTACGGCGGCGTCAGCAGCGCGTTCGGATCCTGCAGAGTCTGGTATTTGTAGACCTGGGCGTAGGCGCTCCAGTAACTCGAAGCCCAGCCTACCCGCGCCCGCTGGGGCAGATAGGTGGTGGACGCCTGATTCAGGCCCAGTTGGGAAATGTCGCGGAAGTAGTCGTTATCCGACACCTTCGCCACGTCCCAGTCTGCATAGAAGCCGTTGGTGAACAGCTGCTGGTGGCGCCACCAGTACATCCAGCGGTCGTTGCCAGTAACGTTGTCGTTGGGCAGATAGGCGCCATAGACGCTGCCGCCGTAGCCCGCTCCCAGATAGCGGAACTCGCCGCCCAATTGCAGGCCACGCTTGGAGAAGTAGCGCGGTTGCACGGTGGCGTCGTAATTGGGCGCGATGTTCAGGTAGTAAGGCAGCGAGAAATCGAAGCCGCCCTTGCTGGTGGTGCCGTAGGTCGGGATCAAGAAGCCCGACTTGCGCTCTTTCTTGACCGGGAAGGTCATGTAGGGCGATGCCAGGATCGGCACGTCCTTGAAATACAGCACGCCGCTGCGGGCCACGCCTTCGTTTTCGTCGAAGTCGATGTCGACCGTATTGGCCTTGATGTACCAGGACGGCGTTTCGCACGAGCAGCCGCTGTAGGTGACCGTATGCAGCCGCATCTGCGACCGGCTGAAAATCTCGGCCTGTTCAGCCACCGCGAAGCCGCCGGTGGCGCCCAGCCAGAAGTTGGGTTTTTCGACTTCGCCGGAATACTTGTCCACGTTGAACTTGGCGTTCGGGCCCGTGACCAGGGTGCCATCGCGCATCATGCGCGCATTGCCCTGAACGTCGACCTCGCCGGTGTCCTTGCGGTAGTTGATCCGGTCGCCCTTGATCACGCCGTCGATGCGGCGCACCTGCGCCGCGCCGGTCAGGGTCAGGTCGGAGTCCGGATCACCCTCGATGGTGTCCGCTTCCATATAGGCGGGGATGTTGCCGTCCGGCAGGCGGTGCATCCGCAGTCCGGGGGACGTGCGCAGCTCGGGGGCCGCGGTGATCGACGTCGCCGAGGAAGCCGAACCTTGGCTGCCCTGGGCCTGAACGGCCCCGGCGACGCTGATAGCAGATAGGATCAACCACCGAACCTTGCGCACGAGTGAAAACAGCCCTTTTTGACGATGGGGGAACCCGACACCGGCACCCACGAAGGGCCAATGCTAACGGAAACGAGCCGGTATTATAGAGAAGCCGCGCCAGACGCCCAGCCTTATGTGCGCGGAACCCAATTTTCTGCAATATTGCCCTTCTGACACGGATCTTCCTTGAAAAACGATCACGACCCCCGCCTGGCGCAGATCCGCGGCTGGCTGGCTGGCCTGCCCGCCTCGCTGGGCCTGGCCGTGGAGACTCTGCGCCCCGCTTCGGCCGACGCCAGTTTCCGCCGCTATTTCCGCCTGGACGCCGCCGGCCGCACCCTGATTGTCATGGACGCCCCGCCCCAGCACGAGGACTGCCGCCCGTTCCTGCACGTGGGGCAACTGCTGCGCGACGCCGGCCTGAACGTACCCGCCGTCCTGGCGCAGGACCTGGACCTGGGCCTGCTGCTGCTGTCCGACCTGGGCGAACATACGTATTACCAGCGCATCCAGGAAGGCCTGGACGACGCCCGACTGCAATCGTTGTACCGCGACGCCCTGGCCGCGCTGGTACGGCTGCAACAGGCGGCGACCACCGGCCTGGCAACCTATGACACCAGCCGCCTGGCCGACGAACTCAAGCTGTTCCCCGAGTGGTACGTGCAAAAGCACCATGGCGCCACGATCGACGACAAGACCGCCCTCTCGCTGGAAAAGATCTTCGCCCTGCTCTCGGCCAGCAACGGCGGCCAGCCCACCGTGCTGGTGCACCGCGATTTCCACTCGCCCAATCTTATGGTCTGCGATCATCCGCAATACGGCCCCAATCCGGGCGTGATCGACTTCCAGGACGCCCTGGCCGGCCCCATCACCTATGACCTGGCATCGCTGGTCACCGATGCGCGCACCACCTGGGAAGAGCCCCAGCAACTGGATTGGGCCATCCGCTACTGGGAAATGGCCCGCGCCGCCGGCCTGCCCGTGGACGCCGACTTCGCCGAATTCCACCGCGCCTACGAATGGATGGGACTGCAACGCAACCTGCGCATCCTGGGTGTGTTCGCGCGCCTGAACCACCGCGACGGCAAAGCCCATTACCTGGCCCACATGCCGCGGGTGAACGGCTATGTGCGCCAGGTGGCACAACGCTACGGGGTCTTCACGCCGTTGCTGCGCCTCTTGGACAAGCTGGACGACCGCCAGGTCAGCGTCGGATACACCTTCTGATGCGCGCCATGATCCTGGCCGCTGGACGCGGCGAACGCATGCGTCCCCTGACCGACCGGCTGCCCAAGCCCCTGCTGCCGGTCGGCGGCAAGCCTTTGATCGTCTGGCACCTGGAACGCCTGGCCGCGGCCGGCATCCGCGAGGTGGTGATCAACCACGCATGGCTCGGCCACGAGATCGAGCACGCCCTGGGCGACGGCGCCCGCTTCGGCGTGCACATCCGCTATTCGCCGGAAGGCGCCGCCCTGGAAACGGCCGGGGGCATCGCCCAGGCCTTGCCGCTGCTGGGTCCGGCCCCATTTCTGGTGATCAGCGGCGATGTCTGGTGCGATTGGGACCTGGCCTTGGCCCCTGCCCTGGCGGCCGGCTTGCCGGCGGCTGGCGCCTGGCTCCTGATGGTCGACAATCCGGCGCACCACCCCGCAGGCGATTTCGCGCTTGAGCCCGACGGCCGGGTGCATGACCATGGTGAGCCCCGTTTGACCTATTCAGGCATCGGCGTCTACCATCCCAGCCTGTTCGCGGACGTTTCCCTCGGGACGGTCGCAAAACTGGCGCCCCTGCTCCTGCAAGCCATGGAGCAGGACAGGGTCCGCGGCGCACGCCACACTGGTCAATGGACCGATGTCGGTACCCCCCAACGGTTGGCCGATCTCGATGCGCAGCTTGCTGCCCGCGCTGCGTAAGCCCCGACCAATGCCCACATATTTCACAATATCAAGGTGCGCAACGAGGCTTGTCCGCGCGCCCAACGCCCCGGTTAACCGGGTATTCTCTGACGCTTTGGCTGGCGCGCGCAGCGCGCAGCCGAGCCACATACAGGAAGTTTTCTAGGAATGGGGATGTTCGGAAGATCGCAACGGGCTGTATTCAAGCCCTCCGTATACCAACCGGGCCAACGCACGCGCCGCATGCCGCGCTGGCTGGTCCTGCTGCTGGTGGGCATCGCCCTGGGTGCGGGCGGCGTGCTCTTCCTGCAAACCAACTATGGCCCGCAACGCCTGACCGTCGAGCAATCCGAGCAGCTGCACAGCGAACTGAGCGCGTCCAAGCTTGAAAGCCAGCGCCTGCAAAGCCAGCTTGAAGAAGCCACGCAGCAGCGCGACTCCAACAAGTCGGGCCACGAAAAGCTCACCGCCGACCTGGCCGACGCCCGCGCCAAGCTGGAAACGCAAAACAAGGAACTGGTGCTGTTCCAGGACGCCATGCCGCCCGACCCCCGCGGCGGCAACCTGGGCATCCGCTCGGCCACTTTCAAGCGCGCCCCCGGCCAATTGGACTACCAGGTGCTGGTGATGCGCGAAGAACGCACCGGCGCGCCGTTCAAGGGCACGCTCACCTTCTCCATCGACGGCAGCTACCCCAACGGCCGGGTCGCCACCATCACCCCGGAAGGCCCGTCGCTCAACGTCGACCGCTACGACTACGCCCTGGGCCAGCTCAAGCTGCCTGACGGCTTCACGCCCAAGGTCGTGGTGCTGCGCGTCATGGACGGCGGCCAGAAGCAGCAGGCCATGCGCATCTACTACGTGCGCAACTAAGCTTCGCCCTCGCAAAAAAAACCCGCCTACATGAACTGACCCCCGAAAGTTGGACGAAATCCAACCTTCGGGGGTTTTTACATGGCGAAGTACGCCGAGCAGTTCAAGTTAATGGTGGTGCGGGAGTGTTTGAAGGGTACGCAGAGCCTTCGTTCAGTGGCAGTGCGACATGAGTTGGATCATTCGCTGGTCCGACGGTGGGTCGAGAGCTATCGTGAGCATGGCCTGGCGGGTCTGGGCCGGCAGTCAGGGTCGTACAGCGCATCCTTCAAGCGATCTGTGTTGCTCAGGATCAGTCGCGAAGGGCTGTCCGATATCCAGGCCGCGACGCTGCTGGGAATCCGCAGTTCAGGCCATATCGCGAAGTGGCGTGGCCAGTATGATGCGGGGGGTATACAGGCGTTGGCGCGCAAGCGTCCAGGAGCAAGCATGCCCCATAAATACCCACCGGAGCCCGTGTCCAAGGACATGACCAAGGAAGAACTTCTCGAGGAAGTTGCGAACCTGCGAGCGGAGTTGGACTACCTAAAAAAGCTCGATGCCTTGATCGAAGCGGAAAGGACCCAAGCGCTCGTTGGAAAGCGCAAGTGGTCCAAGGATTGAGGCATAAGCATCCGCTGGAGCGACTGCTACGCGTGGCCGAGTTGTCACGCAGCACGTTCTACTACCACCTGAAGGCGTTGGACGCCGCAGACCCGTACGCCGAGCTAAAGCAACGCATCAGGGCGGTCTTCGCACGCCACAAAGGCCGCTATGGCTACCGCCGCATCACGGCGGTCTTGCGCCAGGCAGGTGAGCTGGTGAACCACAAGACGGTGCACAAGCTGATGCAGGCATTGGGCTTGAAGTCCCCCGTGCGCGCCAAGAAGTACCGCTCATACCGAGGTCAATCTCATCACGTGGCGGCCAACGTGTTGGCGCGTGACTTCGAGGCGGCGCGTCCGCACGAGAAGTGGGTTACCGACGTGACCGAGTTCAACGTGCGTGGCGAGAAGTTGTACTTGTCGCCGGTGATGGACCTGTACAACGGCGAGATCGTGGCTTACGAAACCAGTCGACGACCGGTGTTCAAGCTCGTGGGCAGCATGCTGAAAAAGGCGCTGTCTCGGCTAAGTCCGACGGACCGTCCCGTCCTGCACTCCGACCAGGGTTGGCAGTACCAGCAACCCAGCTATCGGCACATGCTCGCAGCCCGTTCAGTGACGCAGAGCATGTCACGCAAGGGAAACTGCCTGGACAATGCCGCCATGGATAGCTTCTTCGGTACGTTGAAGGCCGAGTTCTTCCACCTGAACCGCTTCGAGAGCATCGACCAGTTGCAGGCAGGCATCAGGCAGTACATCCGTTACTACAATCATGATCGCATCAAGCTCAAGCTAAAAGGCCTGAGCCCGGTGCAATACCGAGTTCAGGCCTGCGGGCTTTAGCTTTTGACCGTCCAACTTCTGGGGGTCAGTTCAACACAGGCGGGTTTTTTATTGCACGACGCTTGCGGCCGGCCAGCTGCGAGCGCGCCCGTTTCAGGCCGCCTTCGGCGCGGTGGCCCCCATCTGCGCCGCCGCCTCATCCATGAACTGCGCCATGCGCACATCCAATTCCGTCACCCCACCCGCGTCATGCGTGGTCAACGTCACGTCCACCCGGTTGTAGACATTGGTCCACTCGGGATAGTGGTTCAGCTTTTCGGCAAACATGGCCACCCGCGCCATGAAGCCAAAGGCGGCATTGAAATTGGCGAAGCGAAAGCGCTTTTCGATGGCGTCGCGCATCGCGACGGCCTGCCAACCAGACAGGGCGGCAACCGCAATGTCGGTGCCGATGCGGGCAGGGGGAAACATGCTCATGGTGAACTCCTGGAAAACACCGGCCGCTATTGCTTGACCGCGTACAGGTAGATTTCGACCCGGCGATTCAGCGCACGGCCGTCCGTGGTGGCATTGTCGCCGATCGGATCGTTGGGCCCGCGGCCTTCGATCGACAAGCGCGTCGCGGCCACGCCCTGTTTGGACAGATAGTCCGTCACGCTGCGCGCCCGATTCACCGACAGGGTCTGGTTGTGGGCCAACGCGCCCGTGCTGTCCGTGTGGCCCACCACCTTGGCCCGCAGCTCGGGATGCTGGTTGAGCGAACGCGCCACGCTGTCCAGCACCGGCAGCAGCGCCGGCTTGAGGTCCGTCTTGTCCGTATCGAAGGACACGTTGCTGGGAATATTCACCTTCAGGCTGCCGTCCGGCATCTCGACCACGTCGATGCCCAACGAGGTCGCGCCCGAACTCTGCACGTCATCCTTGACCACCTTCCAGTTGTAGCCGACCAGCCCGCCGGCCACCGCGCCGATGCCGGCGCCGACCGCGGCGCCCGTGCCGTGTCCGATCAGGGCGCCGATGCCAGCGCCAATAGCGGCGCCCGCGCCCGTTCCCACTGCGGTATTAGTGCCCTGTTGGGTGGCGCAGCCCGCCACCAGGACACCCGATGCCGCCACTACAGCGATGCGCTTGAGTATTGTTCTTGAGTGCATGACAACCTCCACGATCCTGTCGGTGCGCCGGCGGATGCCGGCAGGAATCATGTTAAGTCCAGTCATGCCCAGGGCGTCAGCGGGCAGCACGCAACATTTTGTACCGCCGCAGGGCGGCTGGGGGCCGAACGTGGCGCGGTCCGATGCCGCGGCTATTGCCCCGCCGCCCCCTTCTGGAAGCCGGCCAGCCAAGGCAGCGCCTCGTCCAGCCGCGGGGACTGCGCCTCGGGCGCTGGCGCCCCGTCCGGCAACGCCAGCCCGACACGGTTGTGCCAGTAGGTGCGCAGGCCCACCTTGCTGGTGCCGAACAGGTCATAACCCGAGCCTGCGATGAACGCCGTCTGCGACGCCGGGATAGTCAGGCGCGCCAGCGCCAGCTCGTAGGGCCGGGGGTCCGGTTTGTAATAGCCGGCCTCTTCCGACGTGACGACGACATCCCAGTCCACCCCCAGCAAACCCGCTGCCCGGTGACCCAGACGCTGCGAACAGTTGGTGACCACGCCCAGGCGGCAATGCGGCCGCAGCGCCTGCAGCAATTCGCGCGCGCCGTCCCACACCGGCAGGCGGTCCCAGCCCGCTTCCAGCGCCGCCGGCGCGTCAGCCGGCAGGCCGACGGCGCGGGCCGCCGCCTCGACCAGATGCTCGTAAGGCTGGTAAGCGCCGCAGCCATAGGTCAGGCGCAGATATTCGGCACGCCAGGCACGGCCCCGGGCCTCGGACCCGGCGGCGGCATTCCAGACCGTCCAGGAATCCAGCAGGGCGGTAAGCAGATCGAACAACACCGCGCGGGGATAGGCAGCGGGCGAGACAACGGCGGACATGGCGGCACTCCGGGAAATCGATGCCGTCACTATAGAGAGGCCGCCGCCCGCCGTGGTTTAGCCCGGGTGCAACCACCCTTAAGGCTTGCCTTAATGCCCCGCGCGTTTACCAGCGGTAGGTCGCCGTCGCCAGCACCGTGCGCTGGTCGCCATAGCGGCAATCGCCGCCGCTGCAGTTGCTGAGATAGGACTTGTTGCCCAGGTTGCGCACGTTCAGCGCCAGATTCCAGTGCTGCAGTTGATAACCGACCATCGCGTCGAACAGCGTGTAGCCGGGCAGTTTTTCCGCCGCCGATTCCAGATAGCCCCGGTTCGGGCCGGTGTAGCGCGCCCCCAGTCCGACCTTGATGCCCGATTCGAAGCGGTAGTCCATCCAAAGCGCAAACTGGTTGCGCGACACCGCCTGCATCTGCTTGCCGATCTCGCTGGGCGTGCTGCTGGCGGTGATCTCCGCCTTGGGCGTGTAGGTGTAGGCTGCCACCACGTTCATCTGAGTTAGCGGCCGGAACGCGGCCTCCAGCTCCAGTCCGCGCACCTGCACCTCGCCCGTCTGCTTGGGCAAGAACTCCGGCGTGTAGGTGATGTAGTTGTGGCGCCGCAGATCGAACACCGCCGCGCTGTAGCGGCTGCGTTCGCCCGGCGGCTCATAGCGGATACCCAGCTCGTACTGGCGACCAGTCTCGGGCCGCATCGGGCTGTTGGTCACCGGATCAATGGTGGCGGTGGGTGAAAACGATTCCGCATAGCTGACGTACGGCGCCAGGCCGCTCGGATGCAGATAGACCAAACCGGCGCGCTTGCTGAAGTTGTGCTCGGATATCTTGGTGCGCGAGCCGTCGATATTGCTGTCGACATCGGCCGTCGCCTTGTCGTAGCGGCCGCCCAGGGTGGCGACCCAATGGCCCCACTTGATCTGGTCTTGCAGATAGACCCCCGTCTGGGCCAATCGGGTGGTGGCATCAAACCAGGGGTCGGCGGTTTCCACCCGGCTGCCGTACACCGGCGAATAGCCGTCGATTGGATCGACCACGCCGTCGTTGTAGGTGCTCTGGTAATTGCGCGAATGCTGGTAGTCCAGCCCGAACAGCAAGGTGTGGGTCCAGTCGCCCAGGCTGACCTTGGCCTGCGCCTGGTTGTCGATGGTGAACAGCCGCGCATTTTCCTGGCTGCCGAACGGATAGCGTTCCAGCAAGCGGAAGTTGGCCGGATCGTCCGCGTTGTCGGGGTTGACCGTGGCGAAGCCGCCCCGCACGTACACCTGCCGGTAATCCACGCTGGTGTAGCCGTAACGCGCATTCTGGCGCACGGTCCAGGTGTCGTTCAAGCGGTGCTCCAGCAGGTAGCCGACCATCCACTGTTCTTGGTGAAAGCGGTCAAAGCCCGGTTCCCCCACATAGGTATTGCGCGAGAACTTGCCATTCGGGTTGGGCAACTGCGTGCCGATCTCGGGAAAGCTGGCGTACGAACTGCCGTCGCGTACCCGCAGATAATGCGACAGCAAGGTCAGCGTGGTGTCGCTGGACGGCTTTAGGGTCAGCGCCGGCGCGATAAAGAAGCGGTCATTCGGCAGCCCGCTCGCGGGCAGCTCGGCATCGCGCGCCAAGCCCGTGATGCGGTAGAGCACCTTGCCGTTCTCGTCCAACGGGCCGGAAAAATCGCCCGCCACCTGACGCCGGTCGTGGTTGCCCATCTGTACTTCCAGCTCGCGCAGCGGCTCTTCGGTGGGCCGCTTGCTGACCACGTTGATCATGCCGCCCGCGCCGTTCTGGCCATACAGCACCGAGGTCGGACCGCGCAGCACCTCGATGCGTTCGGCGCCGTAGACTTCGGTCTGCCAGACCGCCCAGCTATTGTTGTTGCGCAGTTGCAGGCCGTCCATGTAGTAGCCCGGCGTCTGCGCGTCAAAGCCGCGGATGATCGTCCAGTCAAAGCGCGTATCGGCGCCCCACGGCGACGTATTGATGCCGGGCGTATAGGCCAGGCTCTCCTTCAAGCGCGAGGCCCCGCTTTCTTTGATGAAATCGGCCGTCAC
The DNA here is from genome assembly GCA_040396375.1 of Achromobacter xylosoxidans. Classification (GTDB taxonomy): domain Bacteria; phylum Pseudomonadota; class Gammaproteobacteria; order Burkholderiales; family Burkholderiaceae_B; genus Achromobacter; species Achromobacter xylosoxidans_D. The sequence continues at coordinate 27,626 of JBEBOQ010000029.1, forward strand.
CACCGAAATGGACTGCGGCGTTTCCAGGATGGAGCTGTCCGTCTTGGTGCCTGTCGCGCTGCGCGTGGCGACATAGCCGTCCACTGCGCTCCACGCCGTTTCCGGGCTGCCCGTCACCGTCACCGCGGGCAACGTGGTCGTGCCGTCGGCATGCGCCGGACGCAGCGAATAGGCGCCGCCGGCGCCCCGCAACACCCGCAGGCCCTGCCCTTGCAGCAGGCTGGCAAAACCGTCCAGGACCGTGTAGTTGCCGTTCAGGCCCGCGGTCGTCTTGCCACGCGTCAGCGCCGCATCCACCGACAGCTCCACCCCCGCCTCGCTGGCGTAGCGGGTCAACGCCTGGTCCAGTGGACCGGCCGGGATGCGGTAGCTGCGCACGGCTGCGCCCGCCCCGGCCCCCTGGACCTGGGCCACCGCCGGCGACACGGCCAGCTGTGCGGCGCCCAGCCCCAAGCCGACGCACAGCGCCGTGCTCCTGAAGGCGGCACGGGCGGATGGGGTTGCAGAGAATAAATACGAAGAAGGGTTGCGGCGGCTTGCCATCAGATCGGTCCCAGAAAGTACGGAAGAAGTGCTACGGCTGATACGTCTTCCGGACGAACGGGCGATTTCCTCAATGTCCCGCCAAAATAAATTGCAACCGCGGCGCTAGCGGGTGGTGCGGGCGCTCACGGTCACCCAGTAACGGCTGCGGTAGTGGATATCCACCGGCAAGCCCAACGCCAGGTTGCGCAGCGCGCGGTCGGTGTCCTGCAACGAAAACACGCCGGTGACCCGAAGCTCGGCAACCGCCGGGGCGCAGCGCAGGAACCCGTGGCGGTAGCGGCCCAGTTGCGCCGTGAAATCCGCCACCCGCATGTCCTCGGCTACCAGTACCCCACGCGCCCAAGCCGCGTCGGCCTCGCGCGCGGCCATCGGGCCCTCGGCGTGGCGGGTATCAAAGCGCGCGCGCTGGCCGGCCTGCACCCGCAAGGCCGCCTCGGTGGCGTCGCCGGGGTAAATATCCACCGCCCCTTCGTACACCGCCAGGTGTGCCAGACGACCGTCGTCGCGCAGCGTGAAACGAGTGCCCAGCGCCTGCACCCACCCCTGCCGGCTCTGGACCCGCAACGGCCTGGCTTGGGGATCGACCGCGGTCGACACCAGGATTTCGCCTTCCAGCAAAATGATCCGACGCTCACGGCCATCAAAGCGCGCATCAATGGCCGAGCCGCTGTCCAGCACCACGCGCGTGCCGTCGGCCAGCGCGATCTCGCGGATCTCGCCGACCCCGCTGCGGTAATCCGCCGTCAGCGCGTACCAGCCGCCGCGCTCGCGCAGCGTCAGCGCGGCACCCGCTGCCACCGCCGCCACCCCCAGCGCTTGCAACGCCTTGCGGCGCCCCGCCGAAACGGGCGGCCTGGCCTCGATCAGCACCTGGCGCGCCGCGGGCTCGGACACCCCGCCCAACTTGCCTTCCATTACCTGCAACCGGGTCCAGGCACGCAGATGGTCGGGGTGCGCCGCCACCCACGCATCACAGGCGACATGGTCCGCGGCACTGGCCTCGCCCGACCACAGCCGGGCCATCCAGCCTGACGCGCGGCGCACGATGGCCGGATCGATCGGCCCCTGCCCCGCTGCGGGCGGCATCCGCCCCAAGGCGTCAGTCCGCGCCATCGTAAAGCGCCTGATAGCAAGCCAGCAGCGCCGCTGCCACATACTTTTCAACCGACGACACCGACACATGCAGCCGCTCGGCGATCTCGCGATAGCTCAGGCCGTCCAGCTTGCACAGCAGCAACGCCATGCGCGCCTTGCGCGGCAACTTGTGCAAAATGGCGTCGATTTCGACCAGCGCCTCCAGCGCCAGCGCGCGCGCCTCTTCAGACGGCGCCAGGGCCTCGGGCAATGCCGCGATGGCCTCCAGATACGCGGCCTCGATCCCCCGGCGCCGATACAGATCGATCAGCAAGCCGTTGGCGATCTGGGTCAGGTAGCGACGCGATTGATCAGGCTGGGGCGTGGAACCGGACGCCAGGATGCGCACGTAGGTGTCATGTGCCAGGTCCGCCGCATCGAAGGCATTGCCCAGCCGTTTGCGCAACCATCCCCGGAGCCAGCCGTGGTGGTCGCCGTAAAGCACTTCAATGGGTTGGGCGGAGGTCCCGGTCGCGGACATGATGGCAGGCGGAGCTGGGCAGGCAGAGCGTGGGTGCGGCGCATTTCACGAATGTATTTCACCACATGAAATGCGAATTATTCTTAATATTAATTTATCCCCGCGCCCGGCGGCAAGACGTAGCAACCCTCGTCGCGGGGTCAAGACAAAATGCGGCCTGGCCGCCGCTGGATCCCTCAGCGCCCGCTCCTGACTCCCTTTTGCCGCATGAACACAGAAATCAATCCCGAATTCCAGCCGTTGCCCGTCGCCCTGCTGGAACGCATGCAGTCGTTGCGCAGCCGCCTCCATGCCCTGGTGACCCAACACTTCCCCGACACCGCGCTGAGCCACACCGCAGCCGACTTTGCGCTGCTTCAGCGCATCGTCGATGCGGACGTACTGTCGGCCGACGACGCATCCGGCTGGGAAGCCATGGGCATCGCCTTCGGCGATGGATTGACGGCACGGGTCCCTGGCCTGGCCTGGGCGCAAGTCACGGATCAATACGGCACCGACGCCGTCCTGCGATACCGGGAAACCACGCTTCAGATCGGGGTAGCTACCATGCTGCTCAAACGCGCCCAGGCCAATGAGGCCATCGACGTCGCGCATATGGCCGATTGGCTGGCGAGCTTCATCGCGGAAAAGTCCCACGAATATCAATAAGCGTCTGGTTTTTCCGCGGCCTCGCTAGCCGCATGCGGGGCCCTTCAGCGCAGGCATTGCGGTTGCAAATGAATCGTGGGGCGATACAATCGCCTTCGCCAATGATTGCAATTGCAATCGTATGAATGCGGTTCGGGCGTGACGCATTCCCGGCATCGCCTTCGCTCACGCTCACTGATCCGGGTCATGCAGCATGCGTCTATTGAACATCGTGTCTTCCCCCCGCGGCGCCCAGTCCGCATCCATCGCCATCGCCAACGCGTTCATCGACGCCTGCCGCCAGGCCTGTCCCTCGCTTGAGGTCGATACGCTGAACGTCTGGGAAGAGGCCCTGCCCGACTTCAACAGCCAGACCATCGGCGCCAAGTACAAGCGCGTGTCGAACGCGCCCATGAACGCCACCGAAGCATCGGCCTGGACCCACATCGAAGCGCTGGCCCAACGCTTCCAGCAAGCCGACCGCATCGTCCTGGGTGTGCCGATGTGGAATTTCGGCTATCCCTACAAGCTCAAACAACTGATCGACCTGGTCAGCCAGCGCAACCTGCTGTTCACCTTCAACGGTCAGGCCTACGGCCCGATGCTGGACATCGAACGGGCCCTGGTCATTCACGTGCGCGGCCAAAGCCACGACAAGGCCGCGGGCCTGGCACACCCCGGGTTCACGCATCAAGCCGACTACGTCGAGTTCTGGCTGAAGTTCATCGGCGTGAAGGAAGTCAGGAGCCTGACGGTGGAACACACCTGGGATGCGCTGGCGCCGGAAACCATCGAAGATGGCAAGGCCCGGGCGGTTGCGATGGCGGGGGATTTCTAGGGGGATGCGAAGGCGCCCGGGCATGGCTCGGCGGCGCCTCGCGCTTGCCTCTCGTTTGCCTCAAGTTTTCCGCGCCTGAAAATGGAAAAGGCCGTTGACGATTGCATCGTCAACGGCCTTTAAATTCTGGTGGGCTGTGAGTGGCTCGAACACTCGACCTACGGATTAAGAGTCCGCTGCTCTACCAACTGAGCTAACAGCCCTGCGGCTCAATCACTTCGATTCGTCAGGCTCTGGCTTGCGCTGTTGCCGTCGCGTTTCGTTGTGTGTGAACTGCGAAGAAGCGAGATTATAGGGAGCTTTTTTTAAATGTGCAAGTCGATGGCAGATCGGCCTTAAAAAGTGTGGCCGACCGACCGGCCGAGCGCCCGCAAAGCCGGTCGGCGACTCCGCGACGGTCAAGCCGCGAAGCCGCCGTCCACCGCCAGACTTGCGCCCGTCACGTAGCGCCCGTCCGGCCCGGCCAGGAACGCCACCATGCCGGCGATGTCGCGCACTTCGCCGTAGTGGGGCAAGGACAGCACGGCCACCAGGTCACCGGCGTGGTCGCCGTCGGCCGGGTTCATGTCGGTATCGATCGGGCCCGGATGCACCACGTTGGCCGTGATGCCGCGCGCGCCCAGGTCGCGCGCCAGGCCGCGCGTCATGCCCAGCAGCGCCGACTTGCTGGCCGAGTACAACGTCACCCCAGCGCGGCCGGCACGCTCGGCCAGGCAACTGCCGATGTTGATGATGCGGCCACCGTCCGGCATCGATGCCTGCGCAGCCTGGATGGCCACGAAAGGTGCGCGCACATTGATGTTCATCGTGCGTTCGTAGTCGTCCAGCGTGACCTCGCCCAGGGGTCCGGCCAGGAAGATGCCCGCGTTGTTCACCAGCACGTCCACCGGCCCCAGCTGCTCAATGGCCTGCTCCACCGCCTGTCGGACCTGGGCCGGATCGGCCGAGTCCGCCTGGATGGCGCGGGCGCGGCGGCCGCTGGCCTCGAGTTCGCGCACCAACGCCGCGGCCGCATCTTTGGACGAAGCGCTGACGTAGGTAAACGCAATATCCGCCCCGTCCGCCGCCAGGCGCCGCACGATCGCCGCGCCAATGCCCCGGCTGCCGCCGGTCACGAAAGCCACCTTGCCGTTCAGGTTCTGCATGGGTCAACCTCAATTTGTAGTGATCAGTACAAATATCATCCATCGGCCTGCACCGCGCCGTCAACGATTTTCTTATCGATCAACACAAAATAGTTCTCGCGAGTAAAATCGGCCGCATGGCAGAACGTGGGCGCCCCCGGAACTTCGACCGAGCCCAGGCCTTGCGCAAGGCCATGGAAGTGTTCTGGTCGAAGGGATATGAAGGTGCATCGCTAACCGATCTGACGGCTGCGATGGGCATCAACTCGCCCAGCCTCTACGGTGCATTCGGCTCAAAAGAAGGACTATTTCGCGAAGCGGTGCAGCTTTATCGCGACACCGACGGTGCCGCCTCGCGCCGCGCGCTGACCGATGCCGCCACCGCCCGCGACGCCGTGCAAGGCATGCTGCTGGCCGCCGCCGACCGCTTCACCGCACCCGGCGCACCGCCCGGCTGCCTGATCGTATTGGGCGCGCCGTCCGGCGCTGATAACCACGACGGGGTCGGCGCCTTCCTGGGCGACAACCGCCGCGATATGCAAGGCCGCATCCTGGCCCGCCTGACCGCAGGCGCCGCCGACGGCGAACTCCCCCCAGGCGCCGACCTGAAAAATCTGGCCGCCTTCTACACCACGATCCTGCACGGGATGTCCATCCAGGCGCGCGACGGCGCCAGCCGCAAAACCCTGCAAGCGGTAGCGCGCCAGGCGATGTGCGCCTGGGACGCGCTGACAGGCGGCATGCCGCCGTCTGGCCTGCCACCCGGCCGCGCGCCCTCCTGACGGGCAGTTTCATGTTCCGCATCGACCTCCGGCGCCTCATCCTGTGGATCAGCCTGCTGTCGATTTTCCTGGTCCTGGCGGCGGGCCTGCATGCCAGTTATCTGGTCCAGCGCGACCTGCTGCTGCACAACGCGCTTGAAAGCAACCGCGTCTATGCGGCCAAGCTGGCTGCCACCACCGAGTATTTTCTGGGCGACCTGCGGCGCCACCTGGCCTTCAGCGCCGATATGCTGGCGGACATGGAGGCCCACCCCGAACTCGCAGTGGCGGAAACCCGCCGCCAGGAAGAGCAGTTGGGGCACTTCAATTCGAGCTTCGTGGTGTCGCCCCAGGGCATGGTGCAGGCGGTGTCGCCTTCGTATCCCCAGCTGAAGGGCCAGCAGATGAACAGCGACGCCGCCAAGACGGCGCTGACCACTCGACGCCCGTTCATCAGCGAACCCTTTCGGGCCAGCACGGGCCGCTGGCTGATCTTGTACACGCACCCGATCTTTTCGCGCGACTACCGCTACCTGGGCTATATCGCCGGCACGCTCTACCTGCACGAAGACAATGTGCTGGACCGCCTGCTGGGCCAGCATTTCAACCGCGACGATTCGCTGCTGTATGTGCTGGCGCGCGACGGCACGCTGATCTACCACCCCGACCGCAGCCGCCTGGGCCATATGTCCGCCGACAAGGAAAAGCTGGCGGCCGCGTTGCGCGGCGAAACGGGCGAGCTGCGCTTCACGGACTCCCAAGGCGCCGAGATACTGGCCGGCTACGCACCGGTGCCCAGCACCGGCTGGACCATCATCGCGCAACGGCCGGTGGCCAGTACGCTGCTGCCACTGAATGACCTGCTCATCGCGACCGCCCGCAACACCCTGCCCCTGCTGTTGCTTTCCATCGGGCTGCTGTGGCTGCTGTCGCGCTGGATCGCCCGGCCGCTGGGCGAACTCGCCAGCATCGCCAAACGCATGCAGGACCCCGACTCGACCGAGCGCATCCGCAAGGTGCGGTCGTGGTATTTCGAAGCGTCGCAGCTCAAGCGCGCGCTACTGATGGGGCTGGCGTCGATCCAGCACAAGATCCGCGACCTGCGCCGCGCCTCCACCACGGACACGCTGACCGGACTGCTGAACCGTCGCGGCCTGGACGAGGCTATGGCGCTGCTGCAAGCGGCCGAAGCGCCCTTGTCGATCGTCGCGATGGACATCGACCACTTCAAGCACATCAACGACCGCTATGGCCACGCGGCCGGCGACCGCGCCCTGCAGGCGCTGGCCACGCTGCTGACGGAGGGCTCGCGCAGCGGCGACACCGTGGCCCGCAGCGGCGGCGAGGAATTCGTGATGCTGATGCCCGGCGCGCCGCTGGCGGCCGCGGTGGCCACCGCCGAGCGCCTGCGCCTGAAACTGGACCAGTTGGATGCCGCGGCCGGCCTGCCCGCCCCGATCACCATGTCGGCGGGTGTGGCGCATTACCCGGAACACGGCGCGACGCTGGACGAAGTCATCCAGCGAGCCGACCGGGCGCTGTATTACGCCAAGAACCACGGCCGCAATGCCGTCTGCGTTGCAGACAACCAAGCCGACGACGGGGCGCGCATGGCGCTGCCGCGTTGACCCCTTTTGCCGGCGCCGACAGGGCAACGTGCGCCCGATAGCAGCGAGCGACGACCGGCCCGCTTCGGCCTACTTGCCTTTGGCCGGCGCAGGCGCCGGCGCCTTGGGTGGCACCTTCATCTGCTTGAGCAGCGTGCCGCAGGAATTGTCGTCGGTCGTGCTTGGTGCGATCAGCGCCAACAGGCCCGCCGCCGGCGTCAGGATCACGCCCAGCGCCACCATGCCCGCACCGCGCGCGGCCAGCGGCAACACATGCACCCCCACATCGGGCGAGCCGAAGGTGCCGCGCACATACAGCGGCGACCGCAGCGAGAAAATACGAAAACCCTTGCTGTCCGGCGTAATGTCCAGATCCAGCTTCTCGTTCTTGAAGTCGGTTGTGCCGGTGATGTTGATCAAAGCGTTTTCGGTGTCGAACACGAACACGCGCGGCGTCATCACGCCGTTTTTCATTTCCAGGTCGGCCGCGCCGCAATTGATCTTGACCTCGTCGTCGCCGAACAGCTTGGACATCACATAGTTGCCAACGTTCAGCCCCGCAATCTCCATCAGGCTGCGACTGATCACGCCATCATTGACCAGCATTTTCACGTCGCCCGTGGCCGAGCCCAGCAGCGCAGCCACGGAATTGCCCGTACCCGACAGCGCCAGATCGCCGTTCAGCTCGCCCAGCGTCTTTTGCATGGCCTCGGTGGCGGGGAACAGTTGCTTCAAGCGCAGGCGCCGCGCATGCATCTCGACGCGGCCGGTCAGCGGCGCCTTGGATCCATCCAGCCGCAGCGTGGCGGCCATGTTGCCGCCCGCCATGCCGAAGCGCAGCGGGTCCAGCGTCAGTTGTCCGTCCTGCAACACCAGGTGTACAGACAGGTCCGACAGCGGCAGCTTGGCGTCGTGCACGATGCGGCCGGCTTCCAGCGCGACGTCTGCGTCCATGTCGCGCCAGCGATCCGTGCGGAAGGCCTGCGTGGGCAGCACCTTGCCACCGGCCCGCTTGGCCGGCGCGTCCTTGGGCTTGTCCTGGGCAGGAGCCGCCTTGCCGGACGGCACCCCGATCAGCGGCCCCAGGTCCGCCATGCGTAGCTGCTTGGACGACAGCTTGCCGGTCAGCTTGGGGCGCGGCGCGGCCAGCGAAAACGACACATCGCCGTGCAGGTCGCTATTGCCCACCTGGCCGTTGAAATCGCGGTAGTCGAACACCGCGCCGCCCGCGTTGTGCAGCTTGGCCACCAGATGGCCGTCAGTGGAATACGGCGGGGTATCCGGCAGGGTCACGCCGGTCAGCGGATACAGCTGCGCCATGGATGCGCCCGACAGCTTCAGGCGCAGGTCCAGCGCGCCCAGGTTGACCGGATCGGTCAGCGTGCCCGTCACTGAAGCCTTGGTGCCGCCGATCGCCACGTCGGCCTGCACGGGGAAAGGCTGCTTGGCGTCCTGCAAGGCCAGCATGCCGCCCACCTTGCCCTCGCCCTTGGTGGGCAGGCCCTTGTACTTGCCGTCCACCTTCCAGCCAAAGACATAGTCGCGCGGCGCCGGGGCCGCGCCGTCCTCGGCCACGAACGCCGACCCGGCCACATCGGCGAACGGCACCGGCTTGCCCAGCGGATCGACCAGCACGGTCAGGTCGGCCTGCAAAATCGCATCGGAATAGCCGACGCGGCCCTTGTCGAAGCCGATTTCGTTGATGTCCAGCACCCAGGGCGATGGCTCGCCGGATTCGGGCAGCGTGAATATCCAATTGGCGCGGCCGTCCGCCAGGCGTTCCAGGTCGGCGGCCGGCTCGGTCAACTGGATCCGCCGGATCACGACCCGGTGGCTAAGCAGCGGCAGGGGCGCCAGGCTGAACTCGCCGCGCTTCAACGTGGCGAACTGGGGCGCCTTGGCCCACTCGGTATTGCCGACACTGATGTCGTTGGCCACGACGTGGGGCCATGGCACCCAGGCGCGCCAGCCGCCTTCGTCGGTTTCGCGCGTCCATTGCACGCTCAGGTCGCCATTGATGGCGAAGGGACGCCCGATGGCCGCGGTGACCCGCTCGTTGATCATGGGCTTGGCGCGGTTCCAGTCGAAGGTGGCGATCACCACCACCAGGATCGCCACCAGGAGCGCCAGCACGCCGACAATTCCGACCGCTATTTTTGTTTTGCGAGTCATCGTTATTACCTCTGCCGTTGCCGCCGAAGCGCCGTTGCCCCGGCCCTATTTACCCCCAGGGTACCCCGCCAGACCGGGCAGGTTAAGCTTGCCGGCTCCATAATGTGTGCGGATTTTTCCTCGTCATAGAGAGCCCCGTCGGCAAAAGTTACAAAGCAGACGGGCTCCGCCCGGTTTTCTCCCCGCGGCGGAAGGAATAATCCCTACCGAATTTTCGACGCCGCCCCTGTTCAAATGCGCGATCCACCGATCCCGCAATCTGGACAGGGGCGGGCAGCAGTACTACCTGGAGGCCCGATGCGGCATTCAAGCTTGATATTCGTGGTGGCGGCTTTTGCGCTACTGACACTCAGCCGCCTGGCCTTGGCCGCATGGCAATGGCAGCGCGTGCGCAACGCGGGCGGCCTCGCGCCCCTGCTCTTGGGCGGCCTGCGCATCGATGCGCACCAGATCTGCGTGCTGGCCGCGCTACCCGCGGTGCTGTCGCCGTGGCTGGGCCATCTGCCCTTTGCCGCCACGGTCGCCGGTATCTGGTACCTGGTCGCCTTCATCCTCCTCGCGTTCCTGGAGGTCGCGACCCCGCCCTTCATCCTGGAATACGACACCCGCCCCAACCGCCTGTTTGTTGAATACCTGAAGCACCCGCGCGAAGTCTCGGGCATGCTCTGGCGCGGCTACAAAGGCGCGCTGCTGGGCGGGTTGGGCGCCTTGGCGCTGATCGGCTGGGGCGCCTGGGGCCTGTTCGGCCACGCCACGCCTGACGCGCCATTGGCCTGGTGGCAGATGCCGCTGGCCAGCCTGGCGATCCTGGCCGCCGTCATCCTGGCCATCCGCGGCACGCTGGGCCACCGGCCCATCAACCCGTCGTCGGTGGCCTACAGCTCGGACGGCATGCTCAACACCCTGGCGCTGAACTCGCTGTACAACGTGTTCTATGCCGTCTACAGCATGAAAAACGAGAAGTCGGCCTCCGCCGTGTACGGTGGCATGGACGACGACGACATGCACCGGCGGGTGCTGGCGCAAGCGGGCCTGCCTTACCCGCCCGCCGATGCGAACCACCCCAGCCTGCACCGCCAGCCCGCCACCCGCAAGACCGCGCGCCCGCTGAACCTGGTGATCATTCTGGAAGAAAGCCTGGGTGCGCAGTACAGCGCTGGCCTGGGCGGCATGGACCTGACGCCCGAACTGGACGCCCTGGCGCGCGAGGCCTGGACCTTTACGCGGGCCTACGCCACCGGCACGCGCTCGGTGCGCGGACTCGAGGCGGTGACCACGGGCTTTCTGCCCACGCCGGCCCAGGCGGTGCTGAAGCTGCCGCGTTCGCAGCGCGGGTTTTTCTCGCTGGCCGACCTGCTGGGCCGCCATGGCTATCACTCGCGTTTCATCTACGGCGGCGAATCGCACTTCGACAATATGAAGGGCTTCTTCCTGGGCAACGGTTTCAAGCAGATCGTCGATCGCGAAGACTTCGTGGACCCGACTTTCGTGGGCACCTGGGGCGCGTCGGACGAGGACATGTTCAATCAGCTGGACCGGCTGCTGCGCGAAGACGGCGACAAGCCGACCTTTACCCTGGCCTTCAGCGTGTCGAACCATTCGCCCTGGGAGTATCCGGCGGGCCGCATCCCGACCGAGGGCAACCCGGCCACCGTGGAAAACACCGTGCGCTACGCCGACTGGGCGTTGGGCCGCTTCTTTGAACGCGCCAAGGCCTCGCCTTACTGGGAGAACACCGTCTTCCTGGTGGCCGCCGACCACGATTCGCGCGTGTTCGGCGCCAGCCTGGTGCCGGTACGCCACTTTCATATTCCCGCCGTGATCCTGGGCGCTGGCATCGAGGCGCGGCGCGACGACCGACTGATCAGCCAGATCGACTTGCCGCCCACCCTGCTGTCGCTGATCGGCGTGGACACCGAACACCCGATGATCGGCCACGACCTGACTCGCAGCGCCCCGGGCCGCGCGATCATGCAGTACGACAACACCTACGGTTATCTGAAGGAAAACGACCTGCTGGTGATGGCGCCGAACAAAACGCCGGTGCAGTATCGCTACACCGCGCCGGAAACCTATGCGCCGGTGCCGCTGGACCCGGACCTGGCGACCGAAGCGCTGGCGCATGCGCTGTGGCCCAGCTGGGCCTATCGCGAAGGACGCTACTGCATCCCGGGCACGCCCCCCGTGGCACAGGGCGCCGGGCAATAGACGCGAGGGGGTCGCCTTACGCGGGCGCCCCAACTCTGGCCGCCCTACGCGGGCCGCCCTACGCGGGCCGCCTGAAATCCTTGCGGGCTTGTTCGCTGATGCTGTGGCAATAGCAGTCGGGGTGGTGGTCGTTGACCATGCCCACCGATTGCATGAAGGCGTAGACGGTGGTGGGCCCGACGAATTTCCAGCCCAATTTCTTGAGCGCCTTGGACAGGGCCTCGGACTGCGTCGAGGTGGACGCGCCCAGCGTGGACGGCGATCCGGGCGGCGCCTCGAAGCGCCAGAAGAAGGCGCCCAGCGAGCCTTCGCGTTCGATCATTTCAAGTGCGCGGTGGGCGTTGTTGATGACGGCTTCGATCTTGCCGCGGTGGCGCACGATACCGGCATCGGCCAGCAGCGCCAGCACCTGCTTTTCGCCGAAGCGCGCAACCTTGGCCGGGTCGAAGTTGGCGAAACCACGGCGGAAGGCATCGCGCTTGTTGAGGATGGTGCGCCAGCTCAAGCCGGATTGAAAACCTTCCAGGCAAAGCTGTTCGAACAGGGCGCGGTCGTCGCCTTGCGGCCGGCCCCACTCGCTGTCGTGGTACGCCATGTAGTCGGCGGAGGTGTCGACCCAGCCGCAACGGGCGTGGCCGTCGGGAAAGGCGGAATTGGCATTCATGGGAAAGGTCCTGGCGGCAATCGGTTTCCGATGCTACTCCAGCCACGTCCCCGAAAAAAGTCGTAGCTACCGCAAGCGGAATCCCGCTACTATTTCCGCCCCTGATCCCGCGCCGGCCGTGTCCGTGCGCGCCCCCGGATCGGCCCGGCGCGCGGGCAGCTTGCCCGCCCGCATCCGGCCGCTGCCGGGACCGGACAGGTTTTCGGACTTTGCCCGCCATGTCCCTGCTCGAGACATCCGTCATCACCTTCGTGTCGCCCGCCACCCTGGCCGGCGACGCCAATCCGGCCGCCAATCCCTGTCTGGACTGCGGCGCCTGTTGCTCGCACTTCCGGGTGTCGTTCTATTGCGGCGAACTGGCGGGCGAAAACGGCGGCCACGTGCCGGTGGAACTGGTCACGCAGATGAGCCCGTTGCGGGCCTGTATGAAAGGCACGGAAATGGGCGGCGGCCGCTGCATCTCGCTGCGCGGGGAACTGGGCCAGCCGGGCATCCACTGCGCCATCTACGAAGACCGCCCGACGCCCTGCCGCGAATTCGATATCTGGCTGCCGGACGGCTCGCCCAATCCCGATTGCCAGCGCCTGCGCCAGACACTGGGCCTGCCGGCCGTACCGCCCCGGCCCGATGCCGAAAACGATCCGCAAGGCCCGTCGCATCCCAACCAGCCTGACCAGCCCGCCGCGGCCTGAACCCGCCCAAGGCGGCCTCGACCGGCTACGCCCACAAGCCGGCCGTACCTATTCCAGCCGCGCCACGCCGCGCAGCCTCTAACGAGCCGCCGCCAACAGGCTATCCGCGCCCTGTTGCCCTGCCTGCCCGCGGCAATGCCGGGGTTCCGTGGCACGGCGGCGCGTACGTACGATCTCTGGATCCTTGCCCAGGAATTCCAGCACGTTCTGCATCACCCGCTCGCGTTCGTGGTCCACGCAGATCATGTGATAGCTGTCTTGCAGCAGCACCACCGACGCGCCGGGAATGCGCGCCCCCAGCAGCCGGGCCGAGCGCGGGCTGGTCAGCTCGTCTTCCACCGCGTGCATCACCAGCGTCGGGCAGCGCATCTGCTCCAGCCCGCGCTTGACCATGCCGCGCAGGCGGTCCACCTGGCGCACACAGGCCAGCGGCACCCACTGGTAATGAAAGCCGTCGCCGCGGGCGAAACCCGCTTTGATGAACGCCCGCACCAATTCGCTCTTGACGCCGTAGGGGTCCTCTTCCTCGACCCGGATGCGACGCGGCACGCCCGGCACGTGATACAGCAGATAGCGCAAGCCGCGGTACCAAGGCGTGCTCCAGCCATCCAGGAACACCGGCGCCGACAGCGATACCAGCGCCCCGCGGGTATGCGATTCGCGCTTGCACAGTTCCACCGCCAGCAGCGCGCCCAGGCACATGCCGATGACGTGCACCACCTCGTATTGGGCGCACAGCTCGCGGTAGCGGCGGGTCACCACGTCCATCCAGTCTTCGACCCGCACATCCAGCAAGTCCTCGGGCCGGCCCGCGTGGCCGGGCAACGTCACGCCGTGGGTTTCCACCCCGGCGCGCGCCAGCACCTTGTGTAGCGAGCCCATGTCGAATTCGGTGCCGCCCAGGCCGTGGATCAGCAATGCAGCGGTGCGTTGCCCGGTCGGTTGCCCGATCCGTTGCGTGGTCACGGCGTGCTCCCGGCGACGGCATCCAGTTGCCAGGCGCCACGGGTAGCGGCCAAAAGGCGCGCCAGGATCTGGGCGAACGCCAGTACCGGGGCGGGCGCCACGGCGACGCCGGCGCTCCCGGCCGGCAGAGAGTAGAAAGGTTGGCAAGTCATGGAACACCCTTGATGCATGGAGGGCAGGACGAGAAAACCTGTCCTACCCTGGCGCCATGGTAGGCAAAGGGCGTGCGGGAAGATCCGCAAATCTGTCGGAAAAAAGTGAAGATCCGTAAAGCCTGGAAGGGGGCGAGCGGCCCGTCCCTCAGGACAGGTCGCTGGGCCGCTGCACGCTAGCCAGGCAGGGCATCAACGGCCCCGGCGGCCGACTCCCGGCCAGCCAGATAGCGGGTGGGCGTCATGCCAAAGGCAGCGCGGAAGCTGCCGATGAACGCGCTGGTGCTCTCGTAGCCCACCGACAGCGCCGCCTCGGTCACCGAGCCGCCGCTGCAGAGCATTTCCAGCCCGCGCAGCAGCCGCGCCTGCTGGCGCCACTGGCCCAGCGTGACGCCGGTTTCCTGGCGGAAACGGCGCATCAACGTCCGCGACGACATGTTCAGCCGCTGCGCCCATTCGTCGATGCCGGAGGGGTCGTCCGGCGTACCCAGCAGCGAATTGGCCAGGTCCTGCAAGCGCGGATCGTCCGGCATGGGCAGCAGCAACGGCGCATGCTCGCGCTGCTCGATCTCGGCCAGCAGCACATCGAACAACTGCTCGAGATAGGCGTCGGACAAGGCGCCAACGGGCGCACTGGTGAAACGTTCGACCAGCGCGTCGATCAGCTTGGACGACGGCCAAGAACGGCAGTGCGTCGGCAGCCGGGCGCAGGCGTCCTCCCGCACGTACAGGAACGACCCGCGCGCCTCGCCGAACCAGCGCGCCGCGTGTGTCACCCCGGGCGGAATCCACCCCAGGCTGCCGGGCAGCACCGTCCAGACCTGCGCCCCCGCCTGCACCATCACCAGCCCTTCGTGGACGAGCACCAGCATGCCCTCGTTGTGGACATGGTCGGGGACGAAAATGCCTTTGGATTCCCGGCGGTGCTGCATGCTGAACGGCGTCAGTAGGACGTCGGGAAGGGCGTGGTGGACCACGGTCACTTGGAACATGGTTGGCAGATTTGAGCTACAGGTTGACGGATTCCCGTTAGCGGGATCAGTTGAAAATGTACATCATTCTCATCATTCGGGCATCGGCCCCGAAACGGAGAATCAACATGGACCACACCCGGTTGCGCGTGGCAGGCATCAAAGCCACTTTCCCGCGCCTGAAGATCCTGGACGTCTTCCATCAGCATACGGACCAGCACATGAGCGCGGCGGACATCTACCGCAGTCTCATTTCGGAACACAGCAGCATCGGCCTGGCGACGGTTTATCGCGTCATCACGCAACTTGAAGACGCCGGCGTGCTCAAACGGACTCAGCTCGACTCGCATTCAACCGTGTACGAGCTGAATGACAAGGGACACCACGACCACCTGGTCTGCCGGCACTGCGGCCGGATCCAGGAATCCAGCGACGTGGCGATGGCGCAATTGGTGCGCAAGATCGCCAAGCAATGCGGCTTCGCGCTGGATTCCTACAGCCTGGTGCTTTACGGCGGCTGCGGCTGCCGCAAGGATGCGCCCGCCCCATATTTCGGAGAATTCGAATGAACCGCGACCATTTTTTCTTCCACGACCTATCCCAATTCCCCATCGTCACCGCCAAGCACGGCAGCGCGCCGGCTGGCTATTCCGCCAGCTGGATCCGCGAAATGGAAATGCTGGTCGACAACCCGCAGACCTTCGTCATGGTGGTGCCGGACATGCGCCAGGAAGCCAGCCACGACGACCGCAAGGCCATGATCGAATGGCAGACCAGCAACATGCCCCGCCTGAAGGCGCGCTGCCGCGCCTTCATTGCGGTCGAACGCGACGCAGGCGCCCTGGACAAGATCCGCAAGCGCGGCGAAAAGATGGCGCGCGCGTTCGGCATGCCCTTCCTGGCCGTGGCCACGCCCCATGAGGCGGTGCAATGCGCACGGGAATTGTTGGGCCACGCCGGCCCGGGCGGCTTCGTGGTGGACTGAGGGTTCCCGCCCCGCCCATTTTCAAGCGCGCCTTCGGGCGCGCTTTTTTTCGTCCCACGCCTCCGTCTTGCCGCGAGGTCCAGGCCCCGCGCCTTGTTGCCGAAATTAGAATGCAATATTGATAAATTTGCGATTGTGGCAAAAGGTGTTGCTGGAATAAATTCCACCTCTGGCCCAATCGCCTGTCCCGCAGGCCCCGGGACTGGCATCCCCGCGCACCGGGCTCCCCGGACGGCGCACCCGTCCCGCCGGCCGCGCAACCCGCCATCGCTTCCGTGGTCCGACGCCGTTGGCCGCGGCGTTCACAAGACGCCACGGCGCGCGGCCGCCCCCGACGGCTCTCGGTACGCTTTGCTTACCGGTATGCCAGGGGGCCACCGTCTCGCGCGCTGCTTTTACGGTTGCCAGCCGCCCGGACTCGACACTGCGATTTACGGCACTCATATCAATGAAGCGATTCCAATTCGACAGCACCGCGCTTCGTTACTTTCTCGCCGTCGTCGACACAGGATCCGTCAATGGCGCCGCCGCGCGGCTCAATGTCGTCAGTTCGGCGGTCAGCCGCCAGATCGCCGGCCTGGAACAACGCCTGCACAACCAGTTGTTCGAACGCCATCCCAAGGGCATGCGGGTGACCGAAGCCGGCCGCATCCTGGCGGATCATGCGCGCCGGGTGGAAGCCGACGCCGCCCGCACCTATGCGGAGATCGACGGCCAGAACGGCCGCTACACCCAGACCGTGAAAATCGCCGGCGCGCCCGGCTTCGCCGCCTGCGCCCTGCCGCGCAAGTTCGCCGCCTTCCAGGCCGAACATCCATCGATCCGCTTCAGCCTGCATATTCTGGATGCCGGGCAAGTGTCCGAACGCGTGCGCTCGGCCCAGGCCGACATCGGCGTCACCTACAGCCATTCGGCGGAAAAAGACATCGCGGTCATCTACTCGCATCCCGCCGAAATCGTGGCCGTGATGCGGCCCGGCCACCCGCTGGCCGCCTGCGAATCCCTGCACATCACCCAATTGCCGGCATATCCGCTGGCGCTGCCTGAAGGCGGCAGCGCCCTGCGCCAGGTGCTGGACATGGCTTGCAGCCTGTACAACATCACCCTGTCGCCGGCGTTCACGTCCAATCTGCCGGACGCCGCCTACCAATACGTCCTGACCGGCGACGCGGTCACCTTGTGCGCCCGGCTCACCGCCGCCGACCACCTGGAATCCGGGCGACTGATATGCCGCCCGATCAACGATGCGTTGCTCAACGCCGGCCAACTCCAGTTCCAGACGCACGCCTCGCGCCCCTTGTCGGATGCCGCGCACCGCTTCCTGCGCTTCATCCGCAGCGACGCGCCGCAGCTTTTCTAGCCCGCCCCCGAGGCGGGCATTGCCGAAACCAGAATGCCCCCCTGAAAAATGATCAATTGTTAAATATGTAATTTAAATTTACAGTCAGCCCGGATTTTCCGAGACCACGTTTTGACGGGTCAGCCCCAAGACACACACAGGAGCCCCCCACCATGCTTAGGAACCTGAAGATACGCACCGGCCTCTTGGCCGTCCTGGCCATCTTCGTCCTGGCGCTGGCGGTCGCCACGAGCATGGGCTGGCTGTACGCACGGGCCGCCGACATGGCCGTGGACGACCTGAGCTCAGTCTCCACCGAGCAAACCCGGCCGTTGTATGAAACCCAGACGCTGCTGTTGCGCAGCCGGCTGACCCTGGTGGCTGCCTACCTGGACGTCGTCTCCGGCAAGGGCGCGCAAGCCCAGGCCAGCATCGACCAGGCCACGCAATACCTGCAAGACGCCCGCAAGCGCTTTGCCGTCTACCAGCGCGTGCCCAAGAACACCGAGGCCGGCATGAAGCTGGCCAGCGACCTGGACAGCGTCTTCAACGCCTACGTGCGCAGCATCGAAGCGCTGGAACAGACCCTGCAGAAACAATCCGCCGAAGGCTACGCAATCGCCGCGGTCGACACCCGGACCGCCGACGCCCGCTTCGCCGAACGCGTCAACAGCTTCCTGGAACATACCGAACGGCGCGCCGACGAGATCAATGCCGCATCCGACCAGCGCTATGACCGGGCAGAGCTGTCGACCATCATCATGCTGGCACTGGCCGCCGCACTGGCGATCGGCTGCTGGCGCTTTATCAGCCGCCAGGTGCTGCAGCCCCTGAAAGACGCCGCCGTGCACTTTGACCGCATCGCCTCCGGTGACCTGACCCAGCGCGTCGCGGTGAACTCCGACAACGAAATCGGCGTGCTGTTCACCGCCCTGAAACGCATGCAGGAAAGCCTGACCCGCACCGTCAGCGAAGTGCGCCGCAGCGTCAATGAAATCAACACGGGCGCCGCCGAAATCTCGTCGGGCAACGCCAACCTGTCCTCGCGCACCGAAGAGCAGGCCGCCTCGCTGGAAGAAACCGCCGCGTCCATGGAAGAACTGGCCACCGCCGTCAAGCAGAACACCGAGCATGCCCACCAGGCCAACAGCCTGGCGGCCGAAAGCCGCGGCGTCGCCCTGCGCGGTGGCGAGGCGGTCAGCCAAGTGGTGCAAACCATGACCCGCATCTCGGAAAGCTCAAAGCGCATCGCCGAGATTGTCTCGGTGATTGATGGCATCGCCTTCCAGACCAATATCCTGGCCTTGAACGCGGCCGTCGAAGCCGCCCGGGCCGGCGAACAGGGCAAGGGCTTCGCGGTGGTGGCTGGCGAAGTGCGCAGCCTGGCCCAGCGCAGCGCCCAAGCGGCCCGCGAGGTGAAGGACCTGATCGAGCAGTCCTCCAGCAACGTCGACAGCGGCGCCGACCAGGTTCGCGCCGCCGGCGACACCATGCAAGAGATCGTGGCCTCGGT
Source organism: Achromobacter xylosoxidans (assembly GCA_040396375.1). GTDB lineage: Bacteria > Pseudomonadota > Gammaproteobacteria > Burkholderiales > Burkholderiaceae_B > Achromobacter > Achromobacter xylosoxidans_D. Next base: position 46,406 of record JBEBOQ010000029.1, read on the forward strand.
GCAGCGCGTCACCCAGATCATGGCGGAAATCACCGAAGCCTCGACCGAGCAGTCCATCGGCATCGACCAGATCAACCGCGCCGTGACGCAGATGGACGATGTCACCCAGCAGAACGCCTCGCTGGTCGAAGAAGCGGCCGCCGCGGCCGCATCGCTGGAAGACCAGGCCAAGCGCCTGGCGGCCACCGCCGCCTTCTTCAAGCTGCCGGCCGAAACCGTCATCGACGTCACGCCACAGGCCATCGCCGCGCCGCTGCGCGCGGCCTACGCGGGCTGATCCTCCGCAGGCGGGCCAACGCTGCCCGCCTGGCGATACGCCGTGACCATTTAAGAGTCCGGCCGCCGGGCCGTTGTCCATAGGGTAAGGCCCCGCAAGCGCTTGCGCCGGGCCTCCCTTCGACCACGAGCCCCCCGACGCATGAGCCGCGCCCTTGCCTGCCATTTTTGCCTATCAACGCTGGCGCAAGGCGCGCCCCTGCTGGAAAGCCACGGATCGGCCATCTGCAAGCCCTGTGTCGACGCCTTCTCTGCTGAATTCGCCGAGCGGGCCTGGACCATGGCCTCGTCGCTGGACGAACAGTTGGACGTGCTGCTGGCCGAAAGCAAGCGCGCCCTGGAGCAAAGCGCGACCCTGGCCGAGCGCGCCCGCAGCTGTGGCCTGAGCCTGACCGAACTGTCGGCCATGCCGCCCCGCGCCCTGTCCTGATCCGTCGGCGGGGCCGACAAGTGATGACGGGCCGCCTTCCTTGACCTCAACCCCGATTGAGGTTTGATACTGGCGTTCCAATAATGGCCCACACGCTTACGGAGCCCGCCATGCCTTCCCGCATCACCCCCGCCCTGCCCTCGCTTGCCTTCATCAACCCGCCGGGCCTGTATGACCCGCGTCCCAATGGCTATTCGCACGTGGCCGTGGCCGACACGCCGGCCCGGCTGATCTTCGCCGCTGGCCAAGGCGGAGAAAACACCCGGGGCGAACTGCAGCCTGACTTCCTCGCACAGGTGCGCCAGGCGCTGGACAACGTCCAGACCGCGCTCGAGGGCGCCGGCGCCACGCTGTTCGACGTAGCCAAGCTGACGGTCCTGGTGGTGGACCACAGCCAGGAACGCCTGGCGCTGTTTTCCAACGAGATCAAATCGCGCTGGGGCATTCACCTGGCGCCGGCCTGCACCTTGATTCCCGTGCCTCGGCTGGCGCTGGACGGCATGCTGGTGGAAATCGAAGCGACAGCACTGTTGCCGTTATGAGGTAAGGCTCAGGCACGGGGCAGCCTTTCCCGATAACCGACCTACTCGGTCACCAGATAAGCCTGCCCGCCCGATTTCAGATGCGGCTGCAGCGCCTTGAACGGCAGGCTGGCGTGCGGCCCCAGGCAGACGCCCATGGCATGGCCAATGCCGGACACCGACAAGACCAGTTCGCCGGGCGACGCAATGCTCAAGGCCAGGTAGCTGGGCCATAGGTCGGAGCAGTCTTCCAGGGAATCGTCGTCGGCCGCGACCTTGGTGTTCTGCGCGGCGAGCGGCGCGCGCGCCTTCTCCATCAGCGCCAGCAAGGTCGGGCTTTCCGTACGCAAGCCATCTTCGCCGGGCACGTAGGCGTCGAAGATGCGGTTCCAATCCAGGTATTCACCGCGCAGCAGATCGAACGTGTACGGGTCGAAATGATTGTTGGGATGCGCGCCGCCGCAGTACAGGCTGCCCGACTCGCTGACCGTCATCAACGCCGGGGACAACCAGTCGACCGTGATGTTCTCATCGTCATAGCTGCCCAACGTGCCGGCCGCCGGGTTGCCGTCGGTGTAGATCGTGGCCATGCAGCCCAGCGCCGCCAGGTTCATCTGCCAATGGCGCTGTTCCAACAAATCGTTGATGCGTTTCTGCACCTGCGGGTCTGGATGCCGGCTCAGCCGCGGATAGCTGAACTTCGTGCGCGGGTCGCGCCATAGGCGGTAAGCCACCTTGGCGTTGCCTATGTCATGGCCAACCGGCACGGCGTGGCCGGCGAGTTTCAGCGTTTCGTAGGGGGCATGCTGCATATCGATGCCGGCATTGACGTCGATGCCGCTGCCCACGCCGCCACTGATTGCGTCGGTCACGGCCTGCACGGCGCCCGGCGCCAAGGCGTCAGGATCGTAGTCGGCGACGCGGCGCAGGCTGAAGCTGCGCGACTTGCCCGTGCGCCCATCGACCCATTTTCCTTGGTAGCCGGCACCGTCGCGTTTGCCCGACCAGGTGGCGGCCGGCGGCGCTGCATCCGATTCCGGATCGCCGCCGCTATTCTGGATCTCGTAGTAGGTCCTCGGTTCGCGCAGGGCCTGCGGCGTGCCCTTCAGCGGAATATCAACGCCGTGCTTCGGATAGAAGTAGCGGCCGCTGACCGTGCCATCGCCGGCCGGCTGGCTGTCCAGTTCCATGACCACATCGCCGGCGCCTTGCAGGGTGCCCGTGTACACGGTGCGCGGGGCGGCCAGCGCGTGGCCACATGCCATGAACAAAACGCCCAGCGCCATTGCGCCAGGCGCGAGGCGGATAAGACGGCGAACAATATGAATCATCAGGGTACCCGTTGCCCGGGAGAACAAGCGATAGATCATAAATCAAGCCGCCTTCCCGCCAGTTTCAGATACGCGCCGTCACGGATTGGAAATGGTGGTGCGATGCCTGACGCGCTGATGGGCTGATGGGCTGCCGACGAACACGCGGGTGTATGAACCCCAATGCCGACTTTGCCCGGACTGTGGCGGGGCGCTGCGCCTGACTTCGACCGACATAGACGCCTGCGTCCATCTCAGATTCGGTGCGAGGCCCACTGCTGGGCGAGTTGGCGCGTATCAAACGTTCGATAGGCGAGCTTGAACCCTCGCCGACGAATTTCGGTGCGCCAATATGCGCCCCTTTGACTGATGTGTGCCATTCCAGACGCCGCGTCCCCTACAGACGAAAAAAAAGCACCGCGATCACTCGCAGGTGCTTGATTCTCTTACCGCCTTCGCAAAAAAGCGGGGGGTGGTGGGCTGAGCGAGACTCGAACTCGCGACCAACGGATTAAAAGTCCGCTGCTCTACCGACTGAGCTATCAGCCCGACCGAAGCCAGAAATTATGGCTTATTTCGAAGACCTTGTCAAAAAATAGAGGCACAGGCGAGTCTGCGCCGCAACACCAGAAGGGGATACTGCCTTGCTTCGGCCAACGCAGGCCACCGCACAAGACGGCCACGGGCCCAGCCCTTACCGCTTACCCGCAAAGAAAAACGGCCGCTTGCGCGGCCGTCTGGCATATCGGGTACTGCGGCTGGCTTACCAGGCAGCGACGACGGCGCCCTTGAACTTGGTCTCGATGAATTGCTTGACGGCCGCGCTGTGGTAAATGCTGACCAGCTTGGCGAACTCGGGGCGGTCCTTGTCCTTTTCACGCACGACCAGCACGTTGGCGTACGGCGAATTGGGCGATTCCTGGGCGATCGCGTCCTTGGCCGGGTTCAGGCCGGCTTCCAGCGCAAAGTTCGTGTTCACGGCCGACGCGTCGGTGTCGTCCAGCGAACGCGGCAGTTGGGCGGCGTCCAGTTCGATGAAGCGCAGCTTCTTGGGGTTCTCGATCACGTCGATCGGGGTCGCCTTCAGGCCGGCTTCCGGACGCAGCTTGATCAGGCCGTTGGCCTGCAGCAGCAGCAGGGCGCGACCGCCGTTGGTCGGGTCGTTCGGCAGCGCGATGCGAGCGCCGTCCTTCAGTTCGGCCAGCGACTTGATCTTCTTGCTGTAGATGCCGATCGGGAAAATCACGGTCTTGGCGATGCTGACCAGCTTGTAGCCACGGTCCGCATTGGCGTTGTCCAGGTACGGCTGGTGCTGGTAGCTGTTCACGTCCAGGTCGCCGGCAGCCAGCGCGACGTTGGGCTGCACGTAGTCGGTGAACTCGATCACCTGGATGTTCA